>MESQ01000077.1 GCA_001771065.1 Burkholderiales bacterium RIFOXYD12_FULL_59_19 | reverse complement strand
GGCGAAATCACGCGCGAAAAACCAAGTGCAGTACGCCACCGACTGTCAGCGCGCGCCTTTCACCCCAAAGCCCGGTCACACGACCAGATCACCACGCCTGACGGCGTCGGCCGCAAAGGGTGTTTGGGAGCTGGGCTGCAATTCGAACGGAATGTGGCTGAAAGACTTGAGGCATGACCCAGTCGCCAGGCCGTGCATGAAAGCCGCCTGTCAACGCCCCGGAATCGACCACCGTAGCTCCCTTTTTTGCGCCCAGGCGCTTTTCTGCGCACCATCCTGAAACCGGGAAGCATTTTGCAACAACGCAATGCACCCAAAGATGACCAGGCAAAATTACATGTAATTGCTTGATGAGTCGGTAGGGCCTATGTGTGTTGGCGCACGGATTTGCGAGCGCTTGATAGCGCACTATGATTATTTTGAAAATACTGTTTAAATTACAGTCAGACAACAAGGAATTGATCATGCCCATGACGGTCGAAATTCACCAAGCCAGCATCCTGATCGTGGACGATCAACTGGCCAATGTGCAACTGCTGGAGCAGCTGCTGGCCGACGCCGGTTACACCCAGGTGACTTCCACCATGAAGCCCGAGGAAGTGTGTGCGCTGCACCGTAAAAACGGCTATGACCTGATTTTGCTTGACCTGCAAATGCCGGTCATGGACGGCTTTCAGGTGATGGAAGGCCTCAAGACCAACGTCAACGACCACTACCTGCCGGTGATTGTGTTGACCGCCCAGCCGGGCCACAAGCTGCGCGCGCTGGCGGCTGGCGCCAAGGACTTCATCAGCAAGCCGTTTGATTTGGTCGAGGTCAAGACGCGCATCCATAACATGCTCGAAGTGCGCCTGCTGTACCGCAAGCTGGCTGACTACAACAAGCAGCTCGAAGCCACGGTGGCCGAGCGCACCGCCGAGCTGCGCGAGAGCGAGGCACGTTACCGCAGCCTGACCGAGCTGGCCTCGGATTGGTACTGGGAACAAGACGAAAACGGCCACTTCAGCAAGGTTTCAGGCCCGGTGCTGGAGATGCTTGGCATTCAGGTGGAGTCACTGAATGGCCAGAAAGAGGCCGCTCAGGTCAATGGTTGGAATGAGGTAGAGCGCAACAAGCTGCGCGTCACCATCGCCGAGCGACAGCCGTTTCTGGACTTTGTCTTTCACCGCGTCAATGCCGATGGCAGCCAGCAGACTTTTCAGGTCAGCGGCGAGCCCATGTTCAACAGCAGCAGCCGCTTTATTGGCTACCGTGGCATTGGGGTGGAGCTGACTTTGAGGCATTAATAAGATAGCAAGAACAAGAATGCTTGCGAATTCGCAAGCCAACAGAAAGTCGTGTCGAACTGACCTCAAAACATCAATAAGATAACAAGAACATCAGGGCCATCCATGTTATCCCCCCAAAACCCAAATCAAAACCATCTTCTGGCGGCCTTGCCGACCAAGGACTACGAGCCGCTGGCCGCGCACTTGGAACTGGTGCCGCTGCCGTTGGGCCAAATGCTGTACGACCCCGGCACACAAATGCGCCACGCCTACTTTCCCACCACCTCCATCGTGTCGCTGCACTATGTGACCGAAACCGGTGCATCCGCCGAGACCGCCGGTGTGGGCAACGAAGGTGTGGTGGGCATTTCGCTGTTCATGGGTGGTGACACGACCTCTAGCTCGGCCGTGGTGCAAACCGCTGGCCAGGCTTACCGGCTGGATCGTCATGTGTTGAAAGAGGCGTTTGACCAGGGCGGTGCGCTGCAACGCCTGTTGCTGCGCTACACCCAGGCCCTGATGACACAAATGGCGCAAACCGCCGCCTGCAACCGTCACCATTCGGTCGAACAGCAACTCTGCCGCTGGCTGCTGCTGACGCAAGACCGCTTGCCCGAGCGCGAGTTGGTGATGACGCAGGAGCTGGTGGCCAGCATGCTGGGCGTGCGCCGCGAAAGTGTGACCGATGCGGCCGGACACCTGCAAACCCTGGGCTACATCCGTTACCGCCGCGGCCACATTGGCGTGCTCGACCGTGCCGGTCTTGAAGCGCACGCCTGCGAATGCTACGGCGTGGTCAAGAAGGAACTCAACCGCCTGCTCTACGACGTGGGAAATTAGTTGGGGTCAGAGGTGCGATCACGTCGCTACGCGAGTGGTCTGACCCGCAAGCATCTAATCAGTTGGGGTCAGAGCACGTCGCTACGCGAGTGGTCTGACCTGCAAGGTCTCAGTAACGCTGTGCCACACCGTTGTCGATGCGCACGCTGTCACCCACCCGGATATCGTTGTGAGTGGTCTGGGTCAGGGTCTGGTAGCTGCCATTGTTAAGGCGGATCGTCAACTGGTAGACACTGCCTTGTTGGGTCTGGTTGCGCTTTTCCAGTTCATGACCGGCGTAAGCGCCGCCCGCCGCACCGAGCACGGTGGCTGCTGTGTTGCCCGAGCCACTGCCCACTTGATGGCCAAGAATGCCACCCACCACGGCGCCAGCAATGGTGCCCGCGCCAATGGGGGTGCTGGTGCTGTTCTGTGGCACCAGCGTAATGGTCTGCACCACGCCATACTGCGTGTAGCTGCTGGTGCTCTGCTGCGGGTAGGCCGTACCCGCGTTGGGGTAGGCCGGGCTGTTCATGTCGGCGCAGGCGCCGAGTATCAATGTAGCCGCAATGGCGGAAGACGCCGTCAATCTGTTCAATGTTTTCATTTCTTACTCCCGTTATTTCTTGATCGTCATTTGATTGTTGACACCGCTCACACCTTTGATGGTGCGAGCCACTTCCAGGGCACGATCAATTTGCTCCTGGTTGTTGACAAAGCCACTGAGCTGGACCATGCCGTCCCGCGTGACGGCAGCAATGTCGGCGCTTTTGACGCTGTCGTCAACCATCAGGGCGGCCTTGACCTGGGCGGTGATGACGACGTCGTCAATCTTGGTGCCGATGGTGGTGGGTGCGCCCTTGAGGCTGACGCCATTGTTGACCGTGACCACGCCGGGCACGCTGCGGGCAATGGCCAGCGCATGGTCAATCTGGTCTTGGTTATCGACAAAACCGCTCAGCATCACGTCGCCCTTGCGGGTTTCCACTTTGAGGTCGAAGCTTTTGATGTCGATGTTGTCCAGCAGCGCCGCCTTGACCCGGGTGGTGAGCAGGCTGTCGTCAATTTCAGTGCCGATGGTGGTGTTGGCCGCTGGTGCTCTGGCGGGTTCTTCAACCTTGCTGCAACCCGCCATATAAAGCGCCATTACCCCGGCCAAAGTGATGCCTGCAATGCGCAGGCCAAGCGGATTTCTTGTCATTTTTACTCCAATTGATAAAGGGTTGAACTAGATGCCACTGTCGCTGCATTGATTGCTTTTATCTGTGCGACAACACACAGACCCGCGTCGGCCCCCGTCTTAGCCTTGGCAGCTTCATGAAAACCCCTTCGGTGGCGCCTGCAGCCGTCTCCCAAACCACCCCGCAAATCATCACACTGTCGGGCTGTTGGACGGCGCTCGGCCTGGGTGCACATGCGCAAGACTTGGTGTTGCGTCCTGCCACCGCGCAAGCGCTGTTGGCGGTGGATGCCTCGGGTATCGAAGCATTGGACACCGCCGGGGCCTGGGCGTTGCACACCTTGCTGGCCGGGCCGCGTGGCGACGGGGCCATGCTGAGTCTGCGTGGTTTGCCCACCGAATTTTCCGCACTGCTGGAGAGCGTGCGCCAGCATGCCATGGCGCAAGCCCATGAGGCCGTGCCCGCCGTACTGGCTGCGCCATCGGTTTGGGAAAACACCGGCCGCGGCGCGGTCAGTGCGTTGGCGCAGTTCCTCGCCATGCTGAGCTTCGTGGGTGAGAGCGCTCAGGCGCTGGTTGTGTGGCTGCAGCACCCGTCGCGCATCCGCTGGCGGGCGGTGCTGTTCAACCTGCGCAGTGCCGGTTTTGATGCGCTGGCCATTGTGGGCCTGCTGTCGTTCTTGCTGGGCGTGGTGGTGGCTTACCAGGGCGCCGACCAATTGCGGCAATACGGCGCCAATATTTTTGTGGCCGATCTGGTGGGTTTGTCGATGCTGCGCGAGTTTGCCCCGCTGATCACCGCCATCATCGTGGCCGGGCGTTCCGGCTCGGCCTATGCCGCGCAAATCGGCACCATGGCGGTGACTGAAGAGATCGATGCCATGCGCACCCTGGGCCTGTCACCCCAGGAATTGCTGGTGTTGCCCAAGATGTTGGCGCTGGTGATTGCGCTGCCGCTGCTCACCGTGTTCGCCGACGCCATGGGAATTTTGGGTGGCATGGTGATGGCCAAGACGCAGTTGGGGGTGGGTTTTGGTGAGTTTCTGGACCGGCTGGTGAAGGCCGTCAGCATCACCTCGTACCTGGTGGGCATTGGCAAGGCGCCGGTGTTTGCCACCATCATTGTGGTGGTGGGTTGTTTCCAGGGCTTTCGCACCCAGGGCGGGGCCGACAGCGTGGGTCGGCAGACCACCCGGAGTGTGGTGCAGTCGATTTTTCTGGTGATCGTGGCCGATGCGCTGTTTTCGGTCGCTTTCAGCCTGCTGGACATGTGATATGAGCGCTACAGCCACAGACCACGACATCGTCATCGACCTGCGTGAGGTGGTGACCCGCTTTGGCGCGCATGTGGTGCATCAGAACCTCAATTTGCAGGTCCGCCGCGCCGAGGTCTTTGCCATCATTGGTGGCAGTGGTTCGGGTAAATCGACGCTGTTGCGCGAGATGATCCTGTTGCACTGCCCCGATGCCGGCAGCGTCAAGGTGCTGGGGGTCGACCTGCAACACCTGTCGCCCGAGGCGGCGCTGGCCTTGCGCCTGCGTTGGGGCGTGATGTTCCAGCATGGCGGTCTGTTTGGCTCCCTCACTGTACTGGAAAACATCGGCCTGCCGCTGCGAGAACATACCCAACTGGGCAACAAGCTGATTGACGAAATTGCCGCCTGGAAGCTGCACATGACCGGCCTCAAGCCCGAAGTGGGTGCCCAGTTTCCGGCGCAACTGAGTGGCGGCATGATGAAACGTGCCTCGCTGGCGCGGGCGCTGGCGCTGGACCCGGAGCTGCTGTTTCTGGACGAACCCACCGCCGGGCTCGACCCTGAAAGCGCGGCGGGTGTGGATGAACTGGTGCTGCACCTGCGTGAGCTGTTTGGGCTCACCATTGTCATGATCTCACACGACCTGGACCTGCTGTGGCAAGTTGCTGACCGGGTGGCCGTGCTGGGCGATGGCACGGTACAGGGTGTGGGTTCCATGACTGAGCTCGCACAGATGGAGCAGCCGACGATCCGGCCATTTTTTGAAGGCGCACGCGGTCGCGCAGCCCAGCCTGCGTCGTTCCGTCCAGCCCAACCCAAGGAGCCATCATCGAAACCAAAGTGAACTACACCCTGGTCGGCGCCTTTGTGCTGACGTTGGGCGCTGCGCTGATTGCCGGCGTGTTGTGGCTGGCCTCGGGCGGCTCCTGGCAGAAAAAATACGACCTTTACCTGGCCGTGATGGGCGAATCGGTGGCGGGGCTTAATTTGAATGCGCCAGTGAAATACAACGGCGTGGACGTGGGCAAAGTGCAGGACATTGCGCTCGACATCGCCAACCCGCAGCAGGTCAGGTTGCTGTTTGCCATTGAATATGGCGCGCCCATCCGCGAGGACACCGTGGCGGTATTAAAAACCCAGGGGCTGACCGGCATTGCCTACGTGGAACTCAGCGGCGGCGCGGCAAACTCGCCGGTCTTGCAGGCCAAGCCTGGCAGCCTCTACCCTGAGATTCGCACCAAACCGTCACTGTCCACCCGGCTCGAATACATCCTTACCAGCGTGCTGAGCAAACTCGACAGCACCTCGGATGGCATCAACAGCCTGCTTGGCCCGGAAAACCAGGCCGCATTCAAAAGCGCGCTGGCTGACCTGGCAGCCGTGGCACATACGGTGGCGGCGCGCAGGGTTGACATTGACAAGGGGCTGACCCAGGCCGCCAAAACCTTTGACAACACGGCCAAGCTTACCGCCGACCTGGCACCGGTGCTGGCGCGCATCGGGCGCAGTGCCGATGCACTTGAAAAAATGGGTGTGGAAGTAGCGAACACCAGTATCAAAACCGGCAGCACCGTGGATGCCATGGGCGCTGACGTGAAACGTTTCAGCGTGGAAACCCTGCCTGAACTGGAACGCCTGCTGGGCGACTTGAGCGCCTTGACCACCTCACTGCGGCGCTTGAGTGACCAGACCGAGCGCGACCCACGCGGACTGATTTTTGGCCGTCAACCGGTGCCCGGTGGTCCCGGCGAAAAAGGAGTGTCACCATGAGTGTATTACACAGCGTGTGGTCATCGCGCGTTGGCTTGGCCTTTTGTGGGGTCGACTTCAGTCGACCTGGCGGGCTGAAGCCCGCCCTACAGGGTTCAGGATCCGGCCGCCGGTCCTTGTTGCGCCTTGCCGTCATGGCCGTGTCTTTGGTGATGCTAAGCGCCTGCAGCGCCTTGCGCCCAGAGAGCACCCCGGCGACGACCTATTACGCACTGGGTAGCCCGCCGCAGTCAGCGTCTGCCGTTGATAAGGCTTTGCCCATTGCGGCAATCACCGCGTCCAAGGCGCCCACTTTGCTGATCAACCCGCCACACGCCGCCTCCGGTTTTGACAGCCCACGCATCATCTACCTGCGCGAACCCCACAAGCTCGAGTACTTTGCACTGAGCCAATGGGTGGACCCACCTGCGCGCCTGCTGGGGCCGCTGCTGGTCACTGCGATCAATAAAACCGGGGCTTTTCGCGCCGTGGTGCTGATGCCGGGTGCAGCCTCGGGCGAGCTGCGCCTGGACACCGACATCATCCGCCTGCAACACGAATTTTTGACCCACCCGAGTCAGGTGAGCCTGACCCTGCGCGCCACCCTGGTGGACGACAAAACCCGCCGGGTGCTGGCTTGGCAGGAGTTTGAGGCAATCGAGCCCGCCGACTCGGAAGATGCCTATGGCGGTGTGCTGGCCGCCAACCGCGCGGTGCAAAAGGTGGTGGACCAGTTGGCCGGGTTTTTGGCTGGCCAAGCGCTTTCAAAACACTGAAACGCCGTCGTTGACGGCTATCATGGCAGCTCCGATAAGGGGGCTTGCATGAAGAACCGCATCATGAACGTCAAAGGCGCCGAGATCACTATCGCGACCCGCCACGAACACCACTGCAGGGCAGAAGGTTGACGGACTACCTGGCATTTGCGCAAACCTGACTTGCCACGCTACAGCAAGCGCCCCCAGTGCTGCGCCAGCCACTCCTTGAGCTTGAATTTGAAGGGGCGATCAGCCCAGGCTTGTGTGCTGATGCGCTGTGAGGCGTCCAGGTCCTGCTGGTGCATGGCCTGCATTTGGGTGGCAAATTCACGCCCCAGCACCACGGCGTTGACCTCGTCGTTGTCCAGAAAGCTGCGCCAGTCCAGATTGGTCGAGCCCACGGTGGACCAGACGCCGTCAATCACGGCGGTCTTGGCGTGCAGCAGGGCACCCTGGCGCTCGTAAATCTGCACGCCACCGGCCAGCAGCTCGGCGTAATGGGCGCGCCCGGCGTGAAATACCAGCTCGGAGTCGGATTGGCTGGGCAGGATCAATTGCACTTGCACCCCGCGCGCCGCCGCGTCAGTGAGTGCTTTGAGCAGTTGCGGGTCGGGCACAAAGTAGGCGTTGGTCAGGTGGACTGTCTTTTCGGCATTGCCGATGGCCGAGATCAGGGTCAGATAGATCAGGCTGTAGGGGTCGTCGGGCGTGCTGCCAATGGCGCGTACGATGTCCTTGCCCTGTGCTGTGAGTTTGGGGAAAAAGGCCTTGGCGGCCAGCGCGGGTGCCTTCTGTTTTTCCCAGGTCTGCAGGAACAGTTTCTGGAACTCGGCCACCACCGGGCCCTCAATCTTCAGGTCGGTGTCGCGCCACATCACGCCTTTAGGCGGAGGCTTGGGGGCGCGCTTGAGCACCGAGCCCGAGCCATAGACATTGCTGATGTTGATGCCGCCCAGAATGACCGAGCGGCCGTCGACGATGAGCAGTTTTCGGTGGTCCCTGTTGTAGATTTGCCACGGCCCCTTGGCGCTCAAAGGGTTGATCGGGTTGAACTCCAGCACGGCAATACCGGCCTTGGAGAGACGCTCGAAAAACGCCTTGGGGGTGTTGATGCCGCCCACGCTGTCATAGATCAGGTTCACCTGCACACCACGCGCCTGGGCGGCCAGCAGCAGGGTGGCAAAGTCGTCGCCGGTGGCGTCGTCTTCGATGATGTAGGTTTCCAGGTTGATGTGGTCCTTGGCCTGACGGATGGCGCCAAACATGGCCGCGTAAGTGGCGGCGCCGTCTTGCAGCAGGCTGACCTTGTTGCCCAGTACCAGCGGGCTGTCGCTGATGGCCTGCTCTAGCGCCATTTGTTTGTCCAGGATGTCCAGGTCGCCCGACTTGCGTTGCAATCCGGCCAGGATGGCGGCATTGCGCTTGGCTGAAACCGGGCCGCGTGCGGTCTCAAAGCTGGCCTCTTGCGCACTGTGGTGCGCAATCAGGGCGTCGGTGTCGGGCAAGGTGGCACAGCCCGCCGCGCCCAAACCCGTCAGCATCACCAGCAACAGTTGATTGAGAATTTTCAGCATCATTTTTTCCCCTGCAACCATTGCACACAATCACTGTCCTGGCCGGGTCCGGCATCGACCAACGGGATCAGGGCCAGCAGCGGGTTGATCACGCCCAGCGCCAGCGCACCCAGGGCACGCGCGGCGACACGGGTTTGGTCGACCCGGATGATGGGCTTGGCGAAATTGCCACTGATGTGGATCGGGCTGCGCAGCGACAGCGGGCTGGTGTTTTTGGTTTTTTGGGTCAGGGTCAGGTCCAGCTTTTCCTGCGCCAGGTCGATGTGGCCGCTGCCCAAGAGTGTGGTCACTTCGGTGTCGAGCAGCAAGGTGTTGGCGCGCATGTCACCGGCCTTGACATCAAAGTTGGCCACGGCACAGCGCAGCTTGATTTGTTTGTCGCCGGTGAGCGTCAGCCGAAAAATTTCCCACAGGTGCAAGCCGGCTTTTTCCATCGCCATCTGGCTGATCTCGCCGCCCGACACCAGCAGCGCGACCGTGCCATCGGCATGGGCCAGCATGGTGCCGACCGAGTTGCCGCTGCCAGCAAGCTTGATGTGGCCCCCGATCTGGCTGACGCTGGCTTTGGCTTTTTGGTCGGCGGGCAGCAATTTGGCCAACGCCAGCCGTTTGAGCTGTACTTGGGCCTTGGCCTGAATCGGGTTGTGGCGGCCATCCAGCGTGATGACCGCATCAAGCTGGCCACCGGCCACGCCAAAGCGCAACGGGCTCAGTGTGAGCACCGAGTCCTTCAGCCGCAACTGGGCGCTGAGCGCCTCCAGCGGCATGTAGCTGGCCTGGCGGATGGACTTGGCGCTGAATTTGACCTCGGCATCCAAGCTGTCCCAATTGGCAAATTTGAAAGGCAAATCCGGCATGACCCGTTTTGACGCGGGGGTGACCGCCCCGGCCTCCCCGGTTTGCGCAACAGCCTTGACCGCTGCTTTTAATTTGCCCGGACGGGCGCCAATGACCGGACCCAGGTCGTCCAGCGTGAGCCGGGTAGACACCAGATCAGCCGTCAACAACGGTCGTTTACCGCCGGTCTCGACTTGCCACCAGCCCGCCAGGTCGCTGGCGCCCACGCGTCCCGAGAATGCTTCGTAGCGCAGCGTGTTGCCTCTGCGCAGCAGATGCCCTTGCGCAACAAAGTCGCGGGTGGCGGGCAGGGCGATGCCGGTCAGGGTGAAAAGCTGGTTCAGGTTGTCGCCGCTTAGGCTCAATTGCATGTCGATACTTGAGAACTTGACCAGGCTGGTGATGTGCCCCTGCGCCTTAACGTGAGTGTCCCCCGCCGTGGCCTCCAGGCTCAGGCCATAAGGTGTGCTGTCATCGCGCAGGGCCAGTACCGAATCGCCCGTGCCTTTGGCGATGAGTGGCAGCCCGTTGTATTTGCCTTTGGCGCTGAAAGAGACGCCGGGCGTCGGTGTGTCGTCGGCTGGTTTGGTCAGGCTGGCGAGCTCTGCGTGCAGACTGGTCTGGCTTGCCACGTCTTCAAAACCAATGACACCCTGGTCGAGTGTGAGGCGGTCGATGTCGATGCGGGCGCTGTCGTCTTGCTGGTTGCGGTCAAGCAGCCAGGTTTTGCGGCCATCGCGGTGGCGTTCCAGAAAAACAATGGGTTTGACCAGGTGCAGGTCCGACACCACCAGCCGTTGTGCCAGTAATTGTGGCAGGTGGATGGACAAGGCGACTTCGTCGGCTTTGAGCATGTTGGCTTGGGTCGCCCAGGCCGGGTTGGCAAAAGTGACCCGGCGCGCTTGCAGGCGCGGCCAGGGCCAACCCAGGTGCACCGTCAGGTCACCCTGGATGAGCAGTACGCGGCCGGTTTGGGCCAGTGTTTGCCGCTCCAGCGGCGCCCGCAACCAGTTCCAGCCGAACAGGGCGATGAAAATAAACGCCGCGATGACCAGCGCCAGCAGCACACTGGCTGTCCATTTGAGAATTCGCAGCAGGGACATGGGTGGCTTGGGCATCAGTAAAGGCGCAAAGTTTGACATCAGGTGCCAAGGCTACCGGGGTCGGGCGTCCAAGTCAGTGCGCTGACGCACCGACCCGACCGCGCCAAGGCACGATGATGTCTTTTTAACCCTGGAGAAAATTTCAATGAAACACACAAACCTGCTTCGGTCTTTGGTGCTGTCCCTGGCGCTGGTGGCTGGCACCAGCGCCTTTGCCCAGATCAGTTTCAATATTGTGGTGGCACCGCCCGCGCCGCTGCATGAAGCGGCACCCGTGATGCAACCCGGCTACGCCTGGGCCCCGGGCTACTGGGCCTGGAACCACGACCGCCATATCTGGGTGCGCGGGCGCACCATCGCGCAGCGCGACGGTTACCTCTGGGTGCCTGATCGCTGGGTGGAGCAAGGTGGGTCTTATGTGCGCCAGCCGGGTCGCTGGGATCGCAGCCCGGAGGCGAAGCCCGTCAAGTATGAAAAACTAAAAAAACCCAAACACGACAACGGTCGTCGCAACAACGGCAAAGACGGTCAAAACCACTAAAAAGTTTTTGCCATAAAGAAGCCCCGTGATCCGATAGGCGAATCCGGGGCGACAAGCTTTTTGGTCAAGCTCAGGCGCAGGTTAATTTCACCGCTATTTCTTGGGAAACCACGCATCGGTGGCCTTGCGTTCCCATTCAGCGACTTGTCGCTCAGCTTCATCTTTTGCAACGCCGTAGCGTTCCTGAATTTTGCCAGCCAGTTGGTCGCGGCGACCAGCGACGACATCAAAGTCGTCGTCAGTCAGCTTGCCCCACTGTTCTTTGGCGTGGCCGGTCACTTGTTTCCAGTTCCCGGCAATTTGATCCCAGTTCATGGTGTGTCCTTTACGGTGTGTTGAAAAAGTTCAGTCTTGTGCCTGGATCAGGCTCAAGGACGGACGGCGATTTCGTTTTTGACGGACTTCACGTTGTTGACACCGCGGGCAATGTTTTCAGCGGCGCTTTTTTCTGTGAGGCTTTTGGCAAAACCCGACAGCATCACGGTGCCATTGAGGGTTTCGACACTGATGGACGAGGCGCTGACCAGCTTGCTTTCAGCCATGCGGGCCTTGATCAGGGTGGTGATGCCTGCATCATCTACATAAGCGCCAACAGTTTCCTGGCCGCGGCCAACAGCACAACCGGCGGTTGTGAGCAGGGCGGCGGCCATCATGGCGGCGACGAGAGCGGTTCGAATTTGCATAATAAATCTCCATGGGGTATTGATGGTGTAAGCCCCACCACCTCTGGGCGAAACGCTGGGCTGGTCCCAGTCGATGGTTGGACTTTAAAAGTTGGCCGCTGCTGCGTCGGTGCGCTGGCGCACCTAAGAAAAAGTGGGCAGCTCGGGTGTATTTTTTGTGCACAAGTTTTGATAACTCACAAGGTAAGCAGCACACGGGTGGACTAAGCTGGTGTGTCACTGGAGTCTTTAATGCAGTCGATTCATCCAACCGAGCGCTCGCAACTGGTACGTATACCGGTGAACCATGTCTTGATTGAAGGCATGCTGGAACTTCCCGCCAAGCCGTCGGGCCTGGTGTTGTTTGCCCATGGCAGTGGCAGCAGCCGACACAGCCCGCGCAACAATTTTGTCGCCCGGGTGCTGCGTGAAAATGGCATGGCGACGCTGCTGATGAACCTGCTGACGCCGGTTGAAGACGATGACTACCAGAGGCGTTTTGACATTGAGCTCTTGACCTGGCGTTTGTTGTTAACGACGCAATGGGCACGGGGCTATCCGCAGGCGACCCAGCTCCCGATGGGCTACTTTGGCGCCAGCACCGGCGCGGCAGCGGCCTTGCGGGCTGCCGCCGCCATGGGGGACGGCGTCCGGGCCGTGGTGTCGCGCGGCGGCCGACCAGACCTTGCCGGGCAGGATGATCTGGTCAAGGTTCAGGCTCCCACCTTGTTGTTGGTGGGCGGGTGCGACACCGATGTGCTCAAACTCAATCAGTCTGCCTATGCCTTGTTGTCATGCACCAAGAAGCTCAGCGTTGTGCCTGGTGCCACCCATTTATTCGAGGAGCATGGTACGCTGGCGCAAGTGGCCAGTCAGGCGGTAGCCTGGTTTGGTCTCCATCTGGCGACCAAAAACTAAGGCGTCGGTGGCCTTGTATCTGGTGGCAGGGGAATCACAAAACAACTGGACCCGGTCAAGTTGAACCAGTGCAGGTTTTCGCCGACTTGCAGCAAGTGCGCGCCCGGTACAGCGACGGCTTGCAGCGCGTCCGCGGTGCTGGCGCGGATCATGATGAAGCGCATGCTGCACTGCTCACGGACCAGCGTCAATTCGGCTTGGCTCCAGTGCGAGGGCAGGCAGGGTGTGAAGCTGAGGCTTTGGGAACGCTGACGCAAGCCAAACACCGACTCGATGGCGGCGCGGTGCAGCCAGGCGGCAGCGCCCGTGTACCAGCTCCAGCCGCCACGTCCCACATAAGGCGGCTGGCTGTAGATGTCGCCGGCCATGACATAGGGCTCAATGCCATAGGCCGGACCCCGGGTGGGGTGGCTGGCGCGGTGCGCCGGGCTCAGGTAAGTGAAGTAGCGGTAGATCCTGTCGCCAGCATTACCAGTGTTAACGGCTGCGCCTGGTGTGCCCGCCACACCCGCGCTGGCAGTTTGTTTGGCCAATTCAGCTTGCGCCATCAGGGCCCAAACGCCCGCATGGGAGTACTGGCCGCCGTTTTCGCGGATGCCCGGCGGGTAGGCCTGGATGTAGCCAGCGCTGGGCACGGCATGGACCAGGGGCGGGTCCAGCAGTTTGATCAAGCCCGCATCAGCGTCGACCAGATGGGCCTCCACGGCGGCCATCGCCAGCTCCTGTCGCGCCAGTGGTGTGCCATGGGACAACACCGACCAGGCTTGCGCAATCAGGTCAATTTGTGCCTCCGGGTTGTGCTGCGAACCCAGCGTTTCGCCGTCGTCAAAATAGGCGCGTTTGAACCATTGGCCGTCCCAGGCCGGGCCGTTCAAGGCGGCCTGCCAGCCAGTGGCGGCGTTTTGCCAACGCTGCGCCCGTTCGTGTTCACCGCGCTGGTAGGCCAAGGGCGCAAAGTCAGCCACCAGGCGACATAAAAACCAGCCCAACCAGACCGATTCGCCCCGGCCTTCGATGCCGACCCGGTTCATGCCGTCGTTCCAGTCGCCGCTGCCCATCAGCGGCAGGCCATGGATGCCCACTTGCAGGCTGCGGTCGATGGCCCTGGCTGCATGGTCAAAGACCGACGCCTGTTGCACGCTGACGGTGGGGGTGTAGTAGGCATCCTCGGCCCCGGCTGCAATCTCGGGGCCTTCCAGAAACGCCACCTGTTCATCGAGCAAGGTGGTGTCGCCGGTGGCGCGCAGGTAGTGCATACAGGCGTGCGCCAGCCACAGCAGGTCGTCAGAGAAATGGGTGCGAACGCCATTGCCCAGCGGCGCGTGCCACCAATGCTGGACATCGCCGGGAACAAACTGGCGCGAAGCGCACAACACGATTTGTGCCCGCAACATGCCGGGTGCCACCCAGGTCAGGGCCATGGCATCCTGCAACTGGTCGCGAAAACCGGTGGCCCCGCCCGCCTGGTAAAAACCGGCCTTGGCCCACAGTCGGCAAGCCACTGTTTGGTACAGCAGCCAGTGGTTGACCATGGCGTCGAACAGTGGGTCAGGGGTCTTGACGGTGGTGTTGCCCAGCAAAGCCTGCCAGTGCTGGCGTACCTGTTCCAGGCGCTGCGGGGCCGGTGTCTGGGTGGCCAGTGTGGCCAACTGGCGGGCAGCCTCGGCGCTGTCGGCATAGCCCAGAAAAAAGCTGTGTGTCACCTCTTGCCCACTGGCGACGTTCAGTTGGGTTGACAAGGCAGCACAGGGGTCCAGGCCGTCACCGCTGGCTTGACCAAAATAATCAGGCATGACCAGGCGCCCGCGCGCATCGAAGCACTCGCGGCGGTCGCAGGTCCAGTCCTCAGGCTCATCTTCGGCATGGGTCATGGCAAAAAATGCGGTGCCGCCACCAAAACCGGCCATCGCCTCGCGCTGGGTGCTCAGCAAGGCCGTCAGTTTTTGTTGTTGCGTGGGCTGGAACTGGTGAAATACGGCGGTGCGCACCGTGCCACGGTCGCTGCGGTTGGCGCCCATCAGCCATTCCACCATGCCAATGACGCGCAGGTGACGGGTTTTTGCCCCGTGGTTCACCAGCGTCAGCGTCATCTGTTTGACACGGGTTTGAGGGTCTACACACCAGGTGAGGCTGATGTCAATGGCCTCACGCTGGTGGCTGATGGTGGTGTAACCCTGGCCGTGCGTCACGTGAAAGCGTAGCCCGGTGTCGGTACTGGCTGACGGGGTGAGTTGCCAAAGCGCCAGGGTTCTGCGGTCTTGTAGCAAAAACCATTCAGACACGGGATCACCCACCGGGTCATTGGACCAGGCGGTCAGCTGGTTGAGGCGGCTGTTGACGGCCCAGGTGTAGCCGCCACCGGCCTCGGAAATATGGGCGCCAAAGCCGGGGTTGGCCAGCACATTGATCCAAGGTCGTGCGGGTCGCTCACTGGCACTGACGTCAAAGCTGAATTCGCCAGTGCTGGCGGCAAATTCACCCTGCGAGGGGGTGTTGGCCGGGGTTTGGCCGCGGGGCAAAAGCAGCACTGCGGTAGATGTTTCTTGCCGTGCCAACTGATCCTGTTCGTGCAGGCGGTTGAGCTCCTGCACATGAAAGGCCAGCGGCCGACCATCGGCTTGTAACAAGACCCGGGCCAGGCTGTGCAGCGTGCTCAGCTCGGTGTGGCTGAGTTCATTGGCCCTGATCAGGAAAAAGCCGGTGCTCGACGGGTCCCCGTTGGCACCGCTGTCGGTGTTGTGGCGGTCGCGCAGGGCAGCCAGTTCGTGCTGGAGCGGCATCAGGTAGGAATCGAGCTCGGTGTTGACCACCACCAGGTCGCAGGCCAGGCGACTCCATGACCACAGGCTCAGTGCCTGCGCCAAGGCTCGCAACAGGCCCATGCCTTGGGGCATGCCGGCCAGAACCAAAATGACGGGGCGGTCGCCCGAGATGCCCAGGCGCCAGAGCAGCCGACGGTCGCAGACCGCGTTGCTGCTGTTCTCCGGGCGCACGCGCCGCGCCTGCACCCGGGTCAGGCTATGCACCAGCATGGAGGTGAGCGTTTGCATCGCGGTAAAGCTCTCGGGGCTGATGCGTAATGCCCGCAAGCGGATGCTGGTCAGGGTGGCGGACATCAGCGACGCCCGATGCACGTTGGCACCCTGGCGGTACTTGTCGACCACGGCCTGCAGGGTGGGGCTGCTCAATGAGGCGGCGGTGGCGAAGCTCAGACGGGCTTTGCTGTGCGGCGCGAGAACCAGCGTCACGGCGATGGCGCAGACCGGGTCCAGGCCGGTGTCCAATGGGCTGGGCAGGTCATCAGAATGTTCGGGCGCCGGTTCGCACTGGGCCAGCAGCTGACTTGAGCCCTGGTTGCGCCCGCGCCAAAGCTGGCGGTCAGTGGCGATGCGAATCCGGGTCAGGGGGATGTTGGTGTCGGTCAGAAAGTGGGCCATTTTCAGACCCTCCTCACTGGGCAGGCGGGGTTTGCGCTCAAACCACAGGGCTTGGTGCGCGGCCAGCCATTGGGCGGTGACAAACAGGTTGGTAAAGGCGGGATGCGCTTCGTCGGCGCGCGGGTCGGACAGCGTGACGTCAAAAGCCGACATGAGCTCAACTTCGAGTGTGTGATCGCTCAGGTTGCTGAGCTCCACCTGCCTGAACTCAATGTCATCTTCCGGACTGATCCACACCGTGGTGTGGGCCTGCAGGACCGACCAATGGGCGTCAAAACACACCCGGTCAGCATGAAACATGCTGTGGTAGCTGGCGGCGGGGTCGGGTGCCGGGTGCTGGGTGGTGGAGAACGCCTGCGGTTGACCGGCCCAACGCAGGTAAAAAAAGCTGCCATGCGTATCGCGCAGCCCATCGTCGCGCCAGCGGCTGATGCCGGTCTGGCCCCAGCGGCTGCTGCCAGCGCCGTTGGCTCTGAGCAGCACGCTGTAACGCCCGTTCGACAACACCTGGGTGGGCTCGATCGCACTGTCGCTTGGCGACAAGGCCCGTAACATGCTTGGCACGCGTCGGCGTTCCAATGGTGTTTGTGTTGCCAGGGGCAGGGCTTGCAACACCGGGATCTCACGCGGCACCCGTTCGTGCAGCAGGGATGACACAGCTTGCACATGGGCATTGGCCATGCCCCAGCGCTGCGCGCAGCCCTGCAGCAGCACATTGGCCAGTGCCACGATGCTCATGCCCTGGTGGTGCGCCATGAAAGTCTCAACGGGGGTCGCGGCATCGCTGCCGGTGCGTACGGCGCTCGAGTAGTCCAGGGCCTCAATAAAACCATAGCGCCCGCGTGCTTGCAGCCCTTCCAGGGTTTTAAAGTTCAGGCTGGCGCAGTGGGGCGAGACCTGGGCCGCCAGTGCGGTGGCGTAGGGCGCGATCACCAGCTCATCCGCCGGCGTGCGGCGTAGCGCCAGCCTGGGTACGCCGTGCGGCGCGTACTGGTAGGCCAGCGTGGCATCGCTGGCCGCATAGGCCGACTCGGAAATGCCCCAGGGCACACCCTGCGACTTGGCATAGACAATGTGCTCACGCAAGGCGGCGTGGCTGGCCTCATGCAGCACACTGCCATAGGGCTCGTTCAGCACGGCACCGGGCATCAGGTACTCGAACATGGAACCGGTCCATGAACGCAGCCCGGCAGCGCTGCCGACCGCAAGAAAAGGCCGGCCCAATGCCCCCCAGTGGCGCACCGGCACATCGCCCTTGGCAATGGCCAGCAGGCTGGTCAGGCGGGATTCCGAGGCCAACAAGTCATAAAAACCGGCGTCACGCTGTTGTTCTGCCACCCGGTAGCCAATGTGGAACAGGTGTCGCCGGGTACTGTAGAGAAAGCTGAAATCTGGCTGCCAGGCCAGTTGTTCAAGCGTGCTGGCCAAGGTTTGCAGGCGCTGGCTGGTGTTGGGCGTGTCCGTGCTGGCGGACCGGTTTTCCTGTTGGTCCCGTCGGGCCGACACCAGGGTTGCGCGGTGGTCCTGCAGCAACCACCTGAGTTCCGCGCGTTGCAGCAAAGTCAGTGTGGCGCGCATTTTCAGCAAGGGTGCAAGCCGTTGTCTGGAGGCTTCGATGGCACACACCGCGGCGCGGTCGTCAAAGGGGTCAAGGGCCAGCTCGCGGCAAGCCTCGGCGACGGCCAACAAGTGGCCACTGAGGTTGCCGCTGTCCACGGTTGACACGTAGCTGGGCAACAGCGGCTGGCCGTTTTGGGTGTCGTACCAGTTCAGAAAGTGGCCCCGATGGCGCTCCAGCGTGAGCAGTGTGGCCAGCGTGGCCTCCAGTCGGGTCAACACCTCGTGTGTGCCGATCCAGCCGAACTGGCGGGCGCAGACCACACTCAGCAGGTAAAGCCCGATGTTGGTGGGCGAGGTGCGGTGCGCCACCATATCAAAAGGCGAGGTCTGCAGGTTGTCGGGCGGCAGGTGGCGGTCGTCGGGACCGACGCAGCGTTCAAAATAGCGCCAGGTGTCGCGTGCAATGCCTGCCAGGTAGGCTTGCTCCGGCTTCATGAGCTGGGCTTGCGCCTCGACCGGGGTGGTTCGGCTGACCAGCCAGGTCCACAGCGGAGAAGCCGCCCACAGCAGGCACAAGCTGCTGGCCAGCCAGGGCGTGGGCGAGCCGACCCACAGCAAGGTCGCCCACAGCAGCAGCGCCACCAGTGGTTCGGTTCGGTGTTGCCGCAGCACGGCTGACAGCGTGGTTTTGGCCTGCGCCTGCGCGACTTCTGCCGTGGTCCATTGCAGCAGGTGGCGGCGGCTGAACGTCAGGCGGTACAGCGCACGCCCGACGGCATCCAGGGCCAGCAGCGATTGCTGCAGCAACTGCGCCAACAGCCACAGGCCGCCACACAAGGCGCGTGCCAGGTCGATCAGGGCAGCGCGGTAAAAGTGGCTCATGGCCCGGTCGTCGCGACTGGGCGCAAGCCCGGCCAGAGCGCCCATCAGGGGCCCGGCAGAAAATGCCGCCAGCACCAGGCACAGGGCCAGCCACGGCGACAGCACCAGTCCGGCCAGGCTGACCAGCAACAATCCCAAAGACATGGGTGCCACCAGCGAGCGACGCAGGTTGTCCAGCATTTTCCAGCGGTTGATGGCGCTCAGGCCGTAACCTGCGGGGGCCAGCAAGAATGGCAACAGTTGCCAGTCGCCACGTGTCCAGCGGTGCACCCGTGAGGCGGCCACATCGGCATGGAAGGGGGCTTCTTCAATCACCATGATGTCGCTCACCGCGGCGCAGCGCGCGATGGCGCCCTCCAGCAGGTCATGGCTGAGCACCTGGCCCTCGGGCAGCCTCGTCGACAGCACCGCATGCACTGCCTGTACGTTGAGCAGGCCCTTGCCAGTGAAGGTGCCCTCGGCAAACACATCCTGGTAAATTTCCGAGCTGGCGGCACTGTAGGGATCGATGCCGCACTGACCGGCAAACAGCCAGTGGTAAAGGGTAAATTCCTTGACCGCCGGCAGGGGTGTGGCCACTCGGGGTTGCAGGATGCCATAACCCGCCACCACCTGGCGGCCGCTGTCATCGAGCCGCGGCAGGTTGTGCGGGTGGGCGGCCACGCCGACCAATTCGCGCAGCTTGCCGGGCGGCAGTTGGGTGTCGCTGTCGAGGGTGACGATGTAAGGCAGGCCGGTCGCCATGCGCGAGTCTTCGCCCAGGTCCAGAAAGACGCCACTGCTGCCTTGTGCCAGGGCCCCAATGAGCAATTCCAGCTTGCCGCGTTTGCGTTCCCAACCAATCCAAGTCTGCTCGCTGGGGCTGTAAAGCCGCGCCCGGTGCAACAGGATGAAGCGCGGTGCGGTGTTGGTGTCAAGCGCTGTTCTGGGGTGACGAGCATTGAGCCCCCGGATGCCCTGGGTGGCGCTCGCAAGGCAAGCTGCGTCGGTGGCGGTGTCAACGGTGTTGGCGTCAGCCCAGTCGGTGAGCAGGGCAAACTGGGCGTGAGGCTCCGGGTTGGCCAGGTAATGCAGTTCCAGCCGATTCACCAAGGCCAGGGCAGACGCCGTGCTGGTGAGCATGCCGGGAATCACCACCATGACAGCGTGTTCGGGCGGGATGCCTTTGGTAAACGCCAGCCGCGGCAAGTGCCGTGGTTTCAGTGATTCGCTGATGAGCCGGTGGATGAGGGCAATGACCGCCTCGGAAGCGGGAAACAGCGCCAGCGCCATTACCAGCCAGGTCAAGCCGACGGAATGTTCGGTGCTGTGGCGCTGCAACAGCCATAACAAGGACATGACGCTGCAAAAAAAGACACCCAGATAGGCTGGCAAGGTCAGACGAGTGGTCCAGAAGGACCAGTTGATGGCCCGGCTTGCCGGCAAGCCCAAGGCCGTCCAGAGTGCTGACCGTCCGGTGCCGCGCAGCCAGTGCGCCGTGGCTGAACTGGCGGCGTCAGTGGTCGTGGCCATCAATTCCAGCAACTTGCGCGCCACGGTTACTTCAGACTGGTGGCTGCGTTTGGCCAGCCGCTCAATCGCGTGCAGGGTCTGGTCGCGGGTGGTGACGTCTTCTGCTGCAAATACCGGCAAGCCCAGCATCAAGAGCATCAAGGGGCTGCTTTGGGCGATGAGCTCGGGCCAGTCCGCATCACCAATGGCGCGCAGTGCAGTGATGGCGTTGCTCATGCTGAGGTTGTCGGCGGCCTGATCAGCGCCTTGCTGGAGTTGCATGGCGGCCAGCTCGGGCAAGACGGTATGGATCCAGTCCAGAAGCAGGGCCTGTTCAGACGATGCGTCGGTGGGATGCAGGTCTTGCAGGCGCTGGGCCATTTGCACCAGGAAAGCGCGACCCAGTCCACGCGCATTGAGCAAATCCAGCAAGGCTTTGAAGGTACTCAGCGGAAGGACGTCGATCTGGTCAATGCAGCGGTTGGCCACTTCACGTGCGGCCTTGTTGGTGGCGATGCGAACCGCCAGGCGGCGCAAATTTTCGATCAGCACCACACGCAAGGTGGTGGGCAGCGCCCACATCTCGCTTAAGTTGAGTACGCGCACCTCTTGGTAGGCGCACAGGAAATTCACCAACATGGCTTGATCGAACGCACCGTCGGTGTGCGCTACAAAAGCCCAGGCGACGCCGTAAACGCGCGGCAACCCGGCCAGCGGCTCATCGAGCAGCTTGGGCAAGGCGGAGAAGTAGCTGCGCGGCAAGCCGGCGTTGATCTCGTTGAGCTGGGCTTCGATCAGGTGGAAATTGTCGAGCAGCCATTCGGCTGCCGGACTGATGTCGTAGCCGGAACTGACTTGCACACCGATGTACTGGTGTGCTTCGCGCAAGTTGACCAGATTGCCTTTGAGGCGGGGAAAAAAGTTGCCGACCAGGGTGTTGGCACGCGTGGCGCGGTGGGTTTGCGCCAGACTGCGACCATGCTGGGCAAAGCGCTGGGGGCCAAAAATCTCAGCGCGAATGGGCAGCAGTACCGGGCCGCGTGAACGCTCCAGCAGCCGGCACAAGAGTTCTGGCGCATCGGGGAGCAGCGCGCACAGCTTTGGCTGCGTCAGGCGCGTCAAAGTATCCAAGCGCCGAGACCAATAACTAAGACAAAGACCAGTAAAGTCGACATAAATCGTGTCGCCACAAAGCCTTTCATGACTTCCGTCGCACCATGCAGGGCCAATAAGTGCCGGTGCAACTGTGGGCAGGCGTTCAGGTGCTCACCCAGCGCAGCCAGGTCGGCGCGGGTTGATTTAGCGCTGTCACTGTGCGTGGCGGTGCAGCACGCATGACGCGTTGTGATGGGTCTATGCATAAAAGATCTCCCTCCGCCTGGCGAACTCGCCAGGCGGCTCAGGGTTAACGTTGGCCGGTCACTTCGATGTCCACGCGGCGGTCAGGCTGCAAGCAGGCGATCAAGGCTCGGGTCACTTTGGTGCCGACACAGTCCCCCGGCTTGGTCACCGGGTCAGAGCCATTGACACCCCTGGCGTTGATCTTGCTGGCCGGAATGCCCGCGGAACTCACCAGGTAGTTGCCAACCGCTTCAGCGCGTTGGGTGGACAGCTTTTGGTTGTAGGCCTGGCGACCAATGCGGTCGGTGTGGCCGGTGACATTGATCACGTCAAAGTCAACCCCGCGCAAGTCAGCAACCAGCTTGTCAAGCTCGGCGCGACCTGTTGGTTTGACGGCGGCGCTGTCAAAGTCAAACAACGAGTCGGCGGAAAGGGCGACTTTTTGTGGGACAGGCGTCGGCGCTGGTGGCGGCGGTGGTGGTGCCACATAGACCGGTGGTGGCGGCGGCGGCGGCGGTGCCTGGGCCACGATCACAGGTGCAGGCATGTAGGTCTGCGCCACCGGGGTCGGTGTTTTACCGCCAAAGCGATAGACCAGGCCAATAGAGGCCAGGTCAACATCGCCCTTGTTGCCCACGGCGTCGTTGATGCGGTAGCGCTCAATCTCGGCGCGCAGGCTCAAGGCGTCGGTGAAGGCGTATTGCACACCCAAGCCGACCTTGAGGTTGGTGTCGCGCGCGTTCGGGCTGGGGTTGAGCACGTTCACGGCGCCGGTGCCGGCAAAGTTGCCGTCGGTGTGCGCATAGGCCACACCAAGGCGGCCAAAGGCCGAAAACTTGTCGGTGATCGGCAGCATGCCAACCGCGTCCAGGTTCAGGCCCCTGACCTTGATGTTGCCGCTCAAGGTGCCAGTGGGGTTGGTGTTGGCGACAAAGCCAAACTGGCCCAGGTCAAAATAACCCGCTTCGAGCGCTAAGTACTTGTTGTACTGGTAGCCACCAAAGAGCTTGAAGCCGCGGTCACGGTCGGTGTTGGCAATCGACGTGGCTGTCAGCCCGTTGCCGAGCAGGCCACTGCTGATGCGGGCGTTGTCAATGGTCGCATTGGACTGGCCAATGTTGGCACCGGTGTACCAGCCTGCATCTTGGGCCATGGCAAACGGTGCGGCCATGAGGGCGAGTGTCAGCAGGCTGAGCTTGCCTGCGATCCGGGCAAATTTGCGTGATGTGTAGGTCATGATGTTTTCCTTGTTATTGGGCTGGCACGTTGACGACGGTGTTGACCATCGTGACCGAGGCAACTAACGACAGGGCCCGGCCGTTCAGGGTGACGATGTTCACGTTGTCGGCGGTCGAGAAGGTGACCCCATCCTGCGCAATGATGGTGCCCACCATGGTGCCGCCGCCCCCTGCATTGATGGTGGCCGCGGAACCGACTTGCCAGAACACATTCTTGGCCAACGCGCCACCGGCCAGGATGATGCTTTGCGGCGCTGCGGCACCGGGACCACCAACGGTCAGTGTGGAAGCCATTTTGAAAACCCAGGTGGCATTGGCATCACCCTGGGCATCCAGGGTCAGGTCACCGCCTTCGATCAGGAATGACCCGCCTGGCGCGACATAGGTACCTGGCAGCAGCGTGACACCGGCCAGATTGGCGCCGGGGGCGGCACTTTGGCCCACCGCGGGCATGGCTGCCAAAGCGATGTAGGCGGTTTGCGCATCCAGACGCGACTGAGTTGCCACGGCGCAGTCAGGGGCGCTTGGGCCGGCGACATTGGTGCCAGTGGTCGAGTTGGTGCAGGTGAATATCTTGCCAGTCACCAGACCGATGTTGGAGGGCGTTTCGGTGTAGATGTTTGAGGCGTCGTGAAAGCCCGTAATCGCGGAAGTCCCCGTTGCGATGGTGCCAATGTCACCATTGACTTGTGTAGTGATACCCATGTTGGTCATGCCGGCGCTGCCGCCAAAGGTGCCAAAGGGTTGTGCCATGTTGAGCACCACCAGAGGGGTTACTGTGGCTACTGGCGCCGTTTTGAAGGTCCAGACCTTATTGACGGCTAGGGCATTGCCGGCCTGGTCTTTGGCGCCTGTCGTGACCCTGGCGGTGTAATCGGTGTTAACGACCAGATTGGCATTGGGCGTAAAGGTGCCGATGGTGTTCAGAGGGTTGATGCTGACGGTGCCTGCAACAGGATTGACATCTTGAATAAGGCCTTTAAAGAGCGCGAAGCTGGCTGACGTGACGGTGAGCGGGTCCATGGCTTCACTGAACGTCGCTTTGACTGCCGTGTTGGTGGCGACACCGGTGGCCGTGTCAATGGGGTTGACCAGTGTCACGGTGGGCGCCGTCACGTCGGTGGTTGCGCTGGTGGTGAATTGCCATGTATGGTTATTGGCCAGGCTCACACCGATGCTGTCTTTGGCTGCCGTTGTGATGGTTGCGGTACAGACGGTTGCGCTGGGCAGGACCGCAGGCAGGGTGAGCGTGGCGATTTTGCTGTCAGCCAGGTAGCTGACGGTGCCACCGGTGACGGGTGTTGCCAGCGGGCAGGCCAGGGTGAAACTGGCGGCCGTGAGCGTGGCAGCATCCATTGTCTTGCTGAAGGCGGCGGTGATGGTTTTGGTATTGGGTGCCACGTTAAGGGCACCGGCAAACGGTGTGACGACCGTTACCGTGGGGGCGACCACTGGACTGACACTGCCTGCACCCAAAATGGGTGCTTGCCCGCCACCGCCGCAAGCAGCCAGAACGACGCTGAGCGCGGTTGCCATGAGCCATGGCGTCAGCCGATCATTAGCCTGAAATTTTTTCATTTGCTTACCTTTTGAGTTGAAGCGAAAACTGTTGATTGCCTGGTCGACGCAGAGTTGACATTGGCACGTTTGCTTTGCATCACCGCTGCATTGCGAACTTCAGTATCGGCAGCCGGTCGCGCAGTGTCTGTGTGCCACCCCACATAGGGTGGTTGCGCTCCTGTTATTGCGCCAGGCCAATAACACTTTGAGGGCTGAACAACTGTTGGCTAGAACGGGTTTCGGGCAGCGCATATGTCCGGCGGCGGCGCTGCGGCCAGCCGCTCGACATGGCAGTTTTTAAAAACGACCCGCCGGGGTGGTGTGTTCGGCGGGCCGGATGGCAGAGAGTTTTTTTCCCCAATGCCCGGCAAGTCAGGGTTAACGTTTGCCAGTGACCTTGATGTCCACGCGGCGGGCAGGCTGCAATGTTGCTCGCCAGATTATTGGGCTGGCACGTTGACGACGGTGTTGACCATCGTGACCGAGGCGCCCAGCGACAAGGCACGGCCATTCAGTCTGACGATGTTCACGTTGTCGGCGGTCGAAATCTTGACCCCAGCTTGCGCAATGATGGTGCCCACCATGGTGCCGCCACCGGCTGCATTGATGGTGGCCGTGGAGCCGACTTGCCAAAACACATTCTTGGCCAAGGCGCCACCGGCCAGGATGATGCTTTGTGGCGCTGCTGCGCCCGGGCCACCGACCGTCAGCGTGGACGCCATCTGGAACACCCAGGTGGCGTTGGCATCACCTTGGGCGTCGAGCGTGAGGTCACCGCCCTGAATCATGAAGGAACCACCAGGTGCCACATAGGTGCCTGGTTGTAAGGTGATACCGGCCAGATTGGCGCCGGGCGCCGGACTGGCGCCACCCACAGGCTTGGCCACCAGGGCCTGGTAGGCGGTTTGAGCATCCAGACGAGCCTGGGTTGCCACGGCGCAGTCGGGCGCACTCGGGCCGGCTGAGTTGGGTCCGGTAATCGAGTTGGTGCAAGTGTAAATTTTGCCGTTGACAGCGCCCTTGTTGAGCGTTGTTTCGGTGTAGATGTCACCGGCGGTGTCATGAAAACCTGTGATGGAGGAGGTTGTTGTGGCAATGGTGCCAATGTCGCCATTGTTTTGGGTAAGTGTGCCCATATTGGTCATGCCTGCGGTTCCGCCAAACGTGCCAAAGGGTGCTACGGTGTTCAATGCAATCACGGGTACCACAACTGGCGCGAGTTCCGTGGTGAACGTCCACACTTTGTTGACTGCCAGCGCGTTGCCAGTCAAATCAGCCACCCCAGTGGTAACCGTCGCTGTGTAGGTTGTGTTCAAAGCCAAACTGCCTGTTGGGTTGAAGGTGGCAATTTTGTTTTGCGCGTTGTAGCTGACCGTGCCTGCAACGGCAACGGGAATCACACCAGAGGTCAATGTGAAGTTGGCCGTTGTGATGGTCAGCGGATCCATTGCCTCGTTGAACGTGGCATTGGCCGAGGCTGTCACTGGCACATTGGTGGCAAGATTAACCGAATAAAGCGTGGTCACCAGGGGCGCGGTGGTGTCTGCCGCGGCTGCGGTGGTCCAGCTCCAGGTGTAGTCTGCGGTCATGGCGTTGGCTGCCAGGTCTTGAACCCCGGTGGCGCCGCCCTTGACGGTGGCGGTGTATTGGGTGTTGGGCAACAGGTTGGTCAGCGGCGTAAACACGGCATTCACACCCGAGTAGCTGGTGGCGCCGGCCACAGCCGTACCGTTGAGCTTTTGTTTGAGCGAAAAACTGAGGTTATCGACACTCTGGGGGTTGAGTGCTTCGCTGAAAGTCGCGCCAACCTTGGTGTTAATGGCCACATTGGACACACCTTCAAGATGGATGGTGTCGGTTACCCGGGGTGCCGTGGTGTCGGCTGCGGCAGCAGTGGTCCAGCTCCAGCTGTAGTCCGCGGCCATGGTGTTGCCTGCCAGGTCTTTAATGCCTGTGGCACCGCCCTTGATGGTGGCGGTGTACGCGGTGTTGGGCAACAAGTTGGTTTGTGGAACAAACACGGCGTCAACACCCGAGATGCTTGCGGTGCCGGTCACAGCCGCGCTATTGAGCTTTTGCTTGACGGTGAAGTTGGTGGTCGTGACCGTGGCGGGGTCCATGGCTTCGTTGAAGGAGATACCCACCTTGGCGTTGGTTGCTACAGCGGTCGCATTGTTGGCGTTGACGCTGTTGTTAACCGTTGGTGCGCTTGTGTCTGTGCTGGCTGCGGTTTTGAAGGTCCAGGAAAAACCATTTGCCAGGCCCAAACCAGCGCTGTCTTTGGCGGTTGTGGTGACTGTTGCGGTGCAGGTGGTGTTAACGGGTAAACCAGGTAAAGGCAAAGCAGTCAACGCCAGCGTGACCACCCTGCTGGTGGGGTCATAACTTGTTGCGCCCGCAATGGGTGCTGTGCCTGAGGGGCAGGCCAGGGCGAAGCTGCCAGGCACTGTTGTGGCATCCATCGCCTTGCTGAACTTGGCAGCCACTGCCGTGATGTTGGTACCCACTGTGGTCAAGGGTAACGGCGACAACGCCGTCGCGGTCAGTTGCGCCGCAGCGTCCAAGCCAATGGGAGACTGATCACTACCGCCGCAAGCGGCCAAAAAGCCGCTGAGCGCCGTTGCCATGAGCCACGGCGACGGCCTGGAATTAGCTTTGGTGTTTTTCATTTGCCTACCTCTTGAATTGATGTGAAAACGATTGCTTGCCAGGTTGACGCCGGGAGTGACATGGAGACGATTGCACTGCGCCACCACTTTGGTCAGCTGTATTGCTGAGCATCAGTTTGAGGCGTACGTCGCGCGCCGTCTGTGCGCCAGTTCACACAAGAGGCTTGTGGGCCTGTCATTGCGCTAGACTGGCAACCCTTTTTGGGCTGAAAAATTGTTTGACAGGAACGGTTTCGGGCAGCACGTAAACAATGCCGTTGCTGCTGGCAAAGGCGGGGCTCACCACGTTCTTGAAGAAATCGGCCGATACGTTGATACAACCATAAGAAATCCGGTTGTCCAGCGGCGACGGTGAGGCCAGCCGCTGGGCGCGGCGTTCTTTGGCATTGCTGGTGATGACCGGATGCAAGGAAATGGCGGCGTCGTAGTCAACCCAAAGAATTTGGCCACCTTTGAGGTTGCGGTCCAGTGAGGCGACAAAACGACCCGCCGGTGTGGTGCGCTCCTCGGGCCGGATGGCAGAGAGCTTTTTTTCGCCGATACCGGGCACGGAATCATCACCCACCGCCAAACCAATCAGTGCCGGTGTCGCACCGCGCAGCCTGCCGTCAGCATGAAAAACAAATACCCTGGCTTCTTTTTTGTCCAGAATAACAAAGGGCAGGCCGACGTTGTTGCCTGAATCAAGCACCCAGTCGGCCGTCTGCCGGGCATCCGGGGAGGCAAGCTCATGCTCAAACTGCGCCACTCTCAAGCCTTGCTTTGGTAACTCGTCGACAGCATGGGCCAGACCGAAATACGCGCTGATGACCAAGAGTCCAACAGCGCTCAAGCGCACCCGTCTGAGAGCGCTTGCCTTGGACATCAGTTGCGGTCTTGTTTGCGCGGGCGAATCGGCGCCACATAACGCTGCGGTTCAGGCTGAATCACCGGTTCAACCTGTTCTGGCTTGGGTGCCACCGCCACTGGGATAGGTGTGGGCACGGGTGCCAGCACCGGAGGTGTGAGGGTCTGCAGCACCGGCGGGATCAGCGGTAACACCACCACCGGCGGCCAGGCATTCGGTCCGATGGGTGGCTTCACGACAGGCAATTCCAGTGGTGTATCGGGCGTCACGACGACATCGGGTGGCACCAACACATCCGGTGGTACCACGACAGCTGGTGGTACCACGACACCGGGTACCACCACCACGGGTGGTACCACTACCGGCAGGACATACAGCTTGCCATCGACATAGCTCACGGTGTAATTGCCTGCATCGTAAGTGCCTGTGGCTGCGCCTGGGGTAATGGCATAGGGACTGCCCACCACGACGGCAGAGGCCACCGTGCCGGCACTGGTTTCAGGTACGCTGGTCACCGCGTCCCCGTTGACCAAACCCGTGGTGGTGAAGGCAGTGTCTGGCAGTACCAGGGTTTGACCGTAGGTCTTGGAGGCATCGTTGGCGGTGATCGTCAGCGGTGCCGGCGTGATCGTTAATGCCCCATTGACATAACCGATGGTGTAGTTGCCGGGGGTGAAGGTCCCGCCGGTGGCCGCGCTGGGCGTGATGGCATAAGGGCTGCCGGCGACCGGCGCGGTGGCGACCGTGCCAGGGCTGACTTCGGTGACGCTGCCGACGGTTTCACCGTTGACCAAGGCCGTGGTGGTGAAGGCAGTTGGGGCCAGCGTGGCGGTTTGGCCGTAGACCTTGGCGGCATCGTTGGCGGTGATCGTCAGCGGTGCCGGCGTGATGGTTCCCGGTGCCGTGTTCACTGTGACGGTGTAGTTGCCGCCACCATTGCCATCCGTCACGGTGTAAGGGCCTGTGGCCACCAGCGTGCTGCCAAGGGGACCCATGACATCTTTGCTGGCGTAGGCCTGGGTGAGTGGTCCATTGAGCGTGTCACCCAACTGCAGGCCGAGGGACGTGGGCACACCCACCGAGCTGGTGGTGCCGTTATAGGCACGGCTGTCCGTGACGGCGCTGACTGTCAACGGTCGGACCAGAATGTCGGCGCGTGTCAGATAGCTGCCAACAGCAGTCCCAAATGGCGCAAAGAGGTCATACACCGCATCGTTAAAGGTGCTGTTGTAGGTAATCGGTTTACTTGTTCCGACATGTTTGGTATCGAAATTGGCATTGCTTACCACACCCAGGGCGGCCGGAGGCGGGGTGCCCAGGGCATCGGGTTTGAGTCCGCTGACAGTGGCCGCAGTGGTGCCGTCGTACATCTTGTTGTCGCCCTGGCCGAATACCCAGGCTTTGGCGTCCAGCACACCCGCGCCGGTCAGGTTCAAGCCGTACGCGATGATCTCGGCACCCGTGCTGGTGTAGTTGGCCGGGTTGAAACGAATACTGAGATTGCCGGTCGTGATGGTCAGGCAGTTGCTGCCGCAGGTGATGGCCACGGTGCCCGCCGCCACGCCCGGGCCGGTACCGTCGTTGTCAGCGCGAAAGATCATGTCGCCAGTGGTGATGGTCGAGGCGGCGCTCACCGTGACGTTCTTTCCAGCAACTGCCGTCATGTTCCCGGTGATGACGGTCGTTGCCGCTGAAATGGCGACATCATTCACGGCGGTAAAAGTGAGGTTGCCGGTAGTCGTTTTGGTGGCTGCAGCCACGTTGACGTCATGTCCCGCAGTGGCTGCCACGCTGCCGTTGATGCCGGTAACGGCCGCGTTGATGTTGACATCGTTCACCGCATCCAGGGTCAAGGTGGTGGGTGCGGTCCAGGATACCGGGTCGTTGACGTTGACATTGCCAAGCGTGCCAACAGTGCCGGCACCACTTTGCAGGATGACGTTTGTTAAATCCAGGTTGGTACCAAGTGCCGCACCCGTGATGTCGCCTCCCGCGCCAACCGTGTAGTCTGTTGGATCAATCAGCCAGGTCCCGGTTTTTCCGGCACCCGCCAGGGTGGTGACCTTGGCGTCGTTCGCCACCGTCACATGGGCCGCGGAAGTTTCAATAAACCCCCCATCGCCACCATTGGGTGCCGATGCATCCAGGGTGCCGCCCACATTCACGGTGCCGCTTTGCATACCGCCCATCAGCATGATGCTGCCGTTTGCACCGGTGACCAGCGTCTGTGCCTGGATCACGCCGGTGTTGTTTACCGCGTTTGGCAACAGGCTGCCTGCCGCCTGCGTGGTGAGCAGGACCTGACCGCCGTCCGCATGGATCAGGCCACCGTTTTGCACCAGTGCATTGACCGCGCCTTCGTTGACGGCAATGTTGAGCAGGCCGTCCCCGGCCACGTCCAGCGTCATGACGCTACCCGCTGCCAGCACCACACTGCCCAGTTGGGCCGAGATGGTGCCCTGGTTGCTGACGTTGGCGCCCAGCAGTGCCACGTAGCCGCCGTCGGCGTTGAGGCTGCCCTGGTTCAGCACCGTGCCCGTGCCATTACCCGAGAACGTGTGGTTGCCCGCCAAAAAATCGCTGTTGGTGATATTGAGCGTAGAGGCCAGCAGCCCGCCCACATTGACCGAGGCACCCTGGCCGAACAGGATGCCGTTGGGGTTGACCAAAAACACTTTGCCGTTGGCGCTCAGGCTGCCCAGGATGTTTGACGGGTCTGCGCCCAGCACCCGGTTCAGGGCCACCGAGCTGTTGTTGGGCTGCACAAACTGCACCGACTGACCGGTGGCAATGTTGAAGCTCTGCCAGTTGATGATCGCGTTTTGGGTCGACTGGTTGATGGTGGTGCTGGTCGCCCCGGTGCTGATGGTGGCGGCACCGGCAGCCACCACACCGCCGGTGGGCTGCGCCAGTGCGTTGGCGCCACACGCCAGCATCACCGCCACGGCCAGTGCTTGCAGTGTGAAACGTGTACCGATGCCGACAGCGTTCACGCCGGAAGAGGTTTTTTTGCCAGCGCTGCTGGCGTTTTCGGAGACGGCGACAAAAGTGCCGGTGCTGTCATTCCAGAGAGATCGGTAAGAGCAGTTCATGATGGGGTCCAGTCAATTGAAGGTGTGTTGGGGTCAGGGGCCGGGTCAGACGGATCAAAAATATTTGACGGCCTGAATCCAGAAACGACCCGATTTGTCGGGGGCCGAGGTGGCTGCTTCATTGCCGACCTTGACGGCGTAATAGGCGCGCACCATGAAGTTGTTGGTCTCAGACCAGTTGATACCAACGCCGGCACCGCTCAAGGTACGCCGGTTAGGCCCGGCTGCCCACGGGTTTTTGTTGATGGTCACGCTGCCGGTGTCAATGAAACCGATGAGCTGCAACTGGCCTGGCAAGGTGGTGCTGAGTTTGGGCAACTGCCAGCGCGCCTCCAGGTTGAGTACATAGCCCTGGTCGGCATAGGCTTCACCCTCGGGGTAGGCGCGTACGCCGTACATGCCGCCGAGTTCCATTTTTTCCGACACGTCGAGGTTTTTGGAGGCCAATTGGCCGTTCAGCGCCGCCGACACCGAGACCGTGTCGGTGACCCGCTGCAGCCGCGACAGACCAAACCCCAGCTTGTTGAAGTGGCCATTGCTGCGTGCTGTGACCGCATCCAGCGCCTGGACGCCCGGGGTTTGCAGGTCGATGTTGCCCGCCGACCAGGCCAGCAAGAAGGCGGTTTGACCGGCACCACCGACCCGGTCAAGTTGGTTGCCCGTCAGGCTGGCAGTCAACACCTGGGCTCTTTTGTCGGCCACGCTGGCGGTGCTGTCAACCTTGTCCTGGAATTTTTTGGCGTCCAGCACCAGCCCGGCATTGAGGTTGGTGTTACGCGAGCGCACCAGTGGGTAGCTGCCAAACAGGCTGGCCACCTGGGCCGTTCCGTGGGCGCCCAGGCTGGCAAATTCCTGGCCCAACTCGTAGCGCAAGGCGCTGTAAGACACGCCTGCTTTGGCTTTGCCAAATTGCATCTGGTAGGCGCCGCGCAGGTAGTTCAAGCCGGCACCTGAGGTCAGCGCGCGCAGTGAGGCCACGTCGCCCAGGCCCAGGGGTTCGTTGAAATTGACGGTGGCGCCAATGCGGTTGGCGCCGGTGTAGCGGTTGCCTGCGTTGTCGGCATCGACGCTGCCGCTGATGCGCCGACCCGGCGTCAGGTTGACCACCAGGTCAGAGCTGCCCAGGGCAGCGCCGGGCACCAGCGTCGAGTTGACCTTGATGCCGGGCAAGTCTGACAGCAACAGCAGCCGGTTTTCCAGCGGGCCTGTCGCCACCACGTCACCCGAGTTGATGCCGCTGAGCAGATTGTTGGCCAGCGCGTCCGATACCGATGCCTGGTTGTTGAGCAACACTTTGCCGTAGTGGCCTTCGATCACGGCAATGGTCACCACGCCGTTTTGGATGTCTTGTTCCGGCAGATAGGCCTGGGCCACAAAGTAGCCGTTTTGGCGGTAATAGGTGGCAATTTTGGCGGCCATGCCCTGCAACTCAGCCAGGCTCAGCTGGCTTGCCGGCACAAAGCCGGTGAGTGCCAACAATTGGGATTCGGGGTAGACCTGCGCTCCGCTGAGCAGGATGCGGTTGACGACAATTGTTGCGCTGTCTTGCGGCGCGCTGACCGGCTGGCTGGCGGGTTTGACATCAAGCGCCGGCGCCACCAATTGCGGTTGGGGTGAGGGCGGGATTTGCTGCATTTGACCCCCCGCACCCAAGGGTGTGGCGGCAAAGGCGACCGGGCTTATCACCAGCACGGCCAAGGGTAATAATTTAAAGTTGAACATGACATCTTTCAGTGCAAGCTTGCCGCGCAAACTTTTCTAAGATGTATGTTGCTTTTCTTTGGCTTTGTCGTCTGTGCGCTGGGACACGCTCGTTAACGGTTGCTGCGGACCCCGAGGTAGACGTGTAAATTGTCAGAATGCCAGTTCTTTCGCTGGCTGTAGCAGCGCCAGGCGGCGGTTTTCCCAAGCCAGCATCCAGGAAAAGGTGCTGGCGGCGCTGGCTGCCGGCATCAGGACCGTGATGTTGCCAGGGCGCAACTTGCGTTCATCTTTCTCGATGATGTGGAACAGGCGTTGCGCGGTGCGATTGACCTGCCTGCGAAGCAGCAGCTGGAGTTGGCTTATGAAGAAAATTGAGCTTGGCAGTGACCCTGCGGTGACCGACCAGGAGCTCAGCGACGCCCTGCGTGCCTGCCGTGATGCACTGGTCGATTTGTCGCTGTGTCTGAAGGAACACCAGCGTGAACACGACCGGCAAGAACTGCAGGATGCGACTCAGGCCGCTGCGATGCCCTCTGTTCAGGCCTGCCAGTACTGAATGGCAGCGTTGAGCAAATACAGGGCCAGCAGCGCCAGGCTGGACCAACTGGCCACATGCGCCACACGCCAGGTGGGTCGGCTGGCCAGGGACACAATCACAATGCCGCTCATCAGGCAAGCCGTGATGGCCGTGGCCGCATGCACCAGTGACACTTGCGCATAAATGGCACCTTTGACATAGGCTACGTCATCAATCGCCAAAATGAGCACGTCAAACAGGTTGCTGCCCAGCAGGTTGCCAACCGCCATGTCCAGGGCGCCAATACGCACCGCGCCCCAGGTGGTGGCCAGTTCGGGCACCGAAGTGGCGAAGGCAATGAACAGCGTGCCCACAAACGAGTTGCTCCAGCCCATCAGCCGGGCCAGCTCGACGCCGACCATGGGCAGCCAGATGCCGGCACCCACAATCACCATGGACGCCAGGCCATAACCCATCAGGGCGGTCTTGAGCGTCATGTCGGGCCGCTGGGTCGCCTCGGTGTGCCCCTGATGGCGCTGCTCGATCACATAGAGTGTGCGCATGGCCACCAGATAAATGCCCAGCAGCAACACGCTGGCCATGCTGATGTGACCGATGGCTGGCATCATGCCCTGCGCACCCAGCAGCACCGCCAGTGCGGCACCGGCCAGCAAAATAACGCCGAAACCGGCAGACACCACATGGCCTTGGCCGACCTGTTGGTACAAGCTGTTGTTGCGGTAAAAAATATCAACCAGGGCCAAAATGACCAGATTAAAGGCGCAACTGCCCAGCACATCACCCACGGCAATGTCGGGTGCCGCTGCCAGTGTGACTGCGCTCAAACCTGTGACCAGCTCGGGCAGCGAGGTCACTGTGGCCAGCAGGATCAGGCCCACCCAGTTGCGCGATAGGCCGGTGTGCGTGGCAATGGCATCACCGTAGCGGCTCAGGCGCACGCCGGCAAAGCCGATCAGGCCGACGCACAGCGCAAATTGCAGCCAGATCAAAGCAATGGGATTCATGGTTCGGCTGCCACGGTGGGGGCCCGGTTGCGGCGCCAGGCTTTCTCCAGTTCCACCACCACCCCCACCAGTGCCGCTGCACCCAGGCAAATGCCCAGCTCAATCAGGCTCAGGGGCTGGGTCTTGAAGATGGGGTTCAGCGCCGGCACATAAATGGTGGCCATCTGCAGCACAAAGGTGAGTAACACGGCCCCGAGCAAAGGCTTGTTGCTGCCCAGGCCGAGTTGCCACAGTGATTCACGCTCGGAGCGGATCGCCATCACATGGGCCATTTGAGACAGCGTCAGCACGGTGAACACCATGGTCTGCCAGTGTGCATGGCCGGTGGCCAACGCCCAGGCCTGCACGCCCAGGCACAGGCCGGCAATCAACAGGCCAAACCCCAGGATGTGCTGCCACATGCCGTTGGCAAACAGGCTCTCGGTGTGCGCACGCGGCGGGCGCTGCATGACACCGCGCTCGGCGGGTTCGGCCGCCAGTGCCAGGCCGGGCAGGCCGTCGGTGACCAGGTTGACCCACAGGATGTGGATGGGCAAGAGCGGAATCGGCAGAAAAACGAGCGGGGCCAAAAACAAGGTCCAGATCTCACCCGAATTGCCGGTCATGGCGTAACGCACAAACTTGCGGATGTTGTCGTAAATGCGCCGACCTTCGCGCACTGCCGCCACGATGGTTGCAAAGTTGTCATCGAGCAGCACCATGCTGGCTGCCTCGCGGGCCACGTCGGTGCCGCCCTTGCCCATGGCCACACCAATGTCGGCGCGTTTCAGGGCCGGGGCATCGTTCACCCCATCACCGGTCATGGCCACAATCTCGCCCTGTGCTTGCAAGGCCTCCACAATGCGGATTTTTTGCGCCGGATCGACCCGGGCATAAACCTGCACCTCGGCCACGCGCAGCAGCAGCGCGGCGTCGTCAAGCGTGCTCAGGTCTTGGCCGGTCATCACCTCGGCATGTGGGTTGGCAACAATACCCAGGCGCTGAGCAATGGCGCGTGCCGTGGCGGGGTGGTCGCCGGTGATCATCACCGGCATGATGCCGGCCGTGATGCAGTCGCGTACAGCGGCGGCAGCCTCGGCGCGCGGCGGGTCGATGAGTGCGATCAAGCCCAGAAACTGCAGATGCTGCTCGATGCTGTCGGGCAGCAGCGGGTCGGGCAAGGCGGCATGGTCACGCCGCGCCAGCGCCAGCACCCGCAGACCCTGGGCCGCCAACGCGTCGGCCTGGTCGATCACGGCTTGGGTGTCCAGCGCCAGGGCGCCCCCAGGTGTCCATTGCGACTCGCAGCACAACAGCACCGATTCGGGTGCGCCTTTGGTGTAGCCGGTAAAGCCTTCGGCACTGGCATGCAGTGTGGTCATGCGCTTGCGCTCGGAGTCAAAGGGCAGCTCCTTCAAGCGGGGCGATTGGGACTCTTGTGCCGCCTTGTCAATGCCACCGGACTGCGCGGCCATGACCAGCGCGGTCTCGGTGGGGTCGCCCTGCCAGTCTGGCGGGGGGCTGACTTCGCCGCCTTCGGTGGTTTGATTGCGGTGCGCGTCGTTGCACAAGGCCGCCGCGCGCAGGGTTTCCAGCAGCACCGGCCCCGGGGGCTGGTCGCCCGGCACCCAGCTCTGGTCTTGCGCCCAGACCAGTTCGGCATGCATTTTGTTTTGCGTCAGGGTGCCGGTTTTGTCAGAACAAATGGTGGTGACCGAGCCCAGTGTTTCCACCGAGGGCAGGCGCCGCACCAGCGCGTTGACCGCCACCATGCGCCGCGCGCCCAGCGCCAGCAGTACCGAGACCACGGCTGGCAGGGCTTCGGGGATGGCAGCCACGGCCAGACTGATGGCGGTGAGCGCCATCAGCAGCGCCTGTTCGCCGCGCCAGATGCCGGCCACAAAAATCACCACACAAATGCCAATGACCACCAGCGCCAGACGTTTGCCGAAGGCGGCCAGCCGGCGCTGCAACGGGGTGGTGCGGTCCTCGGGGTCGAGCAACTGCGCCACTTTGCCGAGTTCGGTGTTTGAACCGGTGGCGACCACCAGTCCGCGCGCGCGGCCATGGGTCGCGGTGGTGCCTTTGAAGGCCATGTTGAGGCGGTCACCCAGGGCGCTGTCGGCGCTGTCGGGCAAAACCGCCGTGTGTTTGGCCACCGTGACCGATTCACCCGTGAGTGCCGACTCGTCCACCCGCAGTTGGGCGCTGTGGATCAGACGCAGGTCGGCGGGCACCTTGTTGCCAGCCTCCAGCAACACAATGTCGCCCGGCACCAGGTTGCTTGCGGCAACCTCTTGTGTTTGTTGGCTGCGCACCACGGTGGCCCGGGCTGCGGCCAGTTGTTTGAGTGCGGCCATGGCGCGGTCGGCGCGCCAGCTTTGCATGAAACCGATCACGGCGTTGAGCACCACAATCACCAGAATGGCCACGGTGTCAATCAGGTCGCCAATCAGGCCCGACACCACCGCAGCGGCCAGCAGCACCAGCACCATGAAGTCGGTGAACTGGGCCGCCAGAATGGCCAGCGGGCCGCGTTGCGCCACGCTGGGCAACTCGTTGGGGCCATGGATGGTGATGCGTCGCTCGACCTCGGTGGGGTGCAGTCCGTGCTCGGGGTTGACGGCGTGCTCAGTGGCCAGCTCATGTGCCTCGCGTTGGTGCCAGGGACGCGGGTCAGGGTGTGCCAAGGGTGGTGCCATGGATACTTTCATTTACCTTCTGTTCACGTTGATCGCACCGATTGTCGTGGCGACCCGCGGCTGCTCAGGCTTGCCGCAGATGGGCGGGTAACAGCGCCCGCAACGACTCCAGCTGGCGCTGCAGCAGCTCGATCTGCACCAGTTGGCCCAGCAAAATGGCCACGGTAAACAAATCCAGATCAAAGTCAAGGCGCAATTTGGAGGCTGAGCGCAAGGGCGCCACCCAACGGGCGCTGAAGGCGCGCTCGGGTGTGGCATCGGGCAGCGGCACCAGGGCGTTGTAGTCCACCAGTTCGTCGAGTTCGTCCGGACTCATGCCGCAGCACTGGGCGAGCTCGGGCAGTGTGATGGTCTCGGTTGTGTCAAGAATGAAGCATTCAATGGGTGCTGGTGTCATGGGGATTCTCCTTGGGCGTGGCAGTGCGGGGTTGAAAGCGTGAGACCTTGGCCAGTTCCTGGAACAGTTCGCGTTCACGCGCTGACAGCGTGGTGGGCACGTCGATGTGAACCATGGCATACAGGTCGCTGTGCTGCGCCGCCAGGCCGCGCCCGCGCAGGCGTAACTTGCGCCCGCTGCGGGTGCCCGGCGGAATGGTCAGCAGCACCGGGTCGTCCAGCGTGGGCACTTCGACTTCGGCGCCCAGGGCGGCTTCCCAGGGGGTCAGCACAAGGTCAAAGTACAGGTCGTGGTGGTCCGGCCGAAATACCGCATGGGGCGCCAGCTTGATCTGCAGATAGATGTCGCCATCGGGCCCGCCGTTGCGGCCCTTGCCACCCTGGCCGCGCAAGCGCAGTTTCTGGTCCTGGCAAGCTCCTGGCGCAATGGTGACCTGCAGGGTACGTTCACCCGCGCCATCGGCCAGTGTCAGGTTGATCGTGCTGCCGTGCCTGGCGTCTTGCAGTGGGATGGTGACCGTGGTTTCAAAGTCCCGGCCCTTGATCGGCATGGCGTGCTGCGGCCCGGCGCCGGGTCCACGGCCCATGGCGGCCAGCAAATCGGCCAGGTCCAGGTCGTCAAACGACATGCCGCCCGGTGCAAAATCTTGTTGCCATTGCGGTGGCGGTTTGAACTCGGCACCGGCTTGCGGGTGACCCAATTCATCATAGGCGGCACGTTTGGCAGTGTCCTTGAGCGTGGCATAGGCTTCGGCGGCCTCTTTGAAACGGGCCTCGGCATCAGGTGCCTTGGACACGTCCGGGTGGTAGTTGTGGGCCAGCTTGCGGTAGGCCTTTTTGATGTCGTCCAGGCTGGCGGTGCGCGGCACGCCCAGTGTGTCGTAGTAGTCTTTGTACTTCATGGTGCGATCAGTTTGCAGGCAGGGTCAGGGGGGTGCGTTGCGTTTGCTCAAGAAATGTCACCGTGTCGTGCCAAAAATGTGCCAGACCGCCATGAACATGGCGGCAATCAGGGGGCCGAGCACAAAGCCGTTGATACCAAAAATGGCCATGCCACCCACGGTGGTGATCATCACCACGTAGTCGGGCATGCGGGTGTCTTTGCCCACCAGAATCGGTCGCAGCAGGTTGTCCACCAGGCCAATCACCAGCACGCCATAGGCCACGAGCGCCAGGCCCTGCCATAACGCGCCGGTCACCAGAAAATACACCGCCACGGGCCCCCATACCATCGCAGCGCCCACAGCGGGCAAGAGCGACAAAGCCGCCATCAGTACCGCCCACAGCAAGGCGCCACTGACGCCCAGGGCCCAGAAGGCCAGGCCGCCCAAGGCACCCTGGATCAGCGCCACTATCAAATTACCCTTGACGGTGGCACGCACCACAGTGGCAAACTTGTGCCACAGTTGTTGCCGGTGTACCGGCGCCAGCGGGATCATGCGGCCAATGGCGCGCACGGTGCTGTCGCCGTCGCGGATCAGAAAGAAGGCGAGGTACAGCGCAATAAAAAGGCTCACGACAAATTCAAATGTATTTTGGCCGACGGTGAAAACCTGGGTGGCTGCAAACTGTGAACCTTGCGCCAGCGCAGTGGTCAGCCGACGTTGCAGGGTGGCAAAGTTGACCAAGCCAAAACGGTCCAGGATAGCGCCTACCCAATCCGGTAAGCGGTTGAAGGCGCGATTGAAATACAAGGCCGGATTAAGTTCGCCCGACTGCAAGCCCTGGTATAACCAGGCCACTTCCTGGGCCAGCATCAGCATCACCAGGGTCAAGGGCAAAATGACCATCAGCACAACCACCGTGAGTGTGCACAAAGCGGCCACCGTGCGTCGGTGTCTGACTCGCGGCAGCAGCCAGCGGTAAAACGGTGTGAACAACAGCGACAGAATCAGCCCCCACATGATGGCCGCATAAAACGGCAGCAAGATGCTGCCCAGCGCCAGCGACACCACCACCAGCAAGACCAGCAGCGCCCAGTTTTCACGGGGCGTGGACTGGGTGTGAGTCGCTGCGACTTCAGGCGTGGACATATCAGGCTTTCTGTTGGGTACTTAGCGCCTTGATCAGTTGCGGCGTGAGTCCGGCGAATACGGCAGACACCGACAGCCAGCGCCAGGCCCTGGTGCGCACCAGCAAAGCGCCTGCCAGTCCAGCACCAACAACCAACGCGATGGGGTGGCGTTGGGCCACCGGTGTGGCCACCATTTCGGCTGTTTGCGCAGACATTTGCAAGGCCAGCCGCAGCGGGTGCTGGTACCACCAGTTTTTGAGGACAGTCGTAAATATATGCGCGCTGGTGGTGCCTTTGAGCTTGGCCCAGACTTCCGCAGCAGTGTCTCCGAAGGGGGGCGCTGGACTGTCATCGCCTGGTCTTGCCGCCTGGCTCAATGCCTGGCGCAAGCGGTCACGCGACTGTGCCAGACGGTCACAGCTTGTCTGCATGTTGTTCATGATCTGGCAGCCCGCAGCATGGCCATGTCGGCACTGATCTGGTCGCGCAACAGGCCAAAAGCCTGGGGCGAGCCCCGTTGCCGCGCAACGCCCCAGCAGCCTACGGCCACCACCAGGGGCAGCATGGGCGTCAGCAGCAACAGCCAGGGTGCCGACATGCCGCTGGCGGGCAGCGCGGCCCATAACATCAGTGCCACACCGGCCAGCATGGTTGCCAACAACAGGGCACACAAGGCGGCGGCTCGCCACAGCGCCCAGCGTTGCCAGGCGCGCAGCGCCTGGGCCATTTCTTGGGTGAAAAGTTCACCATAAGCCAGTGCATGGTCGGCCAACAATTGCGGCCGCGCCAGCAACAGTTCAAGCAGCGGGTGCATGGATGGCAATCGGGCGCGGGGTCAGTGGTGGCTGCGCGAGTGGCTGATCAGGCTGATCAGGGCCATCAGGGCGGCACCCGTGGCAGCGGCTATCAACATGGCTTTGACGGGCTCGTGCTGGATGTAGCGCACCGTGTTGTCAGACGCGTGTTCGGCCTTGACACGTAATTGGTGCGAAGTCTCGCGCACGCCATCAATGGCCCCGTGGGCCAGTTGTTGGCTGGTCCGGGCGACCTGGTCGGCGGCATGGGTGGCCTGGTCTACCAGGGCGGTGGCGATGTCGGTGGATTTGTTGTTAAACATAAGAGTTCCTTCGATCGGTGATCGTGTTAAAAAATGGACGGGGGTGTGGCGTGTTTTTGGCTGCTCTGACAAGTTAGCTTTTTTTGATCAAGCCAAAGAGAAAACTGGCAACGGCCAGCACCAAAAATACAAAAAACAGTGTTTTGGCAATACCCACGGCCCCGGCGGCAATGCCGCCAAAGCCAAACAAAGCTGCGATCAGGGCAATGACAAAAAATACAACAGCGTAGTGCAACATGTGAGGTTCCTGGTGAACAAGCCCAGCGGCTTGGGAGACCTCAATTTAAGTGATTGCTGTGCGTCCGTCTGTGTGCTGTCGAACACAGTCCGGGTTCAAATGACCCCGTCAAACATCATCACATTGACCGCGTCGCCAATTGCTACGTTGCCCTGCGTGTGGTGCAGCACGATCAGGCCGTTGGCGCGCACCATGGAGCTGAGCACGCCCGAACCCTGGTTGCCGGTGATGGCCGCCTGCAACGTACCGTCGGGCGCGGTGCTGACGATGCCGCGCTGGTATTCGGTGCGGCCCGGTTTTTTACGAATGACCTCGGTGCTTTTGGCGCTCAGAAGCGGAGGCCCGCCGTGGCTGCTGCCCATCATGCGCAGCAGGGCAGGGCGCACAAAGGCCAAAAAAGTCACCATCACGGCCACCGGGTTGCCGGGCAGGCCGAATAACACGGCATTGCCCGCCCTGTGATCACTGGTGCCCGCGCTTGCTGCGAAGGGGCTGGCGGCCAGTTTTTCGCGGATGATGTGGCCCACGGCCATCGGTCGACCGGGGCGCATGGCGATGCGCCAAAAGGCCACATCGCCGAGTTGCTTCATCATGGCCTTGGTGTAGTCGGCCTCTCCCACACTGACACCGCCGCTGGTGATGATGGCATCGGCCTGCAAGGCGGCCTGCACAAAGGCCGCCTCCAGCGCTTCGGGCTGGTCGCGCACCACGCCCATGTCGATCACCTGGCAACCCAGTTGGGTCAGCAGGCCAAACACGGTGTAGCGATTGCTGTCATAGACGGCGCCCTCGCGCGGCGGCTCGCCCAGGCTCAGGATTTCGTCGCCGGTGGAGAAGTACGCCACCTTGAGGCGGCGCAACACCGGCACCGTGCTGATACCCAGGCTGGCCACCAGCCCCAGCGCGGCGGGGGTGAGTCGGTCGCCTTGTTGCAGCGCCGGCTGGCCTTGCATCAGGTCTTCGCCCAACTTGCGCCGGTTGTCGCCGGCTTGCAGCACGTTTTTGGGCACGGTGACCAAGTCGCCGTTGACGCTGGTGAATTCTTGCGGTACCACGGTGTCCAGACCGGCGGGCATGATGGCCCCGGTCATGATCTTGACACACTCGCCCGGCTGCACCGTGCCGCTCCAGGCTTTGCCCGCCAGCGCGGTGCCGATGACTTTCAGGCTGAGCGGCGCGTCGGCTTTTAATTGGGCGCCGTTAAAGGCAAAGCCGTCCATGGCCGAGTTGTCGTGTGGCGGCACGCTGATGGGGCTGATGATGTCTGCCGCCAGCACGCGTCCGAGGGCGCTAAAGATGTCCGACGTTTCAAGCTCGGTCACAGGCTCGACCAGCTTGGCCAGGAAGGTGTTGACCATGTCGGCGCTCAGCGCCTGTGGGTCGTAGCCCGCCAGTTCACTGGCAATTTGGTCCAGCGTTTTCATGTCGCGCGGTTTTCCAGTTGCTGCAGTTCTGCCAGGGTGTTGGCGTTGAAAAAAGCCTGCGGGTCGTCGCCGGGCGCATCAAACGCCACCACAGCGGTGGGGTGCAGGGCGGTCCAGGCGTCAATCTTGCGGCCGCCGTCCTGGGTAAACCGCACCAGGCTTTCCAGCAGCTCGGTGCGCAGCAGGCAAAACACCGGCTGGGTGCGCACTTGCATCTGGCCGTCTTTGCCGGCCTCGGGGGCGGCGGCCATGGCGATGTCGGTGTCTTCGGCCTCCAAAGCTGCTGCCAGGCGCTGCGCCAGGTCTGGCGGCAACAGCGGCGTGTCGCAGGGCACGGTCAGCAGATAAGGGGTTTCGCAGCGTTCCAGTCCGGTCAGAAAACCAGCCAGGGGCCCGGCGTAATCGGCCAGCACATCGGGCCAGACCGGCACGCCAAACGACTCGTAAGCAGCCAGGTTGCGGTTGGCGTTGATCATGATCTGACCCACGCCACCACCCATTTGCAGGCGCGTCAGGGTGTGCAGTGCCAGCGGCAAGCCCATGAAGTTTTGCAGACCCTTGTCGACCCCGCCCATGCGCGAGCCGCGCCCGCCCGCCAGGATGAGGGCGGTGATGTCTGTTGGATTGATCAAGTTATCCTCCGATGTAGCTCATTTCCACCCGTTTCACCGGGGCGCCCGAATCAAAGGGCAGGTGGCTGCGCTGTTCGGAATAGTTGTCGTTTCGTGCTTGCCAGATGTGACCAATGGCACTGGCCAGATCAACGTCCGACGCCTGGCCGCGGACCAGACTGCGCAGGTCGTAGCCCTGGCTGGCAAACAGGCACAGGTACAACTGGCCTTCGGTCGACAGGCGGGCGCGGTTGCATTCGCCGCAAAAGGCCTGGGTGACGCTGCTGATGACGCCAATTTCGCCCGCCGCCGGGTCATGCTGGCCCGTAGCGCTGGCATAGCCCCAGCGTGAGGCGGTTTCGCCCGGGTTGCTGGGCTCTAATTGCACCAGTGGCAGCTCGGACTGGATCAGCTGCACCACCTCGGCTGAAGGCATGACCTCATTCATGCGCCAGCCATTGGTGGCGCCCACGTCCATGTACTCAATAAAGCGCAGCACCATGCCGCTGCCCTTGAAATAACGCGCCATCGGCAGGATTTCCTGCTCGTTGGTGCCGCGTTTGACCACCATGTTGATCTTGATCGGCCCCAGGCCCACCGCGCGCGCCGCCGCAATGCCTTCAAGCACGTCGGCCACCGGAAAATCAACATCGTTCATGCTGCGAAAGACCGCATCGTCAAGCCCGTCCAGGCTCACCGTGACCCGCTGCAGCCCGGCATCCTTGAGGGCACGGGCCTTGCGCGCCAACAAGGAGCCGTTGGTGGTCAGCGTCAGGTCAAGCGGCTGCCCCTCGGGGGTGCGCAGGCTGGCGAGTTGCGCAACAAGATGTTCGAGGTTCTTGCGCAGCAGCGGCTCGCCGCCGGTCAAGCGAATTTTTTGCACGCCATGCGCCACGAAGACCCGGGCCATGCGGGTGATTTCCTCAAAGCTCAGCAGGTCGGCATGTTTGAGATAGGGGTAGTCGGTGCCAAAGATCTCTTTGGGCATGCAGTAGTTGCAGCGAAAGTTGCAGCGGTCAGTGACGCTGATGCGCAGGTCGCGCAAAGACCGACCGCGGGTGTCGGCCAGCAAGCCGTTGGGGGCCAGACGTGTGGCCGGATCGAAGCTCGCAGGGGGCACGGCCAGGCCGCTGGGCCGCACATCCATCAGGGGAATAACGCGGTGGGTGTCTCGATCAGTCATTGTGTTCATGCAGGCTTTTGCCTTAAGTGGTGGCGAATTTTGGCATGAATCGGACCTGCGCAAATCCGCCCCGGTGTTGTTGTCCCTCTTTGCGGTACGTCTGGACTGCCTGCGTCGGAACGCCTGGCTGAGACAATTTGCGTCAGTCATGATGTGGGCTTTACCACACTGCTGGCCCATCCTTTGTAAGACCGATTGACGACACCCGTCAACGAGCGGGTTTTAAGGGGTCGTCGTTAGCAACGCAGCGGCCATAGGCTTTCGGATTGCGACTGGCTTTTCCCGACCAGGAGCGGGTGCTCACGACCGTCCGGTTCGCGGCCCGATGACTAGAGCCTGTAACCCGCACGAGGCACCCGCATGTCCCGGTGGATTCATAAGACGCCGCGCGCCAGCGCGCGGCGCAGCGCGTTTTCCAATACGAGCCGGCATGCCGACCGCGCCTGGACCTCGGCGGTGTAGAGCCACGGCCCGTTTCGCCCGCGCTGCTTCGCAAGGTACATCGCGGCATCCGCAGACTTGGCAAGCGCGCCGTAATCGCACCCGTCGGACCCGTCGGAATGATAGAGCGCAATGCCGATGAAGGGCGTGATGCTCAGCCCATGGCGGTTCACACCTAGGAGCCTGGGCGGCAGAAGGGATTTCCCCGATGTCAAATTTACGGGTTTGAGGTGAAATACAGACATGAGCACAAGCTACATTGCCTACCACCCAGAACAGCAACAACTCCTGCCCAGCGCGCTACAAGACTGGCTACCCCAGGGCCACTTGGCCTACTTCATCAGCGACACCGTCGACAGCCTGAACCTGAGCGCATTTCACGCACGCTACGCTGAGGGTGGCCCACGCAACCAACCCTTTCATCCAGCCATGATGGTCAAGGTTCTGGTCTATGCGTACGCCACAGGAGTCTTCAGTTCGCGCAAGATCGCCAGGAAGCTGCATGAAGACGTTGCCTTTCGGGTGCTGGGAGCAGACAACTTCCCCGCGCACCGAACCATCCGGGACTTCCGCGCACTGCACCTGAGCGAATTCACGGAACTCTTCACCCAGGTTGTGCGCCTGGCACGCGAGATGGGCCTGGTCAAGCTGGGCACCATCGCCGTGGACGGCACCAAAATCAAGGCCAACGCCAGCCGCCACAAGGCAATGAGCTATGGGCGCATGCAAACCACCGAGATGGAACTCAAAGCCCAGATAGCAGCACTGGTGCAAAAGGCCAAGAACACAGACGAGGCCGAGAAAAACGAGCCTGAGCTGGACATCCCCGCAGAGATCGAGCGCAGACAAGCCAGACTGGTGGCCATAGCAGCGGCAAAGGCCCGCCTTGAAGAACGCCAACGCCAGGCAGACACACAGCGCGCACGCACCCCCGACGATGAGCGCAAGCCCAAAGATAAAGACGGCAAACCCAAGGGCGGCAAACCTTACCAACGCGACTTCGGCGTGCCCGCGCCCAAAGCCCAAGACAGCTTCACCGACCCCGAATCACGCATCATGAAGCGTGCTGGCGGCGGCTTTGACTACAGCTACAACGCACAAACCGCAGTGGATGAGACCGCGCACATCATCGTGGCCGCCGAGGTGATCAACATCAGCTCGGACGTACAACAGCTTCCCATGGTGCTGGCGGCAGTAAAGGCACACACAGGCAAGGCAGCGCAACAGGTACTGGCCGATGCGGGCTATCGCAGCGAAGCAGTGATGGCTGAACTGGCCAAGACGCAACCCGACACCGAACTGGTGATTGCGCTGGGGCGCGAGGGCAAAGTGCAGGCCAAGCCCAGAGATGCGCAGCGCTACCCGCACACAGTGGCAATGGCTGCCAAATTCCAGACAGAACAAGGCAAATCAGACTACCGAAAGCGCAAGTGGATCGCTGAGCCGCCCAATGGCTGGGTCAAGAGCGTTTTGGGATTTCGCCAATTCAGCATGAGGGGTCTTCAAAAGGCACAGGCCGAGTTCAAGCTTGTGTGCATGGCGCTCAACCTGCGCAGAATGGGGGCCATGCAGATGAGTTGAGGGCCAGAGAGGCCGGAAAACGCGAGTCCGGCGCATTCCGTCAAGCCAAAATGACCGTCACGGCACCATCGACTCGGCGTTGGTGGACGCGCTCACCAACGCTCAGGCAATTTGGGGGGCTTGGGTCCAATCTCAAGATGCGGGAATCCTTCTGTCGCCCAGGCTCCTAGTAGATCGTTCCATCAATACAGTTACTAAATAGATGATAATTACCATGTTTACGCTTCAACTCATGAAGGTGGTG
>MESQ01000076.1 GCA_001771065.1 Burkholderiales bacterium RIFOXYD12_FULL_59_19 | reverse complement strand
CAGCCTGTCCAAAGCCGCCTTGAGCATCAGGTAGTCCTTGAAGCCGGTGCCGCGCTGCACAAACGTGAGGATCTCGTGCGGCGTCGCGGCCATCAGGCGCGAGGTAGGCAAGCCCTGATCCCGCGCCTGCACGATGTGACTGGCGGCCCAGATCAGCACGTCGGCATCCCAGATGGTGGCGATGCCGTGTTCCGGCACGCCCTCAACCGTCAAGGTCACCCCACCCGCCTCAAAGCGGATAGGTATCACCCTACGGGACTTGGCCAGCGAGAAGAACGGGTAGGCCATCAGGTCCTGCGCATCGCGCGGGGCCATGTCGCCACCCGGCAGTGCACGGAACAACATGAGCTGGTCACGTTCACTCAAGGGCTTGACCATGACCGCGATCCTGTTTGTGCATCTGACACTGAATCAACGCTAACTCAACGCACCGAAGCCCGCTGCGGGCTGCCGGGATCAGAGGTCATGCCATATGCGCGGCCGTCGGCCCAGGTGCGCAGGTCACCAACCGCATAGAGCACCCGCGCGCCGAATTTTCGGTAACGCGGGCCGCCCCCCAGCACGCGCTGCTTCTCCAGCGTGCGCGGCGAGAGACGCAGAAAGGCTGCGGCCTCGTCATTGGTCAGAAACTCAGGATTGCCAGGGGTTGCAACAGATGGCTGCGCAGCCCCGAGCAAGGGACGCAAAGGCAGGGAATTCGCAGTTGCCATGAAGGACTCCATCGACGGTGATCGCCTGCCAGCGAAATGCCGCCAGATGGAGGGAGTCTCAGGAAACCTGGGACAACTGCGAAGGGAGATATTCAGAGCGCAGGTTCGTCTCCGGGGGCGCTGGCGTGCTGCTGGCGTACGCCAGCCAAAGCCAGATAGCCGCCACGCATCAAACCCTCGGCACGGGTCAGGAGATGGCGAACTTGTGCACGAAGTTCACCATCGGCGGTCCAGCGCTTGCGAACGACATCAGCGCCGAACAAAGCCCCTGCAATGTCGCGATGGAGAGCGCCAGCCTGCGACCCATCAAGCGCCTGCAGGGCGTGCAGATGCAGCAAGGAAACGCGTGTAATTCTTCTGGCGTCAACAGAAGGCCATTTCCCTTGGATGGCGTTGGCCTGCACCTGGTACCCGCTCAATCGCGTGCGCAGGTGGGCATCGAGCGGTACGGTCAAGCCATAGGGCGAACCGTCCTCCAGAGCGGTGGACAGCGAGGCTCGTAGGCGATGCGGCCCATGCTCCACCGTGAGGCTCAGTTGCTCGCCCGTATGTGCCAGGCGCTTGCGACCGGGAATCTTCCAGAGGCTGAAGAGTGGCCCAGTGCCTGTATCGTGCTCGTGCGCGCGGACGGCACGTACCTGGAGCAGCGCGTCAGCCGCAGCAGACCAGAGCGGGCGTGCCTGGCGGGCATCGAGCTGCGGGTCCTCGGCTACTCTGCAACCCCCAGTGGGACGCTAAGGCGCGGCTCTGCCTGCTGAGCCAGTCGGCCCGATAGCCCGTGTGACGCCTCAGGTATTCCCACGCCAGCGCGGAACCGTCCAGGTCCAGCGTATAGAGGTACGCAGCAGCAGCGCGCCAAGGCGCGGACAAGTCGACAGAGTCGTGATGGATCGTCATTGCGATGGCTCCCTTTGGAATTTGCGGGAGGATGCCACGAATGACTACGCAACGTGTTCTCCAAATAGTTACATATTGCGACTGGCAAAAGGCCAGCAAATGCGTTTGCCGCAATGGTCAGTCGTTAATCGATCCGTCCTGGATCGCCTCGGCCGCGTAGGCCGACAGCGGTTGACGTGCCTTGAAATGGGGATCTGCCGCGATGCGCATGCCCTGTGGCCCGCGGACCCCTTCCAATGCGGACAGGCTCACGGCGCCCAGCTCTGGAAATCCGGTGCCGGCATCGCACAGCCCATAGGCCTGATCGCCATCGGCATCCAAACTCACCAGCAACCAGACGGCGCCAGCGTCCAGCGTGTGAAGCTTGACGACGGGGTAGGGATCAATAGTTTCGCCACGTGCACGGGCTGCGCCGTTGGCCAGCATTTGCGTGCGCTGCAACTCAGTGAGAAAGGTCATGGCGTGTCATCGGATCATTTACAGTTTGTCACTATTTTTAGAACCGCCCTGAACAGCCCCAACTTTAAAGGAAGTTTGCATTCTAGCCAAAAGAGTTAAACATAACGTGGTTTAAATTATGGTAAACGCCGACGCTCCTGTCCATGCAGAAGCGTGTGATTCAGCGAGGAAGACCGACAGGGGCGACGACCTTTGAAGCTGCGCCTGCGCAAGCCTTCGGGGCTGCCGTCCGGGCCGTGAGAACCGAAGACGGCATCGCCCAGGAAACGCTGGCGCATCTGGCAGGTATCGAACGCTCGCACATGGGCAAGATCGAGCGTGGCGAGCATATGCCCACGCTGGCCCTGGTATTCAAGATCGCCCGGGCGCTGGGCCGTAGCGCCGGTGAGCTGATGTTGGAAACGGAAGCCAGGCTTCCGATGGAATGGCATCAACCGCCGAACGAAGGTTGATGCCGGTGACGCCTACGCCACGATGCGGCCCGACATCCGGGCTTCGCGCGCATAAGCGCTGATGGCCTTGTCCGCCTTGAAATGCAGGTCCCGCTCCACCGGTAGCCCGAGACGTCCACGCACGGTTGCGAGTTCAGCCAGGCTCACATAGCCCATCTCAGGGAAGCCAAGACCCAGGTCGCACAGTCCGAACACATGATCGTCATCGTCTGGATCAATTTCGGTCAGCAGCCAGGTTGCACCCGCATCAGGCGTGAACAGCTTGACCACTGGCGGTGGATCGAATCCCTCGTCAGTGAGGGATTGTCGGCCGTTGGCCAGCAACTGCGCACGTAGTTCGTCGGAAATAAGGTTCATGATCGCAACTCCTTGAATGGACGCTCCCGATCGGAGCGCTGCGATTCAGGCGTACGCGCATAGCGCGGCCGTCACACCCCCGACTCGGTCGGTGTGAGGCCGATCACCTCCACTGAAGGTCTTGCAGCCTGAATTGCTCAAGAAGCGTGATGGTCGAATGGATGCATTCATCACCGAGCTTG
>MESQ01000075.1 GCA_001771065.1 Burkholderiales bacterium RIFOXYD12_FULL_59_19 | reverse complement strand
ACGACGTTCAAATCGAGACCAGACTGAAACACCAAATTTGACAAGTAATTCATTAACTTACGACGTTCCGATGTGACAACGTTGGGACACTACTGATTCGAAGTTGAAGGTTTGCCCTCACGGGGTGGAAAGCCTACTTCGGCATCACCGAAGTGATGAGCCCTCTGCGCGAGATCGACAAATGGGTGCGACGGCGGTTACGATGCTATGCATGGAAGCAATGGGGCAGCGCGGGCTACCGCGAACTCAGAAAACGCGGGGTCAGCGTGCGTGAGGCTTGGAACACAAGCAAAAGCGCGCATGGGCCATGGCGCCTGAGCAAAACGCCAGCGCTGAATTTGGCGCTGCCCGCAAAGCTGTTTCGTCAAATGGGGCTGCCCGAGTTGGCAAAGGCCAGGGCAGCATGAGTAACGACGTTTCAAGGAATCGCCGGATACGTGACCCGTATGTCCGGTGGTGTGGGAGGGAGGGGCCGTGAGGCTTCTTCCTATCCCGATTCGGCTTCACCAAATCCAACATCAACAAAATGGCCTATTCTTCGTCATCATCATCCGGGCGATATTCGATCAGATTTAGCTGGCCCGCCAAATCCTCTATATAGTCATTTGCCTTAATCAGCTCATTTTTTAAGCCTGAGATTTCCTTCTGAAATCCAACTTCTTTTACCCAATTCGCGATGGTTCCCTGGCTACAGCCCATGACTTCTGCGACTGATTTCTGCTTCGCCCCAAAATTGTTTACAAGCGCATATGCTGCAATCATGCACTTGTCTCTGGGCTGGCCACCCTTGTTTTCATACTTTGGCATTTCTGGCTCCTTGGTCTAAGCTTCGTGATTGAAGAGTACAATTTTATTAGATGTTATCTAATAATCGCATGTTGATTGTGTTGGGTTTTCGTTTTTTGCTGAGAATTTCCGTGATCTGAGGCCAAATCGGGTAGGCAACGGCTTCTAACCGTCGCCCCCACACCACCCACCGTGCGGGTCCGCAGTGGGCGGTTCAACAAGTCGGCTCGCTCGACGAAGCCTTTCCTTTCTTTGCCGTATAGCCTTGTGCCTTGCACCACAGGTCTTTAACACTGAGCAAACCTTGCTCCTTTAGCCACGCGTTGGAAATGGCTTGGTTGATCACCGGGGTTCTGGACATCTGCCAGTAGCTGTTGCTACTGACACCGTGCTGAATCGCCGACTTCAAGCTCACGCCCAATGCCAGTAGGTTCTTGATCTTGGTGCGCGCCCAGCGCCACTGTTTCCAGTAGCACATGCGCATACGCCGTCTGATCCACTCGTCCAGTTCGGGCACTGGTCGGTAGTACTGGCTGATGCCAAAATATGCCGACCATCCCCTCAAATATTGCCCCAGTTTCTTCAGCCGGTATTCCATGGAAACCCTTGCAGGGCGCTCCGGTGCCAGATGCACCTACTCTTCGCCAGTCACAAAACAGTCCTCAGGACTGTTTGTGTACGGGCGAAGCCCCAGCTTCGTCCCGTGAGCTCTTTGATCCGGTGCTTGAAGTCCGCCAGTGCCTTATCGGTCCAGCGTATCTTCTTGCCCTTGATCGTGAAGCCCAGAAAGGCGCATTCGCTCATCGGTGCAACTTTGCTTTTGACCAAATTGACTTTGAGCTTGAGCTTGGTCTCCAGATACCGCGTGATGGAACCCATCACCCGCTGTGCAGCGCGTTCGCTTTTGACCAGAATGACCATGTCATCGGCATAACGCGCAAAGCGGTGACCCCGGCGCACCAACTCAAGGTCGAGTTGGTGCAGCAGGATGTTTGCCAGCAGTGGCGAGAGTGGCCCACCTTGTGGGGTGCCCACCTCGCTTGGCTCTACATGCTCACCGACCAGCACCCCGGCACGCAGGTAGCGCCCGATCAGGCGCAGCAGTCGCTTGTCGGCAATGGTTCGGCCCAATAAGTTCATCAGCACGTCATGGTTGACGGTGTCGAAAAACTTGGCAAGGTCGATGTCCACTGCGATGCTTTTGCCGTCCTTCACGGTCGCTTGCACCTGCCTGATCGCCTGGTGTGCATTGCGGCCCGGTCGACCAGCCCCGCAGGGGCGCAGGACAGCCGAAGGCTGGTTCCGCAAAGCGGAATGCGCACAGCGCACAAAGCCGAAACTCGAATCCGAGAACGTCGGATCGAATATCGGCGTGAGCATTTGGGCAATGGCCTGCTGGATCACCCGGTCCATGACCGTGGGTATACCCAACATGCGTTTGCCGCCGCCGGGCTTGGGTATTTCTACCCTGCGCACGGCTTGCGGCTGGTATTGCCCTTCCTTGATCTGTTGTCGAATCGCTGGCCAGTGTGCGCGTGCATGGTCGGGGAAGTCGTCAATGGTCATGCCGTCAATGCCCGGCGCACCTTTGTTGGCCTTCACTCGTTTCCATGCCTGCACCAGGTTGTCGCCGGTCAGCACGTCTTCAAGCAGTTCTGTTGTCACTTTCTCTTTTACTTTCACAACGTCAAAGTTTCAAGGCTCGGTGCGTGTTAGCCGCCGCCCGCATCTGGCCCGCTCGGGCTTTTCACCGGTGCCCTTGCCGCTGTAATGAGCCATCGGACTCCAGCACCTGGCGCATGAACATCGACAGCGCAACCGTTGGCGGATACAGCCGCTCACGGTGCTCGGGCAGCAGCGCTTCAGTCGTATCGAGCAATTGCGGGCTCGTCAGCACGTTGAAAAACTCCACCGCTTGGGTCGCTTTGGCCTGGCGTCCAATACGCGTTTGACGTTGATGCAAAACGTTTCTGGCATTACGATCCATGGTGGCTGGCCTTTCGAAAGATGGTTTGGGAGCTTCGTAACAAGCATCCTATCAATCCCTTGGTCAGCCACCTCCTTTTCTCTTCAAATTCAAATGCTTACGCCCGTGAATTCAAAATTATGGGGCTTAAGTAAGTGCCATTCGCGTATGGTCTATGATGGGGCAATGGTCGATGCCTGCATCCGCCTGTTTATGGAGAAGCGATTTGCGTTTTCAAGCTGCTGCGTCTGCGTGACGTAGCATTTGCCGAACCAATTGCACATGAAATGATAAGAAACCTGTTACTCGGATTCATTGCGCTCGCGCTGGTAGCATGCGGCCAGAACGAGGGAAGCAAAACGGTCGGGCCGCAGTTTGCCGCGAAGGCGCCACTGGCGGACAAGGAATATGTTTTTGCCATCCACCCGCTGCACAATCCGGTGCGCCTGTTCGAAATCTACGGCCCGTTGACCGATTACCTTGATCGCAGCATTCCCGGCATCACTTTCCGTTTGGAAGCATCGCGCAATTATGAGGAGTTTGAGAAGAAGCTGCATGCGCGGCAATTCGACTTCGCCCTGCCCAATCCGTACCAGACGCTGAATTCTCTGGGCCAGGGTTACCACGTCATCGCAAAGATGGGGGACGACGACAAATTCACCGGCGTTATCCTGGTCAGACGCGACAGCGGCATCAAAAAGATATCCGATCTCAAGGGCAAGAAAGTAGCGTATCCCGCCCGCACAGCGCTGGCAGCCACCATGATGCCGCAATATTACCTTCAGACCCACGGCCTGGACGTGAAGCGGGACATCGAAAACCTGTATGTCGGCTCACAGGAATCGTCCATCATGAACGTGTATCTTGGCAATGTGGCGGCGGGTGCGACCTGGCCACTGCCCTGGGAGGCTTTCCAGCAAGAGCATCCCGACATGGCGCGTGAGCTGGAGCTCAAATGGGAAACCGAGCCCATGATCAACAACGGTGTGGTGGCCAGGGACGATGTGCCTGAGCAGCTTGCCAGGCGGGTGGCGCAGCTGCTCGACACACTGCATACCACGGCCGAGGGGAAGGCCATGCTGGCGCGCATGCCGTTATCGCGTTTTGAGCTTGCCGACGATCAGCGTTACCGGGTGATCGAGGACTTTCTGCACAAGTTCAGCCAGACCGTGTATCCCTTGGACGAGCCGAGGAAATGACCATGTTTTTTTCCGGAATTACGGCACGAGGGTCCTTCAAACGGCAGATCATCCTGGCCTTTGTGGTCGGTTTCTTCTTGCTGGTCAGCGCTTTTGCCGTTTACCAGGTCAACAGTCAGAAAGAAGATCTGTATAGCGACAGTAGCGATGCAACGACTGGCCTGGCGCAATCGCTGGCAGTCAGCTCCCTGTCCTGGGTGCTGGCAAACGACGTGGTGGGGCTGCAGGAGGTGGTGCACTCCTTTCAGAATTATCCCGAATTGCGCTATGCCATGGTCATTTCTCCGTCGGGGCAGGTGCTGGCGCACAGCGACGCGACGAAAGTGGGGCAGTTTCTCGCCGACCCACAGAGCCTGGCCCTGATCAAGGCGCCGCCCGAGATCCGGATTTTGAAAAACGATGCATTGATCGCCGACGTTGCGGTGCCGGTCAGCGTCAACGGCCGACCGGTCGGCTGGGCCAGGGTGGCTCTGGGACGTGAAGACATTGCTGGTGACTTGCGCATGATGGTATGGCGCCATGTGTTGTTCGTTGTGTCGGCCACACTCCTGGCACTGCTCGCTGCCCTCCTGATTGCGAATCGTCTGGGGTCCCGTATTGGTGTTTTAGTGAAAGTGGCGGGGGTCGTGCAGGCCGGGAATCTTGCCACTCGCGCGCGAATCCCGCCCGGCGAGGATGAAATCACCAAATTGGCCGACACCTTCAACCAGATGCTGGATGCGCTGGCACTGAATGAAGAACGCTTGCGAACCGTCTCGCTCTATAACCGAAGCCTGATCGAAGCGAGCCTGGATCCGCTGGTGACCATCAGTGCCGAAGGCAAAATAACCGATGTCAACCGGGCAACCGAGGCAGTCACCGGCAGGAGCCGTTCAGAACTGATAGGGACCGACTTCTCCGACTACTTCACCGAGCCGGACAAGGCGCGCGAGGGCTATCAACAGGTATTCCTGAGGGGTTCGGTGACCGATTTCCCGCTGGCGTTGCGCCGCCGCGACGGTCACGTCACCGAGGTGCTGTACAACGCCAGCGTCTATCAAGGCGAGAACGGAGAGGTGTTGGGCGTGCTTGCCTCCGCGCGCGACATCACCGAGCGCAAGCTGGACGAAGAGGTGCTGCATCGGCTGAATCGGGAACTGCGCGCCATCAGCAATTGCAACCAGACCCTGATGCGCGCCGAGGACGAGCAGACGCTACTGAACGAAATCTGCCAAATTGTTTGCGATCAGGCCGGTTACCGCATGGCGTGGGTAGGATATGCCGAAAACGACGAAGCCAAGACCGTACGCCCGGTCGCTTGGGCCGGCTTCGATAGCGGGTATGTCGAAAATGCCCGGTTTTCTTGGGCGGACGACACGGAACGCGGACAAGGCTTGGCTGCCATGGCGATCCGCAGTGGAAGAATATTCTATGGCCAGGATTTTGCCAACGAGCCAGAAATGACGCCGTGGCGCGAAGACGCGTTGTCGCGCGGCTATCGCTCCGGCGTCGCCCTGCCGCTCAAGGACGAGAGCGCCAAGGTATTCGGCGTCTTACTGATCTATTCGACCCAGATCAATGCCTTTGTCCCGGACGAGATGCGGCTGCTGGAAGAACTGGCCGGCGATCTGGCATTTGGCATCGCGGTTCTGCGCACGCGCAACGAGCGCAAGCGGACAGAGCAGGCATTGCGCGAGCACGAACACTTTCTCGATAGCGTGATTGAGCATCTTCCCAATATGCTGTTTGTCAAAGATGCGAAAGACCTCAAATTTGTCAGATTCAATAAGGCGGGGGAAGCCTTGCTCGGATATCCGCGAGACCAGTTAATAGGAAAAAATGACCGTGATTTCTTCCCGCGGGAGCAAGCGGATTTTTTCATATCCAAGGACCGGGAAATTATTGCCCGCAGGGAACTGCTGGATATACCCGAGGAGCCTATCAGTACCAAATTTTTGGGCCAGCGTTATCTGCACACGAGAAAAATTCCTATTTTTTCCGATGACGGACGCCCTCTTTATCTTCTGGGCATTTCAGAGGACATCACCGAGCGCAAGCGGGCAGAGGAAAAGTTGCTGCGTAGCGAGCATGGTCTGGCAGAGGCGCAACGCATCGTCCACTTGGGCAACTGGGATCTTGATCTTGAAACCAATGTGCTGACCTGGTCGGACGAGATCTACCGAATTTTCGAAATTGACCCGGAGAAATTCGGCGCGTCCTTCGATGCTTTCTTGAACGCGATCCATCCCGATGACCGCGAACTGGTAAACAAGGCCTACACCGATTCAGTCAATAACAAAATACCCTATGACATCGAGCACCGGCTGCTGATGAAGGACGGACGCGTGAAATACGTGAACGAAAAGTGTGAGACTTATTGCCACGAGGATGGAAGGGCATTGCGTTCAGTTGGGACGGTATATGACATCACCGAGCGCAGGAAGGTGGCAGAAGAGCTTCGGCGGTATAAGGACCACCTGGAAGAATTGGTGCAACAGCGCACCGCCGATCTGGTGCTGGCGCGCAATGCGGCCGAAGCGGCGAATCGGGCCAAGAGCGTGTTCCTGTCGAGCATGAGCCATGAATTGCGCACGCCCATGAATGCCATTCTCGGCTTCTCCAGCATGATGCGAAAGGATCCGCTGCTGCAAGATGAGCAGCGCCAGAACCTCGACATCATCAACCGCAGCGGTGAACACCTGCTGACCCTGATCAACGACGTGCTGGAAATGGCCAAGATCGAAGCGGGCCGGGTGCAAGTGGAAAGTGCTCCCTTTGACCTCGGCAGTCTGGTGCGCGATGTCACCGACATGATGCATATGCGCGCCCAGGAGAACGGGCTGCAATTGCTGATTGACCAGTCTTCTCAATTCCCGCGCTACATCAAGGGCGACGAGGCTCGCGTGCGTCAGGTCCTGATCAACCTGCTCGGCAATGCGGTGAAGTTTACCCGGCATGGCGGTGTGACCGTGCGCTTCGGCTTGAAGCCACATACCACGCCGCAGCGCCTGCTGATCGAGGTTGAGGACTCTGGCATTGGCATCAGCGCGGCCGACCAGAAAAGAGTCTTCGAGCCGTTTGTGCAGTTTGGGGAAACGGCCGCACAACAAGGCACCGGCCTGGGCCTGTCCATCGCCCGGCAATTCGTGCAATTGATGGGCGGCACGATCAGCTTCGAAAGTACCCTGGGCAAGGGCTCGACCTTCCGGGTGGAACTGCCGATGGAACGGGTCGCGTCAGCCGACGTCGCCAAACCGGAAAGCACGGTCAAGGGCGAGATTGTGGGCTTGGCTCCAGGTCAACCCGAATACCGCATCCTGATCGTTGAAGACCAGCTGGACAATCAACTATTGCTCTCCAAACTGATGAAAAATGTCGGCTTCCAGGCTAAAGTGACAGAGAATGGTGCGCAGGCCGTGGGTCTATTCCAGAGCTGGCGGCCGCAGCTGATCTGGATGGATCGGCGCATGCCGGTCATGGACGGTCTGGAAGCGACGCGGCGCATCCGCGAACTTCCCGGCGGCCGGGAGGTCAAAATCGTCGCCGTCACGGCCTCGGTCTTTATGGAGCAACGCGACGAAATATTGAAGGCAGGGATGGATGACGTCGTGCGCAAACCCTACCGCTTCAACGAAATATACGAATGTATGGCCCAGCAGTTGGGTGTCCAATATACTTACGCCGAGGCGCAGGATGCGCAGGAAGTGAGTGACCTGGTATTAACTGCCGGGATGCTGGCAGTGTTGCCACCGGACTTGCATCGCGAACTCCACGATGCGGCGGAAAGCCTGGAGGGCGAACGCATCACGGCCGTTATTGGGCAAGTGGCATCCTTTGACTCGAAGTTGCACAAGACACTGTCCCGCTTGGCGGATAACTTTGACTATCCTGCCATCCTGAAGGCATTGCAGACGAATCCACCGGTAACTGTGACATGACAGACCAAGGCAAGATACTCGCAGTCGATGATACGTCGGCTTCCTTGAGGCTGCTGACGGATATCCTGAAAGAGGAAGGCTATGAGGTGCGTTCTGCGATCAATGGCGAACTGGCCTTAGGCGCGGCCGCCAGCAATCCGCCCGATCTGATCTTGCTCGATATTCGCATGCCCGGGATGGACGGCTACGAAGTTTGTCGGCGTCTCAAAGCCGATCCCGCCACGCGCGATGTGCCGGTGATCTTTGTCAGCGCCGTCACGGAAACCGATGAGAAGGTGCGAGGTTTCGAGATCGGTGCCGTGGACTTTGTTAGCAAGCCCTATCAGCGTGACGAGTTGATGGCCAGGGTGCGCACCCATCTGGAGCTCCATCGCCTGCGCGACCATCTGGAGGACTTGGTGGAGGAACGCACCGTCAAGCTGAAACAAAGCGAGCAACAGCTCAGAACCAGCCTGCTCGATTCCGTCACCGCGCTGGCCGCGATGGTCGAAATGCGCGATCCCTATACCGCCGGCCATCAGCGCCGCGTCGCACAACTTGCCGCTGCCATCGCCCAAGAACTGCTGCTTGCGCCGGAGCAGGTTGAGGGCGTCCACTTGGCCGCTGTCGTGCACGATGTCGGCAAGATTCGAATTCCGGCCGAAATTCTCAGTAAGCCGGGCAGACTCACTGCACTGGAATTCAGCCTCATCAAGGAACATTCCCAGAACGGCTACGAAATACTTAAATCCATTGACTTCCCGTGGCCGATCGCGCAAATCGTGCTGCAACACCACGAGCGACTGGATGGTTCTGGCTACCCGCAGGCGCTCAAGAGCGACCAGATCATACTTGAGGCCAGGATCGTGGCGGTGGCCGATGTGGTGGAGGCGATGTCGTCGCACCGACCGTACCGGGCAGCATTGGGGATCGATGTTGCGCTAAAGGAAATACAACGCGGCCGGGGCACGATTTACGATGCTGCGGTGGTCGATGCCTGCATCGGGCTGTTCTGGCAGAAGCGGTTTGCATTTTCAATCTGACTGACGCGCCTAAGTACCCACGCAAGGGGCATTGCCAATGCGAAAAATCGTACACATGCGCGCGACTGTCCGATCAAAACATCGGCGGCTATGGCACACCAGACTTGCGTCTTCACCGCGCTCTCGCTCGAGCCCTAAAACCTCTTAATGCACAGATGTTGGACTTCGCCCGAGTCACAAAAAAAGCACCCGCCTGATGCATCGTATATAGCCGAGCAAAGTCCAGAACGTCCAACGCCGACCATTCGCCTTGTGTCATCTTTGTCGCATCACAGACACCACCCGGAGACACAGCCCGACAAGCCTGCCCGGCCCCTTGTGCCACATCCGACAAAACCAGGCCCAAAACAGCCATTTTGACGTGGCACGAATTTAGCTATTAACCCTGTATGCGGCCATGGTCGGTCGCGAAAAGGGTTTCCATGCAAACAAATGCAAACACCGGTTCAATGCCCGCGACGACGTATGTCAGCATCGGCCAGATCAAATCACTAGGAGCCAAGCTCGACCTGCCTGAAACAGGCGGCGGCTGCGGCACTTCCGGCGGCGAGGGTAAGGCCAGTTGCGGCACGTCCGACGGCCCGGATGACATGCCCCAGGCCATCTGGGACAAGGTCAAGGACCACCCCTGTTACTCTGAAGAAGCCCACCACCACTTTGCCCGCATGCACGTGGCGGTGGCGCCGGCCTGCAACATCCAGTGCAATTACTGCAACCGCAAATACGACTGCTCCAACGAGTCGCGCCCCGGCGTGGTATCGCAAAAGCTCACGCCGGAACAGGCGGTGCGCAAAGTGGTGGCCGTGGCCAGCGAGATTCCGCAAATGACGGTGCTGGGCATTGCCGGCCCGGGTGACGCCTTGGCCAACCCGAAGAAGACCTTTGACACCTTCCGTATGCTGCAAGAGCAGGCACCGGACCTCAAGCTGTGCATCTCCACCAACGGTTTGGCGCTGCCGGACCTGGTCGATGAAATCTGCAAATACAACGTGGACCACGTCACCATCACCATCAACATGGTGGACCCGGCGGTGGGCGAAAAGATTTACCCCTGGATTTTCTGGAACCACAAACGCGTCACCGGTTATGAAGCCGCCAAGATTTTGCACGAGCGCCAGATGCTGGGGCTGGAAATGCTCACCTCCCGCGGCGTGCTGACCAAGATCAACTCGGTGCTGATTCCAGGCATCAATGACGAGCATTTGATCGAGGTGAACCGCGAAGTGAAAAAACGCGGTGCCTTCCTGCACAACATCATGCCGCTGATTTCCGAGGCCGAGCACGGCACCGTGTTTGGCCTGACCGGCCAGCGTGGCCCGACGGCCTCTGAGTTGAAGGCGGTGCAGGATGCCTGCATGGGCGGCGCCAACCTGATGCGCCACTGCCGCCAATGCCGCGCTGATGCTGTCGGCCTGCTCGGTGAAGACCGTAGCGAGGAATTCACGCTGGACAAGCTGGAGCAAATGGACGTGGTGTACGACCTGGACAAGCGCCGCAGCTACCAGGAAAAAGTGGAAATCGAACGCAATGCCCAGCATGCCGCCAAACAGGAAGCCCTGGCGCTGGCCAGCAGCATCCAGGTGGCGGATGACCTCACGGTGCTGGTGGCCGTGGCCACCAAGGGTGGTGGCCGGGTCAACGAACATTTTGGCCACGTCACCGAGTTCCAGGTGTTTGAAGTGTCCGCCGCCAAGGCGCTGTTTGTCGGCCACCGCCGGGTGGACCAGTATTGCCAGGGTGGTGAGGGTGACGACGCGCAACTGCCCTCGGTGGTGCGCGCCATCAATGACTGCCATGCCGTGCTGGTGGCCAAGATTGGGGCCTGTCCGAAAGACGAACTGACCGCCGCCGGTGTGGAACCGGTTGACAGTTATGTTGGCGAGTTCATTGAAAAGGCCGCACTGGGCTGGTTCAACGACTACCGCCGGCGCATTGCCAGCGGTGCCGTGGTGCACCAGAGCCGGGGTGACGCACATATCCGCCAGGGTGCCTACACCCATCTCACAGACAACGTTGCGTTGGCTGCCTGAGTTATTCCCATATTCCCTAACCTCACTGGAGAGTCACCATGACCCACAAAATCAACACCGAAACCTGCACCGGCTGCGATGCCTGTGAACCAGAGTGCCCCAACGTCGCCATCAGTGTGAAGAAAGGTGTCTACATCATTGATGCCAAAAAGTGCAATGACTGCGAAGGTCACTTTGACGACCCCCAGTGTGTCGCTGTCTGCCCGGTAGACGATTGCATCACCGAAGTCTGATTTTTCCCACTGAAAGCACCCACCATCATGTTGCCCAACGTCACCCTCACGCCCGCTGCGGCGAAGTTCATCAACCGCATCGTGCGTTTCTCCGGCTTGGGCGCTGGCGCAGGCTTGCGCCTGGCCGTGACCCCGGGCGGCTGCTCGGGTTACTCGTCAGAGTTCAGCGCCGAGGCTGCCCCTGCTGCAGGCGAACAGTTGCTGGAAGTCGGTGGCGTGCGCCTGTTCCTGGCTGCCGAGAGCCGTTTGATGCTCAATGGCATCACAGTTGACTTTGTGGAGACTGCAACCTCTTCGGGCCTGAGTTTCATCGACCCCAACAAGGAAGCCTGCGCCTGCAGCAGTGCCGAGACAACACCCAAGGTCGGCGTGACCAAGATCGAGATCAGTTCCATTGGGCGAGGTCGACCTGCGCCTGTGGTGGCACACTAAAACGTCCAACCAAGCCATGAACGCCAACAGCCTGCACTTTGACGATGACCTGGCGGCTTTTGCCGACGGTGCCATTGGCGGGGGCTTGAGCCCGCAGGTCAACGCGTTGATTTCCCGGGCCGGGCTGTTGCGTCATTTGCCACAACAGGCCTTACCCCTGCTGGAACAGGCCCGTGCCGAGGCACCACGCCACCCGGCGCCCTTGATTGCGCTGTACCGCTTTTACTTTTATGGCCACCAGCTGGCGCAGGCCCGGGCCGTGGGTGAAGACGCATTGGCCATTGCCCGTACCGCGCTGGGCCCCAACTTTGGCGACGAAGCACCAGACGACGACGCCACACGCCACCACCCCGCAGTGCGTTTTTATCTGTTCACGCTCAAGGGTCTGGCCTACCTGAACATGCGTCTGGGTGCCATGGATGAAGCGCAGTTGATGCTCAAGGAGTTGCGTCGCCTTGACCCCAAGGACCACATCGGTGGTGCGCTGCTTTTTCACGTGCTCAACCGCCATGAAAAAGGCGACGCAGGCGATGCGCCATCCGGCTATCCGGTGCGCGGCTGGGGAGCAACAGTCTCATGAACACCGCCACCACCACCGACATACCGGCACAGCACTGGCAAGGCGGCCCCATCGACTGCGCGGACTGTGACTACGTTGGCCTTCTCTCGCAGGGTGAAGGGCAGGGCTGCAAACCGGGTCATGCCTGCATGCAGGACGCCTATGCACTTCGCATTGACCGCTTCTTTCGCTGGAATCCGGTGCTCAGTGATGAGCTGCTCGAACACGACTACTTTGAGGTGCGCGCCATTGCGGCCCGCCGTGCCAGTGTGTTTCGCCTGACAGCGCTGATCAACGACCCTGATGAGACCGTGCGCCTGCAGGTGGCCTTGCGCTTGCCGCAAACGCTGTTAAGTAAGTTGGTCAGTGACCCACACCGCGAGGTGCGCCTGCGCGTGGCACAGCGCCTGGCACCCATGGCGCTGGCGGCGCTGCGCAACGACCCGGACTACGGCGTGCGTGAGCTGGTGGCACAACGCCTGCCACTGGCCATTTTGCCGACCATGGCGCTTGACCCGGACCGGGCTGTGCGTATGCGTGTAGCCCAGCGGCTTGACATGCCCGCCTTGCTGCGCATGGCAGACGACTCCGACGCCGATGTACGACGCGTCGTGGCCGAGCGTTTACCTGTAGCCCTGCTGTCACGGCTGGCCCACGACCCCGATTGGTGCGTGCGTTGGGAAGTTGCCCAACGCGCCGACACAGCCACAGTGGAAACCATGCAACAGGATGACGAGCCCGAGATACGCCAGGCGGTGCATGAACGCCTGAAGCGCCATGTCACCCCAATTGGAGTCGCCCATGGCTGACATCAACCGCGACGATGCCGAGATCGAGCTGGCCCACCCGCCCCGCTTCAGCTACGGCGAACGGGTGATTGCGCGCTCGGTGGTGCGCAACGATGGCACCTACAACGGCCGCGACATTGGCGAGGTGCTGGTCAACAAGGGCGAGATTGGTTATGTGATCAACATCAACACCTTCTTGCAGCAGTTCTACATCTACGCGGTGGACTTTGTCGAGTCCGGCCACCGGGTCGGCATGCGGGCCAAAGAGTTGTGCACGCTGGACAACTTGCCCGATGAGGTGCTGGCGCAACTCGGTGCCAAAGCCGGCGCCCTGCCCTCCCTTGGTTCTGCCAAGTCCATCGACTCTCCAAACCACCTGGAAGCACCATGAATACCCAAGCCTTGTCTGGCATTGAGCTGCGCGCGCCAGCCTACGCCTGGGGCCAGCGCGTCATTGCGCTGGACGATCTGGTCAATGATGGCAGCTACCCGGATCGGCCGCTGGATGCGCTGCTGGCGGCACGTGGCTCGGTGGGTGAAGTCGTCAACATTGGCCATGCCCCCGACTTGAACGAGCCGGTGTACCTGGTGCAGTTTGACGGCTGCGTGGTGGGCTGCCTTGAAATTGAGCTGGTGCCGGCACCGCCCGGGCTGCTGCCTGAGACCGAGGACCGGGCGTGAACCGGGCCGCTGCCGTGTTTGCCCCGGTTAGTGGCCAGGTTCATGACCTGCTGCAGCACCGGCTGGAGCGCGCGCTGCGCGAGCGTGTGCGCTACCGCTATGTCACACCAAACGTGCTGATGGAGGGCACCAGTTACCGCATTCAAAGCCCGTGCTGTTCCCGCACGGTGGACCCGACCGGCGGCGTGATCGACATTGCCCTGCTGGTGCCGCATGATGGCAACAGCTGGTGCCTGTGCTCGCGTGACCATACCAAACAGACCTGGGTGGCACGTTGTCAAGACGCGTCGCTGGACACCGTGCTGGACTTGCTGTGTGTGGACAGCGAACGCCAGTTCTGGCCCTGACCGGTAGCTCAACGTGCCATGATTTACCTCGACCACAACGCCACCACGCCACCGTCACCGGCGGTCATCGCGGCCATGCTGCCGGTACTCTCAAGCCTGTGGGCCAACACGTCGTCGCAACACGGGCCCGGGCAACAGGCCAAACGTGTCTTGAGCACGGCTCGCGCCACGGTGGCGCGGGTGCTGGGCTGCAAACCGGTCGAGGTGATCTTTACCAGTGGTGCCACCGAGGCCAACCACATGGCAGTGCGCGGACTGTTGGCGGCCAGTGCCCCGGAGCGCAAGCGTGTTGTTTTCAGCAGCGTGGAGCATGCCGGCCAGCTGCGACTGGCGCGAGCCTTGGCTGATGCGGGTATTCAGGTGGACCTGATGCCGGTGCAGGCCGACGGCACGCTTGACCTGGCGGCTGCAGCCAGCCTCATGGGGCCGGACGTGGCCCTGGTCTCGCTCATGGCGGCCAACAACGAGACCGGGGTACTGATGCCGATGGCGGACATCGCCGAATTGGCGCATGCCGCGGGGGCCTTGCTGCATGTGGATGCAACCCAACACATTGGCAAATTGCCTTTTCATTTTGCGGACTCTGGTGCAGATGCAGTGTCCTTGTCGGCGCACAAGTTTCAAGGCCCCAAGGGCATTGGTGCTTTGCTGCTGCGCCAGGGACTACCTTTTGTGCCACAAACCCTGGGCAGCCAGGAGCGCGGGCGGCGTGGCGGCACCGAAAACCTGGCCGGCGTCGTCGGTATGGCGACAGCCCTCGAACTGCTGGGTGATGTCGGCCTGGAAGCGACCCGCCAGACCCAATTGCGCGACGCGCTGGAAAACGGCCTGACCCGCGCCCTGCCCGAAACCCACATCTGGGGTCGGCAGGTGCCGCGTTTGCCCGGCACCAGTTACCTGCGTTTTGGCCAGCTCTCGGTCGATGTGGTGTTGCAACGGCTTGAGCGCCTGGGTGTGGCTGCTTCCAGCGGCGCCGCATGTTCGTCCGGCGGCAGCGAACCCTCCCATGTGCTGACCGCCATGGAGGTGCCCGCTGATGAGGCGCTGGCCGCCGTGCGTTTTTCGCTGGGCCGAACCAGCACCCTGGCCGACGTGAACCACCTGTTGCAGGCACTGCCGCCAATGCTGGCGCCACTATTGCATGAAGAACGACTGACCGCTCCTTAAAGCCAATCCTTGAAACCCTATTTACATCCAGGAGCCGACGATGAAACTCATGATCCGCAAAGACAGCAAAGGCGTGCTGACCGGCTACGTGCCAAAAAAAGACCTGGAGGAACCCATCATCGCCATGGCCAACCCAGCCATGTGGGGTGGCCTGGTGACACTGGCCAACGGCTGGCAGTTTGATTTGCCCGAGATGCCGGCAGATACACCACTGCCGATCACGGTTGAAGCTCGACGCATGGCATTGGCAGAGGACGCAGGAGACTGAGCATGGCCATCACCCCTGACTATCTGCGTGATGCCGGTGAAGTTGTCTCTACGGCAGCGTCCGTGCGTGAAGCCGCTGCGACCTGGCGCGCCCGTGACCCCGCCATGCGTGTGGTGGTGGTGGACGCCATGGACATGCGTGGTGAAACCGCCGCACTGACGTTGGGCAAACGCCGCATCTTTCTCGCCACCACCAACGGCCATTGCTGGAGCACCACCGATTTGGCGGAAGAAGCCTCGGCACTGATCCTGACCGAGGACTAAGCATGGAAGTCGATGTCATTTCCCTGTTTGAACCGGAGTGTGGTGCGCGCGAAATTGAGCTTGTCAGTGCCGTGTTGCAGTCGTCGCAATGGGGTGACGGGCCCATGCTGGAGTCGTTCGAACGCGCATTTGCAGGCTGGGTCGGGCGCAAACACGCGGTCGCGGTCGGCAGCGGCACGCTGGGCACCTGGATTGCACTGCGGGCCATGGGTATTGGCCCGGGCGATGAGGTGATCTGCACCTCGCACACCTGGCACCAGGTGGCTCAAGCCATCACCCTGGCCGGGGCCACGCCGGTGTTTGCCGACATCAACTACTGGACCGGCAGCCTCAGCCCCGAGAAGGCGGCGCGCAAGATCACACCCAACACCCGTGCCTTGCTGGCCGGCAACACCAACGGCCACCCGGCGGCCTGGGCACCCCTGCGCAAGTTGGCCAATGAACACGGCCTGGCGCTGATCGAAGACAGCACCGAATCCTTTGGCTCACGCTACCAGGGGCAGACCGTCGGCAGCTTTGGTGACGTGTCGGTGTTTGATTTTTCCGCACCTTCCGCCCTGTGTACCGGTGAAGGCGGCATGCTGGTCACCGACGACGACGCGCTGGTGCATGAGCTGCGCTACTTGCGCCAGCGCCGTGTGGCAGACCGATCTTCCGTGTCGGTCGGTTCGCGCATACCGCTGCAGGCTGGCATGAGTGAACTGACCGCCGCATTGGGATTGGCGCAGCTGGCCGGTCTGGACGACCGTCTGGCAGCCCGCAAACAGGTGGTGGCCTGGTACCACGACCAGATGCAGAGCTTTGAGGGGGTCAAACCGCCCTACATTGGCGAGGACGTGGACGAGGTGCACTGGATGCTTTATGTGGTGCACCTGGGCAAACGTTTCTCGGGCAGCGCACGCGCACAAATGATCGACGACCTGCTCTCCTGCGGTATCGAAACGGTGGCCTACAGCCACCCTTTGCACCAACAGTTTTATTACATGAACGCCGGTGATGCCATCGGCCAGCGCCGGGGCGTGCTGATTGACACCGACCGCATTGGCGACCGTGCTTTGGCACTGCCACTGCACACGCAACTGGATGAAGAACAAGTCCAGTACATCGTCAAAACACTCAAGGACACCGCCACCAATGTCGGTGCCGGTGCTGCCATTTACTAAGGAAAACCATGAACGCCCAAGACCTGATCCACGAGATCGCCCGCAGCCTGGCCACTGGCGCAGTCATTCCGTACTTGGGCCCCGACATGCTGTCACTGTGCAGCGATATCAAGGTGCCGGGCACGCCGCTGGCGCTGGCCGAGAACATGACCGCCAAGGTCAGCGTGCCGCACAAAATCCGCAAGCGCCTGACCCAGGCGGCACAGTTCATCGAGAACTTCAAGCACCGCAAGTCGGTGGTGCACCTGATGAACGAGGCCTTTGCCGCCACGCCCGCACCCTCCCCTTTTCATCTGGCGCTGGCGGGCAGCGGCGCCGGCTTGTGGGTGGACACCTGGTACGACGACACCTTTGCCGCGGGCCTGGCGCAAGTGCCGGGCCGTTGGGTGCAGGTGCAGGGCTTGTCGCAATCTGAACATTTTGGTCAATGGACCGGGGCTTACGCGGCTGACGGCACGCCGCTGGCCGAGTTGTCCGCCGACCCGGGGCGCATGCTCTACAAACCCATGGGCAGCCACGGCCCGGCAGGCAACTACCTGGTGTCTGACAGCGACTATGTGGAAGTGTTGACCGAGATCGACATCCAGACCCCGATTCCGGCCGCTGTGCAGGCCTGGCGCACCGGGCGCAACTTTCTGTTTCTGGGCTGCCGCTTTGATGACCAGTTGACCCGCTGTTTTGCGCGCCAGATCATGAAACGCTCCAGCGACCGCCATTGGGCGGTGCTGCCCAATGCGCCCACCCGCATGGAAGCACGCTTTTTGGCCGAACAAAACATCACCCGCATCGACATGCCGCTGGCGCAGTTTTCTACCGCGTTGATGGATGCGATGCAGCCAGCGCTGACGGCCTGAACCATTTCTCCCGCTTTTTTAACCACCCAACGGCCTTGAGCCCTTTGACACCATGACCACACTCACCGTCCTCCCCTCCGGCAAATCCTATGAAATTACCGCTGGCACCAGCCTGCTCAAAGCCCTGCAATCCGTGGGTGAGCCCATCGTCAGCAAATGTGGTGGCGAAGCCAAATGCGAAAGCTGCCATGTTCTGGTGTCTGTGGGCCGCAAGAGCCTGTCCAAAATCCAGCGCATCGAGAACGAAAAACTCGACGGTATTGTGGGGGTCAGCTCGGGCTCGCGGCTGGCTTGCCAGGCCATTTTGGGCGAAGAAGCCGTTACCGTTGAATTGCTGAAATAGGCCTCGCTGCAAGGCGCAACCATGGCTGATCCCGTGCCCATTCCCGTGACCCGGATCGTTGATGTTGCCGTCGTCGGCGCCGGCCTGTGCGGTTTGGCGCTGGCGCGTGGTCTCACGGCGCAGGGGCTGGAAGTGCAAGTGATCGAGGCACGGGAGCGCCTGGGCGGTCGCGTGTTCACCCGGCAGTGCGACGCCACCGGCCAGGCGCTGAACCTCGGCGCCAGCTGGTTTTGGCCAGAGACCGAGCCGCGCATCACCGCGCTGTTGTCCGAACTCGGCCTTGCCAGCCACGCCCAGCATGACCCGGGTGATGCGCTGTGGCTGACCGACCCCAACCGCGAACCCGCGCGCCGCGATGAGCCCGGCGGTGTGCATGCCGGTGCCCGCTGCGTCACAGGCGGTGCGGCCCGATTGATCGACGTGCTGGCAGCATGCTTGCCGCCCGGCTGCGTTCGCACCGGCGTGGCTGTGCAGGCGCTGCGTGACCGGGGCGAGTTCATCGAACTTGTGACCCCTGCCGGTCCACCTGTCCGGGCGCGCCAGCTTGTCTTGGCCTTGCCGCCACGCCTGGTGCACGAAAGAATTCAATTTGAGCCACCGCTACCCGCCGCAGTGCAGGAAGCGTTGGCAACCACACCGACCTGGATGGCCGCGCAAGCCAAGTCGGTGACCACGTTTTCGCAGCCGTTTTGGCGCGCCGCAGGCCAATCGGGCAATGCTTTTGTGCGCCACACCCAGGCGGTTCTGGGCGAGGTGTTTGATCACACCGGTGATGAAACCGGGCCTGGCGCTTTGGGCGGCTTTGTGGCCCTGAACGCGGCGCAGCGCGAGAACTTCAAGCGCGGCCTGCCGCTGCTGATCAGCAGTCAATTGGCCCAGCTCTATGGCCCTTTGGCGCAGGACGGTTATCTGGCCCTGCAGGACTGGGCCACCGAGCCCTGGACATGCAGCGACACCGACCGCGCCAGTGCGCCCGCGCTACCGCAGAACAACCCTTTGTTGCGTCAGCCACTGTGGGCTGGCCGGGTGTTTTTGGGCAGCAGTGAAACGGCCGCCCACGGTGCGGGTCACATGGAAGGCGCACTTGAAGCGGCTGACCGCATCGCCCATGCCGTGTGTCGACCAAACGCGGCCGTGCGCAAGACCTTGGCGCAAGACGACAACCGCCTCACGTGCGTTGCCGCCATAGAGACGTTTTCAGCCAGCGTGCTGGCACTGCGCGGCATGGCCCCGCAGCGGTATCTCCTGCACCTGACCCGCCTGTTATCAAGCCAGCAGTCTGATTTGCTCACGCAACGCGCCTTGCTGGCTGTGGCAGACCAGGTTTACAGCGAGTCCCTGGCGCGTCTGGATCACTTGCTGCCCGCGCTGGATGCCGCCGACAGCCAGGTCGCCAATGGCCGCCATGCTTTAACCGCGGCGCTGTTGGCACCTTTCGAGGGTTGGAACAAGGGCCTGCTGGAGGCGGCACTCAAGCACAACGCCGCATCCTGCGCACTGTCAAATTTCCCGACCGAGCACCAGCCAGACGCTGAAACACTGCACGCCATCACCCTGGACCTGGCAGCGGCCTGGCGCGAATTTGCGCTGGAACTCAATAGCCGGCTGCTCGTGGCTGCGGGTGATGAGACGCTGGTCTCATAAGCCATGGCGCAGATCATCCACAGTGCGCTGCTGAGCCTGATCGAGCAAGCCGGCACCTCGGTTGCGATTTTGACTGAGGGGTTGGCGCGTGACGAACTGCTGCGCTCGCGCCTGACCCGTTTTGAGGTGTTGCGCCAGCTCAACACACTGGCTGACAGCGCCGCCCAGGTCGACCCGGCTGAGCGCTCACGCATGCCCGAGCTGGACTGGGACGGCTGGGATGCCATGCGGCTGCGCTTTTTATGTCCGGCAGGCCAGGCGCTGGACGAAGCCCTGTGGTTTGCCTGCGAATCCCTGGTGCCTGCCACGCTGTTGTGGCTACGGGTCTACCAACAGAGCCAGCCCGAGCTGTTTCGCATGGCACCGTGAAACTGCCATTTAACACTGCGCCAATCAGCACTCGATGATCGCCTTGATCACGCCAGCTTTCGGGTCAAGCAGTGTCTCAAATTGCGTCGGCACCTGCGCCAGCGCCATGCGGTGGGTGTTCAAGGCTTGGGGGATAAGGCCGGCACGCATGGCATCCAGAACGGTCTGAAAATCTTCTGCGGTGGCATTGCGGCTGCCAATCAGTGTCATTTCGCGTTTGTGGAACTCGGGGTCTGAGAAGCTGATGTTGGCCCCCACCACCGAGATCAGCACATAGGCGCCACCGTGGGCCACCAGGCTGAATCCGCGCTCCATGGCCTTGGGGTTGCCTGTGGCATCAAACACCGCGTCAAAAAACTCACCGTCTGTCAGTGCAGACAGTTGCGCCACATCGTTGGCACCCAGACACACGCTGGTGGACACGCCCAACGAGTGGGTGCAAAAGTCCAGGCGATCCTGACGACCATCCAGCGCGGTCACCGTGGCACCTCGCAGTTGCGCAAAAATCATGGCCGCCATGCCAATGGGCCCGGCCCCCACCACCAGCACACGCTGGCCCGCACACACACCAGAGCGACGCACCGCATGCGCACCAATGGACAAAAACTCAAGCATGGCGGCCTGGTCAAGTGACACACCTTCGGCCTTGTGCACAAACTGCTGGGGCACGCTCAGGTATTCGGTGAAGGCGCCGTCGCGGTGCACGCCGAGCACCTGGATGCTGACGCAGCAATTCGTCCTGCCCACGCGGCAGGCCACGCAGGTGCCGCACGAGAGGTAGGGCATGACGTACACCGTGTCGCCAGGCTGAAGTGCGCTCCCCTGCGGGGCGGCTTCCACAATCCCGGAGAGCTCATGGCCCATCACACGCGGGTAGCTGAGGTAGGGCTGGTTGCCGGTAAAGATGTGCAGGTCAGTGCCGCACACACCCACGCGTTTGACACGCAGCAGCACCTCGTTGACAGCACGCTCGGGCATGGGGAACTCATGGGCACGCAGGATGCCGGGGGTTTCACAAACAACGGTGAGCATGAAATATCCTCCAATCAAACAAAATACAGGTCGGGCAGTTCAGACCTTCCAGCCGGGCGCGCACACGATGACTTTGGCGGCGGTGACCTTCATGGTGTTGCTGAAAATGATGGGCTACATGATGGCGCCCAGCGCCCAGGGTACGAATTCGTTCTGGCCGTAGCCGTGTTGTTCGCTCTTGGTCTTGTGGCCCGAAGCGGCGGCCAACATGGCCTGGAAGATGCGCTCGCCCAGTTGCTCCACGCTCTCGCTGCCGTCGATGACGGTGCCGCAGTTGATGTCCATGTCTTCTTCCTGCCGGGCCCACAGCGCGCTGTTGGTGGCCAGCTTGAGCGAAGGCGCGGGCGCGCAACCGTAGGCCGAGCCACGCCCGGTGGTGAAGCAGATCAGGTTGGCGCCACCGGCCACCTGGCCGGTGGCCGACACCGGGTCGTAGCCCGGCGTATCCATGAAGACAAAACCTCGTGCCGTGATAGGCTGGGCGTATTCGACCACGTCCACCAGGGGCGTGGTGCCGCCCTTGGCGATGGCGCCCAGCGACTTTTCCAGGATGGTGGTCAGGCCACCGGCCTTGTTGCCGGCCGAAGGGTTGTTGTCCATCTCGGCGTGGTGGCGGGTGCAGTACTCGGTCCACCAGCGCAGGCGGGCTTCGAGCTTGTCGGCCACGGCTTGCGACACCGCGCGTTGCAGCAGCAGGTGTTCACCGCCATAGATTTCGGGCGTTTCGGACAGCACGGCGGTGCCGCCGTGACGCACCACCAGGTCCACCGCCGCGCCCAACGCCGGGTTGGCGCTGATGCCGGAATAGCCATCCGAGCCGCCGCACTGCAAACCCACCACCAGGTGGCTGGCTGGCACCGGCTGGCGCTGCACGGCGTTGGCTTCGGGCAGCAGGCGTTGCACCGCTTCAACGCCACGCGCCACGCTTTTGCCGGTGCCGCCCGTGTCCTGGATGTTGAAGGTCACCAGCTTGGCGCCTTCGCGCAGGCCTTCCTGCGCCAGCAGGCCCTGGATCTGGTTGGTCTCGCAACCCAACCCCACCACGATCACCGCGGCAAAGTTGGCGTGCCGTGCGTAGCCCGCCAGCGTGCGGCGCAGCACATGCAGGCCCTCGCCTTCGCTGTCGGTGGCGCAGCCGGCGCCGTGGGTCAGCGCCACCACACCGTCCACGTTGGGGTAGGCTGCCAGCGCCTCGGGGTGGATGTCGCGGCGGAAGTGGTCGGCAATGGCGCGCGCCACGGTGGCCGAGCAGTTGACACTGGTCAGCACGCCAATGTAGTTGCGTGTGGCCACCCGGCCATCGGCGCGCACGATGCCGTCGAACGTGGCGGGCGTGTCCACATAGGCCACGGGCCGCACGTCGCCGCCCACGGTGTGACCACGGTCAAAGCGGCTGAAGGCCAGGTTGTGCGTGTGCACATGTTGCCCGGGCGCGATGGCCTGGGTGGCGGTGCCGATGATCTGGTTGTAGCGGCGCACCGGCTCACCCGCGGCGATGGCGCGCACCGCGATCTTGTGGCCGGGTGGGACCAGACCGCTGACCGTGATGCCTTCGGACGCGATGCGCGTGCCGCCCAGCAGTTGCTGACGGGCGATCACAACATCGTCTGCCGGGTGGATGCGGATGACAGGGTCGGTATCAGCCATCGATCAGCTCCGGGTTCCAGGCGTGCACCGTCTGGCGCTGGGTGCCGAGCCCCTGGATGGACAACTGCATCACGTCGCCCGGCTTCAGGTAGATCGGCAGCGGCTTGACCCCCATGCCGACACCGGGGGGGGTACCGGTGCTGATCAGGTCGCCGGGGTAGAGTGTGGTGAACCGGCTGATGTAACTCACCAACTGCGCCACGGTAAACACCATGGTGCGGGTGTTGCCGTTCTGGTGGCGAAAGCGATTGACCTCCAGCCACATGCCGAGCTGCTGCGGGTCGGCCACTTCGTCGGCGGTGACGATCCAGGGTCCGACCGGGCCAAAGGTGTCGCAGCCTTTGCCCTTGTCCCAGGTGCCGCCCCGCTCTAACTGGTATTCGCGTTCCGACACATCGTTGACCACGCAATAGCCCGCCACATGGTTCAGCGCGTCGGCTTCGCTCACGTAGCGCGCGGTGGTTCCGATCACGACACCGAGCTCAACCTCCCAATCGGTCTTGACCGAGCCCTGCGGGATCACCACCGGGTCGTTGCAGCCGATCATGGTGCTGGTGTGCTTGGTGAACAACACCGGCTCAGCAGGAATCGCCATGCCGGACTCCGCTGCGTGGTCGGCGTAGTTCAGGCCCACGCAGATGAACTTGCCGCAGCCCGTCCATGGCAAGCCGATGCGCGCGGTGTCGGGCAACAACGGCAGGGTTTCAGGGTCGAGCGCACGCAGCCGGGCGAGGCTGGCGGGTTGCAGCGCCTGCGCGCTGATGTCGGGCAGCACGCCAGACAGGTCGCGTGTGCGGCCAGAGGGGTCGATCAGGGCGGGTTTTTCAGCGCCCTTGGCGCCAATACGAAGAAGTTTCATGGGAAGTTCACTGTGGGAGGAAGAAATTAGTTGGACCAGTCGCCGTCGATGGTCTGGGCGGTTCCGGTGGCGATGCCGCGCGCCCCTTCTTTGAGAAAGGCCAGCGCGGTGGCGTGGCTGATGCCCTGGTCTGCGGCGCGCAGGAGAGCGGCTTTTCCGGCAAGGCGTTGGCTCATGGTGCTTCCCTTCGCTTCACTTGATCAGGCCCATTTGCTGCGGCAGCCACAGCGTCAACGCCGGGATGTAGGTGATGGCCACGAGCCCCACCACCAGCGGAATCAGCCAGGGCATGATGGCCATGGTGGCGCGCTCCACCGAGAGCTTGGAAATGCGCGCCAGCACAAACAGCACCATGCCCAGCGGCGGGGTCATCAGGCCGATCATCAGGTTCAACGTCACGATGAGGCCGAACTGGATCGGGTCAATGCCCAGCTTGAGCACGATGGGGAGCAGGATGGGCACCAGGATGGTGATGGCGGCGATGGTGTCAATGAAGCAGCCCACGAACAGGATCAGCAGGTTGGCCAGCAGCAGGAACACCCACTTGTTGCTGGTGATGGAGAGGATCCAGTCGGCCAGGGCCTGCGCGGCCTGCGTGGTGGTGAGCAACCAGGCAAAGATGGACGCGGCGGTAACGATGAACAGCACCGAGGCCGTGGTCTCGATGGTGTCGAAGGTGGCTTGCGCCAGTGTCTTTAGGGTCATGGTGCGGTAGCGCACCAGGCCCAGGAACAAAGCCCAGAGCACCGCGGCCACGGCGGCTTCGGTCGGCGTGAACCAGCCCATGGTCATGCCGCCGATCAGGATCACCGGCGCCATCAGCGCCAGCACGGCGGAGAAGTTGAAGCGCCAGTCCAGCAGCAGCAGCGCCGCAAACGCAGTGACGGCAGCCACGTTCGCCGAGACCCCGGCTTTCACCGCCAGCCACACGGCCATGGGGAAGGCCAGCACGACCAGAACCTCCAGCGCGGCGCTGCCCAGGCGACCCCAGTGGAAAGCGACGTCGCCACCCCAGCCGTTGCGGCGTGCGAAATAGGTCACCGTGAGCATCATCAGCCCGGTCAGGAACAGGCCCGGCAAGATGCCCGCCACAAACAGCGCGCCAATGGAGACGTTGGCCATCATGCCGTAGATCACGAAGGGCAAGGACGGCGGAAAGATCGGACCCAGCGTGGACGAGGCGGCGGTCACGCCCACCGCGAATTCGGTGGAATAGCCGTGGTCTTTCATGGCCTTGATCTCGATCGAGCCCAGGCCCGCGGCATCGGCAATGGCCGTGCCCGACATGCCCGAGAAGATCACCGAGCCGATGATGTTGACCTGCCCCAGGCCACCTTTCATCCAGCCCACCAGAGCGATCGCAAAGTTGTAGATGCGACCGGTGATGCCGGCGATGTTCATCAGGTTGCCCGCCAGGATAAAGAAGGGCACCGCCAGCAGCGGGAAGGACTCGATACCGGAGATCATGCGCTGCGCCAGCACGATGTCGGGCACGCTGCCCGAGACCAGGATGTAGATCAGCGAGCCGCCCGCCATGGCCACCGCCACCGGCAGACCACAGAGCATCAGCCCCACGAAGGAAAGAATCAGAATCAGCATGGGGGTCCGTTCAGTCGGTCGAGCCGTCAAAGAAGCCGGGATTCTGCAGCGGCGAGAAGCCGCGCCGCCAGTTGTTCACGGCCACCTGCACGCCTCGCACCGTCATCAGGGCAAAGCCGGCAAAGGCCAGCCAGTAGACATAGCTCTTGTTCCAGTTGATGGTGGTCATGGGTTCGTTGTCCACCGCCAGCGCGTAGCGCGCCACCAGCCAGCTGGCGTAGCCGTAGAAGGCGATGGCCACCAGGTCCACCGCAGTGGACAGGACCCGGCCGGCCGAGGTCGGCAAGTGGCTGTACACCAGGTTGACCTGGATGTGTCGCGCTCGCCGCACGCACATGGACGCACCGATGAAGACGACCGGCATCAGGCAGTACACGGCCAGCTCTTCGGTCCAGGCAAACGAGTCGTTCAACACATAGCGGCTGAAGAACTGCAGAAACACCAGGCTGGCCATGGTCCAGAAGAAGCCCAGGCAGATCCAGTCTTCGATGGCGTAGCCCGAGAGGTCGACGGTGTGCTGGTCGGCCTCTGCAAAGCTGGCCACCAGCGCTTCTGCACTGGACTCGACCGGGTGCGACTGTGCTGCGCCACCCACAGTGGGCAGAGCGCTTTGAAATGACATGTCGGCTCGCCTTACTTGACAGCCTGAATGCGGTCCCAGTCGGCCTTCTGGTAGCCAAACTGTTCGAAGGAGACGTTCTTCAGCACCGTGTCGCGGAACTCGCCGGTGTTCACCGCGGTCACGCTCACGCCTTTGCCGCGGAACACGGCTGCCAACTGGTTTTCGCGCGCGGCCACTTCTTTCGATGCCTTGGCAGCGGCTTCCTGTGTCACCTCGGTGAACATCTTCTTGTCGGCGTCAGACAGCTTCTTCCACAGGCCGCCCGCCACCACGGTGTTGAGGTGATCGACGATGTGACCGGTCAGCACAATGTGTTTTTGAACTTCATAAAACTTCTTGGCCTCAATGGTGGGCAGCGGGTTTTCTTGCGCTTCGACCGTGCCGTTCTGCAGCGCCAGGTAGACCTCGGCAAACGCAATGGGCGAGGTGTTGGCACCGCAGGCACGCGGCATCGCCAGGTAAGCCGGCACGTCGGGCACGCGCATCTTCATGCCCTTCATGTCGGCGCACTTGGTGATCGGCCTGTTGCTGGTGGTATGGCGTGTGCCGTAGTAGGTGGTGGCAATGATCTCGTTGCCACTCTTTTGCTCGTAACCTGCAGACAGTTCCTTGTAGATGTCGCTCTTGGTGTAGGCCAGCAGGTGGTCCACGTCGCGGAAGGTGTAGGGGTAGTACGTCACACCGATGCGCGGGAAGGCCTTGGCGGCAAAGCTGGAGCCCGAGATGATGATGTCCACCGTACCCAGGCTCAGGCCCTGGTTGATGTCGTTTTCCTTGCCCAACTGCGACGCCGGGTACACGTCGATTTGGTAGCGCCCAGCGCTGCGTTTCTTGATTTCTTCAGCCGCCCATACCGATGCGGTATGAAAGGGCTCGGAAGTCTCATAGACGTGGGCCCACTTGAGCTTGGTCTGTGCGAAGGCAGGGGCTGCCACCACCAGGCTCGCCGCCAGGGCCAGGGTCATACGTTGGAATTTCATGGTTTGTCTCCTGTTGTTGTGAATGCGGTGTTAGCCGGGAATCAGCTGCACCTTGGTACTGCGGCCTCGGTCCAAAACCAAATCGAAGGCCGCTTTCGATTGGCTGATCGGTTCATGATCCTGGATTCCTCAGTTGGACTTGCCCGGCGTGGTCCAACCGGCCGAGAAGCGTTGGTGGGACCGATCCAGGTGGACACCCATCGCCATGCGGGCTTTCTCGGGGTCATGCAAGGCGATGGCGTCAATCACGGTACGGTGCTCATCCACCGCCTGCATCCAAGTGGCTTCGCGTTCAAAGTGGCTTCCGAGCTGGGCAGACAGTGGGCTATTGCGCTCATCAAAAAGCTGTGTCACCACGGCCTGGAGCACGCTGTTGTCGCTGGCCTGGGCGATACGGATGTGAAAGCTGCGGTCACCATGGATGGGAAGCGTGCGTGCGGCAATGTCGCGCTCCATCTCACGCAAGGATTCATTCAGGTCGCCCACCAAGCTACGGTCTTTACTGCGGGCAGCCACAGCGGCCAGCTCGCCTTCAATGAGTTTGCGGGCGCGGATGATTTCAAGCGGACCGGGCGCGTTGTCGAGCATCCGCACAGATTCACGGCCGATCACAAAAATACCGGAACCCATGCGCACTTCGATCAGACCCTCGACCTCCAGCGCAATCAGCGCTTCGCGCACAGACGGCCGCGAAACACCCATCTTGGCCGCGAGATCCCGCTCGGGAGGTAATCGGGTCCCCATTGCGAATTCGCCGCTCTGAATGAGCTGGCGCAACTGGTCGGCGATCTGACGGTACAGACGACGGGGCTCGATGGGTTGAAACGGCATGTGTGAAATTTGGTTAAAAGGTCAATTGGTCCGACCAATTGACCAAATTATCAAACAGATATTCCACTGAACTGGAGAGGGTTTACCCGCACGGCCAGATCAAGCTGTGCTGATTCAGACACCCATGATCCGGCAGGAACATGGATGGTGGTGATCCGGGCTGTTTTGCAATTGAAGGTACATTGCCCATAACGCTTTTTTGGAGTTCACCATGAATTTTGGACTTATTGCCCACCGACTGCACCGTATTGGGCCGGACTGCACGCTGTTGCGCTGGGCCAGGCTGTGTGAAGCGGACTTGCAGACTCTGGCACTTCAATTGCACGCCACGGGCGGTGCGCATGACACGCTGGTCATCAACCATTTACTGCGTGATCAAGTTGTTTCGGTGGGTCATGGTCGCGACGGTGGTTTGATGCGCCTCGTTTCTCGCGCGGCGGGTGGTTTGACGCCAGAGACGGCGATTGATGGGGTGTTTTTCTTTATCGACCCGGTCAACCCGACATCCATGTATCCTGAGACACAGGCACTCAAACGCCAATGTGTCATACACGGTAAACCTTTTGTTGCGACCCTGGCAGGCGCCGTCGAATGGGTCGCGGTGGAGATGGCCTCTGCCGGATTGATTGCCCACGCGTCACCTGTGGTGCAACAATTCCAGACACTGGAATCACAGGTGGTGGCCTTGATCGCGCACGACGCCCGCAAGTCCGAAATGATGGAATTTGCCGCTGAGCACTTTGACTTGCTGTCACGTTTCGCGGGTCGCGTCGCAACCGGGACGACGGGGAGCAAACTCAACGCCATGGCCTGGTCAAAAGGCTGGCCTGCAGAACACCCCTGGGTCACTTGCTACCAGAGTGGCCCGTTGGGAGGGGATGCACAAATTGCAGAACTGGTGTTGGACAAACGGTGCCAGAAAGTCATCTTTTTTGAAGATCCGCATGTGGCACGGCAACATGAGGCCGACATTCAATTGCTTGATCGTGCGGTGTACAGTGCTGGCGAATTCACGACTTGCTTCAATACGCCCGAGATGACCCGGCGCTGGGCCAAGGCTGTTGGCCGCTGAAAAATCGGTCACTCAACAGCTCAACCCCTTCGAGCTATCGAGTCTGGTGGAGCAGAGACAATACGACAAATACACCGTCCCCTGATTATTTGATCCTGAGTCTGGACGCAAAGACCTGTGTTTAACGACTTCAAGTGGCACACTAGCCATGGTTTGGGTGTCGAGGTACACTGTAAATTTTCACATGTAAGCATTATCATGCGCAGCCTTAAAACGATCAGTAAACGCCCTATTGGTATCGACCTGTTTGCGGGTGCGGGTGGACTATCTCTGGGCTTCGAGCAGGCTGGTTTTGACATTGAAGCCGCCGTCGAGATCGATCCCATTCATTGCGCTACTCATGAGTTCAATTTTCCTCGTTCCAAGGTTATATGCGCGTCTGTTGTAGACGTGACTGCCACTGAAATCCGTCGCCGAGCACGGTTGGAATGTGCTGATATTGATGTCGTCTTTGGGGGGGCTCCTTGCCAGGGTTTTTCCATGATGGGTAAGCGAGCCTTGGATGATCAGCGCAATCAACTGGTTTTCCACTATGTGCGCTTGGTTGCCGAGTTGCAGCCCAAGTTTTGTGTGTTTGAGAATGTCAAAGGACTCACTCTTGGAAAGCATGCACAGTTTCTGGACGAGCTAATCGTGGCGTTGGGTGTGGCTGGCTACCAAGTGCGGTTACCCTACCATGTACTGAATGCATCGGACTACGGCGTGCCACAAGACAGGCGCCGCCTGTTCTTGGTGGGTGCCCGTGCAGATCAGGACATGCCAAATTACCCTAATCCGGTCAAACAAAAGACGACTGTTTGGGATGCCATTGGTGATCTACCCGATGCCGATCAATTCCCTGAACTTGTCGCATCTGATTCAGTCGCCACCACGTGGCTTAGCGAGTCCATCTATGCCAGGCGGATGCGAGGGCTGGCCTTCGATCCGTCGGACTTTGGCTACCGACGAAATTTCGACGCTGATGTCTTGACGTCCAGCCTGCGCACTGGGCACACGGCTTTGTCCCAGCAGCGTTTTCTTGCCACAGGCAACGGAGACACCGAACATATCAGTCGATTTAAAAAGCTGCATCCAGATGGTTTTTGCAACACGCTACGTGCAGGGACGGACAGTGCACGTGGCGCATTCACTTCGCCAAGGCCAATACACCCCTTTTTGCCTCGGGTTATCACCGTTCGTGAAGCAGCCCGATTGCACTCATATCCGGATTGGTTCAGATTTCACACCACCAAGTGGCATGGATTTCGTCAGATAGGCAACAGTGTTCCGCCCCTGATGGGCCGTGCTGTAGCATTGCAGATCATGGCTGCCTTAGGGCAGGCACCAGAAAAACCTGAACTGATACTTCAAACAGGTGACGCGCGTTTGCTGACGTTCCAGATGTGGCATGCCTCGCAGCACTTTGGAGTCGCCAAAAACGTAATTGCGCAGCGAACCAGAAAACCACTCAGTGATACCGCCACCAGATCCATCGAAGAAGCCTATGCATGACGTCTCCCAGAAGTCCAAGTCCGCGGAGAAAAAGGGCCAAAATCGTTACTCCGCGATTATTGCCAAGGTGTTTTTTAACCACTATGGCAACAAGGGGGAATCATTTGAATTCACGCGAGACGAGTTTGCCGGAATTGCAACCGAACTTGGCATCAAATTGCCAAAGAATGTTGGCGATCTGATCTACTCGTTTCGCTACCGCAACGAACTTCCAACGGTCATTCTTGAGACTGCCAAAAATGGTTTGGAATGGATCATTGAAGGCGCAGGCCGTGCGAAATATCGTTTTCGTTTGGTCAAGCTCAATCGGATCGTGCCCAGAGAAGAACTGCTGACCATCAAGGTGCCCGATGCGACACCCGAAATCATTGGTGCCTATGCGCTCGGTGATGAGCAAGCGTTGCTGGCAAAAGTTCGATACAACCGGCTGGTAGACGTGTTTCTTGGTATCACTGCTTTCTCATTGCAGAACCACCTGCGTACCACGGTGAAGGATGTTGGACAAATTGAAATCGACGAAATCTATGTGGGGATTGACCGCCATGGCCGCCAGTTTGTTGTTCCCGTTCAAGCCAAAGGCGGGGCTGACAAACATGGCGTCGTTCAGACCCAGCAAGACGTGGCATTTTGCAAGCAGGCATTCAAAAACCTGATCTGTCGGCCAGTGTCAGCGCAGTTCATGACTGATCAGCGCATCGCCATGTTCGAACTGACCGTGGTTGATGGCGTGATCAAGGTTGTTGATGAAAAGCATTACCAACTCGTCACATCCAGTGCCATTAGCACAGACGACCTGGAAGCCTACGCCGCGCATGGGGGATGAAGGCCCCGGGGTCGCGGTGAAGTAGGCGGTCACTGCCCGCCTGTGCCAACGATCAGGTTAAACACTTCCCGCAGCAAAAGCAGTTCGCTCATCGCGCTGCCGCGCAACAGGCTGATCGGTTTGAACTCGCCACCCAGCGCCTCGATGGCGGCTTTGGGCGCGTCCAGGGTGGTGAAGCGCAGCAGGTGGATGCGCACCGGGCCGGACTCTGTTTGCGCCCAATGGTTGAATTCGCCGACATGTTCCAGTTCGTCCGGGTTCAGGCCGCAGCGCTCGACCACGGCTTGCTTGACGGTGTTGGCCACATGCATGGGGCCGATCATGGTCGGCGCTGGCATCGGTGTCGCGGATGCGGGCAGGGCTTCGGGCCACAGCAGGGTGTTGTTGTTCCAGCGCGGAAACAGCAGCGCTGTGCTGTAACTGTCGAAATGCGTGAGGATCACCCGGTTGCGGGCAAAGAGGTCTTGGGTATTCATCATGGCTTCTCTCAATAATGGACGCTTGATACAGGGCGTTGGTGCAGGGTGCAGCTCGGGCTGCTTCAGCGGTAACCTTCCTCGCGCAACACACGCTGCACCACGGGCCTGGAGCGCACCAGTTGGTAGTGCGCAGCACAACGCGGTGGCAGGGTCAGGCCGGTCTTGTCGGCCCAAAATTCAACATAAAACAGCGCCGCGTCGGCGATGGTGAAATCGGCACCCATGGCATAACCCACGTCAGGCAAGCGCCCCTCAATGACGGCAAAAGCCTCGCTCACCATCTCGCGGCCACGTGCCTGAACGCTTGGTTGCCACGCCGCCCGGTCGACATCAGCCAGCCCGGCAGGCAGATAACGGTCGGTGGTGAAGATGCGGGTGTAGCCCTGGCCATGGACCGTGCCCACCACATAGTCCATCAGCTCAATCGCCTGCGCAGCGGCCACGGCATCCACGGACAGCAGGCGTTTGCGCGGGTAGGTGCGCGCCAGCCAGTAGGCGATAGCCTGAAATTCGGTCAGTGCCCGGCCATCATCGAGCACCAGCGTCGGGATCGTGCCTTTGGGGTTGAGCGCCCGGTACGCGGGCTTGAGGTGGTCCCCTGCGGGCAGGTTGACGATGGTCACTTCGAACGGCAAGTCCAGCTCTTCGAGCAGGATGTGGATGCCGGTGGAGCAGGAGCCGGGGGTCATGTAGAACTTGAGGGTCATACCGTTTGCAAAGCAAGATACGTGACAACCCCCAGGCTTGCACGGCACTTGCTAGCAAGCCGTGTACGCCGACAGAACGCACATCGGCTTCGTTGGCGTGTGCTTTTTGTCGCACCCTTGTGTCACCTTTGTCTGTTTATGTCCATGGTTTTATACCCCTTGCTAAACCACGATGACCTGCGCCGCTGGCGGGCCTGCTCGCGCCGCTTCTGGCTCTACCGTCGCAGCGAACACTTGGTCACCCCAAACCTTGCCGGGCGGGAAGCCCGCGCTGAAGACCGTGCCGATGTCAGCGCCGAGGCGGCGGTGGTCTATGGCCCGGGTGTGGATGCCGCCTTGCGCGCCTCATACCCGCTGGCGGACATCATCCCACCACCCACAACCCAGGCCGAGTGGACCCGTGCCCTGCGACAAACCTTGCATTGCCTGGATGGTGACCGCGTAGCCCCCGAGGGCTGGGCGATTCTGGGGGCCTGCCTGACCAGTGAAGACCGCGCCCAGGCGCGTATTGATGTGCTGACCTGCGGCGAACGGGGGCTGCGCCTGTTCAAGTTACGCTACGCCACGGTCGGCGACGAGTCCGATGTGGACACGGCGGCGTTCTGGACCGATGTGGCCGCGCGCTGCGGTTTGCGCGTGCAAAGCGTGGGTTTGTTGCTGGTGGATACCGATTTCATCTACCCCGGTCACGGCTGTTACGCGGGCCTGTTTCGCGAGGTGGATCTGGCCCCGGTGCTGGGCTCACGCCCGGTGGCGGCCTGGCTGGATGCCATGCGCAGCTGCGATCGCGGACCGCAACCACCGGCCACGCCCGGGACGCATTGCACCCAGAACGGTGGCTGTGAGTTCACCCAGCAGTGCGCAGCGTGTACGGTGTCAGCCGCCGAAACTGCGCCTGATCCGTTGGCCAAGCTGGAGATTGTCGGTCACGATCTGGCAACCGAATTACGCGCCGCAGGCCACGCGGATTTGCACAGTGTCGCCCTGCGAACCCTGGACAACACACGACACCGCCGCGCCGTGCGGGCGATCCAGCAGGGTGTGCCGGTGCTGGAGCCCGAGGTTGCCGCCCTGATACAAGCGCTGCCCTACCCGCGCCACAGTTTGCGTTTTGACACCATTGGTTTTGCCGTGCCCCTGTGGGCGGGCACACGGCCCTATCAGGTGCTACCTTTCCAATGGACGTGTGATGTGCTGCAGGCGGATGGTCACTGTGCGCAACATGGTTTTCTGGCCGATGCACAAGGCGGTGACCCACGCCGCGCATTTGCGTTGTCGCTGTTGCAGGTGCTGGACAGTCGTGGTGCCGTACTGGCCTACAACGCCGGCTTTGAGCGCAACCGCATCCGCGATCTGGCACGTTTGTTTGACGACCTGGCTCCCGCACTGGAGGCGGTGCTGGAGCGTCTGGTTGACTTGTTCCAAATTGCCCGTGGCCACTATTACCACCCGGTGATGGCGGGTTCCTGGTCCTTCAAGTCGATCAGCCGTGCGGTGGCACCGGATGTGACCTTGGTGCTCGATGAGTCACTTGCCCCATCACCGCAAGCCGCGTTTGCGCATTCGCTGCAGCGTGGCCTGGATGCCCAGACCCGCCAGCAATTGCGCGCTGCCCTGCAAACCCATGGCCAACGGCAAACCGAGGTCTTGCGCCGCATGGCGGCCTTGTTTGAGGCTGCGGCTGACGGTCAAGCCCCGGATCACCGCGATCCCCATTGATCGGACTGACTCACCATGACCAACCGCCTTGCGACCCAACAGTCGGCCTATTTGTTGCAACACGCTGACCAGCCAGTGGATTGGTACCCCTGGGGCGCCGAAGCCCTGGCGTTGGCCAAACGGCTGGACAAACCCATCTTGCTGTCGATTGGCTACGCCGCTTGCCACTGGTGCCATGTGATGGCGCGCGAATCGTTTTCCGATGCCACCACGGCGACCCTGATCAACGAGGGTTTTGTCGCCATCAAGGTGGATCGTGAAGAGCGCCCGGACATCGATGCGGTCTACCAGATGGCGCACCAGCTGCTGCGCCGCAGCGGCGGCGGCTGGCCGCTGACAAGCTTTTTGTCGCCACAAGGCATGCCGTTTTACAGCGGCACCTATTTCCCCAGCGAAGCGCCCGATGGGCAAGCCACGTTTCGCCATGTGTTGGGCTCGGTCAGCACGGTCTGGAGCGAGCAGCGCCAAGCCCTGGCGCGCCAGGACCAGGCCTTGCGCCTGGCACTGGCCACCAGCCAGCCTCAAGTCGATGACAAAGCGGTGCTCGATGCGGCCGTGCGCACCCAGGCTTGCCAGCAACTGGCGGCGGCCTTTGATGCCAAACACGGTGGTTTTGGTGCCACGCCCAAGTTCCCGCACCCCAGCGACCTGGCCTTTTTGTTACACCGTGGGCAGGATGTTGGCGACGATCAGGCCCGCGACATGGCCCTGCACACGCTGCGCAAGATGAGTGAGGGTGGCCTGTTCGACCAGATCGGTGGCGGTTTTTTCCGCTACAGCGTGGACGCGCAGTGGCGCATTCCGCATTTCGAAAAAATGCTGTGCGACAACGGCGTGCTGTTGGCCCTCTATGCCGACGCGCTGGCGCTGACCGGTGAGCCGTTGTTCCGCCGCGTGGTGGAAGACACAGCGGACTGGGGCTTGCGCGAGATGCAGGCCACCACCGGTGGTTTTCACGCGTCGCTGGCGGCGGACGACCCCCAGGGACGTGAAGGACACTTTTACGTCTGGGAATCCGAGCCGCTGCGCCTGGCCCTCTCCCCCTTTGAGTGGGATGTATGTGCCGCCCACTGGGGCTTGGTGGATGCGCCCAACTTTGAGCGACACACCTGGCATTTGCACGTGGCCCGCTCGGCCGCCAAGCTGGCCGCCACCCTGGATCGGCCCGCGGCGCTGGTGCAAGAGTTCATTGCCAGCGCACGGGACAAACTGCTGATCGAGCGCGACAAGCGCGAGCCCCCGCCGCGCGATGCCAAGGTGCTGACCGGTTGGACGGCGCTGATGATCACTGGCCTGGCGCGGGCTGCCCGCGTTTGCCAGCGCCCCGACTGGCTGAAAGCGGCGCGGGCCGCGCTGCTGTTCCTGCGCCAAACCCGCTGGACAGACGATGGCCGCACCTCCGGGCATCTGCACACCTTGCCCGGGCAAGACGCATTTCTGGACGACCACGCCTTTTTGCTGGAAGCGGTGCTGGCCCTGCATGAGGCCGATCCACAAGCTGATGACCTGCCGTTCGCCGAAGGCTTGGCCCGCGCCATGCTGGCGCAATTTGAAGACCGCGACCTGGGCGGCTTCTTTTTCACCCGCCATGAGGCACCGGCCCTGATTCACCGGCTCAAAACCGCTGTGGATGCGGCCACACCGTCCGGCAACGGTGTGGCCGCGCTGGCCTTGCTGGAGTTAAGTGAGCGGCTTGGCACAGCGCAGGCAGCCCCATACCGCACTGCCGCCGAGCGCTGCGTGCGCGTGTTTTCGGCTGCGGTGCGTGCTGACCCGGCCAGTTGCCCCAGCTTGCTGCGGGCTGCAATGCTACTTAATAAATAGCTACTGGCACTTATATAGTAAGTGCTAATGGTCAATTTCTCTCATAAAAATGATCAGAAGCAGCCGCGCGCCCCTCAAGCCCTGTCCTCCCCATTGAACCCACTGACCGACCACCATGAACCCACATTTGCCCCCTGCGCATCCTGCCCCAACTGAGTCCGTTCAAAGTAACACCTGCGAGCCCTTGAGCGCCGACGAGTTTGCCGCGCTGGAAGCCATCCTGAGCTACCTGCGCTCGCGCCACGATGCGATCCCGACCTGGGAGTTTTGTGAAGGTTTCATGGCGGCGCTGATTTGCTGCCGCCGCCCCATCCCTCCCGAGGAGTACCTGCCTGTCTTGCTGGCCGTCCCGTTTGCCAACGCGGTCCAGCAACGGCACTTCATGAGCTTGTGGACGCGCCGCTGGCTACTGGTCACCCAGGCGCTTGCAGCCAAGATCGATGCCCTGACCGACGCCGCCGCCTACCAGCCCGAGCTGGTGGACGCACGGGCTGACTTTGCCGCCCTGCCCGAGGATGAGCGTGCCAAACGCAAGGGAGAAAAACTGCCCGCATTCGGCCAGGCATGGGCCAAGGGTTTTATGGCGGTGGTCACCGCCTGGCCGCAAGACTGGGCCGTGTCACGCAACAAGGAAGCCATCAAGTGGCGCGCCACGGCGCTTGATTTGGTGGCAGCACTCACGCAAGACGATACCGATGCACCGACCCTGTCTGCCTTTGAAGACGCGAAGGGCGGTGCACCCACCGTCAGCGTCAAACGCATGAAAGCCTTTGGCGATGCGCTCTGGTCGGTCTACAACATGCACGAGATGTGGCGCACCCTGGGGCCGAAAATTGAAACCATGCACAAAGCCGCAACGCCAGGTCGCAATGACCCCTGCGCTTGCGGCAGTGGCAAGAAGTACAAGAAGTGCTGTGGATTACTATAAAAAATAGCTTATTGCGATTGATTGACATGGGCTACAACCTGTCGCCCCCACTCGCCTGTACCCACCTCAGTTGAAGCAGGCTTGCACGTCCAGCGTAGCGTGCTGTCCGATCGCGGCGGCATGCTGCACCAGCCAGTCATGGCCGCGCGCGCGGCCCTGCTCACGAAGCAGCTCCAGAAACGGCCCGTGTGCCAGCAGCTTGGTGTCGCTGCGCTCCAGGTTGACCAGCCCGCTGGAATCGACCATGTGAAAACGCATGTTGTGCAAACGGCGCTCCAGCCGCCCCCAGCGGATGACGGGCCGACCGGCAAATGTCCTGGCGTGCGCAAACATGCGCATCTCGCGCATGAAGTGTGTGCTGAACCCCAGATCGGCAATGCGTGTGTCGATTTCCTGCACCGTGTGCGGCGTGCCTTCACGCCTGAGCGGGCTTAGCAGCACCAGCATCACGTCGCGTGACTCGCAGTCATAGAACAGCGGAAACACCGCCGGGTTGGCGCAGTAGCCGCCATCCCAATATGATTCGCCCTCAATCTCCACGGCATGGTGGATTTTGGGCAGACAGGCCGAAGCCAGCAGCACGTCCACCGTGAGCTCGGTTTCGCGAAATACCCGCAGTTTGCCGGTGCTGGCGTGTGTTGTGCCGACAAACAGCTTGAAGGGGGAGCGCGAGCGCAGGCCCTCGAAGTCGATCTGGCGCAGCAGCATGTCGCGCAGCGGATTCAACTCAAAAGGGTTGAGCTGCGCCGGAGAAAAATAACCCGCCCATTGGGCCATCATTTTGGTCGTGGGCGACAAGTCGACGGCATCGCCCTCCCCGCGTGTCATGGGCACCCAGGGCATCTGCCGCCCGACATCGCTCCAGAACCCGGCCAGCGCCTGGCCTGCGCCCTCGCGTCCGCCTTTCATCCAGCCGTCGGCAAACACCACGGCATTCATGGCACCGGCACTGCTGCCGCTCAATCCCTCGAACGTCAGTTCCGGCTGCCGGAGCAGCGCATCCAAAACGCCCCAGGTAAAGGCCCCGTGTGCGCCACCTCCCTGCAGGGCCAGATTGAGCCGGGGTGGCGTTTTGCGCAGCAGGTGCGTCAACTGAGACCAGCCCGAGGTGATCGACGGGATGGCATGGTGGGGTGTTGCGGCAGGGTCGCTCATGGATAGCCTTTCTCGGCACAGGTCGCGCCAATCACACACAGTATGGCTGCTTGGCGTGACGGAGCCAATGGAAAGGGTTTTTGCTAGCCAATCAAGGCCACCGCCTTGATCTGAACCCGGACTGCCTTGCCCGGCACCAGCGCCAGCCCCGCCGCCGAGCGCTGCGTCAGCCGCGCCAGCAAGGGCGATGGCCCCGCCTTGAGCCGCAGCAGCGACAGTGCCGGGTGGCGGTCAGCGGCCATTTCCTCTACCGTGGCAGGCAGGCAATTCTGGATGCTGGTGCCGTTGACCGGCGCCAGCGCGATGCTGACATCGCGCGCCAGAATGCGCACACGCACCAGCTGGCCCGGCACGTGGCCGCCATCACGCACCCACAGGCTGCCACCGGGGAACTCGACGCGGGCCAAATGCCACTTTTCATCACGCTCGGCCACCACGGCAGCCAGCACTTGAGTTGACCCTGGGGCGCACGCTCCAGCCCGGCGATGCACCGCAGCAGCGTGGTCTTGCCGGAACCCGAGTGGCCAAACAGCGCCGTCACGCCACGTGCAGGCAAGTCCAGATCCACATCCAGCGTGAAGCCCGGCCAGTCGAGTTTGAAACGGGCTTGAATACCGCTCATGTCAGGCCCCCCTCACAGGTCTGGGCCGCCAGGCGTACAGCGCCAGCAGCACCAGGAAGGAGAACACCAGCATCACGGCAGAGAGGCGGTGGGCATCCATGTATTCCATGGCTTCCACATGGTCGTAAATTTGCACTGAGGCCACACGGGTCACGCCGGCTACTGCCGTATTACAAGCATATGTCAGGGCACTCACCGCTTTGTCAATCTTTGGCGGGTCGTCCGGTTTTGACGGCCGGAACTGCATTTATGGCCTTCAGGAAGTTGGTGTCTGACATGGCGGCCAATGCCATGATGCCAGCGCGGATCAGTTCGCTCTTCTTGATCGAGTTTCCCAGCTTGACACTGCGATGCTTCAACTCTTCTAGTTTGAGGTACTCAAGTTTGGGTATGGTGAAACTGTCGCGTACCAGCTTTGGCTTTTTGGCCTTTAGCAGTTTGACCTCACTTTGCTTTGCAGTCGGACCGATAGTCGTCTTTGGTTCGACTTTCGCAGGTGTTTTAACGGCGGCTTTGGGTGCAACAGGTGGTTTGGTACTGACTACCGATTTGATGGCTGCCTTGGGTGCTGCCTTCTTGGCGACTGGATTGATAGCGACCTTGGCCACTGGCTTGACCGGCACAGCTACTTTCTTGGCGGGTGTTCTAACCACTCTTTTTGCCCCTGCTTTAACTGCTGCAGGGGCGGCCACAGGCACTGAAGGTGCTAACACTGTGCTGATAACGCTTGGCCGATCGGCATGGGCTGTTGTGGCCACAGTTGCAAGGTCGGTCTGTATTGTTGATGTCATGGCGAGCTCTCCTAGGATTAAACAAGGTATACAGTTTATATTGTTTAAAGGAATTTGGTCAAGACACCTAAATGACGCCCAACGAGCAGGATGACGTGATCGTTGAGGCCCTGTGTGACAGCGCGTCATGCAATTGTCATTGCCGTCTGTCAAACTGAACTGCCCATGGCGGTAGAAACACGCAGACAGGCACGACAACCAGAGGGGAAAGCAGCAATGACAACCGAGCAAGCGATGGACGGCAGCGTCGAGTTCCATCGCAATCCGCGCTATATTAGTCAATTGACGCGTAACACCTTTGCCATGGTTCTGGCTGGCGGGCGTGGCAGTCGCTTGCAGGGTCTGACCGACTGGCGTGCCAAGCCTGCCGTGCCGTTCGGCGGGAAATTTCGCATCATTGATTTCACGCTGTCGAACTGTGTCAACTCGGGCGTGCGGCGCATCGGTGTTGCGACCCAATACAAATCCCAGGGCCTGATTCGGCACCTGCACCTGGCCTGGAGTTTTCTGGATGGCCGCATGGGCGAATTCATCGAAATCATGCCGGCCCAGCAGCAGGTTGACGAGTCCTTCTGGTACCGGGGTACGGCCGACGCGGTCTACCAGAACCTGCGGGAAATTAGCCACGCCAAACCGGACTACGTACTGGTGCTGTCGGGTGATCACATTTACCGCATGGATTATGGGCGCCTGCTGGCGGCGCATGTCGAGCGAGAGGCCGACCTGACCGTGGCTTGCATCCAAGTACCCCTGCATGAGGCAAGTAGCTTCGGGGTGATGGCGGTTGATGCTGATAACCGCATTCAAGCTTTCGACGAGAAGCCCGCCAATGCGCAACCGATGCCAGACAATCCCGCAGTGGCGCTGACAAGCATGGGCGTTTATGTGTTCAATATGCGATTTCTGTGCGAGCAACTGCAACGTGATGCCGATGATCCGAAATCCAGCCACGATTTCGGCAAGGACGTGATTCCCCACTGTGTCCGGCACTACCATAGCTACGCCCATAATTTTGCCGACGTTCGCGTCGGTGAAGGTGACGAAGCGCCTTATTGGCGCGATGTCGGCACGCTCGATGCCTACTGGGAAGCCAACATGGATTTGCTCCAGGTTTCGCCGCACCTCAACCTTTATGACGACAGTTGGCCGATCTGGACTTGGCAGCCTCAGGTCCCACCGGCGAAATTTGTGCATGACGATGACACGCGGCGTGGGGTTGCCATGGATTCACTGGTTGCAGGTGGTTCCATCATCAGTGGTGCCACCATTCGACGCACCATGCTCTTTTACGGTGGGCATGTGCACAGCCATTCGGTGATCGAGGATTCGATCCTACTGCCCAAAGTGGTCGTCGGGCGCAACTGCCAACTCAGAAAATGCATCGTCGACCGTGGCTGTCATATTCCCGAAGGAACCCAGATTGGTATTGATCCGCACGAGGATCGCCAGCGCTTTCATGTCACGGCGTCTGGCATCACCCTGGTGACCCGGACGATGCTCGGCCAGGATGTAAACATACTGCGTTGAATGGCTGCCACTCGCCGATGCTCTGGGGCTGACCTTGACCCACGATGACCGTTTCATTTGTCCAACAAAAGGGGGCAACGGCTGTCGTCTTTCCGTTATCAACAAATATTAGTCACCAGATTCACAGGGTTCTGCTGGGAACTTGAGAACACTTATGTAGAAGTTCAGCATCCGTTTTGCCTGCTTTTTAGCTGACCATTCAGACGCGTATTCACGCCCTGAATCTCCGAGGGCTTTTCGACCTTTTTCATCTCCCAACATCGCGACAACTTTTCCAGAAAAGTCCGTCAACTCTTCCCGTGCAATCAAGACGCCTACGCCGTCACGCAATACATCGCGAGTTCCTAACTCAGCAATGGAAACGACTGGAACACCTTGTGCCATGGCTTCGAGCAACACCAAACCCTGTGTTTCTGTGCGTGATGAAAATACAAATACATCTGCAGCGCGATAACAATCATTCAAGTCCGTATGACGATCCAGATAGTCAACAAACATGACGTTCTCGTTGATCCTCAAATCCATGACTTCATGTTCCAGACTTTTTACCGCAGGACCTTCACCCGCAATGACGAAGAGAACATCGGAAATCTCATGACGAATCCGATCAACGACTTTAAGCAGGAAGCCAATATTCTTTTCATGGGCAACACGACCGACAAACAGAATGACAGGCCTGCCCTGTGGAATACCGTGTTTGGCTCGAAACGCTGCTCGGTCTCCCAACACGAAACTTGCAGGTTCGATCCCAGTCGGGATAACTTCTGTTTGGGTCGTGATGCCATAGCTCTTTAAGACCTTGAGCATTGGCTTGGATGGTACGACCATGCCATCCAGGCTATTGCCTTGATGACGAGAAAAACGGGTGGCTAGAAAACGCGTCACTTTTTTAGGAACGAGGGGCACGTAATGGTGGAGATATTCTTCAAAAAATGTGTGATACGTTTCGACGCAAGGAATGCCCAACATGCGGGACAACTTGACTCCTAAATAATGCGCAACGAAGGGAGTCTGTATATGAATGATGTCATAGTTCTCGCTGCGGATTTTTGCAAGTTGGTTCATCACCCACTTGAAACTCATCAACCTGTCTTCAGGATCGAAAGGAACCCGGCGCGAAGGTACGCGCATGATGTCCGTTTCATCAGAACTTGGCCTCGAATAGTCAGGTGCGATCACGTGGACGATGTGACCAAGCAAACGGAGGTTCCGATGGTAGGTTTCCATGGATGTTGAAACGCCATTGATCCGAGGGAAATAAACATCGGAAATAAACAAAATTTTCATGAAGGCTTCATGTTAGGTTGAGGTTTGTTTTCGGCTGCATCGTGAGTACCAATAAACTCACTCTGGTGACACGAGGTGCATATCAAATCAGTTCAATAGGACCAACATCCAAACGGTAATGAGATTCAGTAGACAAACCAGAACCGATGCGCTGCCAATGTCTTTTGCACGCTTGGCAAGCCGGTGATCATCGAGGGAGATGCGGTCGACCGTTGCTTCGATGGCTGAATTGATCAACTCAACGATGAGCACCAAAAATACACAGGAGATCATCAACACTCGACCAAACAATTGACTCTCTAGCAAAAATGCAAGTGGTACAAGAACGATGGCGAGTAACACCTCTTGGCGGAAAGCATCTTCATGGCGAAAAGCCGCGCGCAAACCGGCACAAGAGTAGCTGAATGCATTCACCAGACGCCTGATGCCAGTTTTTCCTTTGTGGGGACTTTCCATTGTCTATTTCTCAAATGTTGGGAATTTGAGGCGCGCTGGATTTGGGAGTTGCACTCCTCAAAACCAACTCCATACGGCCATCAAGGTGTTCCACGATAGCGGTGCAACTTTCCACCCAGTCACCGCAATTAAGGTATTGCAGACCATCAACTTCTTTGATCATTGGCCAATGGATATGGCCGCAGATTGCGCCATCCAGACCTAGATCACGCACATGTCGGATGACAGAATCTTCAAAGTTAAAGATGAAACTAACAGCAGTCTTTACTTTTCTTTTGGCATATCCGGCCAACGACCAATAGCCAGGTATTTTGAGTGTTCGACGCAGCCAGGACAAATAGATATTGAGGCTGACCAAGAAATCGTAAGCTTTATCACCTAGAAGGGCGATCCACCTGTGATGGCGCGTCACCTGGTCGAATTCATCCCCGTGCAACAACAAATAGCGTCGGCCGTCGGCCGCTGTATGAATGTAGTCATGCTCCACAATGATGTCGCCAAATGAAACGCCTACATATTCACGGATCGCCTCGTCATGGTTGCCCGGAATAAAAATGACTTTCTCCCCGTGACGCGCACGACGAAGCATCTTTTGTACAAATGTGTTCTGTGCAGGCGACCAATGCACCCCGCCACGATTCATGGCCCACAAGTCAATGATGTCACCGAGCAAAAAGACGTGCTCTGAAGAATATTCTTTCAGAAATTCCAGTAGATGTTGGGCTTGGCAAGCTTTGGTGCCAAGGTGTATGTCAGACAGGAAGATTGAACGCACTTGCTGAGCAGTCATGTGGCTGCTTTCGCCATTGCAGCCGATACACAGCTTCTGAACCCAATGCACTTTACGATGTCTTCTGATTTTTTCATGACCACAGCTTCGCATGGCTGTAAGTCATCCTGATTACAGTTATTTGTCGCTTTGGTTAAAAACCCCACTCCATCCAATTGTTGCAATACGCAGCCTTTTCGGCCCAAGCTTGTTCAGTGTAAATTTGCCACCGTTTCCCAAGGCATATCGCAAAGCCCATCCGGCCGCAGGTCCAAAGTGAATTTGCTCCCCGGTAAACCTGATTTCCAAATCGGCATCTGTTTTACAGATGACACCAAAACTCTGCGCCCAAAGTCCTTGTTGGGTTTTGAAGAACTCCACAAAAAGGTAACCGTTTTTTTCAAAAATTGACACCA
>MESQ01000074.1:35702-47028 GCA_001771065.1 Burkholderiales bacterium RIFOXYD12_FULL_59_19 | reverse complement strand
CTCCAGCAGGCGTGCATCCATGCCCGTATCCGCGAGTATCGCCTTGAGATCCGTCAGCAGATGTTCGTCGAAAAACTGGCGCACCGACAGGTTGACGGCTATGCTCAAATGGGGAAGCCCCTGATTCTGCCAAGCCACATTTTGCTGACAGGCGCTCTTGAGTACCCACTTGCCGATCGGCACAATCAGACCGGTTTCTTCCGCGATCGGGATGAATTTCATTGGGGCGACGACACCCAAGTCGGGATGCTGCCAGCGTAGCAACGCTTCCATGCCGGTGATCCGGCCGCTGGCGGTATTCTGCGTGGTCTGATAATCCAGCTGAAATTCGTTTTGTTCCAGAGCGTGGCGAAGGCCCGCTTCCAAGGTGAGCCGTTCAAGCGACTCAGCGTTCAGTTTCTCGGAATAAAACTGGTAATTGTTCCGGCCTTCTTCCTTCACTTGGTACATCGCGAGATCGGCGTTTCTTTGCAGCGTCTGTTCGTCCAAACCGTCTTGCGGGTAAATACTGATACCGATACTCGCTGTCACGTGGAATTCCTGGCCTTGCAGGATGAATGGCCAGGCGACGGCGGAAAGAATTTTCTGGGCTACGGTCACTACGTACTTTTCCTCATCCAGTTCCGGCAGCAGGGCGACAAACTCGTCGCCGCCCATACGGGCGACGGTGTCACTGTCGCGCAGACAAGCCTTGACTCTTGCCGCGACTTCTTGCAGCAGTTGGTCGCCAGCCTCGTGTCCGAGGGTGTCGTTGATGTTTTTGAAATGGTCCAAGTCGAAAAACAGCACCGCCAATTGTCGGTGGTAGCGATACGCATGGTTGATGCTCTGGCCCAGAAGTTTACTGAACAGGCTGCGATTCGGCAGCGTCGTTAGTCCGTCGTGATAGGCTAAATATTCGATACGCTCGGCGTGGGCGACCTGTTCCTCGATGGCGCGCGAGCGGCTTAATGCAAGATTTCGGCTCATGCGGTCCAATATAGCGAGAATCAGGATCAGTAAAACGCTGCCGGCAGTCGCCCGCCACAGATAGGTGCGTATATCGCGGCGCGTGATGGCCAGTTGTTCGTCTGCGGATAATCCGACAATCACGGCCAATGGGAAATCATAGAGCTGACGTGCAGTGGTGTAGCGCCGTATACCATCCCAGGCGTTAGTCGAAAGCTTCGCTTCGCTTTGGGCCTCATCCGTGGAAGGCACCACCGCTGCATAATCGACCATCTCGCCTGCAGACATGGTCTCGCCGCTGCGCCTGGCCCTGAATACGCCATCGGTGCCGAGGATGCCGAGCACGCCGTGCTCGCCCAATTTGGCGGACTCATAGCCACTGACGAAATAAGCAGCATCGACAGCAACCATGACGACACCGGCGAACTTTCCATCGAGCGCATTCAGCCTACGACTGAACTGAAGTTTCCATTCTGCCGAAGCAGGGCCTTTCCAAGGATGGCTGATCCAGAGGGCATCAACGCGACGCTGTGTCTTGAAGTACTCTTGATCGGCAACGTTCTTTATCTCGGATGACCGGGTGCTTGCCACGACATCTCCTTTGTCATTCGTGATACTGACCACGAACAACAAATCCGGCGGTAATAAGGCCTTTGTCTTGAGATCGTGCAGGTTGGCCTGCTTCCCCGCGGATTCATAGGCATACTTGACGATCTTCAGGGTCTGGTCGATTTCGCGCATCGCGCGTACGACTTGTGCTTCATAAGTCTCGGCCAGTTCGCGGCTAGTCATCGCCGCGCTGTGTTCGGCGGCGGCGTGTTCGACTTTGATGAGGTTCAGGGTTGTTCCCCAGATCAGTGCGAGTACAAGAACGGCAATCGTCGGAAACAGGATGTGTGATTCCGCTGCATGGCTTAACCAGCGCCTCAGTACGGCGGCAGATTGAACTAAAGTGACTTTCAAGGTGACGCGATTGGCAGGCGCGTCGTCTGTGATCAACCTCTTCATCATTGATAGCCGGAAGCAAGCGGTGTCGAGCGCCAACAGTCAATAATCTGTTTTCTCATAATTTCTCCACAATGGTCAGATTAACGGGGTGGATCACCAAACAAGCCCAGTTTAGAAAAAATCGATCAAACAGTATGCCCCATCGCATGGTCGGCTTGCTGGTCGGCGTGGTAGCTTGAGCGCACCATGGCGCCCACGGCGGCGTGGCTGAAGCCCATTTCATAGGCCTTGGTCTCGAACATCTTGAATACGTCGGGGTGTACGTAGCGCTTGACGGTCAGGTGGGAGGTCGACGGCGCCAGATATTGGCCGATGGTGAGCATGTTGATGCCATGGGCACGCATGTCGCGCATGACCTCCAAAATCTCGTCGTCGGTTTCGCCCAGTCCCACCATCAGGCCACTCTTGGTCGGTACGTCGGGGAACAGCGCCTTGAATTTTTTGAGCAGGTTCAGGCTGAACTGGTAATCCGAGCCGGGGCGCGCCTCCTTGTAGAGGCGCGGAATGGTTTCCAGGTTGTGGTTCATCACATCCGGCGGGGCCGCCTTGAGGATATCGAGTGCGCGGTCGTCACGGCCGCGAAAGTCGGGCACCAGCACCTCGATTTGCGTCTGCGGTGATCTGTCACGGATGTTCTGGATACAGGCCACAAAATGCCCGGCACCACCGTCGCGCAGGTCATCGCGATCAACGCTGGTGATGACCACGTATTTGAGCTTGAGCTGGGCAATGGTGTTGGCCAGGTTGACCGGTTCATTGACATCAAGCGGGTCGGGTCGGCCGTGGCCGACGTCGCAAAACGGGCAGCGCCGGGTGCATTTGTCACCCATGATCATGAAGGTGGCCGTGCCCTTGCCAAAACATTCGCCAATGTTGGGACAGCTGGCTTCTTCACACACGGTGACCAGCTTGTTGCTGCGCAGGACGTCCTTGATTTCATAAAAACGGGTGGTGGGCGAGCCCGCCTTGACGCGAATCCACTCGGGTTTGCGCAAAATCTCGCCCTGCACCACCTTGACCGGGATGCGTGACAGCTTGGCAGCCGATTTTTGCTTGGCCGTTGCATCGTAGTTTTCAGCGCTTTGGGGTTCGCGTACCGTCTTGGTTTCTTTGGATGTGTTCATATGCTGTTTGGTAGACCGTCATTGCGAGGCGCGTCATCGACGCGGCCATCCAGGGCTTTATGGGTCGAGGGAAACGGCAAGTTTCTGGCTGAATACCTCAGCCACTTCCTGCCAGCTTGCAAAAGCGCTCATTGTAGAAAGATCCACCGTTTGCAGCCCGACGTAGCCGCAGGGGTTAATGCGCGAGTAGGGTTCAAGGTCCATGGCGACGTTGAGCGCCACCCCGTGGTAGGTGCAATTGCGGCTGACCTTGATGCCCAGAGCGGCGATCTTGCCGAGGCCGGAAAAATTGGGGTCCTTTTTATCTGGATATGCCCCTCTTTTTACTGGCCGCTGCGGCAGCAGCGCATGGCCGGCCGGGTCGTCCAGCCGGACGTAAATGCCCGGCGCGCCCGCTACCCGGTGCCCGGTCACACCAAAATGCAGCAGGGTGCGGATCACGGCCTCCTCGATGCGGTAAACGTATTCCTTAACAAAGTAGCCAGCACGTTTCAGGTCCAGCAGCGGGTAGGCCACCACTTGACCGGGGCCGTGGTAGGTCACCTGACCGCCTCGGTTGGTTGCCACCACGGGGATGGTACCGGGGTTGAAGATGTGCTCTTGTCTGCCAGCCAGGCCCTGCGTGTAAACCGGCGCGTGCTCGCAAACCCATAGAACATCGGGCGTGCTCTCGTTGCGCCCGGCGGTGAATGCCTGCATGGCGGCGTAGGTGGGTTCGTAGTCGACGTGACCTAGAAACTTGACCTCCATTGGCATGACTACAGCACCACCTTGACCATCGGGTGGGTGGACAGCGTGCGGTAGATCTCGTCAAGCTGTTCGCGGCTGGTGGCGTTGACCGTGATGGTGACGCCCAGGTATTTGCCGCCCTTGCTCTCGCGCAGCTCAATCGTGGCGGCATCAAATTGCGGGTCAAACTGCAGGGCGATGTGGCTGATGGCGTGCACCAGGCCGTCGACCTTGACCCCCATCACTTTGATCGGGAAGGCGCAGGGATAGACGATCAGTGAGGGCTGCTCCGGACTCGGGCTGGTCACTGGACTGCTGGGCGGCGTGATGGGCATGATGCAGGTTCGACTTAATTATGGATGGGTTTCTACGTATAATGCGAGGCTATTCTGACTCGGACGAACTGTAAAGTAAGCGTAATTAAAATGGTGACAATACCACCGTCAAAGGCGCAAGACTCTGGGTTCGATAGTGAGCCGACAGATTTTGTGCCATTAACCCGCTTGCAGGCGCAAGCGCTGGCACGGGCTAATCCGGTGATTTCTCCCTGGTGGGTGGTGTTCGGTCAGATTGTGCTCGGCGTGTTGCTGGTGCTGCTGGCCTGGTTGGTTTTTGGGGCACTTGTTGCCAAGTCGGTGGCTTGTGGTGTGTTGGCGGTGGTTCTGCCTGCGGCTTTGTTTGCGCGCGGCCTGTCCAGCCAGTTTGCCAGGGCGAATGCGGGCATGGCGGTGATGAGCTTCTTTGTGTGGGAGTTGGTCAAGATTGTGGTGACGATTGGTTTGCTGTTTGCGGCCCATCGTCTGGTGAAGGATTTGAATTGGCCGGCCATGCTGGTTGGTCTCATCGTCACTCTTAAGGTGTACTGGCTGGCGCTGGCATTCAAACGCAAGGCCAAACCGGTGCAAAATATTAACGCTTAACGGCAAAGTAACTGATCAAAGAGTAACTGATGGCTGCTGAAGAAAACGCTGTGCAACACGGTCCCACCGCTGGTGAGTACATTGGCCACCACTTGACGCACTTGCAAACCGGCAAGCAGACAGGTGTGATCGATTTCTCCGTCTTTAATCTCGATTCGATCTTTTGGTCGGTGCTGTTGGGCGTGTTGGGCTTGTTTGTCATGTGGCGCGTCGCCAAAACCGTCACGTCCGGTGTGCCCGGTCGCATGCAGGCGGCGGTTGAGGTTTTGCTCGAAATGGTCGACACCCAGGCCAAGGGCATCATTCACAACGCCGAGTCGCGCAAATTTGTCGGCCCCTTGGCGCTGACGGTGTTTGTCTGGGTATTTTTGCTTAACTCAATGGACTTCCTGCCGGTGGATCTAATTCCCCTGATCTGGGAAATGATTTACGGCGCTGCCGGTGGTGACGTGCATCATGCCTACATGCGTGTGGTGCCCACGGCCGACCTCTCCACCACGCTGGCCATGTCAACCTCTGTGTTGCTGGTTTGCCTGTACTACAACATCAAGATCAAGGGCGCTGGCGGCTGGGTTCATGAGCTCGTTACGGCGCCGTTTGGCACCAGCAAGAACCCCTTGTTTGCCCTGATTCTGGGTGTGCTGAACCTCGGCATGCAATTGATTGAATTCACTGCCAAAACCGTGTCACACGGCATGCGGTTGTTTGGCAACATGTACGCCGGTGAGTTGGTGTTCATGCTGATTGCGCTCATGGGTGCGGTCGGGTTTGGCTCTGCCACGGGCATTGCCCTGTGGTTCGGGCATTTGGTGGCGGGTCTGGGTTGGGCAATTTTTCACATTCTGATTGTTGCCTTGCAAGCCTTTATTTTCATGATGTTGACCCTGGTGTACGTGGGTCAGGCGCATGACCACCATTAATGGTTTGTTAGTAGGTTTCTCTTTTTCTTTTTTCTTTTCAACTTGAATCCATAGGAGCTTTTAAATGGAAAACGTGCTTGGTTTTGTGGCGCTGGCCGCTGGTTTGATCATTGGTCTGGGTGCTGTTGGTGCTTGTATCGGTATTGGCATCATGGGTAGCAAATACCTTGAAGCAGCTGCCCGTCAACCTGAATTGATGAACGAACTGCAAACCAAAATGTTCTTGCTGGCTGGTCTGATCGATGCTGCTTTCCTGATTGGTGTCGGTATCGCGATGATGTTTGCGTTTGCCAATCCGTTCGTTTTGAAGTAATTCTCTTCGCCTTTCATTCACTAGAAAGGGGTTGTTGTGAGTATTAACGCAACATTCTTCGCGCAACTCGTGGTGTTTTTTCTGTTGGTGGTTTTTACGATGAAATTCGTCTGGCCACCCATTGCAAATGCATTGGACGAGCGCGCACAAAAAATAGCAGACGGCTTGGCTGCCGCTGACAAGGCCAAAGCAGAGCTCTCATCCGCCAACAAACGGGTTGAAGCTGAATTGGCCCAGTCGCGCACCGAAACCGCGAGCCGCCTGGCAGACGCCGAGCGTCGCGCCCTGACCATCATTGAAGAGGCAAAAGCCAAAGCCGCTGACGAAGGCAACAAAATTGTTGCTGCCGCCAAGGCCGAAGCTGAACAGCAGGCCGTCAAGGCGCGCGAATCCCTGCGTGAGCAGGTCGCGGCCCTGGCTGTGAAAGGCGCCGAGCAGATTCTCCGCAAGGAAGTTAATGCCGACGTGCACGCTGATTTGTTGTCTCGTCTGAAGACCGAGCTTTAAGAGAACAACATGGCTGAACTCGCCACTATTGCCCGTCCCTACGCTGAAGCCTTGTTCAAGGCCAGTGCAGCCGACTCCAAAGCCGTGTTGACATGGCTTGACGAGTTGGCCTGCGTGGCACAGCAAGCCCAGTTGCAGCAGTTCGCTGACAGCCCCAAGGCCACCCATGCGCAGGTGTATGAGGTCATCGCGGGTGTCATGAAGTCTGTGCTGGACAGCCATGCGCAAAACTTCATCCGCACCGTGATTGCCAACGACCGCCTGGCCTTTGTGCCGGAAGTTGCCGCACAGTTTCGGGCACTGGTGAACGCCCAGAGCGGCTCCAGCGATGCCGTCATTTACAGCGCCTTCCCAATTGAGGGTGCTGCGCTGGCCGAGGTGTCGCAAATGCTCGAAAAGCGTTTTGCACGTCAGCTCAATGTGTCTGTTGAGTTGCAGCCTGAGCTCATTGGTGGCATCAGGGTGGTCGTGGGTGACGAAGTTCTTGACACCTCTGTCAAGGCCCGTCTGGAACAAATGAAAATGGCTTTGACGGCTTGAGGCTCTGCCTTGAACCGTTGGCCTCACTAATGAAAGAAGGAAAGAGTCATGCAACTCAATCCCGCAGAAATTTCTGAACTGATCAAGAGCCGTATTGAAGGCTTGTCTGCCACCGCAGACATCCGCAACCAGGGCACAGTTGTTTCCGTCACCGACGGTATTTGCCGCATCCACGGTCTGTCCGACGTGATGCAGGGCGAAATGCTTGAATTCCCAGCCGACGCCGAAGGTCAGCCCAGCTATGGTTTGGCGCTTAACCTTGAGCGCGACTCGGTGGGTTCCGTGATTTTGGGCTCTTACGAGCACATCTCCGAAGGCGACACGGTCAAGTGCACCGGTCGTATTCTGGAAGTGCCGGTGGGCCCCGAGCTCAAGGGCCGCGTGGTCAATGCCCTGGGTCAGCCCATTGACGGCAAAGGCCCGATCAACGCCAAGATGACCGATGTGATCGAAAAAGTCGCTCCCGGCGTGATTGCCCGTGAATCGGTCAGCCAGCCCATGCAAACCGGTCTCAAGTCCATCGACTCCATGGTTCCGGTGGGCCGGGGTCAGCGTGAATTGATCATTGGTGACCGCCAGACTGGTAAAACGGCCGTGGCCATCGACGCCATCATCAACCAGAAGGGTCAGAATATGACCTGCGTTTACGTTGCGATCGGCCAAAAGGCGTCCAGCGTGAAAAATGTGGTGCGTTCATTGGAGCAAGCCGGTGCCATGGAGTACACCATTGTGGTGGCCGCCACGGCATCCGAGTCTGCCGCCATGCAATATGTGGCTGCCTACTCGGGCTGCTCCATGGGCGAATATTTCCGTGACCGCGGTGAAGACGCGCTCATTGTGTATGATGACCTGTCCAAGCAGGCTGTGGCTTACCGCCAGGTGTCCTTGCTGTTGCGTCGTCCTCCGGGCCGCGAAGCTTACCCCGGCGACGTGTTCTATCTCCACAGCCGTCTGCTGGAGCGCGCCGCTCGCGTCAATGCCAAGTATGTAGAAGACTTCACCAAGGGTGCGGTCAAGGGCAAGACCGGTTCGCTGACGGCTCTGCCGATCATCGAAACCCAGGCCGGCGACGTGTCTGCGTTTGTGCCGACCAACGTGATCTCCATCACCGACGGCCAGATCTTCCTGGAAACCAGTCTGTTTAATGCCGGTATCCGTCCCGCCATCAACGCCGGTATCTCGGTGTCTCGGGTAGGTGGGGCAGCGCAAACCAAGCTCATCAAGAACCTGTCTGGTGGTATCCGTACCGACCTCGCCCAGTACCGTGAGCTGGCTGCCTTTGCGCAGTTTGCCTCCGATCTCGACGAAGCCACCCGCAAGCAGCTCGACCGCGGTGCCCGCGTGACCGAATTGCTCAAGCAGGCCCAGTACAGCCCGCTGCCGATCTCCCTGATGGGTGCCACGCTGTTTGCCGTCAACAAAGGTTACCTTGACGACATCGGTGTCAACAAGGTGCTGGCTTTCGAGCATGGCCTGCATGGCTACCTCAAAGACAAAAACGCAGCCTTGCTGGCCAAGCTGGAAGCCGACCGCGCCATGGACAAGGACGCTGAAGCAGAGTTGAACACCGCCATCGCCGACTTCAAAAAGTCGTTTGCTTAAGGTCACCTCGTAACAGACAAGGAGACTGATATGGCAACTGGCAAGGAAATACGCGGCAAGATCAAAAACTTCGAGAGCACGAAGAAGATCACCAAAGCCATGGAGATGATTTCCGTCTCCAAAATGCGTAAAGCTCAGGAGCGCATGCGCGCTGCTCGGCCTTATTCCGAAAAGGTGCGCAACATTGCGGCGCACATGGGTCAATCCAACCCAGAGTATGTGCACGCATTCATGAAGCGCAACGACGCCAAAGTGGTGGGCATGATTGTGGTCACTACCGACAAAGGCTTGTGCGGCGGTCTCAACACCAATGTGCTGCGCGGCGTGACGCACAAACTGCGTGACGTGCAAAATGATGGCATGACGACGCAAGCGGTCGCCATTGGCAACAAAGGTCTTGGCTTTCTGAACCGTATCGGCGCCAAGGTGGTGGCTCACGTGACCCAATTGGGTGACCGTCCACACCTGGAGCGTCTCATTGGCCCGGTCAAGGTCTTGCTCGATGCCTACGCCAAGGGCGAAGTCAACGCGGTCTACCTGTCCTATACCCGATTCATCAACACGATGAAACAAGAAGTGGTGATGGAGCAATTGTTGCCCTTGTCGGCCATGCAAATGCAGGCAGAAACCCGTGCCAGCGAAGCCGCCACCGGCGCCAAGCATGGCTGGGACTACATCTACGAGCCCGACGCGCAGACCGTGATCGACGAACTGCTGGTGCGTTATGTGGAAGCGCTGGTGTTTCAGGCTGTGGCCGAAAACATGGCCTCCGAGCACGCAGCACGCATGGTTGCCATGAAGGCGGCCACCGACAACGCCGGCAACGTGATTGGCGAGCTCAAGCTGGTCTACAACAAGACCCGCCAGGCCGCGATCACCAAAGAGTTGTCAGAAATCGTCTCGGGTGCAGCCGCCATCAGCGGATAAGCCTCAGTTAGCAGCAAGATTCAAATTTATTGGAGCAAAACCAAATGGCTCAGGAAAATACAAATACGAACGCCGGCGTTCAAGGCAAGATTGTTCAGTGCATTGGCGCTGTGGTTGACGTGGAATTTCCGCGCGAGCACATGCCGCACATTTACGACGCGCTTAAGCTCGAAGGCTCCACCCTCACACTGGAAGTCCAGCAGCAGTTGGGTGACGGCATTGTCCGTACCATTGCCCTGGGCTCCAGCGACGGCTTGCGCCGTGGCCTGATGGTGTCCAACAGCGGCAGTTCCATCATGGTGCCGGTCGGTACTGCTACGTTGGGCCGCATCATGGACGTGCTCGGCGCGCCCATTGACGAGCGTGGTCCGGTCAACAGCGCGAAGATGGCTTCCATCCACCGCAAGGCCCCCACCTACGACGAACTCAGCCCCTCACAGGAACTGCTGGAAACCGGCATCAAGGTGATTGACCTGGTGTGTCCGTTTGCCAAGGGCGGCAAGGTCGGTCTGTTCGGTGGTGCCGGTGTGGGTAAGACCGTGAACATGATGGAACTCATCAACAACATCGCCAAGGCGCACAGCGGCTTGTCGGTGTTTGCCGGTGTGGGTGAGCGTACCCGTGAGGGCAATGACTTCTACCACGAGATGGCTGACTCCGGCGTGGTGAACCTCGAGAAGCTCGAAGAATCTAAAGTGTCCATGGTCTATGGCCAGATGAACGAGCCCCCAGGTAACCGTCTGCGCGTGGCCCTGACCGGCCTGACCATTGCCGAGTCATTCCGTGACGAAGGCAAGGACGTGCTGTTCTTTGTGGACAACATCTACCGTTTCACGCTGGCCGGGACCGAAGTGTCCGCTTTGCTGGGGCGTATGCCTTCTGCCGTGGGTTACCAGCCCACCCTCGCCGAAGAAATGGGCCGTTTGCAAGAGCGTATTACCTCCACCAAAGTGGGGTCCATCACCTCGATCCAGGCAGTTTACGTGCCGGCCGACGACTTGACCGACCCATCGCCTGCCACCACCTTCGCCCACCTGGACTCCACCGTGGTGCTGAGCCGTGACATCGCCTCCTTGGGTATTTACCCCGCTGTGGACCCGCTCGACTCCACCAGCCGCCAGCTCGACCCGAACGTGGTCGGCCTGGACCACTACGAAACCGCCCGTGCCGTGCAGGGCACGCTGCAGCGCTACAAAGAGCTGCGCGACATTATTGCGATTCTTGGCATGGATGAATTGGCCCCTGAAGACAAGTTGACGGTGGCGCGTGCGCGCAAGATCCAGCGTTTCCTGTCGCAGCCGTTCCACGTGGCTGAAGTGTTTACCGGTTCGCCCGGCAAATACGTCAGCTTGGCTGAAACCATCCGTGGTTTCAAGATGATTGTGGCCGGCGAGTGTGATCACCTGCCAGAGCAAGCCTTCTACATGGTCGGTACCATTGACGAAGCGTTCGAAAAAGCCAAGAAAGTCTGATGACTTTGCGGGACAGATCTTTAGCTCTGTCCCCAACTGATTAGGAAAAAAATGAACACTATTCATGTTGATGTGGTGAGTGCCGAAGAGTCCATTTTCTCAGGTGAGGCGCGTTTTGTCGCTTTGCCAGGTGAAGCGGGCGAGCTGGGCATTTACCCGCGCCACACGCCGCTGATTACCCGCATCAAGGCGGGTTCAGTGCGCATCCAACTGGCTGACGGTGGCGAAGAGTTCGTGTTTGTAGCCGGTGGCATCCTCGAAGTGCAGCCCGATTGCGTCACCGTGTTGTCTGATACCGCAGTTCGCGGCAAGGATC
>MESQ01000074.1:0-35664 GCA_001771065.1 Burkholderiales bacterium RIFOXYD12_FULL_59_19 | reverse complement strand
CAAACAGTAGACAGCGTGTGGAAGCAAAAAAACCAGGGGTTTCATTGGGAAAACTCGGCTTTTTTGGGGAGGAACTTCAGTTTAGCCTGCGCCATGACAAACCCGTACTCTCAAAAGTACGGGTTTTTTAATGCCGATGGCATGTCTCTCAGGCTCCGCACCCTTGACAAGGGCATGTCAGCCCAAAAGTGGCTCGTTCGGCAATTCATTGGGGTTGGCTTGATCACCGTCCAGCGGGAAGTGCTGGTGTAACAATTCCGTTACTTCCTGCACCGCCTGCGTCAAGCCCGACGCATAGTCTCCGGCCTTGAAGGCGGTACTCATGGTGGTGACCAAGCGGGGCCAGGTGTCGGCATTCACTCGCTGATTCAAACCCCGGTCCGCCACAATTTCTATACGGTGTTCTGCCAGCAACAGATAGATCAGCACACCGTTGTTGTTTTCCGTGTCCCACACCCTCAGCTTGCCGAACATGGCCAGTGCCCGTTCACGCGCAATGTGTGCTGTGCTGGCAGGCTGCCACAGGTAGTTCATGGGCAACCCCGCTTCGACATAAATGCGGATATCGCCGCTGTGACTGGCTTCGCTATGGGCAACTTGCTCGGCAAGTTTCTCCAGCAAGGCCGGTGGTATGGCGCGCTGAGCGGCATCGTCGCGCAGCCAGCGGTGCTTTAAAATCCGGGTCAAACGTGTCCACATTACCAGCCTCCCGAGGCGCCGCCGCCTCCAAAATCACCGCCACCACCGGAGCCAAAGCCACCACCCGAACCAAAACCGCCATGGCCTCCGCCACCAAAGCCTGTGCCATGACCCCAGCCAGAATGGCGGGTACTGCGGCCCAGGCCACTGCCCGGCTGGCCAGGTGTGGTTTGCACCAGGGCCAACACCATGGCTACCAGGCCAGCCAGCGTCGCCAGCACGAAGCTGGCGGTGATCAGTGCAGCAATGCCGCCAGCTGTTCCGCCGGTCACCATGGCACCCAGGGGGTTGCCCAATATTTTCCTGCTGACAGCGCCCACCACAGGAACCGCAATGAACATGAATATACCCAGTTCGATCCAGTCAAAGGCCCCGGCTGAGGGGGTCGCTTTTTGTTCGGGGCCAGGCAAGGCCTCACCTGTGATCAGCCCCATGATGCGCGTGACCCCAGCATCGAGTCCGCCCGCATAGTCTTGCTGTTTGAAGCGCGGTGTGATCGCCTCCTCGATGATGCGTTTGGCTGCCAGGTCGGGGATGGCGCCCTCTAAGGTCTTGGCCACTTCAATGCGTAGCTTGCGGTCTTGCACCGCGACGATCAGCAACAAGCCGTCACCAATATCCTTACGGCCAATTTTCCAGGTGTTGGCGACCCGGTTGGCGTAGCTGGCAATGTCTTCCGGTTGTGTTGTCGGCACCAGCAACACAACCACCTGGGAACCGCTGCTTTGTTCAAAACTGCTGAGTTTGGCTTCAAGGGCGTCGCGTTGTGGTGGTGCCAAGGTACCAGTGGTGTCCACCACGTGGGCGCTCAGGCTGGGCACTGCCAGCTGGGCATGGCTTGCCTGTATGAGGCCCAAACACAGCACCAGCAGCGCACCAAGCCACCAAAAGCCAGGCAAATCAAAGCGGATTGGCTTCACGGAAGCCATCACTTCTTGTTGAAATCAACCACCGGTGGAGTCGAAATGGCCGCTTCGTTTTGTACTGAAAAACTCGGTTTTGGTGCGTAGCTGAACACCATGGCGGTGAGGTTGCTGGGGAAACTGCGCGCCAGCACGTTGTATTCTTGCACCGCTTGAATGTAGCGGTTGCGCGCGACGGTGACGCGGTTTTCCGTGCCTTCGAGTTGTACGCGCAGGTCACTGAAGCCTTGATTCGCCTTGAGATTGGGGTAGCGTTCAACTACCACCATCAGGCGGCTCAATGCCGAGCCCAGTTCGCCCTGAGCCGCTTGAAATTTGTTGAAGGCTGCGGGGTCGTTGAGTGTCTCGGGCGTGACCTGGATCGAGGTGGCTTTGGCGCGTGCTTCGACCACCTTGGTCAGGGTCTCCTGCTCAAAATTGGCCTCTCCCTTGACGGTGGCCACAATGTTGGGCACCAGGTCAGCGCGCCGCTGGTACTGGTTAAGCACCTCGCTCCAGGCCGACTTGGTCTGTTCGTCCAGCCGTTGAAAATCGTTGTAGCCACAACCTGTCAATGACAAAGCGGTCATTAAAGCTAAAAACCAGCGTTTCATACCTTCTCCTTGATTGACAAACAATGGGTAAGCATAGCCGACACTCCACCGGCAGTGATAAGTCCGTTGAAATGCCTATCTGTGCATACAGATGGCGTTGAAAGCATGAAGTTCAAGCACCCGATGGCGTGACCAATGGCGCATTGCCATGCTTGTATTAGCTCAAATTGTCTTTATTTTGATAACACCGGAAACAGCTTGATCAAGCCGTCAGACATCACCTCCACTGCTAGTGCGGCCAGAATCAGTCCCATGAGCCGGGTCATGACGTTGATGCCGGTTTTACCCAGCCCCCTTGCAATCGGGTTGGCCAGAGAAAAACACAAGGCGGTAGCCAGGGCAATGACCACCCCATACCCGATCAGCGTGCTGAGCTGCCAGAAGGTCTTGGCCTTGTCGGCATAAATCACCACCGTGGACATGGTGGCCGGGCCGGTAAGTAGCGGGATGGTCAGGGGCACCACCGCAATGCTGGCACGGGCGGCAGCGTCGTGCATTTCTTCCTCGTTGGATTTGGCCTCGGCGGGTTGGGCATTTAGCATGGCCAGGGCAGAGGTCAGCAGCAGCATGCCGCCACCGACCTGAAAACTGGCCAGGGAAATACCAAAAAACGCCAGGATGTGCAGCCCCATCAGGGCGCAGACGGCAATTACCACAAAGCTGCTGAATGAGGCTATCCAGATGGTGCGACTGCGCTGCTCACGGGTGAAGTCCTGGGTGTAGTGGATGAAAAATGGCACGATCGCCAGCGGGTTCACCAGGGCCAGCAAGGTCACGAGGGGTTTGAGGTCCATGGGGGGTGCTCTAGAAAATGGCGGAGGTTCAGCGCGGCGAACGCTCCAGATAGCGCTTGCGCCAGAAGAACATCACCAGGCCAGCGGCGGTCAGTCCCATGGCCACCATCGCCCACCAAAAGCCATGGCTCATGTGCAGCAGCGGGATGAACTCAAAGTTCATGCCAAAAATGCCGGCAATCAGGTTGAGCGGTAGAAAAATAGCGGTCAGCACAGTGAGTGTGCGCATGATCTCGTTGGTCCGGTGGCTTTGCGCGTTGAAGTGCATTTGCACCGTGGTTTCGGCGTTTTGCTCCAGTCGCTGCACGTGGTGCAACACGCGCTCGATGTGCTCAAGCACGTCACGGCTGCGCACGTGTAACAGGTCGCGCTGGTGTTTGCTCAGCAGTTCGTCGTGCTCTGGCCAGCTTTTCAGCGCTTCGATCCAGTCCTGGATGGCAGCGCGCTGGTCTTCGCAGATTTCATCCAGGTGGTGCAAGGACAAGCGGGCGCTGAGCAGTGCGTTCCAGTTGCTGAAGCGGGTCTTGGGGTTGAGCAGTTCGGCTTGCCAGTGGTCAAGTTGTTGACTCAAGTCCCGGCGCAGCGCCAGATAGGCGTCGACCATCTGGTTGACGATGCGCAGCATCAGGTCGGCCGGGTTGGCGGGAATGCCGCGTGCCCCCGTGGAGCGGCTGTCCGGTGTGCCCGCTGCCGACGCGTGGGGAACATCGGTGCCGCTGGCTGCCAGCAGGCGCCCAGCATAGATGTCGCGCAGGCTGTGCTCGTTGGGGTGGACCGTGAGCAGGACGCGGTCAAACACCACAAATCCGACCGGGTTGGTGTCGATGCGCCGCAGGATAGGTGGCCCGCCACGTTTGGGCAAGTGGTTCAAGGGCTGACTGCCAGGGCTTGCTGCTTCGGTGCCACTCACCGCCAAACCGCGAAACACCAGCAGGTCGTATTGCGAGGTGAAATCAAAGCGGGAAGGCAGTTGCGTATTCAGCAAGTCTGACAGGTGAAGGTCGAGCAATTGCAACTTGCACAGATTTTGCAGTGCGGCCTGAAGCGGTGGTTGGAGGTGTTCAAGCTCGGTGCGGGTCACGGACAGCCACAGGTAGCCGGGTTCCGGCAGCTGCAGGTCAGCCAGCCCTGCAGCGTCAGCAGCGATTTCAGCCACATGGTTGGCGTGGATGGCAAAGATTCGCATGGCAGGTTTGGCTTGTTTACAGGCGCAGCAGCCGGGCCGCATCCCGCGCGAAATAGGTCAGCACACCATCGGCTCCGGCGCGCTTGAAGGCCAGCAGGCTTTCCATCATGACCGCATCATGGTCGAGCCAGCCGTTTTGGGCAGCAGCCTTGAGCATGGCATATTCGCCGGAGACCTGGTAGGCAAAGGTGGGCACTTTGAACGTGTCCTTGACGCGGCGCACCACGTCCAGATAGGGCATGCCGGGCTTGACCATGACCATGTCTGCGCCCTCGGCAATGTCCATGGCCACTTCGCGCAGCGCTTCGTCGCTGTTGCCGGGGTCCATTTGATAGACCTTCTTGTTGCTCTTGCCCAGGTTGGCGGCTGAGCCCACGGCATCGCGAAACGGGCCATAAAAGGCGCTGGCGTATTTGGCGCTGTAGGCCATGATGCGGGTGTGGATGAAGTGGTTCGCCTCCAGCGCATGGCGGATGGCGCCAATGCGGCCGTCCATCATGTCGCTGGGGGCAACCATGTCAACGCCGGCAGCAGCTTGCGTGAGGGCCTGTTTGACCAGCACTTCAACGGTTTCATCGTTCATGATGTAGCCGTCTTCCTGTGGGTCGGGGCTGGGCAGGCCATCCTGGCCATGGCTGGTAAACGGGTCCAACGCCACGTCGGTCATCACACCCAGTGTGGGGAACTCTTTCTTGAGGGCGCGTACCACGCGTGGCACCAGGCCATCGGGGTTGAACGCTTCGCGCCCATCGTGGGTTTTGAGGTGCTGCTCAATCACCGGAAACAGCGCCATGACCGGAATGCCCAGCTTGACGCAGTCTTCGGCCACGGGCAGCAGCAGGTCCAGGCTCAGGCGTTCTACGCCAGGCATGGAGGACACCACCTGGCGCTGTTGCTGGCCGTCAACCACGAACACCGGGTAGATCAGGTCGTGTGGGCTGAGGGCGTGCTCGCGCACCAGGTTGCGGGTGAAGCTGTCGCGGCGCAGACGACGGGGCCGACCTTGGGGGAAAGAGGCGAAATGGGTCATGTTTGTGGATTAATTTGGAAATGTTTTGTCATCGTACCGAAGTTTTTTTTGTCCCCGGCTTGAAAAAGTTAATATTTTTTGTTAAATTACACGCCGGGCAGTTTACTGCTCCCCGCTTTTCCTCCCTGAGCGGGGCCTTGATGTGTGACAGCAAATAGGCTTACCACCCCAGCCCTTGTGCTGGGGTTTTTTTTGGCGATGCCGCAAAACAGCCCCAGCGTTGTTGCGTAGACTCGACGTACCGGGTGTACTGTCTGCGTCTGCGCGCCTAGCTGGGGCGGCTTTGCGGAATTCCCTTGTTCATTTTTGGCAGTCGGATCTTGCGCTGCTAAGGTTTGAAGGTTGTGGCCATGCTCTGGATCAAGTCTCTCCATATCGTTTTTGTTGCCAGTTGGTTTGCCGGCCTGTTCTACCTGCCACGCATTTTTGTCAATCTGGCCATGGTGCCCGCAGATTCGGTGGCTGAGCGTGACCGTTTGTTGCTGATGGCGCGCAAGCTGCTGCGCTTCATGACCATCATTGCTGTTCCCGCGCTGGTTTTTGGCCTCTGGTTGTGGACCGTTTATGGCATTGGCTGGGGGCCGGGTAACGCCTGGATGCATGCCAAGCTGCTGGGGGTGTTGCTGGTCATGGGTTATCACCATGCCTGCAGTGTGATGCTGAAGAAATTTGTGAGCGGCGAACAGCGCCATGGCCACGTCTGGTACCGCTGGTTCAACGAGGCACCGGTGATTTTGATGCTGATCATCGTCTGCCTTGTGGTGCTGAAGCCTTTCTGAGGCCGTCATGCCGATGCACAAGACTTCGGCATGGCCACTGGCGTTGGTGTATGCCGGACTGATTGTTTATGCCAGCCTTTTTCCCTTTGCGGGCTGGCGTGACCAAGGTGTTGTGCCCTGGTTCTTTCTGACCGCGCCGCTGCCCAGGTACTGGACCGGTTTTGATGTGGTGGCCAATCTTCTGGGCTACATGCCGCTGGGGTTTTTTTTGGTGCTGAGCGCGCTGCGAACCGGGCGCTCGCGCTACGCTTTGCGCCTGGGTGTGTTGGCGGCTTTGGTGCTGTCGCTGCTGATGGAGTCGTTGCAGGTCTATTTGCCCAATCGGGTGCCGTCCAATCTTGATCTGATGCTGAACATGGCTGGCGGCGCGCTGGGTGCACTGAGTGCCTGGAGTCTGGAAAAACTGGGTGTTTTGCAGCGCTGGACCCGTTTCAGGGCGCATTGGTTTGTGGCTGATGCGCGCGGCGGTCTGGTGTTGCTGGCCTTGTGGCCCTTGGCCTTGCTGTTTCCGACTTCTATTCCTTTGGGTTTGGGCCAGGTGCTTGAACGGCTGCAAGCCAAGCTGGCCGCTGTGCTGGCAGACACCCCTTTTCTGGACTGGTTACCCCTGCGCGAGACGGCGCTACAAGCCTTGTTGCCAGCCGTGGAGTGGCTGTGTGTGGTGCTGGGTCTGCTGATTCCGTGCCTGCTGGGCTTTTGCATTATTCGCCAGGTGGGCCAACGCGCCTGGTTCTTGCTTTGGGTCTGTTTTTTTGCGGTCTGGGCAACGGCGCTGAGTGCTGCGCTTAGCGTGGGCCCGGAACATGCGTGGGCCTGGCTCGGTGTGCCCGTAAAGGCGGCCTTGGCAAGTGCCATGGTGCTTGCGGTCCTGCTGCTGTGGGTGCCGCGGCGTGCCAGCGCCGCGCTGGCGCTGTTGGTTTTGGGTGTACATCTGAGTCTGTTGAATCAGACCTCGGTGAGTCCTTATTTTGAGCAAACCCTGTTTCTCTGGGAGCAGGGGCGCTTCATCCGGTTTCATGGCTTGGCACAGTGGTTGGGCTGGCTTTGGCCTTTTGCAACTTTGGTTTATCTGCTGAGCTTGCTGTGGGACAAAGAGTCACAAAACTAAAATCCGGCGAATGACACATTCAATACCACCCCATTCAGGCACTCAGACCGACAGCGCGCCAACACCTGCGCCCGGTTATTACCAGCGGCACATCTTTTTTTGTTTGAATGAACGCAGCAATGGCGAGGCCTGTTGTGCTCAGCACGATGCGATGGCCGCCTTTGAGCGCTGTAAGTCGCAAGTCAAGGCTGCGGGCTTGGCTGGGCCGGGGCAAGTACGCGTCAACAAGGCGGGTTGCCTGGACCGCTGCGCCGCCGGCCCGGTGGCCGTGGTTTATCCGGAGGCCGTGTGGTACAGCTATGTGGATGCCAGCGACATCGACGAGATCGTTGAGTCACACCTCAAAAACGGTAAGGTGGTGCAGCGCCTGCTGACGCCCGAGCATCTGGGGCGTTAGCCTGTTGTCGATGTCGTTTTCCCTGGTGCACATCCATTGGTGCGTTGGTGGCCCTTTAATTTTAAGCACTCTTTACCGGCCTTTAGGCTGATGAGGGGTAACCTACTCATGAAAAAAATATTTTTATCCCTGATGGCGGCGGTTTGCCTGTCTGCTGCTGCACAAACGCCACAAGCGCCTGAAATTGCCGCACGCTCCTATTTACTGATGGATGTCACCGCCGACCAGCTATTGGCACAACAAGACATTGATATGTCTGTGGAGCCGGCCTCCTTGACCAAGCTGATGACGGCCTACCTGGTGTTTGATGCCCTGCGCACCAAAAAGCTTGACTTGCAGCAAACTCTTCCGGTGAGCGAGCGGGCCTGGAAAATGCCGGGTTCCCGCATGTTTATCGACCCCAAGATGAAGGTCCCGGTGGAAGATCTGATCAAGGGCATGATTGTGCAAAGCGGCAACGACGCTACCATGGCGCTGGCCGAGGGTGTGGGTGGCACGGCCGAGCGTTTTGTGCAACTGATGAACGAGCAGGCCAAAGCCTTGGGCATGAAAGCCACGGGTTACAAAAACCCCGAGGGTCTGACCGAGCCGGGTCACACCACCACCGCCCGTGACCTGAGCATTTTGGCGGCCCGTTTGATGCGGGATTTCCCTCAGTACGTGGGCTATTACGCCATCAAGAAATACCGATACGAAGGTACACCCGCAGCCAATGACAGTAACCGTAATTTGTTGCTGTTTCGCGATCCGACCGTTGATGGCTTGAAAACCGGGCATACCAATGCAGCCGGCTACTGCCTGATTGCGACGGCGCGTCGCGACGTGCCGGGACTGGGTCAAACCGGTGCGCCTGCTGGCTCGCCCAGTGCCTTGGGCAGCCGTCGCCTGCTGGCAATTGTGCTTGGTGCCAGCAGCGAAGAGGCCCGCGCCAATGAGGCGCAAAAATTGCTGAATTGGGGCTACACCGCGTTTGAAGCGGTCAAATTGTTTGATGCCAACCAGGCTGTGGTCACGCCAGCGGTCTGGAAGGGCAAGGTGGCCACGGTGGCGCTGGGGCAAAGTCACGCCATCGTGGTCGCTGTGCCTGCCGGCATGGGCGCCAAATTGACGACCCAGGTGGTGCGACCCGAGCCCTTGGTAGCGCCCTTTGTCAAGGGTCAGCAGGTGGGCAAGCTGGTGATCAGAAGTGCGGACCAGGTCGTGGCGGAGGTGCCGCTGCAGGCGATTCAGGGTGTTGCGCAGGCTGGGGTGGTCGGCCGTGCTTGGGATGCCTTGCGTCTGTGGATCAAATGAAAATTGCAAACAGCAGTCTGACCTGATATAGTGATGGGCTTTTCGGAATTTCCGAAGGGATTCACGTTTTTGTTTATTTGTGTTTTAAAACGTTTAGGGACGTTTAGTTTTTAGGAGGCTCAATGCCAACCATCAATCAGTTAATCCGTCAGGGGCGTGCGGTTGAGACCGTCAAGTCCAAGAGCCCGGCGATGGAAAATTCTCCCCAGCGCCGTGGTGTTTGCACCCGCGTCTACACCACCACGCCAAAGAAGCCCAACTCGGCTTTGCGTAAAGTTGCCAAAGTGCGCTTGACCAACGGCTTTGAGGTGATTTCTTACATCGGCGGTGAAGGCCACAACCTACAGGAACACAGCGTGGTGCTGGTTCGTGGCGGTCGGGTCAAGGACTTGCCCGGTGTTCGTTACCACATCGTGCGCGGTTCGCTCGACTTACAAGGCGTGAAAGATCGCAAGCAGTCGCGTTCCAAATACGGTGCCAAGCGTCCCAAGGTCAAATAAACCGCTGGTTCGTTGAATTAAAAGGTGTTTGTTTGCTGCGTGGCGCAGGAAATGAACGTAGTGACCCAATGTTCGGGTCGAGTAAGTGAGAGTCTTATTTGTTAACTCTCGCGGTGTTTGAAAAAACGCCAACTGAAGCAATAGAGGTGAAAAAATGCCACGTCGTCGCGAAGTCCCTAAACGTGAAATTCTGCCGGATCCTAAATTCGGCAATGTCGAGCTGTCCAAATTCATGAACGTGATCATGGAAGGCGGCAAAAAAGCGATCGCAGAGCGCATCATTTATGGTGCCCTGGAGCAAATCGAAAAGAAAAACCCTGGCAAAGACCCGGTTGAAGCCTTCACCATGGCCATCAACAACGTCAAGCCGCTGGTTGAAGTGAAGTCCCGCCGAGTGGGTGGTGCCAACTACCAGGTTCCCGTTGAAGTGCGCCCTGTCCGTCGTCTGGCCTTGTCCATGCGCTGGATCAAGGAAGCCGCCCGCAAGCGTGGTGAAAAATCCATGGCGTTGCGTTTGGCCAACGAACTGATGGAAGCCACCGAAGGTCGTGGCGGTGCCATGAAAAAGCGTGACGAAGTTCACCGCATGGCAGAGGCCAACAAGGCCTTCTCCCACTTCCGCTTCTAATTGGCGGCTACTGCGCGGTTTTCATACGTCGTTGCAGCCCTTTGTCGTGCTGATAGCACTGCCTACAGGGCTACGCCTAGTCTGAAAACCGCTCGCTACGCCGCGAAGATCAAAAGTCTTTGTGGCGTAGTAGTTTAAAAATCTAGATCAACCAAGGATCCATCATGGCTCGCCATACCCCCATTGAGCGCTATCGCAACATCGGTATCTCTGCTCACATCGACGCCGGTAAAACCACCACGACCGAGCGCGTCCTTTTTTACACTGGTGTGAACCACAAGATTGGTGAAGTGCATGATGGCGCCGCCACCATGGACTGGATGGAGCAAGAGCAAGAGCGTGGTATCACGATCACTTCTGCTGCCACCACCTGCTTCTGGAAGGGTATGGACAAGTCCCTGCCTGAGCACCGTATCAACATCATTGACACCCCCGGCCACGTCGACTTCACGATTGAAGTCGAGCGTTCCATGCGGGTGCTGGACGGCGCTTGCATGGTGTACTGCGCTGTGGGTGGGGTGCAGCCCCAGTCTGAAACCGTCTGGCGTCAGGCCAATAAGTACAAGGTGCCACGTCTGGCCTTTGTCAACAAGATGGACCGTACCGGCGCCAACTTCTTCAAGGTTGTCGACCAGATGAAATTGCGCCTGAAGGCGTCCCCCGTGCCCATGGTGATCCCAATCGGCGCTGAAGAAAACTTCACCGGCGTGGTTGACCTGATCAAAATGAAAGCCATTATCTGGGACGAAGCATCACAAGGTATGTTGTTCGACTACCGCGAGATTCCTGCTGAGCTGGTCGAGCTCGCCAAAGAGTGGCGCGAGAAAATGGTTGAGGCGGCTGCCGAAGCCAACGAAGAACTCATGAACAAGTACCTTGAAGAAGGTGATTTGACTGAAGAAGAGATCAAGTTTGGTATTCGCACGCGCACCATTGCGAGCGAAATCCAGCCCATGTACTGCGGTTCTGCCTTTAAGAACAAGGGTGTGCAGCGTATGCTGGACGCCGTGATTGAATTCATGCCGTCGCCGGTGGACATTCCGCCAGTGAAGGGTATGGACGAAGACGAAGCGCCGATCGTGCGCCAAGCCAGCGACACAGAAAAGTTCTCCGCTCTGGCATTCAAATTGATGACTGACCCGTTTGTCGGCCAGTTGACCTTTGTGCGCGTTTACTCGGGTGTCCTGACCAAGGGTGACACGGTGTACAACCCGATTCGCGGCAAGAAAGAGCGCATCGGCCGTATCGTTCAAATGCACGCCAACAAACGTGAAGAAGTGAGCGAAATTGTTGCGGGCGACATTGCTGCCTGTATCGGTTTGAAGGATGTAACCACCGGCGAAACCCTGTGTGATCCAAACGCCATCATCATGCTGGAACGCATGGTGTTCCCCGAGCCTGTGATTACCCAAGCGGTTGAGCCGAAAACCAAGGTTGACCAGGAAAAAATGGGTATTGCCTTGCAGCGTCTGGCGCAAGAAGACCCTTCATTCCGCGTCAAGACCGACGAAGAGTCCGGTCAGACCCTGATTGCCGGCATGGGTGAGCTTCACCTCGAAATTATTGTTGACCGCATGAAGCGCGAATTTGGCGTCGAAGCCAACGTCGGCAAGCCTCAGGTGGCCTACCGCGAAACCATCCGCAAGACCATCGAAGATGCCGAAGGTAAGTTCGTGCGTCAGTCCGGTGGTAAAGGTCAGTACGGCCACGTGGTGCTCAAGATTGAGCCCAATGAAGCCGGCAAGGGCATCGAGTTTGTTGATGCCATCAAGGGTGGTGTGGTGCCACGCGAGTACATCCCTGCGGTGGAAAAAGGCATTCACGAAGCCGTGACGCAAGGTGTGTTGGCTGGCTACCCAGTGGTTGACGTCAAGGTGACTTTGCACTTCGGTTCTTATCACGATGTGGACTCGAACGAATTGGCATTCAAGATGGCCGCTATTTTTGGTTTCAAGGAAGGCTGCCGCAAGGCCGGTCCCGTGATTCTTGAGCCCATGATGGCGGTCGAAGTGGAAACCCCGGAAGACTACGCCGGCAACGTGATGGGCGATCTGTCATCACGCCGTGGCATGGTGCAGGGCATGGAAGACATGGTTGGTGGCGGTAAAGCAATCAAGGCCGAAGTGCCGCTGTCCGAAATGTTCGGCTACTCGACCACGCTGCGCTCCATGTCCCAGGGCCGTGCCACTTACACGATGGAATTCAAGCATTACACGGAAGCCCCGCGCAATGTCTCCGAAGCCATCATGGCAGCAAGGGCTAAGTAACAGCCCGAAACCTTGTGGGTCAGACTACTCGCGTAGCGATGTGCTCTGACCCCGACAAGATTGAAATTTTGCGGGACAGACCAATAAATTGCGTCAGCAATTTTTGCTCTGTCCTCAAGTGATTAGAAGTATTTGTCTGCGATTTCGCACCCCAGGCTGCCCGTGGCCAGGGACTTCGTGACGAACTGCAAACATTAAACCAACTCACGGGCATTGCTCTTTTAAGGAATCGAAATGGGAAAAGAAAAATTCACACGAACCAAGCCCCACGTCAACGTGGGCACCATCGGTCACGTTGACCATGGCAAAACCACGCTGACAGCGGCCATCACCTCGGTGCTGGCAGCCAAATTTGGTGGCACGGCCAAAGCCTACGATCAGATCGACGCAGCGCCCGAAGAAAAAGCACGCGGCATCACTATCAACACCGCCCACGTGGAATACGAAACGGCCAACCGCCACTACGCCCACGTTGACTGCCCCGGCCACGCTGACTATGTGAAAAACATGATCACCGGTGCTGCCCAGATGGACGGCGCCATTCTGGTGTGCTCCGCCGCTGACGGCCCCATGCCCCAGACCCGTGAGCACATCCTGTTGGCGCGCCAGGTTGGTGTGCCTTATATCATCGTGTTCCTGAACAAATGCGACATGGTTGACGATGCTGAACTGCTCGAACTCGTCGAGATGGAAGTGCGCGAACTGCTGGACAAGTATGACTTCCCGGGCGACACCACCCCGATCATCCATGGCTCAGCCAAACTTGCCATGGAAGGCGACAAAGGCCCCCTGGGCGAACAAGCCATCATGAAGCTGGCCGACGCCCTGGACAGCTACATCCCCCTGCCAGAGCGTGCCATTGACGGCGCCTTCCTGATGCCCGTTGAAGACGTGTTCTCGATCTCTGGTCGTGGTACCGTGGTGACCGGCCGTATCGAGCGCGGTATTGTCAAAGTCGGCGAAGAAATCGAAATCGTCGGTATCCATGACACCGTCAAAACCACCTGCACCGGTGTTGAAATGTTCCGCAAACTGCTTGACCAAGGCCAAGCTGGCGACAACGTCGGCATCTTGCTGCGCGGTACCAAGCGCGAAGATGTGCAACGCGGTCAAGTCCTGTGCAAGCCGGGCTCGATCAAGCCACACACCCATTTCACCGGTGAGATCTACGTTTTGTCGAAAGACGAAGGCGGCCGTCACACCCCGTTCTTTAACAACTACCGTCCCCAGTTCTACTTCCGTACCACGGACGTGACCGGTGCCATCGAGTTGCCAGAAGGCAAGGAAATGGTGATGCCCGGCGACAACGTGTCGATCACGGTCAAGCTGATTGCCCCGATCGCCATGGAAGAAGGCCTGCGCTTCGCCATCCGCGAAGGCGGTCGTACCGTCGGCGCCGGTGTGGTGGCCAAGGTGATTGCTTAACAACTCGTTTGCGGGACAGACCGAAGCTACGCGCAAGCAAGCCAGCTCTGTCCCCAACTAATTAGAGATAAACATGGCAACCAAACAAAAAATCCGCATTCGCCTGAAGGCGTTTGACTACAAGCTGATTGATCAGTCTGCTGCTGAAATCGTTGACACCGCCAAACGCACCGGTGCGATTGTCAAGGGCCCTGTGCCTTTGCCAACCCGCATGAAGCGTTTTGACATTCTGCGTTCGCCGCACGTCAACAAGACCAGCCGTGACCAGTTTGAGATCCGCACGCACCAACGTCTGATGGACATCGTCGATCCGACAGATAAAACCGTTGACGCTTTGATGAAGCTCGATTTACCGGCTGGTGTCGACGTCGAAATCAAACTTCAGTAAAAAAACGTGGCAGCCAACCCCTTTAAAAGGGGGTGGCTGCTTCTTTTGAGTCCGGTTGCAACTTGCAAATCTGGCAAGTTGCGCTATACTCGCAGGCTCTGTTGTTATGCCAGTCATGGCGGCAGAGTTTTATTAACAGTCTTTCACATAAAAACGTGTGCAGCCAATTGAAGTTGCACCGGTGAAAGTTACGGAGAAAACAATGAGTCTTAGCAATCACTTAGGGTTGCTGGGGCGCAAAGTTGGCATGATGCGTTTGTTCACGGATGACGGGGCTTCAATCCCTGTGACCGTGGTCGATGTGTCAAACAACCGCGTGACCCAGGTCAAAACCCAGGAGAATGACGGCTATGTCGCTTTGCAAGTGACATTTGGTGCGCGTAAAGCGTCGCGCGTCAACAAGCCCACTGCTGGTCACCTCGCCAAGGCTGGGGTTGAGGCAGGTGAAATCATTCGTGAATTTCGCGTTCCTGCGGAAATGGCAACCCAATACCAGGCAGGCGCCATGGTGTCTGTCACGGCTGTCTTTGCAGCCGGCCAAAAGGTGGACGTGCAGGGCACGACCATTGGTAAGGGTTTTGCCGGCACCATCAAACGTCACCACATGAAGTCCCAGCGCGCATCGCACGGTAACAGCCGTTCGCACAATGTGCCGGGTTCCATTGGTATGGCGCAAGATCCAGGCCGCGTGTTTCCTGGCAAGCGCATGACAGGTCACCTCGGTGATGATCTCGTCACGACGCAAAACCTCGATGTGATTCGCATCGACGAAGCGCGTCAACTGCTGATGATCAAGGGTGCTATCCCTGGTTCGGCTGGCGGCTTTGTGACCGTGCGTCCTGCTGTCAAGGCAAAAACAACTGAAGCGAAAGGAGCGAACTGATGCAGCTCGAACTCCTCAATGATCAAGGTCAAGTCGCATCGAAGCTCGATGTGCCTGAGACCGTTTTTGGTCGCGCCTACAACGAAGACCTGGTTCACCAGGTTGTCGTGGCTTTCCAAGCCAATGCCCGTCAAGGCACGCGCGCTCAAAAAGACCGCGAACAAGTGCGTCACTCGACCAAGAAGCCTTTTAAACAAAAGGGTACCGGTCGTGCTCGTGCAGGTATGACGTCGTCGCCTTTGTGGCGTGGCGGTGGTCGGATTTTCCCGAACATGCCTGACGAAAATTTCGCGCAAAAAATCAACAAGAAGATGTACCGCGCCGGTATGGCCTCCATCTTCTCCCAGTTGGCTCGCGAAGGCCGTCTGGCTGTGGTGGATTCACTCACAGTCGACTCCCCCAAGACCAAGGCATTGGCTTCCAAGTTCAAGGCCATGAATCTTGACTCGGTGTTGGTGATTGCAGATGAGGTTGATGAAAACCTGTACCTCGCATCACGCAACCTGGTGAATATTTTGGTGGTGGAGCCTCGCTATGCTGATCCCGTGTCGCTGGTCCACTACCGCAAGGTGTTGGTAACCAAGGCTGCCATGGGCAAACTCCAGGAGATGTTCGCATGAGCCACGGTTCCCAAAATCTTAAATTTGACGAAGGTCGTCTGATGCAGGTGCTGGTTGCCCCGATCGTGTCTGAAAAGGCAACGATGGCAGCCGAGAAAAGCAATGCCGTGACCTTCAAGGTGTTGCAGGACGCAACCAAGCCAGAAATCAAGGCTGCGGTTGAATTGATGTTCAAAGTTGAAGTCAAGGGCGTGTCTGTGGTCAATACCAAAGGCAAGACCAAGCGTTTTGGCAAGTCAGTCGGTCGCCGTGACAACGTGCGCAAGGCTTACGTCATGCTCAAACCCGGTCAAGAGTTGAACCTTGGTGGGGAGGCTGCTTAATCATGGCTGTAATCAAAATGAAACCAACTTCACCAGGCCGTCGTGGCATGGTGAAGATTTCGCGTGACCACCTCCACAAGGGTGCGCCGCACGCGGCATTGCTGGAACCTCAATTCCAGCAGGCAGGTCGTAACAACAACGGCCATATCACGACCCGTCATAAAGGTGGTGGTCACAAGCATCACTACCGTGTTGTCGATTTTCTTCGCAACAAGGACGGTATTGCTGCCAAGGTCGAGCGTATTGAATACGATCCGAACCGTTCTGCGCACATCGCCCTGGTGTGTTATGCCGACGGCGAGCGTCGTTACATCATTGCACCGCGTGGTCTTGAGGTCGGTAGTTCCATCATGAGTGGTGCCGAGGCACCTATTCGTGTCGGTAACACTTTGCCGATTCGTAACATTCCGGTTGGCTCAATCATTCACTGTATCGAATTGCAAGTGGGCAAGGGTGCCCAGATGGTTCGTTCAGCGGGTGCTTCCGCTACCTTGCTGGCGCGTGAAGGAACTTATGCCCAGGTGCGTATGCGCTCGGGTGAGGTTCGCAAGATTCACATTGAATGCCGAGCTACTTTGGGCCAGGTCGCCAACGAAGAACACAGTCTGCGCCGTTTGGGCAAAGCCGGTGTCAAGCGCTGGATGGGCATTCGTCCGACCGTTCGCGGTGTGGTCATGAATCCGGTGGATCACCCACATGGTGGTGGCGAGGGTAAGACCGGCGAAGGCCGTCACCCAGTCGATCCTTGGGGTAATCTGACCAAGGGTTACCGTACCCGTAACAACAAGCGCACGCAGGTCATGATCGTGTCGCGTCGCAAGAAGTAAGGGGTAGGTAAATGACTCGTTCTCTCAAAAAAGGTCCTTTTGTTGACCAACACTTGGTAGCCAAGACCGAAAAGGCCGTTGCTACCAAGGACAAAAAACCGATCAAGACCTGGTCGCGTCGCTCAATGGTTCTGCCCGATTTCATCGGTCTGACCATTGCTGTGCACAATGGCAAACAGCATGTGCCTGTCTATATCACTGACCAAATGGTTGGCCATAAGTTGGGTGAGTTCGCACTGACCCGTACTTTCAAGGGTCACCCTGCGGACAAAAAAGTCTCAAAGAAATAAGGAGTTGACCATGGAAACACGTGCAACCCTTCGGGGCGTTCGTCTCTCGGTCGACAAAGGCCGTCTGGTCGCGGACTTGATCCGCGGCAAAAAGGTGGATCAGGCTCTGAACATTTTGCAGTTCACGCAGAAAAAAGCTGCTGTGATCATCAAGAAGGTTCTGGAGTCAGCCATTGCCAATGCTGAACACAACGATGGTGCCGATATCGACGAACTGAAGGTGAAAACCATCTACGTCGAGCAAGGTGCATCGCTCAGGCGCTTCACGGCCCGCGCAAAAGGTCGTGGCAACCAGATCAGAAAACCCACGTGCCATGTGTACGTGACGGTTGGTAACTGAAAGAGGCCAGCAAGATATGGGACAAAAAATCCATCCAACCGGCTTTCGCTTGTCGATCAGCCGCAACTGGGCATCTCGTTGGTATGCCAATGACCGTGATTTCGCTGGCATGCTGGCGGAAGACATCAAGGTGCGTGAGTACCTTAAAGCCAAACTCAAGAACGCGTCTGTATCGCGGGTCTTGATCGAGCGTCCTGCCAAGAACGCCCGCATCACCATTTACTCGTCTCGTCCGGGTGTGGTGATCGGCAAGAAAGGCGAAGACATCGAGAACCTCAAGCGCGAACTGGGTCGCCAGTTGGGCGTGCCGGTGGCTGTCAACATTGAAGAAGTGCGCAAGCCCGAAATCGATGCAAAGTTGATCGCTGACTCCATCACGCAACAGCTCGAAAAACGCATCATGTTCCGTCGGGCCATGAAACGCGCCATGCAAAATGCCATGCGTCTGGGTGCCCTGGGCATCAAGATCATGTCGTCGGGTCGTTTGAACGGGATTGAGATCGCCCGTTGCGAATGGTATCGCGAAGGTCGTGTGCCGCTTCACACCCTGCGTGCTGACATCGACTACGGTACTTCAGAGGCCAAGACCACCTACGGCATCATTGGTGTCAAGGTGTGGGTTTACAAGGGTGATACCTTGGGTCGCAACGATCTGCCGGCTGTGGAAACACCGCGTCCGGACGATGAGCGTCGCCCGCGTGGTCCGCGTCGTGATGACCGTGGTGGCCGTCCTGGTTCTGACCGTCCCGCTCCTCGCGGTGCCCGTCGTCCCATGGGCAGTAATGCCGCACCTGCTGATGGCAGTGACAAACCCGCAGTGGCTCTTGGAGCCGATGCTAAACCCACCGTTCAGCGCGTCCGCAAGGTAGCCGCGCCAGCCGCTGCAGCAGCTGACGGTAAAGGAGAATAATTATGTTGCAACCCGCTCGTCGCAAGTATCGCAAAGAGCAAAAGGGCCGTAACACCGGTATCGCAACCCGGGGTAGCTCGGTTGCGTTTGGTGATTTCGGTCTGAAGTGTATTGATCGCGGTCGTTTGACGGCACGCCAGATCGAGGCCGCACGTCGTGCTGTCTCCCGTCACGTGAAGCGTGGTGGTCGTATCTGGATTCGGGTGTTTCCTGACAAGCCGATTTCCCAAAAACCCGCAGAAGTGCGGATGGGCAATGGTAAAGGAAACCCCGAGTACTACGTGGCTGAAATTCAGCCCGGCAAGATCGTGTTTGAAATCGTGGGTGTCTCTGAAGAGCTGGCTCGTGAAGCGTTTCGTTTGGCAGCGGCCAAACTGCCGCTGCGTACCACCTTCGTGTCGCGCATGATCGGCCAGTGATCAGGAGATATTGATATGAAAACGACTGAATTACGCCAAAAAGACGTTGCCGGTTTGCAGGCAGAAGTCAAAGCGTTGCAAAAAGCACACTTTGGCTTGCGCATGCAAAAAGCAACCCAACAACTCAACAACACAGCCACACTGCGCATTGCGCGCCGTGATATCGCTCGCGCCAAGACCATTCTGGTCGAAAAGCAAGCCGCTGTTCCATCCGCCAAATAAGGAGCGAAACATGACGGAAGCTAAAACATCCCTCAAGCGCACCTTGGTTGGCAAGGTGGTCAGCGACAAGCGTGCGAAAACGGTTACCGTGCTGATTGAGCGTCGTGTCAAACACGAGCTCTACGGCAAGATCGTTGGCAAGTCCAGCAAGTACCATGCCCATGATGAAAAGGGCGAGTACAAAATGGGCGACATGATCGAAATTACGGAAAGCCGTCCTATCTCAAAAACCAAGAACTGGGTTGCGACGCGCTTGCTCCAAAAGGCCTCACTGGTCTAAGTCTTTGCATGGGCTGCGTGTCAGCGCATTAGAAAACGGCTCACAATTGTGAGCCGTTTTTATTTCCCCCCCTTGTTCTTAAATTTCAGGAGTTAGACATGATTCAAGTAGGTGATCAATTACCAGCCGCAACGCTGATGGAGTTCCATGAAACCGAAGGGGGTGGCTGCAGTCTGGGCCCCAATCCTGTCGATGTGGTGGCTGCCAGCGTCGGCAAAACCATTGCCCTGTTTGCCTTGCCTGGTGCCTTCACGCCTACTTGTTCAGCCAAACATGTGCCGGGCTACGTGGCAAATTACGAAGCGCTCAAGGCCGCTGGTGTCGATGAAATCTGGTGTATCAGCGTCAATGATGCCTTTGTGATGGGTGCCTGGGCACGTGACCAGAAGACCGGTGACAAGGTGCGTATGCTGGCCGACGGCGACGCTGTCTTTACCAAAGCCACAGGCCTGACGCTTGACCTGACCGGCAAGGGCCTGGGTCTGCGTAGCAACCGCTACTCGATGTTGGTCAAAAACGGCAAAGTGGTCACGCTTAACATCGAAGCGCCGGGTAAATTCGAAGCCAGCGACGCTGACACCCTGCTGGCACAGGCCAAGGCCTGATCAAAGCCGCGCCATCAGGTAGTGGGCCCCTTCAATGGGGTTGTAGTAATAGGGGGGCACCTCGATGAACCCCAGATCCTGGTACATGGCGCGCGCTGTTTCCATTTCACTCAAGGTGTCCAGCAGCATGGTGGCGTAGCCGACCTGCTGAGCCGCTTCCATCACGGCTTCAGCCAGGCGCCGACCCAAGCCACATCCGCGCAAGCCTGGGCGCACATACAGGCGTTTCATTTCGCAGGCGTTAGGATAGTCCGCTGCGTCAAGGGGACGTAGCGCGCAGCACCCTACCAACTCTTGTCGCTCCCAGGCGAGCATGAGCGCGCCACGCGGGCTGACGTAGTCGCCGGGCAAACTCGCAAGCTCAGCCTCGAAATTCTGAAAGCACAAGTCAATTTTCAAACTGCTTGCGTATTCAGCAAACAGGGCACGCACCAATGGCAGTTCCGAGGAACCGTCAAATTCCCTGATTTGTCGGGCGTCAGAATTCATGTCGGCCTTTTATTGTGTCTGCCACTTAACCGCCTATGCCAATCACAGCACCACTCACCAGCGCGAGGCACAGCAGAAAAATCAACCCGGCGCGGCGTCGCTCTGGTAATGCGTCGCGGGCACTGGGCGCAGCAAAGTCCAGAGACTTGTCACCGGTAATCATGGCCTTGACGAGGTTTTCACGCTTGCGGAAAAAATACAAACCAATCGCAGTCAGATGCAAAACAACCAGTCCCAGCAGAATAAATTTACCAATGTCTTTATGGTAATAGGTGGCATTATTGACCCAGGACGAGGACACGAATCGGGTCAAGGGGCCCGCAGTCGCAATTTCATCATCGCTCATCAAACCCGTGCCCACTTGCAGGCCCAGGAACACGAGCATGGCCAGCACAGACAAAGCGCCCAGCGGGTTATGGCCAACCCCGTCGTGTGCTTTGCCTTGTCCGTGCAGGTAACGCCAGATCGCAATGGGCCCCACCACGAAAGTGGAAAACCGTGACCAATGGCCTCCCAGCAGGCCCCAAAAGACACGAAACAGCAACAAAGTCAACACACCATAACCGAAGCGGAAATGCCAGACCATGGCGCCGCCGCCAACCTGACTGGTGACCAGCAGGCCGATAAAACACAGCGCCAACGCCCAATGAAACAGGCGGGTCGGGGCATCCCAGACACGGACCATCATGCTTGTCAACTCCTGTAAAGACTTGTCCGATGTACATGAGCGAATTCTCATACACTTTGCGACTCGTCTGTTTTAGTTTAACCACGAAAGGTCTCCGATGAAAAAATACACTGCCTGTCTTCTTGCTGTCACAGCGTTCACTTTGGCTGCGCCCGCCTCGGCGCAATTCGCCAAGGCCGAAGATGCGGTCAAGTACCGTCAAAGCGCCATGTTTGTGATGCAGCAAAATTTTGGCCGTGTGGCTGGCATGGCTGCTGGGAAAATCCCATTTGATGCCAAGGTCGCCGGCGACAGTGCAGCTGTGGCTGAATTCATGTCCAAATTGCCATGGGCGGGTTTTGGTCCTGGAACCGACAAGCCAGAGAGCAAGGCCAAGCCTGAAATCTGGGCTAACAAAGCCAAGTTTGACGACAACGCCAGAAAAATGGAAGCAGAAATGGCCAAGCTGGCAGTCGCAGCGAAGTCAGGCAATCTTGACAGCATCAAAGTTGCTGTCAGCGCCACCGGCGGCGCGTGCAAGTCGTGTCATGACGACTTCCGCGCCAAATAATTACTGAAAGACAGGATGTGTGGCGGGCACTCACGCGTGCTCGCTTCATGTCCAGCGTTAAGATGTGAGCATGCCATGCACCACCCATCCCACGCCCATGAATCGACGTCGTTTTAGCACATTATCCGGCGTGTTGGCGGCCGCTTCCTGCCTGGGTGTAACGGTAAAGGCACACGCGCTGTCGCTGAACGACGTGAGCAACGCCCAGGCCTTGCAGGGGCTCAAGCTGGCGCTGGAGAAAGGCGCACTTGCCGCGGTCAAATCGCTGGGGCAACCCAATGGCTTTTTGGGAAATGACAAAGTTCGTATTCCGCTGCCGGGCGTTTTGGACGATGCCGCCAGATTGTTGCGCAACCTGGGTCAAGGTGCCCCTCTTGATGAACTGATTGCCGCCATGAACCACGCGGCGGAAATGGCCGTGCCGATGGCGCGTGACATGTTGGTCGGCGTTGTCAAAACCATGAAAGTGCAGGATGCCAAGAAAATTTTGACCGGTGGCGACAACTCGGTGACGCAATTTTTTGCCGATAAAACGCGACAAGACTTAAGCCGAAAATTTTTACCGGTGGTCACCAAAGTCACATCGCGCGTGAATTTGGCTGACAAATACAACCAGATCGCAGCTAAGACAGCAGGCATTGGTTTACTGAAAGGGGATCAGGTCTCGATCGAGCAGTACGTCACTGCAAAATCTCTGGATGGTCTTTACCTCATGATTGGCGAAGAAGAAAAAAAGATACGACAGGACCCGGTGGGCACCGGCAGTGCTGTGCTGCAAAAAGTGTTTGGTGCCTTGCGCCCCTGATAACCGACGCTTCAGTGTTGAACCTGTTGCCCCGGCGCACCGCCGTTTTGGTGTTTATTGCGTTTGCCCTTGCCTATTTTCTTTCGTCCCTGATTCGCGCCATCACGGCCACGCTGTCACCGACGCTGACGCAGGAGTTCGCGCTGAATGCACAGGACCTGGGGCTGCTTGCCGGAGGCTATTTTCTCGGCTTTGCCATCACCCAGTTGCCTTTGGGGGCCTGGCTGGATCGCTATGGGCCCAAAAAAGTGATTTTGAATTTCTTGTTGGTGGCGGTGCTGGGCTGCGTCGCCTTTGCCATGGCCGACAGCTTTCGGGGCTTACTGCTCGCGCGCTTTCTCAGTGGGGTGGGCGTGAGCGCCTGCCTGATGGCGCCGCTGACTGGCTATCGGCGCTGGTTTGCGGCAAGCTCGCAAATGCGCGCCAATTCCTGGATGCTGATGACGGGCTCGTTTGGCATGGTGGCCGCCACCTTGCCCGTGCAATGGTTGATGCCCTTGGTGGGTTGGCGCGTGCTGTTTTGGGGCTTGGCGGCCCTGGTGTTGCTGGCCATGTGTCTGCTCGCCTGGCAGCTACCCCCGTGGCAAAAGGTCGCTGGCGCAGCCGATGCGGAGCCATTGCCCGCAGCCAAGCCCAGTTACGACGCTGTCTGGCGTCACCCCTATTTCAGAAGAATGGCGCCCATGGCGTTCTTCGTTTATGGCGGCCTGGTTGCCATGCAAACCCTGTGGGTCACGCCCTGGATGATTCGTGTGGCCGGTTTTTCACCACTGCAAGCGGCGACTGGCTTGTTTTGGATCAATATTGCCATGCTGGGCAGCTTCTGGGCCTGGGGCATGATTTACCCCTGGCTGGCCGGTCGTGGTCACACCGCTGATCGCCTGATCAGTTGCGGCTTGCCCCTGAGCTTTGTCCTGCTTGCGCTGATCATTGCGGCTGGCTCGGGTCTTGGTGTTTGGGCTGCGCTGGCCTGGGCCTTGTATTGCATGAGCTGCACCTTTATTGCATTGGCACAGCCGGCGGTGGCGATGGCATTCCCATCCAACCTGGCTGGACGCGCCTTGTCGTCTTACAACTTGCTGATTTTTTCCGGTGTTTTTGCGGTTCAGTGGGGCATTGGATTGGCCATTGACGGCTTTCTGGCCCTGGGATGGGCAGAAGTTTTCGCCTTTCAGATGGCGATGACGATCTATTTGCTGTGCACCGTGGCGGCCTATGCGTACTTTTTGACTACAAAAAGTCATAATCAGCCAACGTGTTGAAGCACGTGAGTTGTCGCTATGCCCCTTATTGATTGCAGCACCCGTGAACGACATGAATAACGGTATTTTCATCATTGCACATGCCCCCCTGGCCACGGCCTTGCGTCAGTGTGCACTGCATGTTTTCCCGGATACGGCTTCATCGCTGGCGGTGTTGGATGTCCAACCCAACACGCCGGTCGATGAATCCCTGGCCACGGCACGTTTGACCATGGCGCTGCTGAATACCGAGCGCACACTGATCCTGACCGACATGTTTGGCGCGACACCCTGTAATGTGGCGCAAAAACTGGTGGACGGTGTGAACTCCCGGCTGGTGGCTGGCGTCAACCTGCCCATGCTGCTGCGGGCCATCACCTACCGCAACGAAACCATGGAGGCGCTGGTGGCGCGTGTGCTTGCTGGCGGCACTCAGGGCGTGATGCAAGTGGCCGTCACGGCACCACAAAATCAGCAACGAAAACAAAATGATCAAAACCACGACCACCATCAACAATAAACTAGGACTCCATGCGCGGGCTTCTGCCAAGTTGACCAAACTGGCAGGAAGCTTTCCGTGCGAGGTCTGGATGTCGCGCGGTGAACGTCGCGTGAATGCCAAAAGCATTATGGGTGTGATGATGCTGGCTGCCGGGATGGGGTCACAGATTGAAATTGAAACCCACGGCGCGCAGGAGCAACAGGCCATGGAGGTATTGTTGGCGCTGGTGGCAGACAAATTTGGAGAAGGTGAATGACCTTTGCCATCCACGGTCTGGCCGTGGCCCGGGGCGTTGCCATTGGGCGGGCGGTGCTGGTGGCTTCCAGCCGACTGGATGTCGCGCATTACTTTATTGAGCCCGCACAGGTTACCGCAGAAATCAACCGGGTGCGTGATGGCCGCGATGCAGTCGTGGCAGAAATTCGCCGTCTGCAGAGCAGCATTGGCCATATGGGGCCCAAAGAAACGCCGCATGAGCTGTCCGCGCTGCTCGATGTGCATCTGATGCTGCTGCAGGACCAGGAGTTGGCGGCTGGGGTGCGGCACTGGATCACGGACCGGCTCTACAACGCCGAGTGGGCACTGACGTCTCAGCTTGATGTCGTGGTGCGCCAGTTTGACGAAATGGAGGACGATTACCTGCGCGAACGCAAGGCCGATCTGGAGCAGATCACCGAAAAAGTCCTGCGTGCCATGCGCGGGGTGTCATCGCCTCTGATTCAGCCCCTGGGGCGTGCTGGCCGGCAGACATCGCAACAGGATTTATTGCTTGATGACACCGTGGACGTGCCCCTGATTCTGGTGGCGCATGATCTCTCGCCAGCGGACATGCTGCAATTCAAGCAAAGTGTATTCGCTGGTTTTATCACCGACGTGGGCGGCAAAACTTCCCACACGGCCATTGTGGCGCGTAGTCTGGATATTCCGGCAGTGGTGGGTGCACGTTTGAGCAGTCACCTGATTCAGCAGGACGACTGGGTGGTGATTGATGGTGATGCGGGTGTGGTGGTGATCGACCCCTCGCCGATCATCCTGGCCGAATATGGTTTCAAGCAACGCCAGGTTGAACTCCAGCGCGGCCGTCTGGCGCGCCTGCTGCATACGCCGGCCGTGACGCTGGACGGGCAAAAAATTGAACTGCTGGCCAATATCGAAATGCCCGACGATGCCTCCTCGGCCCTAAAGGCCGGTGCGGTCGGTGTGGGCCTGTTTCGCAGCGAATTCCTGTTCATGGGACGGCACGGCAAATTGCCCAACGAGGAAGAGCAGTACCTGGCGTACCGGCGCGCGGTGGAGGGAATGCAGGGCTTGCCGGTCACGATCCGGACGGTCGATGTGGGTGCCGACAAGCCGCTTGATGAAACCCTGCGCGACGATGCCCACCTGAACCCGGCCCTGGGATTGCGCGCCATTCGCTGGAGTCTGGCCGACCCCGCCATGTTCCTGACGCAGTTGCGTGCCATTTTGCGCGCGGCCGCCCATGGCCAGGTGCATGTGCTGATCCCCATGCTGGTGCACGCCCGTGAAATTCGCCAGACCATGGCGCTGATCGACCATGCCCGTGTGCAGTTGGATAACCGCGGCCTTGCCTATGGATCGGTCAAAATGGGTGCCATGATCGAAATCCCCGCAGCGGCGTTGACGCTCAAGGTATTTCTCAAGTACTTTGACTTTTTGTCCATCGGCACCAATGACCTGATTCAGTACACCCTGGCCATTGACCGGGCTGACGAGTCGGTGGCGCACCTCTACGACCCGATGCACCCGGCGGTATTGCGTTTGGTGGCCAATACCATTGCCGAGGGCCAGACGCAGGGTAAACCGGTCAGCCTGTGCGGTGAAATGGCCGGAGACGTAAGTATGACCCGTTTGCTGCTGGGCATGGGTTTGCGGAGTTTTTCCATGCATCCGGCGCAAATTTTGACTGTCAAACAAGAGGTGTTGCGCGCCGACACCAGTAAATTGGCCCCTTGGGCGGCACAACTGATTGCCGAAGACGAACCCATGTTGCCGCCACGAAAGACGGCTTGATGAAGCGGCTCTGTCTATAGGACTGATGCGAATCAAAACAGCCCGAACAGCATCGGGATCAATAAAGCCGCAAGTATCACCTGCAGCCCCAGGGCCAGTCCGGCAAAAGCACCTGCATCGGGGTTGACCTGCATGGCCCTTGCCGCGCCGATGCCGTGCGCTGCTGTACCCAGTGAAAAGCCGCGTGCCATCCAGCCATTACCGTCCGTTGGAATCTTCAAGAGCCCAAACAAGGCCTTGCCACTGAGTGCACCGACCATGCCGGTGACCACCGCAAACACTGCAGCCAGCGCCGGGATGCCGCCAATCTTGTCGGCAATGCCCATGGCGACGGGGGCGGTGACCGATTTGGGTGCCAGCGACAGCACCACGTCCTGAGGCAAGTCAACCAGCCAGCCCAGCAGCAGCGCCGACCCACTGGCGGCCGCGCCCCCCGCCAAAGCCGCCGCCAGCAGAGCTCGCCAGTGCAGCCGCAGGGCCGCCAGGCGCTCCCAGAGTGGCCAGGCTAGCGCTACCACTGCAGGCCCGAGCAGGAAATGGATGAACTGCGCACCCGAAAAGTAAGTGGGATAGTCAACACGCGTCACGGTCAGCAGGCTGGCCAGAATGACCACCGACCACAGTACCGGATTGGCCCAGGCCGGCTGATCCAGCCGGGTATACACCGCCTGGGCCAGCACATAGACCACCAGTGTGGCGCTCAGGCCAAACAGCGGCGTGGCAGACAGGTAGACCCAGAGTTCGACAAATTTAGGCATCGTTGGGCCCCCGGAAGGCGCGCAGCACAAGCACCGTCACAGCAAGCCCGATCCAGGTCGAAAGCACAATCACGGCCATCATGCGCACGCCGTACTGGCCCAGCAGTCCTACATGGGTCATTACTCCCACGCCCACCGGCACAAACAGCAGTGACAGGTGCGAGAGCAAAAAATTGGCACAGACCGCCACCGGCTCACGCACGGCGGGCAGGCGTAGCGCCAACAGCAGCAGCAACATGCCGATCACCGGCCCCGGAAAGGGTAGGCTTAAGCCCCGTGACAGCAGTTCGCCCAATGACTGCATGGCCAGCAACCAGGCCAGTCCGCGCAGGCCGTTCATGTGGCGTCCAATTTAGAACCGGGGCAAATCCGGGTGCTTGATCTGGCCGCCACGCACCAGCATCTTGCCGTATTCGGCGCAGCGGTTCAGCGTCGGGATGACCTTGCCCGGATTGAGCAGGCCCTGTGGGTCAAAGGCACGTTTGACGCCAAACATCTGTTCATTTTCTGCGGCTGAAAACTGCACACACATGCTGTTGAGCTTTTCCACCCCAACGCCATGCTCGCCGGTCACAGTGCCGCCCATGGCCACACTGGTTTCCAGAATGTCGGCGCCAAACAGCTCCGCCCTGTGCAACTGGTCGGCGATGTTGGCATCGAACAAAATCAGCGGGTGCAGGTTGCCGTCGCCGGCGTGGAAGACGTTGACACAGCGCAACTGGTATTTCTTCTCCATCTCGGCAATGGCCAGCAAAATGTCGGCCACGCGTTTGCGCGGAATCGTGCTGTCCATACACATGTAGTCGGGGCTGATGCGGCCGCTGGCAGGGAACGCGTTTTTTCGCCCGCTCCAGAACGTGAGGCGCTCCTGTTCGTTCTGGCTCACCGCAATTTTGGTGGCGCCGGCGGCCAGCAGTACCGTGCTCATGCGGCCAATTTCTTCCTCAACCTCTTCAGGCGTGCCGTCGCTTTCGCACAGCAAAATCGCCTCGGCGCTCAGGTCGTAACCGGCGTGTACGTAGTCTTCGACCGCCGCCGTCATGGGTTTGTCCATCATCTCCAGCCCGGCCGGAATGATGCCTGCCGCAATGACTGCGGCCACGGCATCACCGGCTTTGCGGATGTCATCAAAGCTGGCCATGATGCAACGCGCCAGTTGTGGCTTGGGAATGAGCTTGACAGTGACTTCAAGCACCACCGCCAGCATGCCTTCGCTGCCAATCACCACGCTCATCAGGTCATAGCCGGGTGCGTCCAGCGCGTCCGAGCCGAACTCGATTGGCTCACCCTCCATGGTGAAACCTTTGAGCTTGACGATGTTGTGCAGGGTGAGGCCGTATTTGAGGCAGTGCACACCGCCGGAGTTTTCGGCCACGTTGCCGCCAATGGTGCAGGCAATCTGACTGGACGGGTCGGGCGCGTAATAGAGGCCCAAAGGTGCGGCCGCGTCGCTGATGGCCAGGTTGCGTACACCGCATTGCACCAGAGCCGTGCGCGACACCGGGTCAAGCTTCAGGATTTTGTTGAACTTGGCCATCGACAAGGTGACACCCACGGCGTTGGGCATGGCCCCGCCCGACAGGCCGGTCCCGGCACCGCGCGCCACCACCGGCACGCCCAGGGTGTGGCAGATTTTCAGGACGGCGGCCACCTGCGCTTGTGTTTCGGGCAGGGCCACCACCAGCGGGCGTTGGCGGTAAGCGGTTAAACCGTCGCACTCATAGGGCGTTGTGTCTTCGTTGTTCCAGAGCAGCGCGTGTGCCGGCAAGCATTCCAGCAGTCCTTTGACAACCAGCGCCTGGCGCTCTGATCTTTGCAAGGCATTCAGGCTGTCTGGAGAGAGGGGTGCGTTCATGGGCTTGATCCGGTAACGTAAAACATGGTTTGGACTTTAAGCGAAATTGAATGCCGTTGGTGCGAAGAAACTTAAACCATCAGTTGAAAAAAATGCGGCCCGCTGATTCGGCTGGGTCACCACGGAGTCGCCCTGCACCTCGAAAAAGCCATGGGCCTGGCCTGGTGGACTGGGCCGGTCAAACCATACTCTGCCTGAGCCATTCGGCAAAGGCTACACATTCCCAGCGTTCCATCATGCCGGTGCGCCAGCACAGGTAGTGGGCATGCGGACTGGGTACATTGCTGGCAAATTCCTCGCTGGTTCCCAGGCGCACCAGCGAGCCGTTTTCCAGCCAGGGCAAGGCCAGCTTGAGGCGAATCAAGGCAATGCCCATGCCGGCCGCTGCGCCGTCGCACATCAGGCCAACATCGTTGAACTGCGAGCCTTCCAGCGGCTCGGGCCAGTCCAGCCCGCGGGCGGCAAACCAGGTGCGCCAGGGCTCCAGCGGGCTGCGCAACAGCGCCTCGCCTTCCAGGTCTTGTGCCACGTCAAACGGCCCGTGCTCGCGCACAAAGGCGGGCGACGCGAGTGGCGTGACTTCGTCCTTGAGCAGACAGACGTGCTCGACATCGGCGTAACGTCCGGTGCCAAACCGGATCATCAGGTCGGCGTCTTCGGCCACCACATCTAGCAGCGGAATCGAGATTTGCAGGGTGAGGTCGATCTCGGGGTAGGCCTCGGTGAACTGGCGCAGGCGAGGTATCAGAATCGAGCGCGCAAAGGTTGGCGTGACGGCCAGGCGCAGCTTGCGTTTGCCCGGTGTCGTGGCCGAGCTGGGGAATTTTTGTAGCATGCTCAAACCGTCGCGCACATGCGCCAGGTAGGCTGCACCTTCGGTCGTGAGCGAAAAATCGGCCCGTCCAAACAACTTGGTACCTATGATTTGCTCAAGCTGCTTGACCCGGTGGCTTACCGCGCTGGGCGTTACGCAGAGTTCTTCTGCAGTTTGTGTGACGCTACGCAAACGCGCCAGCGCCTCAAAAGTCAGCAGGCATTGAATGGGGGGGATGCGGGCAATGGACATGACATGATTGTGGCAGGCGGTGGCTTGGATGCACTGCGTAGAATCCCTGCTTTATGACTGATCGTACCGCCGTAATTGCCCAATACCTGATCCCCAAGCAGGCCATCACTTTGCTGGCCGGGCGCATCGCGCGCGCGCAGGGTGGCGCGCTGACGACCCGCTTGATCGCCTGGTTTGTGCAGCGCTACCGCGTCAATATGCTTGAAGCCGCCAACCCGGAACTGGCCAGCTACGCCACCTTCAACGATTTTTTTACCCGCGCCCTCAAAGCCGGTGTGCGGCCACTGGCGCAGGCGGACCTGATTTGCCCGGTCGATGGCGCCATCAGCCAGTTTGGCCGCATCGAAGGTCAGCAGATATTCCAGGCCAAGGGTCACCACTACAGCAGCACCGCGTTGGTCGGCGGCGACGCCACGCTGGCCGCGCAGTTTGACAACGGCCACTTTGCCACGCTGTATCTGAGTCCGCGCGACTACCACCGCATCCACATGCCGTGCGCCGGGCGTTTGATGCGCATGATCTATGTGCCGGGCGACCTGTTTTCGGTCAATCCCACCACCGCACGCGGCGTACCCGGCTTGTTCGCCCGCAACGAGCGCGTGGTCTGTGTGTTTGAAGGCGAACATGGCCCGTTCGTGCTGGTGCTGGTCGGTGCCACTATCGTCGGCAGCATGGCCACCACCTGGCATGGCGCCGTCAACGCGTCGCGTCCTGGGCGCTTGAGTGAGTGGCACTATGAAAACGAGGCGATCACGCTCCAGCAGGGCGACGAGATGGGCCGCTTCTTGCTGGGCTCCACCGTGGTCATGCTGTTCCCGCATGGCCCGCTCAAATTCAATCCGGCGTGGCAGCCGGGCGCTGCCATCCGGCTGGGTGAGGTCTTGGCGAGCCATTCCCAGGGCGCTTTTTAAGCCACGACCACATTGTGGGCCATCCTCAGGAGTCCCTCGGAGGTGGTTTGAATCCAGTTGTTTCGCCTATGCTGCTGTTTCAACTTGTAAGGTGCATTGACTTTGTTGCAAGATGCGGATTGAATCGCAGCCTTTCGACCACACCACAAAGGCAAACCATGAAGAGCTTCAAAAAATTCGTCTCCGCGAGCATGATCGTCTGTATCACCGCTGCCGGTCTGCCCTTCAGCGCGCAAGCCCGCATGGTGGCGACCGAAGAAATTACGGCACCGGCTGCCAGTGGTACCCTGAGCGTCAGCCGTGACGCAGTGAACCAATTTCTGGTGCGCGATGACGTTCGCCAGGCCATGCTTGGCCAGGGCGTGACGCCGCAAGCCGCGCTGGAGCGTGTGGCCGCCATGTCCGACGCTGAAGTGGCCCAACTGGCGGGTCGCATCGACCAAGCCCCGGCGGGTGCCGGTGTGGTGGGTATCTTGTTCACCGTGTTCATCGTGCTGCTGGTGACCGACATCATGGGCTTGACCAAGGTGTTTCCGTTCACACGATCAGTTCGATGATCGGTCGACTCATTGGTCTGCGAACCCCCGTTTTGACGGGGGTTTTTGTTTGGGCAGCGCTGCTGCTGAGCGGTTGCGCCACCCCTCAGGTGGCCCTGCTGGATGCGCAGTGGCCGCCGGAGCTCCCGGCGCAGGTCGCGTTGTCTCGGGTGCCGTTTTTCCCGCAGGAAGACTATGAATGCGGCCCTGCCGCGCTGGCCATGGTCGCCAACGCAGCCGGTGTCAGGGTCACCCCTGATGCTCTGGTGGATCAGGTTTACCTGCCAGGCCGTCAAGGCTCGCTGCAGCCAGAAATGCTGGCCGTGACGCGCCGGCAGGGTTTGCTGGCTTACCCATTGCAGCCGAGCATCCAAGTTGTGCTGCGCGAAGTGGCGGCGGGCAACCCGGTGCTGGTGTTCCAGAACCTGGCGTTTTCAATTTACCCGGTTTGGCACTACGCCGTGGTGATGGGCTATGACCGGGCGCGCCATGTGCTGCTGCTGCACTCCGGGGTCACGGCGCGCATGGAAATTTCGCTATTTGCCTTCGAGCGCACCTGGGCGCGCGGGCAATATTGGGCCATGCTGGCGCTCAAACCTGGGCAACTGCCCGCCACCGCCGAGCCCCAGACTTACACCGCCGCCGCCGCCACGCTGGAGCGCACCGATGCGCGCGGCGCACAACAGGCTTTTGCCGCCGCGCTGCAGCGCTGGCCGGATGAGCGCGCCGCCTTGCTGGGCGCGGGCAACAGCGCCTATGCGCTGGGTCAGCGCGAAGCTGCCGCCACGGCCTACCGCCAGACGGTGTTCAAGCACCCCGACTTCGCCGACGGCTGGAACAATCTGGCGCAGGTGCTCATGGAGTTGGGTCGCCACGCCGAGGCCAGTCAGGCTATTGCCCGCGCAGTGGCATTGGGCGGTGAGCGCCTGCCGGACTACCTGACGCTGCAGGCGCAGATCGACCAGAAATAGGCCCGCAGCCCTTGCCGAAAAGGTCGAATACAGTTCACCCCGCCGCAGCAATTGGGCGCGCGGACTCAACTGGGTAAGGCGCTGGCGCAGCGGTTTTGGCGCTTGGGCTATTGTCTGAGTGACTGCCTTGGTGGGGGCTTGTTTGCAGCGGTTGCGGCTGGCAGGATAAGGGCTGGGGCGGCGGCCTCATACTGTCAAAGGCCCAGAAATCGGCCGCCACCCAGCCCTTATCCTGCCGGTGAGCGTGGTCAATGGTTGCGACAAGAAGACAGGAAGTGTGGATAGCCACGCCGACATTTTTGACTGTTTTGCAGCGTTACCTGACAGCCACCGGTACCCGCTTTCGGGCAGGTCAATTCGATGATTTTGGCGAACGGTCAGACACTGTTGACGGACGCCTTGAGGAACGTAGCATTACCGCTATGAAAGTAGCGGAAAATCCTTCATACTTTCGTCATATGATGTCAAACCCGAGCAATTTCTAATGAAGATGATCGCTTCCTGGCTCTTTGCCTTGGCCGGATTGTTCATGGGCTGCCTTGCTTGCGCTGGCGCTATTGATGCTGGCCGCCTTGCCACCGTTGATGACCACACCTTGGCCGCGACCGCTCAATCTGAAGTGACGATTCTGTCCCTTGCGCAGTATCTCGGCGCGGGGGCTAGTAGCGATGTTGAAAAAGCCCGCGCGGTATATCGTTGGGTCGCGGATCGCATTGCCTACGATGCCAAGAGCTTTTTTAACCAAACACACTCAAGCGTTGATCCTGATGCCGTATTGCAATCGCGCCTTGCAATCTGCGGCGGTTACGCTGCATTGTTCGAGCGCCTTGCCAAGGAGTCCGGGTTGGAGGCTACCACCATTTTTGGCTATGCGAAAGGTATTGCCCACATACCCGGAAGTAGCATGGCCGAGCCGAATCATGCTTGGAATGCGGTAAAAATTGACGGCAAGTGGCAGCTCATTGACACGACTTGGGGTAGTGGTTACATAAGCGATGGTGCCTGGGTAAAGCAGTTCAGTGAAACGTTTTTCTTGCCATCGCCAGAACAGCTTGCTTTCTCGCACTTCCCGCAAGACGCTGCCTGGCAGCTGCGCTCGGAACGATCACTATCGAAGACGGAATTCGAGTCCCTGCCAGAAATTAATACGGCCTTTTTCAACCTCGGGATTGATCCGTCTGACGTATGGAAAACCGTAAAGTCGCAGGAATTCAAGGGTGCGTTGGTTCATACTTTCGACCTGCCCGCTGGCGTGGCAAAGGTGCGCAACGCACCTTTGTCCTATCAGCTTCCTGTGGGAAGCACGCAGCACTTTGAAATCATGTCAGCGTCGTTTGAGAAAATGGCTGTCGAATACAACAAAAAGTGGCTACCGATGCAAAAAAAAGGTGACGTGTTCTCCATCGAAATCGCAGCCAAATCCAAAGGCGAACTGTCCGTGAACGGCAAGACACCAACATCCAGGAAACATGCTACGGTCTTGGAGTACATCGTCGACTAGGTCGGCCAAAAACAGATAGAGAATTCAAGCGCATTAAGCCAACTATGCACCGGAAAATGGGCCTCACAAAGCACACTTACGGCCTCAACTGGTTGCGGGTTTTTTCGGAGACGAGAATTTCGCTTTTCCCCAATGAAAATGATGAGTTCTGCGTCGCAATGCTGCTTGCGTGTCAGACTTTTGATTTTCACCCATTCACCCATTCACCCATTCACCAATGAAGATAACTTTTCTGTGATCAGAATTTGTCTTTTGATGCCATTTCTCCCACAGCGAGAAACCCGCAACCAGTTGCCGGCTAACAAACTTCGAGCGCTAGTTCGTTGCCGCTTGCTTATAACTGTCAAGTGGGCCACCAGTTGAGTCCCTTGCCATTGGCAGTCCAAAAGTTCCCCAATACCAGCGCCATTTTTAAGGGATACCTATCGCAGTTGCCGTTGATTTGGTGTCGAGTTCAATTCGGTTTGACTGCCGGGGGTGGAGCTTTTGCCTTTGAGTCGCATGACTTCGCATACAGATAGAGATAGATGCTATGGATGCCTCCCTCCTTAATCGCTGAAGAATTGTGGCACTGCGATAGAACAGCCGTCAATCAGGAAGAAACCACCCCGCATGGGTTGGATCCTCTGATGAATACGGCATCAAAGTGCCCAGAGTGTGATAGACCTAGGTCTCCACTAAACACAGAGGATCCGCCATGAATCGTAATACAGGAATGAACGCCGGACAAATCATCGGCACCATGAACGGCCAACAAGTGATGGGTCTGGACATCGCCAAGCACGTGTTTCAGATGCACACCGTGAACATGGGTACGGGCGAGATCGTCAACGTGCAGATCAAGCGCGCCAAGGTAGTGGAGCACTTTGCCAACCTCGCCCCTTGCCTGATTGCGATAGAGGCCTGTGGTGGTGCGCACCACTGGGCGCGTGAACTGAGCAAACTTGGGCACACGGTGCGACTGTTGCACGCCAAGGTTGTGCGCCCCTTTGTCAGCGGCAACAAAACCGACGCCACCGATGCCCGTGCGATCTGGTTGGCGGTGCAGCAGCCGGGGGTGAAGTTTGTGGGCACCAAGACGGCAGCGCAGCAAGCAACGCTTACATTGCACCGCCAGCGCGAGCTACTCATGAAAATGCGCATCATGCAGACCAACGCCTTGCGCAGTCTGCTCTACGAGTTTGGGGCCACCTTTGCCAAGGGGAAAAGGGCCTTGTTCAAGGACATTGTGGAAACCCTTGAAGGATTGGCGCATACATTGCCGCAGTTGGTGCGTGACAGCTTGCACGAGCAGGTGGCGCGCATTAAAGCGATTGAGGTGGATATGCAAGCCATTGAGGTGCGCCTGCAACTCCAACTCAAGCAAGACCCCCAGATGCAGCGCATTGCCCAAATTCCCGGTGTAGGACTACTGACGGCCACCGCAGCCATTGCCACCATGGGGGAAGCCAGCGCATTCAAGTCAGGCAGGGAGTTCTGCGCTTGGCTGGGTTTGGTGCCCAAACAAACTGGTACGGGAGGCAAAGTCCGACTGGGTGCAATCTCTAAGCGTGGCGACACCTATTTGAGGACATTGCTGATCCACGGTGCCCGAAGTGTGATTGCGCACGCTAAAGAGCCGGGGCCGTGGCTGCAGGGCATCAAGGCTCGGCGTCCCTCCAACGTGGTATTTGTAGCGCAGGCGGCCAAGATGGCCAGAACGATCTGGGCCATGACAGCCAAAGCACAGGATTACGACAAAGGCTTCAAGAGCATCAGGCCCCAAGCTGCGTGATGCTGAAGTCGCCCAGGATTGAAAAAGCAACGACCCGAGCAACAGACGAATGAAAGGACTATGGTTTTAGCCTTGGAAGGCTAGCAGGTGGCAAAAAGCGAAGTGATGTGAAACAGGTCAGACCGGTGGCGAGCTAAACCTGAGAATTTCCTGGGACATAAAGAGTCCGTCGGATAGAAAAGGAGCACGTCAGCGAATATGCATCGGGGCCAGTGCAAAGTCGGGGGAGCCTGACCAACCCACAAACAAGGCCGAAT
>MESQ01000073.1 GCA_001771065.1 Burkholderiales bacterium RIFOXYD12_FULL_59_19 | reverse complement strand
CTGTATGCAGCGCACAATGCGGCCAAGGCGATCAAGCGCGAAAGCGCCGTCAAGGGCATGCCGGTGCCACTGCACCCCGGTGCCGCCAAATACTACAAGGAAGTGGGCCTGATCAAGTAAGCGACTTGTGCCCTGCCGCAGCCCCACTGTTGGGGCCGTTTTTGTTCCAGATGTCTGCGAGATGCCCATGAGCCATGACCACGAACCCCAAAGCAAAACCCTGAACCGTGCCATCTTTTGGGTGGCCTTGCTGTTTTCCAGCTTTCAGCTCATCACCGCGGCGTTTAGCCCCCTGTCCAGCCAGGTGGTGCGCGCGGTGCATGTGGGCTTTGTGCTGCTGCTGATTTTTGCGCTGTTTCCGCCGTTTGAATTCAGCGACCGCCATGCCGCCAAAGGACGTGTCCTGGGCTGGCTGTTGGGGCTCACTGGTTTTGTCTTCAGCCTGTACCACTGGGTGTTCGAGGCCGACCTGACCCAGCGCGCCGGTGAACTCATTGCCATGGATTGGGTGATTGGTGTGGTGACGGTGGTGCTGGTGTTTGAGGCCGCACGGCGCGTCATGGGATGGGGCCTGCCCATCATTTGCGGTGTGTTTCTTCTGTATGGCCTGTTTGGCCAGTATTTGCCGGGTGCCCTGGCGCACCGTGGCTTTGGGGTGGACCAGATCGTCAGCACGCTGGGCTTTGGCACCGAGGGCATTTACGGTACGCCCACCTACGTGTCGTCGAGCTACATTTTTCTGTTTATCCTGTTCGGCGCTTTTCTGGAGCAGGCCGGCATGATCAACCTGTTCAACGACTTCGCCATGGGTATGGTCGGCCACACACGCGGCGGCCCGGCCAAGGTGTCGGTGATCTCCTCAGGCCTGATGGGCACCATCAATGGCTCGGGTGTGGCCAATGTGGTCACCACAGGGCAATTCACCATTCCGCTGATGAAGCGCTTTGGCTACAGCCCGGCTTTTGCCGGCGGTGTCGAGGCCACATCAAGCATGGGCGGGCAGATCATGCCGCCGGTGATGGGGGCGGTGGCCTTCATCATGGCCGAAACCATCAACGTGCCCTATGTTGCCATTGTCAAGGCGGCCCTGATCCCGGCTATTTTGTATTTCATTACCGCCTTCTGGATGGTGCACCTGGAAGCCGGCCGTAAGGGGCTCAACGGTCTGCCCAAAGACCAGTGCCCCAACCCCTGGACGGCCGTGCGGCTGCGCTGGTACCTGTTGCTGCCGCTGGTGGGTCTGGTGGTGTTGCTGTTTTCGGGCTACACGCCGCTGTTTTCCGGCACCGTGGGGTTAGCGCTGACGGTGGTGCTGATTTTTGGTGCGGCTGTCATGACCGGTGTGAATAACCTGGTCTTGCGTGGCCTGTTTTGGGTGCTGCTGGGGCTGGCCTGTGCCGGCTTCTTCCAGTTTGGCGTTGGCACGTTTTTTGTGGTGGTGGCGCTGCTGGTGGCCCTGACCCTGATCCGGCGCGTGGGCGGCGACGCACGCAAGCTGGCGATTCAGGCCATGGTGGATGGTGCCCGCCACGCCTTACCGGTGGCCATTGCCTGTGCGTTGGTGGGTGTCATCATCGGCATGATCAACCTGACCGGTGTGGCGGCCGAACTGGGCGGCCGCATCATTGCCGTGGGCGAGGAAAGCCTGTTTCTGGCGCTGCTGCTGACCATGGTGATTTGCCTGGTGCTGGGCATGGGCATTCCGACCATTCCCAACTACATCATTACCAGCTCGCTGGCTGCGCCGGTGTTGCTGAAGCTGGGTGTACCGCTGCTGGTGTCGCACATGTTCGTTTTTTACTTCGGCATCATGGCCGATCTGACGCCACCGGTGGCACTGGCCGCCTTTGCGGCAGCGCCGATTGCGGGGGTCAGTGGCCTGAAGATCAGCATCCAGGCACTGCGGGTGGCCATCGCGGGTTTCATCGTGCCCTTCATGGCGGTCTATAGCCCGGCGCTCATGCTGCAAAGCGGCGACTGGCTCGACACAAGCTGGATTGTGTTCAAGGCGCTGGTGGCGATTGCCATGTGGGGTGTTGGCGCCATTGGCTTTCTGATCACGCCACTGAACTGGACTGAGCGCGTACTGGCCATTGGATCGGCCAGCCTGCTGGTGGTGGCGCTGCCCTTGACCGACGAACTGGGCCTGGGCCTGATTGCCGCCTTTTTGGCATGGCACGTCTGGCGCAGCCGCGCCAAATGAGCACTTGGTGTTGTTCCTGTAGGGTCGACTTCAGTCGACCAGGCCGAATAAATTTGGCCTTACAGGCCCTACAAACTCCTGCATTGGCGGATTGACGCATGGTCTCACTTGGCATTTGCCTGAGCCTGGCCACCGCGTTGCAAGGCGGGCCGGTGTTTGTGCCGGTGACCGAATTTACATTGGCCTGGACCCACTCCATTGAGAAAGTGCGCTGGGAAGAAGACTACGTGGTGCGGCTTGATGCTGTGCGTGGGCAGCCAGTGCTGCAGGCGGTGCAGGCCCGGGTGCGCGGCTCCGCCGCCGGCATGGAGCCGCCGCCCGATGCATTGTTGCGCCAAGGCTGGTATCACTACACACCAGCAATCACCACCCCGCCCGAGCTGCGCCTGACCCGCTCGGAATTCACCCCCGATTACGAAGTGTGTGTGCAGGGTCGCTGCCGACCCATGGCCGACTGGATGGCCTCAGACGGCGGCGTCACGCTGCTCAAAGCCTGTCTTCAGCCCGCCAGTTAGCCCGGAAGAAGCGCAGCGCAATCCGGGGGCGAGCAACCGACCCGGATTGGCCTCAACGTGCCGCAGGCAAAAAAAGCGCTTGCAAATCGTTTAAAAAGTCAAAGCCGCGCACGCTGGGCTGGACGTGTGTGCCGTCCACCGTGAGCAAACCCTGCGTTTGAGCTTGTTGCAACCCGGCTTGCAGCGCCGACAAGGGCATGCCGGTGCGCTCGGCAAACAGACCGGCATCGAACCCGCCTGCCAGCCGCAGTGCGTTGAGCATGAACTCAAACGGCAGCTCGCCTCTCTTGACGTCGCTGTCCTGCACCACGCACTGCCCCGCCAGAGCTTGTGCCATGTAAAGGTCCGGGTTGCGGGCTCGCACCTGGCGCACCACCCGGTGGGCAAAACTGAGTTTGCTGTGGGCACCAGCGCCCAGCCCCAGGTAGTCGCCAAACTGCCAGTAGTTCAGGTTGTGCACACTGGCGTGGTCAGGCAGGGCGTAAGCCGAGACCTCGTAGCGCTGCAGGCCAGCCGCCCTGGTCATATCTGTCATCAGGTCCAGCATGTCGGCGGCCAGATCGTCCTCCACGGTGGCCGGCGGATATTTGGCAAAGTAGGTGTTGGGCTCGATGGTGAGGTGGTAAATCGACAGGTGCCG
>MESQ01000072.1 GCA_001771065.1 Burkholderiales bacterium RIFOXYD12_FULL_59_19 | reverse complement strand
AACCACTTGATGACAACACTCAAGCCCCACCCTGGCATAGTGCGCCAAGATAAAGTCCCAATGTTTCTTCAACTCGGCGGGCAGCTGAATCACATCGTCTTTGGCTGTGATGCAGAGCGCACGCGACGCATACATCCGGCCCAGACCCAGACTGGCCGGACCACTGCCCCTGATGTCGTGGTTAAACAGCCTCATTTTGTGGTTTGGCCGGGCTGGCCACGCGTTGCTGCGGCGCCAGCGCGTCATTGGCATCCCAATACGGCAGCAGCTTGGCAAAAAACGAGGCCACGTGCTGAATGGTGTCAATGCGAAACCACTGACGTGTGTATTTGAAACGAATGCCGCCCAAGGCCAGCGCTGGTTTGGGCGCAAAATAAATCGAATCCTCGGTATTGACCAGGTGCAACAAAGCCCAGGCTGCCAAACAAATGGCTTGCCACAGCGCTTGTGCTGTCTCTGTGTCGTTCATTTTGACCGCCAGCTCGTAGGCACCCAGCAAACCTTCGCAACGCGCACCGTCGGCATAGGGGTAGTCGCCAAAGTTGTAGTAGTAGCCACCCGCGTAGTCCGGGTAGGGCGCGTCCGACACCTTGTACATGCGCTCAATCATCTTGCGCGCGTCAGAAAAAACAAAATCACTGTACAGCGGGTCGCGCATGGCCTCAAAGTCCCACAACTCCATGATGCCCATCATCAGCCAGCCATCAGAGGGCAGCACGCTGTATTCGCTGGCCCGCACCAGCGGGCGCTCCACCAGCAAGAATTGCAGCGCCAAACGCAGTTTGGCAAAAATCGGCTCACGCTGCTCTGGGGTCAGCAGATGCAAATAGGCCGCCAGCCCACACACGGCCTCACCGGGGTAGAAAAATGAAAAATGGCTGGGGTTTTCAGCTTCCGAGACCGGCTTGTCGAGATAAATGTTGTAGTAAATAAATTCGCCGCTGGCCGTGATCTGATTCACCAGGTGACAAGCCATCTGGTCCGCCCACTGCCGGTATTGGCTGTCGCCCGACACTTTTTGGTACTGCGCCAGCAAATACAGCGCAATGCCGGTGCCACCCAGTTTGGATTTTTTCTCACTGTAAATATAGGCCCCGGTCTGGCCCTGGTAGTCCTGCTGCCGCGCTTGCGCCACCAGATAGTCAATGGCACGGGTGATGTTGGGCCAGGTATTCCCCAGTTGGCTGATCTTCTCGTGAAACAGGCAGGTCAGCGCGCCGCCGCCATGGCGCAGAATGTTGTAGTACGGGTTTTTAACCACATCCCGCCCCGGGTGCTCATGGTCGCGCCGCGAATCGAGCGCCGCGTCGTAATAGTACAAAAATTTTCCATCGCCCTTTTGGGTCAGCTGAATGTGCCCCACCGCCAACTGCAGGGCGTGCTCAATTTTCTGGCGCGTCAGTGGCCCCACCACCGGATGGCCGCGGTACAGTGCGCGCCAGCCGCTAGCACTGGTGATGAAACTGGCAGAACGAAAACACTGAAACTTGCACGCTCTCAGGTAGTCCTCGCCATACACCCGGTTCAGGTAGTCACGCAATTGGCCCATCGACATGACCGAGCGCACATAACCATCACCCGGCGGAAAAACGTGAAGTTTCCCCTCTGCCCCTTGCATCAGCAAGCCATCCACACCAATTTCAAAATGACGATCCCCTGGCTGCGACATGCCCATGGCAAAAAAATCGGCGGCACGCGGTGGCTCTTGCACCAAGTCCAGCTGCAGCCGCATGCGGGTGGCGTCCATCTGGGCGCGCCGCGGATGCGCCACCAGCCGTTGGATCACCTCCACAAAGCAGGCAGCGGCGGGTGTATCCAATTTGGTGGCGCGCGTCACCAAAATTCGGCGCTCAGCCGCGGCATACAAAATCATCACGATGCGAACAACGCGTTGGGGCAAACTAGACGCGGCAAACGCGTCACGCAAGCCCTGCTCGTCCACCTCCCCGGAGCGCAAACTTGCCAGCACCAGGTCATGCAAGGCGTGATCGGCACGCGTCGGTTCATACGCGCTCAGGCGGCTTTGCGGATCAGCGAAATGCGCGGGTGTGAAGTTCATGATTTGTAATTTTCGGTGGATACAGGGCGATGGCTGCGCGTATTATTCCAGTATGACCGATTCTGACGCTCGCCCCGCCGACAAACCCTCCTGGATCAGCACCTTGCGGGTGTATCTGGAGCCTGCCAGCCTGCGCATGCTCCTACTGGGGTTTTCGGCAGGTCTGCCTTTGCTGCTGGTGCTGGGCACCCTAAGCTTCTGGCTGCGCGAGGCCGGCATTGACCGCACCACCATTGGCTACCTGAGCTGGGTCGGTCTGGCCTACGCCTTCAAGTGGCTGTGGGCGCCGCTGGTGGACCGGCTGCCGATTCCCTTGCTGACACGCTGGCTCGGGCGTCGGCGCAGCTGGTTGCTGCTGTCGCAACTGGCCATTGTCTGGGGCCTGATCGCCATGTCCTTCAACGACCCGCAGGTGGCGCTCACGCCGGTGGTGTGGGGCGCGCTGGCAGTGGCCTTTGGCTCGGCCACGCAGGACATTGCGCTCGATGCCTTTCGCATCGAATCGGCCGACATCAGCCGCCAAGCCGCGCTGGCGGCGTCTTACCAGACCGGCTACCGGCTGGCCATGATCTGGGCCGGGGCTGGCGTGTTATGGATCGCGGCCGGGGTACAAACGGCCAGCATCAGCGGCTACCAGCACGGCGCCTGGCATACCGCTTACCTGGTCATGGCGGCCAGCATGGGCTTAGGCGCGGTCACTGTGCTGCTGTCGCCCGAGCCGCTGCGCCGCCCCATGCCCGCCGCCAAAAATGCCATGGACTGGCTGCGCGACGCGTTGGTAGAACCCTTTGCCGATTTTTTGCGCCGCTATCAATGGCAGGCGGCGCTCATTCTGGCGCTGATTGCCGTCTACCGCATCAGCGACGTAGTGATGGGCATCATGGCCAACCCGTTCTATGTCGACATGGGCTACACCAAGGCAGAAGTTGCCACCGTCACCAAGGTCTACGGCGTCATCATGACGCTGGCGGGGGCTTTTATTGGCGGGGCCATGGCCATGCGCCTCGGTGTGATGCGGGTACTGATGCTGGGTGCAGTGCTCAGCGCCGCCAGCAACCTGCTGTTTGCGGCCTTAAGCACGCGTGGCCACGACCTGACCGGACTCATTTTTGTGATCTCGGCCGACAACCTGGCCGGCGGCATTGCCTCGGCCGCCTTCATTGCCTACCTGTCGGGTCTGACCAACGTCAACTACTCGGCCACCCAATACGCGCTGTTCAGTTCCATGATGCTGCTGTTGCCCAAATTTATCGCCGGCTATTCCGGGCTTTATGTCGATGCTTTTGGCTACCAACACTTCTTCACTGCCACGGCGATGTTGGGCCTGCCGGTGTTGCTTCTGGTGTGGTTGGCAGCCCAGGTAAAACCAGCTTGATTTACCCAACTTTACGCGTTCTTCAACCCCTGGATGTGACCAGACACTAGACTCAAACCCATGAACCAACACCTGCTGATGATCGAAGATGATGCGCGCCTGGCCCATATGGTCAGCGAGTATCTGGGCCAATCCGGCTACCAGGTCGGGCACGCTGGTGACGGGCAAAGCGGCTTGACGGCCTTGCAGGCCCAGCCCGCAGAGCTGGTGATCCTGGACCTGATGCTGCCCGACATGGATGGCCTGGAAGTGTGTCGGCGTATCCGGGCTCTGCCCGGCGCCCTGGCCCAAACGCCCATTTTGATGCTCACCGCCAAGGGCGACCCGATGGACCGCATCATCGGACTGGAGATGGGCGCTGACGATTACCTGCCCAAACCCTTTGAGCCGCGCGAACTGCTGGCACGCATCCGCGCCGTACTGCGTCGCCATGGTGACGGCCCGGTGCCGAGCAACAACAACGTCATGCACTTTGGCAGCCTGGAAATTGACCGTGATGCGCGCGTGGTCAGCGTGGCCGGCCAGGTCTGTGAGCTGACCTCCTACCAGTTTGACCTGCTGGTGGCTCTGGGCGAGCGTGCCGGGCGCGTGCTCACGCGCGACCAGATCATGGAAGCCGTACGCGGCCGTGAGCTCGAGGCCTTTGACCGCTCGATCGACGTGCACATGGGCCGCATCCGCGCCGCCATCGAGCTTGACGCCAAGGACCCCAAACGCATCCTCACCGTGCGCGGCGTGGGATATGTATTTGCACGCCAGCAAGACTGACCCCCCAAGAGATCAACTTGTTCAACAAACTCTACGTTCGCATCTGGCTGGCCGTGGTTTTAGCCGTGGCCGTGCTCATTTTGTTGGTGGGCTGGGCCTGGCGGCTGGCGGCCGAGCCGCCCCTGCGTGACATCGAAGTGCGCAACCAGGCGGGCCAAATCATTGGCAAAGGGCGTTCCCGCGCCTTACCCGGCGACGATGCGCTTGGGCCGCAACGGCGAGATCAGCAAAGCCTCGGCATGATGCACCGCTTTGAGCTCGCGCCCATGCTGCCCCCAACCGAACTTTCGGAAGCCGATGTGCTGACTGATCCAAACCGCCCCAGAACACATCCCGGCGTCAACAACCTGGGCCGTGGCGGACCCGAATTCGTGGTGCGCATGCACGACGGCCAAACCATGCGCATGCATCTGATGCGCGCGCCAGCCTCATTCTGGAGCCGCCCGCCTTTTGGCTTTGCCTGGATGCTGGTGTGGGTCGGTCTGGCCGTGGCCCTGGCAACTTACCCCATTGTGCGCACGCTGACACGCCGACTGGAACGCTTGCAAAACGGCGTACAACAGTGGGGTGAAGGTGATTTGTCGGCCCGCGTGCCGGAAACCGGCGAAGACGAAGTAGCCTTCCTGGCCAGGCGCTTCAACCAGGCTGCCGAGCGCGTGCAAACACTGGTCCACTCGCACGAAGCGCTGCTGGCCTCGCAGAAATCGCTGCTGGCCAATGCATCGCATGAACTACGCTCGCCGCTGACGCGCATCCGCATGGGGCTGGAACTGATGGGTGCCGGCACTTCCCCGGCGTTCAAGGCCGAGGTCACCCGCAACATCAACGAACTGGACCAGTTGATCGAAGAAATTTTGCTGGCCAGCCGCCTCGATGCGCGCGAGGCGGACCTGGGCACCGTCGAGTCAGTAGACCTGATCGGTCTGGTCGCTGAAGAGTGTGCCCGGGTCGATGCCGAGTTGGATCTGCCAGCGCAATTGCCTGCGAACACGGCCACCACGGAACTGGCGGTACCAGGCATCAGCAAACTGCTGCGCCGTGCCGTGCGAAATCTGCTGGAGAACGCGCGCCGCTATGGTGCCGGCGAGATTCACTTGAGCTTGAGCCAAACGGACAGCCATGTGGTGATCCGGGTTTCGGACCACGGACCGGGTGTACCGCATGATTTACGCGAACGCATATTTGAGCCCTTTTACCGCCTGCCCGGTGCCACCGAACGCGATGGCGGCGTCGGACTGGGGCTGGCCCTGGTCAAAGCCATCGCCAAACGCCACGGTGGTCGGGTCACTTGCGAAGATGGACCCGGTGGCGGCGCAGTTTTCGTCCTGGAACTGCCAAAAAAATAAGCAAGCCAACAAAAAGCTCGTCAGAACGAAAAATAAACACCACCAACCCCCCCAAATGGGGGATACCCAAGCCAACAGGCCTCCGGTATATTTGAACCAACTGCTGTCACAGTCAATAAAACACACGCCTTAGTAGCGTCTTTGATGAAGTCTTTGAGTTCGTGAATTTCCAACGACGTTCCTCCCACGGGGGAACATTTACAAGCCACCTTCGGGTGGCTTTTTTTTAGGCAAGAAAAGTCTCTTGCCCCTGTTGTCAAAACCTGACCCACTATAAATACTGCTTCACATGCGCGGGCAAAATGTCCTTCAGGCAACGCGTATGGCCAAGCGGGCAGACACGCTCGAAACAAGGCGCACAGTCCAGCGGTGGCCGGTAATCGGCGTCAAACTTGAGCCATAACACCTTGGCCAGCCTATTGAGTGGTGGCGTGTGCAAGGGGCTACTGGAGCCAAAAATAGCCACTTGATTGACACCAAAGCCAGCGGCAACGTGCATCAGGCCAGAGTCATTACTCACGACACCTTTGCAGGCCGAAATCACCCCCAGGGCTTGCGTCAGGGTGGTTTTCCCTGCCAGATTGATACATTGCCCGGCGCGCTGGGCGTTGACCGGGTCGGCAATGGCCGCGCACAACGCGGACTCCTTGCCCGAGCCCAACAGCACCACGGGCAAATCCAATAGCCCTGCCAGCGCGGCAAAATGGGCCGTCGGCCAGCGTTTGGCCTCACCGTATTCGGCACCAGGTGCAAACACGTAGTAACCCATGCGCGTCAGGCTCAAAGTGCGCAAGACGGCGTCCACCTCCGGCGCTGACAACTGCAGCTGCGGTCGGTCGGCCGCCACATCTGCCTCCCCGCTCAAGGCCGAATAAAAGGCCACCATCGGCGGGCGCTGCCCCTTGGCCGGATTTTTCAGGCGCTGCGTCAACAGCCCAAAGCGCGCCTCGCCCAGATAACCTACCCGTTTCGGAATGCCCGCCAAAAAAGGGAGCAGCGCGCTTTTAAGCGAATTCGGGCAGAGGTAAGCCACATCAAACCGGCCCCGAATCTGCCGTGACAATCGCCATCGCTCGCGCCATTGCAGGCCGCCGTGGGCAAACGGAAATTCAATGACTTCTGCCACCTGCGGCATGGCCCGGTACACCGGCGCCACCCAGGGCAAAGCCCCTACAGTGAGCTGCTCACCCCGCGCTTGAAGGCGGCGTAACAGCGGCTCGGTCATCACCGCGTCACCAATCCATTGCGGAGCGATGATGAGTGCGCGCTTCAAGTCAGGCAAAGACTGAAATGAATTGGAATCCGACCCCAATCAATGGCCGTGGAAATGCTCGCCTTCCTTGAGCTTGTACACCGTGCCGCAATAGGGGCACTTGGCTTGGCCGCTACGGGCCACATCAAGATAGACCTTGGGGTGGCTGTTCCAAAGCGTCATGTCGGCCAATGGGCTGGGGCAATAAACCCCGCCTTGATGGTTCAGGTCTTTGGCCAGCAGTTCTACGGTTGCGTTTGTCATGGGGGTCTTTCTAATCAGTTGGGGACAGAGCTGGTGCACTGCGTGTCACTGCGGTCTGTCCCACAAGGTTTCAGGATATTTGAGGACAGAGCACGCTCACTTCGTGTCGCTTTGGTCTGTCCCGCAAGGTGAACATCCAATATCCGACGAAGTGTTGGGGACAGAGCACGCTCACTCCGTGTCACTTTGGTCTGTCCCGCAAGGTCTCAGACTTTCGTCAGCCAATGGCCGTATTTGGGGTTGCGGCCGTTGACGATATCAAAGAACGCGCTCTGGATTTTCTCGGTGATCGGGCCGCGGCTGCCGACGTAATCGGCCTTGCCCAGCGCAATACGGTCCAGCTCGCGAATGGGCGTGATCTCGGCCGCCGTGCCGCTGAAGAAGGCCTCGTCACAAATGTAGATTTCGTCACGTGTGATGCGTTTTTGCACCACTTCAATGCCAAGGTCCTGGCAGATGTGCAACACCGTGTTGCGGGTAATGCCGTTGAGCGCACCGGCCGACAAGTCGGGCGTGTAGACCACGCCATCTTTCACGACGAAGACGTTTTCGCCGGAGCCTTCTGAAACAAAGCCGTTGGCGTCGAGCAGCATGGCCTCGTCATAACCATCGTCCAGCGCTTCGGTGTTCGCCAGGATGGAGTTGGTGTAGTTGCTCACTGCCTTGGCCTGCGTCATGGTGATGTTAACGTGGTGACGGGTGTAGCTTGAAATCTTGACACGAATACCACGCGTCATGCCTTCATCACCCAGGTAGGCACCCCAAGCCCAAGCGGCCACCATCAGGTGAATGTGGTTGCCCTTGGGGCTAACGCCGAGTTTGCGGCTGCCGATCCAGCTCAAGGGGCGCAGGTAGCAGGACTCAAGCTGGTTGGCGCGCACCACATCAACTTGCGCCTGCATGATTTGCTCTTTGCTGAACGGAATGCTCATGCGCAAAATCTTGGCGCTGTTTAAAAGCCGCTGGGTGTGCTCTTCGAGCCGAAAAATGGCCGTGCCGTCAGCCGTTTTGTAGGCACGCACCCCTTCGAAGACACCACAACCGTAGTGCAGAGTGTGGGTCAGGACGTGGATCTTGGCGTCACGCCATTCCACCAACTGGCCATCCATCCAGATTTTTCCATCGCGGTCAGACAGGTCGGGTGGTAAGGGGCTCATCAATTGTTCCTTCAAATTAGGGCGGCCATGCGGCAAAACGCTGATTTTACTGGCGCGGCGAAGTGCTGCTTAGACAATTTACGGGTTTGTGGCCGCCACCCGAGCGGGCCAGCGCGCGGTCACACTGAGCCCGCCCAGCTGTTCGGAGCGGCGCACTTCGAGCTGGGCCCGATAAACCGCCGCAATGCGCCTGATGATCGACCAGCCCAGACCGCTGCCTGTTTTGTCCGTACCCAACACACGGTAAAAACGTTCGCCCAGGCGCGCCATTTCTAATTCCGCCAGACCCGGACCGCTGTCCTCAACCTGTAGCGTGACGTGCTGGCCGTCAGTTTTAACCGACACATGAATCTGAGCCCCATCCGGGCTGTAACGCATGGCATTGTCCAGCAGGTTACGCAGCAACACACTCGTCAACATGTCGTCCGCCTGAATGAAAGCCTTGGCAGGCGCATCCAGCACCAGCTCCTGGTCGTGCCCCAGTGCGACCATGGCCAGATCAGCCGCCACCCGCTGTGCCATGGCGGACACATCGACCAAACCGCTGGGAGCACCGGCGCTGGATGTTTCCAGCCGTGACAGTGTCAGCAGTTGCTCCACCAAATGGGTAGCGCGGTCGCAACCCGCCAGCGTGTAATTGAGCGCACGGCTGCGCTGTTCAACATCAGCACCGGCCCCCAACGCAACCTGCGCCTGGGTGCGAATGGCGGCAATCGGGGTGCGCAACTCGTGTGCGGCATCCGCCGTAAAGCGTCGTTCAGAATCCATCATGGCCTGGATACGTTCAAACAAGGCATTGAGCGAATGCACCACCGGCTCCACTTCAGAGGGCAGATCGTTCAGCACCACAGGCTCCAACGCATTCGGTTGCCGCTGCGTCAAAACCTGACTCAAGTGCCGCAGCGGCGCCAAACCATTTCGCACCGCCAACCAGCCCACCACCGCCAACAGCGGCAGGGCATACATCAAGGGCGTCAGTACGCCCTTGAGCACGGCCCACAAAATTGAGTCACGTGAGTCGATCTGCTCGCCCACAAACACCTGCACATCGCCCTCATTACCTTGGGCAGCAAACACCCGCCAAGCGGACTTGTCGTGGAGCTTGACGGTCGAAAAACCGCGCGTCATTTGCGACATCGGCAAAGCACCCGCGTTGGCAGACTGCATGGTGAGACGACCTTCGTGAAACACCTGAAACGCCACGCGCGGTGCGTACTTGTGCAGTGAGGGCGCGTCATCCACAGGGCCATCATCCTCATGGTCATCGGATGTGCCGGGCTCCTTGCCGTGCCCGGTTTGCTGCACGATCAACAAGGCGGCCGACTGCGCCAGGTGACCATCGAGCAGCTCGTCAAGTTCATCGCTGGCGTCTACCCAGACAAAACCCGCGGCACCAAGCCAAACCAGGGTCACCAACAGCAACAACAGCCCAAGCAAGCGGGCCTGCAGCGACTTGAGGCGAGGCAACGTCATCATGTGCAGAAGGTCATGTTCACGCAGCCTCTTTGGGGCGTAACAAGGTATAGCCGATGCCGCGCACGGTCTGAATCAGGTCAGCCCGCAGCTTCTTGCGCAGGTGGTGAATGTGCACCTCAACTGCATTGCTTTCCACCTCGTGACCCCAGCTGTAAAGTTGCTGCTCCAACTGCTCACGCGACAACACCCGGCCCACGGCGAGCATCAGCGCATGCAGCAAATCGAACTCGCGGGTGGACAGGTTCACGGTTTGATTTTCAAACAGGACCTGACGCGCGGCCGGTTGCATTTGAATGGCGCCACAGGTCAACAGATCCTGGGTCTGACCATGGGCACGGCGCACCAGCGAGCGCAAGCGGGCGCCCAGTTCATACAAGTCCACAGGTTTGAGCACATAGTCGTCCGCGCCCAGGTCCAGGCCTTTGATGCGATCCGGCACGGTATCGCGTGCGGTCAAGACCAGCACCGGCGTGGCGATTTTTTTTTGGCGCAACGCCTGCAGTACGTCAAGGCCATCTTTTTGCGGCAGCCCCAGGTCAAGCACAGCGGCCTGGTAATCACCGGTGCTGATTTCGCGTTCTGCGGCCAGTCCGTCGCGGACCCAGTCCACCCGAAACCCTTGCTGGCGCAAGCCGGCACGCAAGCCATCACCCAACATGGCGTCGTCTTCAGCCAGCAAAATTCGCATGGTTTACTCCAGTCGTGGTCTTGGCTCTGATGATAGTGCGACTTGCATCCATCCCATCAGCGTCGACGACATCAATCATCTTCATCTTCATTGTTGCGATGTCCGGCATTCTTGCCCAGATTTTCATAAAAATTCTGGTTCTGAAAATTGTCGCCCGCCATGTTGTCAACAGGCGGGTTTTGCCACTGCAAGAACCAATACCCCAACACAGCCGCTAGCATGACTACCGCGACCGGCCACCAGGTCCAGCGAATCGCCTGCTCTGCGCGCCCGCGTTGGTAGCCGTTGAACATCGAGCGCACCAGGTTTTCACGTTGCAGCAGGCTGGCAAACATCACCCCGGCCACATGCACACCCACCACGGCCAGCATAAAAGCGGCCGCCCCTTCGTGGAATTCTTTCAGCAGGTGGCTACCCCCGGTGTCATAGACCCAGCCGCTAACCACAATGGCCAGGGTCATCAGCAACATCAACACAATCGACACCGCGCCCAGCGGGTTATGTCCGACCGAATGCTCCGCTTGTGCGCTGAAGTGCTGACTGACATAACGCGCCACCGCTGCAGGCCCGCGCAAGAAGCTGGTAAACCGCGCATGGCGGGTACCAATCACCCCCCACACCACCCGAAACGCAACCAGGCCCACCATGGTGTAGCCCAGTGTGAGGTGGATCGCCATCAAACGATCACTTTCGGCCGTCAGGTAGGCTCCTGAAAAACACACAGCCAACAACCAGTGGAACAGCCTGGTCGGTGCATCCCACACCAAAATTTCGGTCTTTGACTCCAGGGTGGTCATGACTTAACCGGGAATGCGCACACTGTGCTCGTTAAAGTTGCCTTGCTCGGCGCCTTGATGGCAGGCGACACAGTTGGAACGGCTACCAATTGAGGGCCTGGCCCAGGTGCTGGTGTCCACATGTTTGTCGTGTTTTCGGGCAAACCAGAAAGACTGGGTAATACGGTCCTGCGGCGGCATTTCATTGACACGCTTGTAGGTGCCGGCGTTGCTGCTCAGGTACTGCGTGATGACAGTGGCGCTGGCGGCGTCCAGCGAAGCATCACTGCCGAAATGCTGGCTCAGATTGGCCATCAGGTGCTGCCATGAGCCCGCCGGCAGCAAGCCCGCCGGGTAAGCCATGTGGCAAGACGCACATTCTTGCTGGAACTGCGCCGGCGCGGCGCTCTGCAGACCGCCACGGCGACCACCTTCATTGGCATCACGGCCGTTTCTATTGCTTTCACTGTGCTTGCGACCCCACCAGGAACCGTCCTCGTCGTCGTCTGCCACGGCCACTTGAAGGCTGCCCGCGACAAGCAGCAATGTCAGCAACATTTTGAATAGCAGCGAAGTTCGATTCATATGAAATCTCAGTAAAGAAGCAGGGGTTCTAATGTATTTTTGCCAGATTAAGCCATTCTTAAGAGCGGCATTTGCGCGCCGCTGGCGCGTCAAGTCCTGGCTTTATCACAGTATGCTTGATACCTGTGCGTCGGTCTTGGGACTTGACCGCATTGGCTTGGAAGACCTATTTTTTTGGATGAACACCATGGCGCAATTTTTCACACTCCGCTCTTTTTATTCTTTTTTAACCAGTGGCCTGTTGCTGATAGCGGCCAGCCTGCCGGCGCAGGCCCAAACAGGCAATGCGCAAGCTGAAAGCCTCCGCCAAACCGCGCAGTCGCGTTATGAGGCCGACAAACAGCTCTGTGCCGACGAGGCCTCGGCAGAGGCGCGCCTACAGTGCCGTCGCGATGCCCAGGCAATTTACAACAAAGCCATCGCTGCCATCGGGTCCGCCGTGACGCCTGCCCCGACTGCGGCCTGCAACAGCTGCGGCTTGGTCACTGCCGTCCGACTATCCGAAAAAACCGGCGCCAGTGGTGCCGTGGGCTTGATCGCCGGCGGTTTGGCGGGTGCGGTTCTGGGGCACCAGGTGGGAGGTGGTTTTGGCAAGGACCTGGCCACCATTGCCGGTGCTGCGGGCGGCGCTTATGCCGGTAAAAAGATCGAAGAAAACGTGAACAGCCGCAAGCTCTGGACAGTCAGCGTGCGCTACAACGACGGCACCAGCGCCGAGTTTGACTACGAGCAAGACCCCGGTTTCAAGGCGGGTGACGCCGTGCGTAAATCGGGCAATGTATTGGTGCGCAACTGATTTTCTAACTGGCATGTGCGCTCGGCCGCCCCGAATCATGCAACTACAGTTCAAAAAAAATGGGGTGAGATGGTCGACTCAGAATGGGGCAAGGTAGCGCGCTAAACCCGGCGCGGCGACCGGGCCATGTGCGTGCGGTTTTGGGGCGAAATCACGCGCGAAGAACCAAATGCAGTACGCCACCGGCTGTCGGCGCGCGCTTTTCACCCCAAAGCCCGGTCACATGACCCGATCACCACACCTGTTAATCAGTTGGGGTCAGAGCACGTCGCTACGCGAGTGGTCTGACCCGCAAGACCTCTGATTAGTTGGGGTCAGAGCACGTCGCTACGCGAGTGGTCTGACCCGCAAGGTTATAGGTTTCTCACCACTTCCATGGCCTGCTCGACGCGCTCCACGGCGTGAATCGTCAGGCCCTCAAAGTCTTTGGTTTTGAGGTTCCTGGGCACATTGGCTTTGGGCACCAGCGCCACGCTAAAACCCAGCTTGGCGGCTTCCTTGAGGCGTTCCTGCCCCCGCGGCGCCGGCCGCACTTCACCTGCCAGACCCACCTCGCCAAAGGCAAAAAAGCCCTTGGGCAAGGGTTTGCCGCGCAGGCTGGAGGTGATGGCCAGCAGCACCGCCAGATCGGCCGCAGGTTCCGAAATGCGCACGCCACCCACCGCATTAACAAACACGTCCTGGTCCATACAGGCCACCCCCGCATGGCGGTGCAACACCGCCAGCAACATGGCCAAACGGTCTTTGTCCAGCCCCACACTCAAGCGCCTGGGGCTTGGGCCACCGCTGTCTACCAGCGCCTGAATTTCGACCAGCATCGGGCGCGTGCCTTCCAGCGTGACCATGACACAACTGCCCGGTACCGGCTCAGTGTGCTGACTCAAGAAGATGGCACTGGGGTTGCTGACACCCTTGAGTCCTTTTTCAGTCATGGCAAAAACGCCGATTTCATTGACCGCGCCAAAGCGGTTTTTGATGGCCCGCACCAGCCTGAAACTGGAATGTGTATCGCCCTCGAAGTAAAGCACGGTGTCAACCATGTGCTCCAGCACGCGCGGGCCCGCCAGCGCGCCTTCTTTAGTGACGTGGCCCACCAGCACAATGCAGGTGGCCCGGCTGCGGGTGGTACCGTCCGGGCGGCCGCTGGCCTTGGCATAACGCGTCAGGTGGGCAGCGCATTCACGCACTTGCGCCACCGACCCCGGCGCCGAGGTAAGCTGGTCGGAATAGACAGTTTGAATCGAGTCAATGACGGCAATGTCGGGTTGCATGGCCTGCAGCGTGGCCAGGATTTTGTCGAGGCCAATTTCGGCCAGAACCTTGACCTGCGAGCCGTCCAGCCCCAGGCGCCGCGCCCGCAAAGCCACCTGGGCGCCGCTTTCCTCGCCGGTCACGTACAAGGTGTTTTGGCCGCTGCGCTGCAGTGAATCAAGGGCTTGCAACAACAGGGTGGATTTGCCAATGCCGGGGTCACCGCCGATCAGCACCACACCACCTTCGACCATGCCGCCACCCAGCACCCGGTCCAGCTCTTCGTGGCCGGTGGGGATGCGCGCCATATCGACGGCATCAATGTCGCCCAAAATGGCAATTTCAGACGCTTTGGCGAGCGGTGAAAACCGATTTTTGACCGGACTGGCGCTCTCTGGCGCGGATTCGATCAGGGTGTTCCAGGCATTGCAGCTGGGGCACTTGCCCTGCCATTTGGGGCTGGCGCCGCCGCAGTCGGAGCAAACGTAGTGGGTTTTTTCTTTGGCCATGGCAGGGATGTTACTGGATAAAACCACAGACCATGACTCCGCCATGTCAAAGCGTCAGGAACCAGACCCTTACCACTGCACCAACTGCACCTCGCCCGTGTCGCTGGCCATGACGCCGCGCTTGCCCGGCAACGGCGACACCGTGGGGCGCAGGTCGTGTGCAAAAGGAATGCGCAGCAATTCCTTGCCATCCACCCCATCCAGCACGTGCAGCACCTGCTTCATGTCAAGGCAATACACCTGGTTTTCAAACGTCACAATCTCAGCCATCATGTGGCCCCAATTGGCCGCATTGTTGCCATAACGGGTGGTTTGGTGGCGCCAGCGCACCTTGCCCGTGGCCACGTCAATGGCATAGATCCAGCCGGTGGGAGACCAAAGGTAGGCGGCATCACCCGACACATGGTGCGAATTGATGAAGTTGCCTGCCTTGAACTTCCACAGCACCTTGCCCGTGTCAACGTTGATGCCGTAAAGCAGCTCGGTGTAGGTGCCGGCCACCAGCACCTTGCCAGTGACATACATCTGGCGCACGTATTGCCATTCTTTCTTTTCGTCAAGCTTCCATGTGAGCTTGCCGTCGGCCCGGTTGACGGCATAAAGTATGCCGTCGCCCGGCCCGAAGAAAACCGTCTCACCCGCCACCGTGGGGGCATAGGCAGCAGTGCAGTCGTCGGTATCCGGAGCAAAGCGCCAGTCAATGGCGCCGGACTGGTTGTTCAGCGCCAGCAGCCAATGGCCGTCACCCACGTAGGTGTGGTCAGCGTCCACAAAAGGGGTACCCACTTGCAAAATAGCCTTGTGCAGCCAAAGCGCTTGACCGTCTGCCTGCCGCCAGCCACCCAGCTCACGCTGGCCACCGGAAATGACCAGTTCACCCGCAGCACGCGGCCGGTACACGGCATTGCTGCTCAGGCGGTGCGGCACATTCCAGGTCAAGGCGGTGTTGTCAGGGTCAATACGCCCCAGGGTCTTGTCCCCGTTAAAAAAGATGTGGTCATCCAGCAGGGCCAAAGGTGCCAAGGTGGTGTTGCCACTGGCCCAGCGCCGCACCACGGTGGGGGTTTGGGTCGCTGCAGAAACAACAAAGGTGGGCAAAAGCCCACCTGCTGCGAGTGCCGCCACAAAGTGGCGGCGGTTCAGATTGCTTAGCGCCATCAATCGCACTTGGCTCCTTGCTTGATCCAGGTAGCAAGGATGGTGGTGTTGGGATGGTCACGTGCTTCCGACGGGCTGATGCCGGGAGGCATACGGTCTTCAGACAAATGTTGCCAGACAAAGCTCTTTTCAGGGCTGCCCGGAATAATCACCTTGGTGGCTTTGTCAACACCTTTGGCCACTGAGTCTGCGCCCAGCAAAATACCGGCGTGGGTAGTCAGGTTCAACTCATGGAAACTTGGGGGTTCCTGGTTGGACATGTGGCAAGCGGTGCAAGCAGGCGTTTCGGGCCCAAAGGCATTCGCCGTACTGAAAAGCGGCAGCACATTTTTGGTGAAGTTGTCATCGTTCTTGGCCCCGTCGGCAATCCATTGCTTTACCAGCATGTGGTTCGGGGTGTAGGTGGAGTTCTCAAAACCCTGGCCCAGAGGCATGCGGTTGTTGCGCAGACGGCGGATCAGGATGTCGCGCTTGGCGTCGGTGCCCGGTGTAAACAGCGCGCGTTTTGGTTTTTCTGTGGAACCATCATTGATACCCTTGCAGGTGCTCAAGTCCAGCCCGCGGTAACTCTTGCTGGCATCTTGCGAATTATGGCAAGTGGTGCAAGCCACACCGGGGCCAAAGGCGTTGGGCGTGTTCATCAGGGTGTTGATGTACTTGTAAGTGATGGGAATACTGCGCTTGATGATCAGCTCCTGCACCACGTGGTCGTCGGCACCCGCCGCCGAGATCTTGCCCTCCTTCATATCGTGTATGTACTGCTCGGCAATACTGCGTTGTGCCAATGCATTACCGGCAAAAGCGAAGCCTAGGGCGGCAACGACACAGCCTGCTTTGGCAATTTGAATAAACTGCTGTTTGATGGAAGGGGAAAATGGCATTAAAAGCTCCTTATGATTAATTGCAGCGCAATCTTAAAAGCCTTAAGCAATATTTCGCGTAGGGGTTTTCTCTAACAAAAGTTACCAAATGACACCTTTTTGGTAACAACTGACTTTGGACTTACAGAAAAGTAAACCGGTCTGACACATTTGCCAGATCAAAGGGGGCTGAATGACTGCAACCACGAATGGCAAAACCGAGCCAGCGGCCTTGGCATCTGCCCTGCCCCAGGGGCTAAGCGCGGCCCAGGCCGCAGAGGCCCTCATCGCGGACGGCCCCAACGCGCTGCCTGACGCACAAACGCGGGGCTTGCTGGCCATTACGCGCGAAACCCTGACCGACCCGATGTTTTCCCTGCTGCTGGCGGCCGGTGCGCTCTATCTGGTGCTGGGTGATCTACAGGAAGGTCTGGTTTTGTTCGGCCTGGTGCTGGTGGTGCTGGGCCTGACGCTGTACCAGGAGGGCAAGACCGAGCGCGCCATCGCGGCGCTGCGCGACCTCACCAGCCCGCGCGCCCTGGTGTGGCGCGATGGTACCGCGCAGCGCATTGCCGGTCGCGAGGTGGTGCGCGGTGACCTGCTGGTGATCGCAGAGGGTGACCGCGTGCCAGCCGACGCGGTGCTACTCCAGGCCACCGACGTGCAGGTTGATGAATCATTGCTCACTGGCGAGCCAGTGCCCATGGAAAAAGGAGTCGACCAGCCCTTGTTTTCGGGCACCCTGCTGGTACGCGGGCAGGGACTGGCGCGGGTCACAGCCACCGGTGGGCAAAGTGAAATTGGTCGCATCGGACAAGCGCTGGGGAACCTGTCCCTTGACGCCTCGCCGCTCAAGCAACAAATGCAACGCCTGATCAAGGTGCTGGCCGGGGTGGCCCTGGGCGCCAGCCTGTTTCTGTTACTGGCGCATGGGGTCTTGCGAGGCGACTGGCTGGCGGCGCTGCTGGCCGCCATTGCCCTGGCGATGGCCTTGTTGCCGCAAGAATTCACGGTGGTACTGACCGTGATTCCGGCGCTGGGCGCGTGGCGCCTGTCGCGCCAAAACGTGCTCACCCGACGCATTGCGGCCATTGAGACACTCGGTGCCACCAGCGTGCTGTGTGTCGACAAAACCGGCACGCTGACTGAAAACCGCATGACCGTTGCAGAGCTCTACGCGACCCCACCCCCAGCGCAGCCAGCTACTCAAGGGCGCTCACCCAGCAACTGCGCGCCAGGCGAACGGCTGCCGATTAACTACGCCAGCACCACCGACTTGCCCGAGTGCTTTCATACCTTGGTCGAATACTCGATTCTGGCCAGCGTGACCGACCCCTTTGACCCCATGGAAAAAGCCTTTCACCGACTGGGTCAACGCTTCCTGCAAGACACCGAGCACCTGCACCGCGACTGGATTTTGGTGCAAACTTATGGTTTAACACCCGAATTACGCGCCATGTCGCATGTCTGGCGCGCGCGTCTGGGAGACGCCCATGTGGTGGCGGCCAAAGGGGCACCTGAAGCCATTGTGGATTTGTGCCACCTGGACACGCTGGCGCAAGCGCACATCACCCAAACCGCCAACGCCATGGCCGCCAAGGGTCTGCGCGTGCTGGGCGTGGCGCGTGCCCGCTTTGAGGGCCAGGACTGGCCCGCCATCGAGCACGACTTTGACTTTGAATTCATCGGCCTGCTGGGGTTGGCCGACCCCTTGCGCGCCGAGATCCCGCAGGCCGTGTCCGAGGCCCGCAGCGCCGGCATCCGGGTGGTCATGATCACCGGCGACTACCCCGCCACGGCGCTGGCCATTGCCACCCAAGCAGGACTCGAACCTGGGGGCCATGGCCTGCTCACCGGCGACGAGCTGACGCATTTGACTGACGTCGAGTTACAACAGCGCATGGTCAGCGTGCGCATTTGTGCACGCATTGCGCCAGCGCAAAAACTGCGCATTGTGCAAGCCCTGAAAGCATCCGGCGAGGTGGTCGCCATGACCGGCGACGGCGTCAACGACGCCCCGGCCCTGAAAGCTGCCCATGTGGGCGTGGCCATGGGCGAACGCGGCACCGACGTGGCGCGCGAAGCGGCTTCCATTGTGCTGCTCGACGACAACTTTGCGTCCATCGTCGGCGCAGTGCGGCTGGGTCGGCGCATTTTTGACAACCTGCGCAAGTCCATGTGTTACATCCTGGCAGTCCACGTGCCACTGGCCGGCATGGCCTTGCTGCCGGTGCTGCTGGGCTGGCCCACGGTGCTGTACCCGTTACACATCGCATTTATGGAACTGGTGATTGACCCGGCCTGCTCCATGGTGTTTGAAAACGAACCCGCCGAGTCGGATGTGATGCAACGCCCGCCGCGCGATGTGCAGCAGCCACTTTTTGGCGGCCTGACGCTGGGGCTGGCGTTGCTGCAAGGTCTGGGTGCACTGGCCGTGGTGCTGCTGGCCACCGTCTGGGGTGCATCCCAGTTGACCGAAGGCGCCACACGCGCCCTGGCCTTTGCCGTGCTGGTGTGCACCAACCTGGCGCTAATCTTCTCGAACCGCAGCCGCGCTGGCTCGCTGTGGGCCAGCCTGTGGGTGCCCAATCACACGCTGTGGGGCGTGGTGGCGGCCACGCTGGTGTTGATGGCACTGGCGCTTTATGTGCCGTGGTTGGCAGCTTTGTTCTTGTTCGAGCCACTGCCCCTGACCTGGCTGGCAGCCGCAGCGGGTTTGGGGCTGGCCAGCGTACTGTGGTTTGAGCTGCTCAAGACGATCAATGGCAAATTGGCGTCATAATGGCGCCAACATCCATTTTGGAGCCATTATGCCGAACCTCTCCATCAAAGACGTCCCTGAAGCCTGGGCTCAGGCCTTGCGCGAGCGGGCAGCGCGCAACCACCGCTCGCTGCAAGGTGAACTCATGGCACTGATCCAGCGTGTGGTCGAGCCAGAGTCATTGCCCCCGGATACCAGCAACAAAACCATGACAAGCCGACGACAGGGCTGGAAAACGGTGGAGCAAATTGCAGCAGAACTTCGCGCCAATCCGCATGACGCCAAGCTTTGCCGCGAATTGCCCCGCGGCGTGGACATCATTCGCGAAGAGCGAGACGCGCGATGAGTCAGCCAGCTGATAGTCTGTTTTTAGCTGAACCACCGCAGCACTACCTGGTTCGTCCCCCTTTGGTATTGGACTGCAGCACGCTGGCAGGACTGATCTTTGAAGAAGATTGGCAAGCCCAGTCCTTACAAAAAATCGAAGGACGGAGCCTGAAGGCGCCCTACTTGCTGAACGTCGAGATTACCAGCGTGGCGCTGAAAAAACACCGCCGTGGCGGACCCGACATCGCCCTCAGCGGTTTGGCAAGGTATGCCAGTATGGACATTGAGCTGTTTGATGTTAGTGCGATTGATGTGTTTGAACTTGCAAAACGCTACCAGCTCAGCGCCTACGACGCAGCTTACCTCTGGCTAGCGGCCGAACTCACCTGCCCGCTGGCCACCTTTGACGCAACACTGGCCACGGCCGCGCAAGCGCATTTGAGCGACCTGCCCTGAACGACCGGGCTCATCCCTTCTAATCAGTTGGGGTCAGAGCACGTCGCTGCGCGAGTGGTCTGACCCGCAAGCCGTTCCAATTAGTTGGGGTCAGAGCACGTCGCTGCGCGAGTGGTCTGACCCTCAAAGTATCAATCACCCACCTGCACCGGCACCCGCTGCGCCAGCGCACACATCAACTCGTAGCCAAGCGTACCGGCCGCCTGCGCGACCTCGTCGATACCCAGCACCATGCCGTTAGCCGCACGCCCCCACAGGGTCACCTCGCTGCCCATGCCGGCGCCGGGCACCGGCGTCAGATCAACGGCAACCATGTCCATGCTAACGCGCCCCAGCAGCCGACTGCGCACGCCAGTCACCAGCACCGGCGTGCCGGTGGGGCACACGCGCGGGTAGCCATCGGCATAACCACAGGCCACCACACCCAGGCGCATCGGGGCGTCAGCCACAAACCGGGAACCATAGCCCACGCTGGCACCGGGCGCAATGTCCTGCACCGCGATGATTTTTGCAGCCAGCGTCATGGCCGGCAGCAAACCCCAGTCACCGGCCATGTGTTCGGGGTGATCGGGCGAACTGCCATACAGGCTGATGCCGGGGCGAATCCAGTCAGACGCAACCACCGCATCGGTATAGCGCAGGCTAGCGGCGCTGTTGCTGATGGAGCGCTCGCCGGGAAGGTCACGCGTGACATCGGCGAAGCAGGCCATTTGCGCGGCAATGCCCTGGCCCCCATCAGCGTCGCTGAAGTGCGTCATGAGTGATATTTCGTCCACCTGCGGCAAGGCGTTCAGGCGCGCCCAGGCACTGCGGTAGCGCGCCGGGCTGAAACCCAGCCGGTTCATGCCCGAGTTCATCTTTAAAAACACCCGGTGACCGACATGGGTCTTGCAAGCCGCCAGCATGTCAATTTGTTCGTCGCAATGCACCGTGTGCCATAAATCAAGGCGCGAGCACAGCTCCAGGTCACGCGGCTCGAACACACCCTCCAGCAACAAAATGGGGCCACGCCAGCCCAGCTCGCGCACACGCCGGGCCTCGTCCAGGTCCAAAAGTGCAAAGCCATCCGCACTGCGCAAGCCTTCAAACACACGTTCAATGCCGTGGCCATAGGCATTGGCCTTGACCACGGCCCAGACCTTGGCATCAGGGGCGGCCTGGCGGTTGCGCGCCAGGTTGTGCTGCAGCGCAGCGGGGTGAATGGTGGCGAGGATCGGACGGGGCATAAAAGGTCTGGGAAAATTGCGTAGGGGTGATTTTGACATTGCAGCGGCGTGCTATAACCCGGTACCGTTTGGAGACACGTCACCCCATTACGCACTGCCGCTGGCAATTGCAACAACTATCGATGAAACGCGGCTTTTTTACCATCATGTCAGCGCAGTTTTTCAGCTCGCTGGCCGACAATGCTTTGTTTGTAGCCGCCGTGCAATTGCTGCGCACCAGCCACGCCCCGCAGTGGCAACAAGCCGCTCTGGTGCCCATGTTTGCCCTGTTTTACGTGGTGTTGGCGCCTTTTGTCGGTGCGTTTGCCGACTCCATGCCCAAGGGCCGGGTCATGCTGATCAGCAACTTCATCAAGGTCGGGGGCTGTCTTTTCATGCTGTTTGGCACCCATCCGCTGCTGGCCTATGCCATCGTCGGCCTGGGCGCTGCGGCCTATTCACCCGCCAAATACGGTATCCTGACCGAGCTCTTGCCAGCCTCGCAACTGGTCAAGGCCAATGGCTGGATCGAGGGCCTGACCATTGGTTCGATCATTTTGGGGGTCTTGCTGGGTGGCCAACTGGTCGGGCGCCATGTGTCACGCCATTTACTCGCCGTTGACATCCCCGGCATCAACACCGGTATCAACAACCCGGCCGAAGCCGCCATTTCGGTGCTGATTTTTGTCTACCTGTTGGCGGCCTGGTTCAACACCCACATTCCGCTCACCGGCGTGTTGATGCGCCCGATGCCAAAACGGCTACTGACCCTGCTGCCCGATTTCTGGACCTGCAACACCCGCTTGTGGCGCGACAAGCTGGGGCAAATCTCTTTGGCCGCCACCACCCTGATCTGGGGTGTGGCGGGCAATTTGCGCTTTATCGTGCTGGCCTGGGCGGCCGCCGCTTTGGGTTATTCGGTGACCCAGGCGTCGGCCTTGCAAGGGGTGGTGGCGATTGGCATGGCTGCGGGTGCGGTACTGGCGTCGATGCGCATGAAGCTCGAAGACGGCCCGCGTGTGATTACCCTGGGCATCGTCATGGGCCTGTTGATCATCGGCCTGATCTTCATCACCAATGTCTGGGTGGCGGCACCTTTCCTGATTTTGCTGGGCGCCCTGGGCGGCTTTTTGGTGGTGCCCATGAACGCGCTGCTGCAGCACCGTGGCCACAACCTGATGGGCGCCGGCCGCTCGATTGCCGTGCAGAATTTCAACGAGCAGGCCTGTATTCTGGTGCTGGGCGCGTTGTACAGCCTGTCCACCGGGCTGGGTTTGCCGACCTTTGCGGCGATTACCGGCTTTGGCCTGGTGATTGCCGGTTTCATGTGGCTCATTCGCCGCTGGCATGCCCGCAATCTGGTGCAGCACCACGAAGAAATCGACCGATTGCTGGCCATTGCCCGCAACGACAAAGCCCACGGGTAGTTACTCTAATTTGTCTGATGTCTTGGCACCCGCGAGGGGCAGGTAAGATGAACCATAATTTTCTCAATCTGTCGCATCCATGTCGTTTCAACTTGAATCGCTCCATTACCAGAGCCAAGCGGTAGCGGCCGTTGTCGAGGCGTTCGTGGGCACGCCCCGTCAGACGCCGGACTTTATGGCTGGTCAAGCGCTGTTCGCCAACCAATGCAAGCTTGATTCCGCAACGCTGGCGCTCAACCTTGAAACCGTTGCCCGCAAATATTTGGCTGACACCGCACTCCTGTGCAAGCACGTTGCTGAACCACGGCCCTTTCCCCTGGATATTTGCGTGGACATGGAAACCGGCACCGGCAAAACCCTGGTTTACCTGCAAACCATCTACGCCCTGCAAAAACAATACGGCTGGAGCAAGTTCATCATCGTCGTACCGTCGGTGGCTATTCGTGCCGGCATTTTGAATTCACTTGAAAGCTTTGGCAGCCAACTCGCGGACCAATATCAGCGCAATGCCCCCATTAGCTACTTTGAATACGACAGCGCCAAACTCACCCGGCTCAAGCAATTCATCACCAACGCCGAGCCACAGATCATGGTGATGACCCTGCAGTCGTTCAGTGCCGATGACCGGGTGATCAATCGTGCGGGGCGCGATGATGCCATTGACGGAAAAACATGGTTTGAAGCGCTGGCAAAGTGCCATCCGGTGGTCGTGATGGACGAGCCGCAAGAAGGCATGGACACAGAAAACGCGCTCCAACGGCTGGTCAGCCTCAATCCCCTGGCCAAGCTGCGCTACTCCGCCACGCACGCGGTGGTGAAGAACCGTGTCTTTCGGCTTGCCCCGGCCCAGGCTTATGCGCAAGGGCTGGTCAAAAAAATTGAGGTCTTGTCGGTTACTGAAAAAAATGACGAAGCCACGCTCAAAATCGAACTGGCCGAAGTGCAGGCCACCGATGCCAGCGCCCCCAAAGCCAAACTGCGCCTTTGGATACGTAACAGCAAAGGCGAATTTGCCTGGAAAGAAAGCCGGTGGCTCAAAAAAGGCGACCCACTCGCCAAAGCCAGCAACAACATCAGCTACGCCGACTTCACCATTGAGCGCATCTACAAAAAAGGCTTGCGCAATGGCATCTGGTCGGTGCTTTTTACCAACGGGATTGAACTACAACTGAACCAGCGCGCTGGCGACATGGCGGGCTTGTTCCGTGCGCAACTGGGTTGGCTGATTCAAACTCACCTGGAGAAAAAAGCAAAGCTGTTCGATAAAGGCATCAAATGCCTGTCCCTGGTGTTTATTGACAAGGTGGACAACTACCTGGCCACAGACGCCACCACCCCGCCGCTCATCAAAACCCTGTTTGAAGAGGAATACACCCGCATCGTCAGCGCGCAAACCGGACGCGTGCCCACACTTCAAGCAGTGGCCGCGTGCCAGGGCTCTTATTTTTCGCGCACTAAATCGGGCGACTACACCGACCGGGCCGACTCGATGGCCACAAATGCAGAAATCTACCGGCGCATCCTGCACGACAAAGAAGGCTTGCTCAAGCTCGACGATCCGATTGAATTCATCTTTTCGCACTCCGCGTTAGGTGTTGGCTGGGACAACCCCAATATTTTCAACATCGCCACCCTGAACCAGAGTTACAGCGACAGCAAGAAGCGGCAAGAAATCGGGCGTGGCCTGCGCATCTGCGTCAACCAAACCGGCCAGCGTGTCTATGACAGTGCCGACGTGCCTGAAGGCGAAGAAACCAACCTGCTCACGGTCATCCCCAATGAAACCTACGCCACCTTTGCCCGCCAGTACCAGCAGCAGGTAGAAGACGACTACGGCGACCGCAACGCGGGCGCCAAACTGCGCGAAAACCACAAAGGCCAGCGCAAATACAACACTGTTCTGCGGCGTGACGACCTGTTTGACAGCGCCGCGTTCAAGAGCTTCTGGCGGCGCATGGCCCGCACCACGCGCTACACCGTTAGTTTCAGTGAAGACGACATCGTGAATGAAGCCGCGCCCAAAATGGCTGAAATTGCCATGGCGGCGTACCAGGCCGAGGCCACGCTCACCCGCGTAAAAAGCCTTGGCGACAGCCCCAACGACGCGGCTGGGCAAGAATATGAATTACAAGGCGTTTGGCAGGGCAGCGAAACCCAAACCCTCAAAGCCCGCTTTGCGCCGCTGGACTTGGCGCAGGAGCTCTCTGAAGGCACCAGCCTGTCGTTGCGCGCCACGCACCGGCTCCTGTTTGATACTCTGCAAGACCCGGTGCGCGCCGCCCACCTGCTGCGCAATCCGCAACGCTTTTTGCAACAAGCCACCACCATCATTAAAAACGCCGAAACCGAAGCCATGCTGCGCGGTCTGCGCTATGAAGCCGATGGTGGCACCCTGCCGCTGGACATCTTGCAGGCCAGCATCAACACCTACAAATCGGTGGTACGCACCCCCAACGCGGGCGTCTATGACCAGGCCATGTGCGACAGCGACAAAGAACTCGGGTTTGCCAGAGACGCCGACCGCGACCCGCAACTGCTGTGCCTGCTCAAACTGCCCGATGGCTACAAAATTGCCACCCCGATCGGCACCACCTACACCCCCGACTTTGGTCTGGTCTTTAAAGCACGGCAACGCAGCGCCATGCCGGGCAGCCGTTATGACACAACCAGTGCCGCTGCCGAGGGCGCGCCCGCGGACGACGACAACAGTTTTGTGTTTGTGGTCGAAGTCAAAGGCACCAACGAGCTGGACGACCGTGCCGCCCTGACAGAAGACGAACGCCTGAAAATCTTGTGCGCCGAAAAACACTTCAAAGCCCTGGGTTTTGAGACCCGGCGCAATGGCCGTGCCCTCACCTTGCTGCCCGGTCAGGGGGCTTACAGTGCGCCCCATGCCAGCTACGACCACTTCAAAACCGGCTTGTCGCTGGGCAACCCCAGCACCTGACGCGCGCACCCCTACAAGCAAACCTCATGAGCACTACGCCCGAAACACCCATCAATGACCCCCTGAACGCCCCGCGCCTGCCTTTAAGCCCCGACGTGCTGACTGAGCGACTGGCGCGGTTGAAGCACGACTTTCCCGACCTGTTCACCAACGAAGGCCGGCTGAACCCCGCCGAGTTGCAACGCCTGATGGGCGACGGTGAAACCGAACGTTATGAATTCCGCTGGCACGGCAAGGGCGATGCCAAGCGCCGCGCCTTTACCCCCACCACGGCCGCCCTCAATTTTGATGCGGCCCGCAGCGTCAACCCCGGCCAGGCGCGTGGCAACCTAATCATCGAAGGCGAAAACCTTGAAGTGCTGAAATTACTGCTGTCGAGCTACCGCGGGCAAGTCAAGTGCATTTATATTGACCCGCCCTACAACACCGGCAAGGACTTTGTTTACAGCGACAAATACACGCAAGACAAGCGCCCCTACTGGGAGCAAACCGGCGTCACCGAAGACGGTGTGAAGGTCGACACCAATTCAGACGCCGATGGCCGCTACCACTCCAACTGGCTCAACATGATCTACCCGCGTCTGCTGGTGGCGCGGCAGTTGTTGCTGGAGGACGGAGTCATCATGGTGTCGATTGACGACTATGAAATTGACAACCTGCGCCGCGCCATGGACGAGGTGTTTGGCGAAGAAAACCACGTGGCCACCTTGGTCTGGGAAAAAGGCCGCAAGAACGACGCCAAGTTGTTTTCAGTTGGGCACGAGTACATGGCGGTTTATGCCAAGGACTTGCAGGCCCTGAAAGATGTCAAAACCGTCTGGCGTGAAGCCAAGCCCGGCGCCAAGGAAATTTGGGACGAATATCTGGCGCTGCGCAAAACACACGGCGGCGACGACAAGGCGGTCGAAGCCGCGCTGACCGAATGGTTTCGCAACCTGCCAGCGGGCAATGCGTCCAAAAAACTGGCGCGCTACCGCCGGGTGGACAAAAACGGCCCCTGGCGGGACCGTGATATTTCGTGGCCTGGCGGCGGCGGGCCACGCTACGACCTGATCCATCCCGTGAAGGGCTTGCCGTGCAAAGTGCCGGAACGTGGTTGGGGCATTTCCTCTCCCGACGAAATGCAACGGCAAATTGACCTCGACCTGGTGGTGTTTCGGGCGGATGAAACCGAGCCGCCGTTTCGCAAAGCCCATTTGCGCCCGGTGGCCGATGAGCTGGACCCCGAAAACGGCTTGGACGAAGAAGACGAAAACGCCATCACCGATCCCGATGACGCGGGCCTGGCGATGCAGGTGCGCGGCTCCTGTATCTACAAACAATCCCAAGTGGCGGTCAAGGCCCTGCGCAAGCTGATGGGTGCCAAGGTGTTCCCCAACCCCAAAGACTATGAAGAACTGGCCAAACTCATCCAGTACGTGACCGGCGGCGACACGAATGCGCTGGTGCTGGATTTTTTTGGTGGCAGTGGCAGCACCGCCCATGCCGTGCTCAAGCTCAATCAGGACGATGGTGGTCACCGGCAATTCATCACGGTGCAACTTCCCGAAGAAATCAAACCCAAGGAGGCTGCTTTCAAGCGGGGTTACCGCAAGATCAGCGACATCACCATTGATCGCGTCAAGCGTGTGCTGGCGGGTTCGGGTGACGCTGCGCAGCCGCTGGACGCGGGCTTCAAGGTGCTCAAACTGGTCAAGTCCAACTTTCCGCGCATTGAGTTTGCGCCCGACCCGGACAAGACCGAGGCCGACAACCTGGCTGCGCTCAAGGCCTACATTCATGCCAAGGAGGCCAGCCTGTTCAACATCCTGCCGCGTAAGCAGATTCAGGACGAGGTGTTGCTCAAATGCGGCTTCCAGCTGGACTACCAACTTGAGCGCATGACGGAGGTGCTGGAGAACGAAGTCTGGCGGGTGCGCGACCGCCAGGCACCCCCACGCGAAGCTATTTTTTGCTTTGACACGCAACTGACGGAACCCACTGTGACATGGCTTAAAAAACAAAGCGGCCGTGTCATCTTGCTGGAAGGGGCGCTAGACACCACCATTAAATGGAACATGCGCCACGCATTAGGCGCAAAATTTATCGCGTTTTAAGCGGCCCAACGAGAAATCCTGCCATTCATTTGATGTTTCACTTGCAAAGGGAATCCATGACCACTGTTTATGACTTTGAGGCGCTGGCCATTGATGGCAAGCCGGTCGCGTTGAAAAAATTCAAGGGCAAGGCCATGTTGATCGTCAACACGGCCAGTGCCTGTGGTTTTACCCCCCAACTTGCCGGCCTGGAAAAGCTGAACGAAAGCTACGGCCCGCAAGGTCTGGTGGTGCTGGGTTTCCCGTGCAACCAATTTGGCGCCCAGGACGCAGGCAACAATGGTGAAATTGCCGAGTTTTGCCAGCTTAACTATGGCGTCACGTTTCCGATGATGGCCAAGATCGAGGTCAACGGTGCGGGCGCCCACCCGCTGTACCAGTGGCTGGCGGCCGAAGCGCCCGGCCTGCTGGGCAGCAAATCGATCAAATGGAACTTCACCAAGTTTCTGGTCGGCAAAGACGGTGCGGTGCGCAAACGTTATGCTCCCACCGACACACCCGAGAGCTTGCGCAAAGACATTGAGGCGGCGCTGGCGGCCTGATCTCACCGGCTCATCATTTGACCTAGGGCTCACTTTTAGGTAATTGCATTGCGCCATCTTCAAAGGTGCCGGCGTCGGCATCGCTATGGCAGGCCGCGCAGTTGCTTTTACGCTTGACCCGTGGCGATTTCCAGACTGCATCGCTGATGTCGCGATGCTTGCCGATCCAGTATGGCGTTTCGGTAATGCGCAGCGGCGTCTCTGTTGTTGGAACCGAACGGTCGATCTTGTAAGCCGCCTCGGTGAAATGATGGTCTGCCGCGTTGTCGACCAGGAACTTCAGCACCGCTTGTACGGTCTGCGGATCCATCTCGAGGTCATTGTTGGGCTCGAAATGCTCGTTTTGCCCGGCCATGACCCTCTCCCAAGAACGGGCCGGCAGCAATGCCGGATAAAACGGGGTGTGACAGACCTTGCATTCTTTTCGCCACAGTGTGTGGTCGGGCAGTACCTTGCCAACGAATCTGACATGGGGCGCTTCGGCTGTCTCTGCCTTGGGCGCGCCGTGCCAAGCCTGGCTGTTGATCTGTCGGTCAACGGCATAGGCGAACCACCAGCCGCAGAAGCCGATCATGACCAACAGCATCACAAAAGCGACCGACGCTTTTGATCGGGCACGGGGCGTGTGCGCCGGCGCCACCTTGTAGCCGTGCAGCATCGAATGGGCCAGGTTCTCCCTGTGCAACAGGCTTTCAGCCACGACACCGGTGACATGCCCGACCACCACCAACATCATCACCTTGGCCAAAAGCACGTGAACCTGCTTGATCAGCTGAATTTGGTCAAAGCTGAACCAGTCGGCGGCGATCCCATGCTGCTCGTCGCCGCCCAGCGCCAAAACGCCACTGGCACCCAAGGCCAGCACCATGACGAGTAACAGGTAAATCGCCGCGCTACCGGCCGGGTTATGGCCAATGTAGCGCTCGGCGCGCCGCTGCAGCACGTCGCGCACATAGCGCAGCGCCACCTTGGGGGAAAACCAGAAGTTTGAAAAGCGTGAGAAATGCGAACCGACAAAACCCCAGGCCAGCCGGAAGCCCGCCAGGCCCAGCATCAGGTAACCGGCGAAGACATGGATTGCTAGCCAGCGATCGCCCTCGCTGGTGAACCAGGCCACGGCGAAACAGGACGCCAGCGTCCAATGGAACACTCGGGTTGGCAGGTCCCAGATCAGGATGCGTTGCATTGCATTGAACTCATGATGCTGTCATTTACACGGGCACGCCGTGCGGCTGGCCGAGCTGAAAAAAAGCCCGCCAAAAAGGCGGGCAGGGTGCGCAAGGCGAGCGATGTTTAGATCGCAGGTGTCGCCAGATAGGCCGCGAGGTCAGCCAGGTTTTGATCTGTCAGGCCTGAATAACTGCTCATCATTGGCACGTTGTTGATCGCACTGCGAATCAGGGTCGGGGCATTGGCGCCATTCAGCACGTTCAGACTGGCAGGAACTGCGCCATGGCAACCGCTACAGCTGCTGCTGGCGTACAACGTTTTGCCTGTGGCAGCCGAAGCCACCGGCGTGACAGGGGCGGGGTCGGTCACGACAAAGCTGTGGCTCACGGTGGCGGCGGCGGCATAAGCACTGTCACCCGCCTGGTTGGCGGTGACGGTACAGGTGCCTGCGGCCACCAGCGTCAAGGTGCTGCCGCTCACGCTGCACACGCTGGGTGTACTTGAGGCCAGGCTCACGCTCAGGCTGGCGTCTGAGCTGGCCACCAGGGCGGCCGGCGCCACACCCAGGGTTTGGGCGCCCGGGTTGGCAAAGCTGATGATTTGCGCGGGCAACACAACACCGGTGGCAGACGCCACCGTAAAGCTGTAGCTCACGCTCGGTGCCGCACTGTAGCTGGCATTGCCCGCCTGGCTGGCACTGAGGGTACAGGTACCTGCGGCATTCAGCGTCAGGCTGGTGCCGTTGACGCTGCACACGGTCGGCGTGGCCGAAGCAATGGTTACTGCAAGACTCGATGTGGCGTTGGCGTTCAGGGCAGCCGGCAACACGCCCAGGGTCTGGTTGCCGGGTGTGGTGAAACTGATGGTCTGGCTGGTCAAGACCGTGCTTGGGGTGCTGCTCAAACCATACATCATGTAAGTGGCGATGTTATTGGCCATGGTTTGGGTCACGGTGCCGGCCAGGGAACCCATGCCGCCTTCGTTTTTGCGGATCGCTTCCATGATTTTGGCAGCGTTTTTGGCATCTGACTCCCGTGCGCCATGGCAGCGGCTGCATGCACCGTCCCAGGCGGCTTTGCCCGCAACGGCATCACCCACCTGGCCAGTGGTGGTGCTCAGGCCACGGCTCTCATCCCCATCGTGCATTTCTTGTTCCCAGTCATCGAGCGAACGGTGTTCGGACTCAATCTTGGCTTCGATATCGTCGAGCACTCGGTCGTGC
>MESQ01000071.1 GCA_001771065.1 Burkholderiales bacterium RIFOXYD12_FULL_59_19 | reverse complement strand
TGAACAAATATGCCAGGCCGAGCTCTTGTTGCAGGTCCGCCAGCAGGTTGAGTACCTGGGCCTGAATTGACACGTCGAGTGCCGACACCGGTTCATCAGCCACGATCAGCGCCGGCTTGAGCATCAGGGCGCGCGCAATCGCAATGCGCTGGCGCTGGCCGCCCGAAAACATGTGCGGGTAGCGGTCGTAATGCTCGGGGCGCAAACCCACCAGCGCCAGCATGGCGCGGGCCTGCTCAGTGCGTGTTTTGGCATCGAGATCGGTGTTGATTTCAAGGGGCGCTTCCAGAATGGCCCCGATCTTTTTACGCGGGTTGAGCGAACCAAACGGATTTTGAAACACCAGTTGTACCTTGCGGCGCAAGGCACGGCGCTGCTGCGGGCTGGCTTTGACTACGTCGACTCCGCCCAGCGACAACTCGCCAGACGTTGGGGTTTCTATCAGCGACACCATGCGTGCCAGGGTCGACTTACCGCAGCCGGACTCACCCACCACCGCCAGCGTCTTGCCCGCAAGCACAGTGAACGAAACACCGCTGACGGCTTGCAGGTGATCCGCCGGATGCAGGAAGCCACGGCTGATCTTGTAGACCTGTTTCAGGTCGCGCGCTACCACCACGGGCTCGGTTGGGTTGCTGTCGCTCATTGGGTGGCTCCGGTCAACGGTGCCGACAAAGAGGTGTCCGACAAGGGCGCTAATGGGTAGTGGCAGCGCACCCAGCCGCTTTGCCATTCGCGCAGGGCGGGGCGCTCGGCGCGGCAATGGTTGTTGACGTAGAGGCAGCGGGGTGCAAACAGGCACCCGGCAGGGCGGTCATACAGGCCGGGCACCATGCCCGGGATGGTGGCCAGGCGGCTGGCGCCGTCACTGCGTTCTGGCATGGCTGCCAGCAGGGCCTCGGTGTAGGGGTGCTGTGGTGACTCAAAAATGTCATGCGCGCTGCGTGTTTCCATGATCTGGCCGGCGTACATCACCGCCACGCGTTGCGCCATCTCAGACACCACACCCATGTTGTGGGTGATCAGCACCAGCGCCATGTTGCGTTCTTTTTGCAGGGTGCGCAGCAGGTCGAGAATTTGTGCCTGAATCGTCACGTCGAGCGCCGTGGTGGGCTCGTCGGCAATCAGCAGTTTGGGGTTGCACGAAATGGCCATGGCAATCATGACACGCTGGTTCATGCCGCCCGACATCTGATGCGGGAACACGTTCAAGCGGCTCTCGGGTGCCGGAATGCCGACCTGTTCCAACAGCTCAATAGAGCGCTTGCGCGCCGCCTTGCCGTCCAGACCCAGGTGCAGCTTGAGCGTTTCAGCCAGCTGGAAACCCACGGTAAAACAGGGGTTCAGACTGGTGGTCGGGTCCTGGAAGATCATGGCCACGTCTTTGCCCGTGAGCTTGGCGCGCGCGCTGCCTGAGAGTTGGAGCAAATCATGGCCATCAAAGCGCAATTTGTCGGCCGTGACCACACCGGGGAACGACACCAGGCCCATCAGCGCCATCATGGTGACGCTTTTGCCCGAGCCGGATTCGCCCACGATACCCAGCACGTCGCCCGCGTCAACCGACAGGGAAACCCCATCGACGGCGTGCATCACCGCGGTCTTGGACGGAAATTTGACCGAGAGATTTTCTATTTCAAGGAGTGCCATAAAACCCCCTTGTTAGCGTTTGAGTTTGGGATCAAACGCGTCACGCAGGCCGTCCCCCAGCAGGTTGAAGGCCAGCACGGTGATCAAAATGGCCAGGCCGGGGAATGTCACGACCCACCAGGCGCGCAGCACAAATTCGCGTGCGTCGGCCAGCATGGTGCCCCACTCAGGGGAAGGTGGTTGTGCGCCCAGGCCCAGAAAGCCCAGCGCAGCGGCGTCCAGGATGGCCGAAGAAATGCCCAGCGAAGCCTGCACAATGAGCGGCGCCGTGCAGTTGGGCAGCACCTCATTGAACATCAGGCGCAGGTGGCCGGCGCCGTTCATGCGTGCTGCGGTGACGTAGTCGCGCGACATCTCGGTGATGACGGCCGCCCGTGTGATGCGCACGTAATGCGGCAACACCACCACCGCCACGGCCAGCATGGCGTTCATGAGTCCGGGGCCCAAAATAGCCACAATCACAATCGCCAGCAGCAGGCTGGGCAGCGTCAGGATGATGTCCATGAGGCGCATCACCGCCACTTCAAAAATGCCGCGAAAATATCCGGCCGTGAGGCCTAGCACCGTGCCCAGCACCACCGATAGCGCCACCACCGCCAGACCAATGGCCAAGGAGAGGCGGGCGCCATGAATCAGGCGCGACAAAATATCGCGGCCAATGGCATCGGTGCCCAGCCAATGTGCGCTGGAGCCGCCGGTTTGCCAGGCGGGCGGGGTCAGGAAGACGCTGGGGTCGGTGTCGTTGGGCGCATAGGGCGTAATCCAGGGCGCAAAGGCCGCCATCAGCAGCACCCCCAGTACAACGACCAAGCCAGCCACCGCACCTTTGTTGGTGCTGAAATAATCCCAGAACTCGCGCAAGCGGTGCGGTGGTTCGATCAGGGCAGGGGTGTCGGCAAGCGTGGTCATGGTGGGTGTCGTCAATGCCGGATGCGTGGGTTGATGATGCCGTAGGTCACATCCACCAGCAGGTTGACGACCATGACCATGCCACCCAGCAGCAGCATGCCGCCTTGCAGCACCGGGTAGTCACGCCGACCAATGGCTTCGATCATCCATTTGCCCACGCCGGGCCAGGAAAAAATGGTCTCGGTCAGGATGGCCCCGGTAAACAGCACGCCAACCTGCAGGCCAATCACGGTGATCACCGGGATCAGCGCGTTGCGCAGCGCATGGAGTGACACCACCCGGAAGTTCGACAAGCCCTTGGCTCTGGCCGTGCGAATGTAGTCTTCACCCAGCACTTCGAGCATGCTTGATCGCGTCATGCGCGCGATCACGGCCAGCGGGTTGGTGCCGAGCACAATGGTGGGCAGGATCAGGTGTGTAGCCGCCGACCAAAAGGCATCCATGTCACCGGCCATCCAGGTGTCGATCAACAGGAAACCGGTGACCGGTTCGATGTAATACATCACCGAGATACGCCCTGACACCGGGGTCAGGTCGAGTTGCACCGAAAACAGCAGGATCAGCAGCAGCCCCCACCAGAAGATCGGCATCGAGTAGCCGGTCAGCGACACGCCCATGACGCCATGGTCCAGAATGGTGTTGCGCTTGACAGCCGCCAGGATGCCCGCCGGGATGCCGATGATCAGCGCAAACAAAATGGCGCAAACCGCCAGTTCAATGGTGGCTGGAAACAGCGCCATGAATTCGTTTAGGACCGGCTCGTGGGTGATGATGGACTTGCCCAGGTCACCCTGCAGCACGCGGCCAATGTAGATGCCGTATTGCACCAACACCGGGCGGTCCAGGCCGTAGGCCTTGAGCAACTCGGCATGGCGCGCGGGGTCTATGCCGCGCTCGCCGGCCAGTGTTTCTATGGGGTCGCCGGGCACCATCCGGATCAGAAAGAACGCCACCAGCGTCATGCCGATGAAGGTGGGAATGATCAGGCTGAAACGGGTCAGGAAAAAACGAAGCATCGGTAAACGATTGTTGTTGGGCCGCATGATGCCACAAACAAAAAGGCCGACTTGCGTCGGCCCCTGAAACTTGGCTTGCTACAGAATTATTTCAAATGCTTGCCAATCAAACCAGCCATCTCGAACATGGTGACTTGCGCTTTGCCAAACACTTCCTTCAGTTTGGCATCGGCGTTGATCAGGCGTTTGTTAATGGCGTCTTGCAGTTTGTTGGCCTTGATGTAGACCCACAGTTGCTTGACCACTTCGGTGCGCGGCAGGGCTTTTGAACCAACCACGGCGGCCAGTGCGGTGCTGGGCGTCATGGCTTTCATGAAAGCAGCATTGACGGTGCGTTTGGCAGCAGGGGCCTTTGTGGCCGCAACCTTCTTGGCAGGTGCCGCTTTTTTAGCAGGTGCGGCTGCTTTCTTGGCGGGGGCTGCAGCTTTGGCTGGTGCCGCCGCCTTGGCAGGTGCAGCGGCTTTGGCAGCTACTTTTTTTGCGGGTGCCGCAGCTTTTGCCGGGGCTGCTTTTTTGGCAGGAGCGGCTTTGGTGACGGGAGCAGCTTTTTTAGCCGGTGCTTTTTTTGCAGTTGCCATAAGGAGGTCCTTTTCGTAGTTGATCAAACACCAGCAAAAAAGATCGGCTGGATGGGGGCGAATCCTACTGGAGAAATCAGCGCTTTCATAGGGGGCAGACGCAAATTCTGCTGGGAAAACGCTGACTTGGGCCGGGTTTTTTGCCGATTTACAATTTTCAAGGCCAATTAACCCTGCCAGGACGATTTTTATGACCCCTTCTTTTGCCACCTGTGATTTGTGCGATGCCCACAAAAATGAGGTCCCCGAACGCTTTCGGGTACTGCCGCCGGTGTTCAAGGACTTCGGTGCGCGCCGTGTTTTTTGCGGCCTGGTGGTTACCGTCAAATGCTTTGAAGACAACACCCTGGTCAAGGCGGCCGTTGAATCAGATGGGTTTGATGAGACGCCTGCCGGGCGTATTGGCAAGGTACTGGTGGTAGACGGTGCGGGCTCACTGCGCCGCGCCTTGCTGGGCGGCAACCTGGGTGCAGCAGCTGCCAGAAATGGCTGGGCCGGGGTGGTGATTGACGGCTGTGTGCGCGACGTGGCGGAGCTGGCCGCACTGGATGTGGGCATTCGCGCGCTGGCCAGCATGCCCATGCCGACTGAAAGAAAGAACCTGGGCCTGCGGGATCTGGCCGTGCAGATTCAGGGTGTCTGGGTCCACCCTGGCGACTGGCTGTATGCCGACGCCGACGGCATCGTGGTCAGCGCGACGCGTTTGTTTTAACGCGAACCGGCAGGGTCGCCAGCAGCACGCCAGCCAGGCACAGGGCAAAAGCAAACAGTTGCAGGGCCGTGAGCCGTTCACCTAAAAAGAGCACACCGACCAGCGCCGCTGAAATGGGCAGCATGACAGTGAAGACGCCGGCGCGCGCAGCCGCAATGGTCTTGAGCCCGGTCATCCAGAGCCACACGGTCCAGACGCTGGCGGCCAGCGCGTAAAACACCAGCAGCAGCCACATGGGTGCTGGCACCGCCAGGAAGTCAAAGCCCCAGGCGGCATAAAGACCAAAGGGAGTTATCAGGGCAAAGCCCCACAGGTTGATCAGCGCGGTGATGCGTTTGGGTGACAAGGTGCCGGTTAGCTTCTTGCCAATCACGGCGTAGGCGGCTTCGCACAACACGGCGGCAAAAACCAGCAGGTTGCCCCACAAGGCGTTGTGTCCCGCAGGCGCAGACTGATCAGATTTTGAAATTGAAAACAAGCCGATGCCGATGGCGGCCAGCGCAATCGCCGCCCACACGCGCAAGCCAATGCGCTCACGCAAGAACAACCAGCTCAGCAGCGCCACGACGGTGGGCAGGGTAGCCATGATGATGCCGGCCGACACCGCCGTGGTCAGGCTGACACCAAACAGCATACAAATGGTGAACAGAAAATTGCCCAGGAACGACTCCAGAAACAGCAGCCCCCTGGTGCTGCGGCGCATGGACGGTTCATTGGCGGGCTTGATCAGCCAATGTGGCATGGCCAGCACGCCTATGCCAAAGCGCAGCCAGGCCAGCAAAAAGACGGGCAGGGCAAGCACCAGTGGCTTGCTCAGGGCCACATAGCTGCCGACCAGCGACATGCTGGTGGCCAGTAACAGGTAGGCAAGCCAGCGCGGCGCGGCGCGGGTCGAATCTTGACTGGAGGGGGTCACGTTGGAAAAGGAACGGTGAAAAAATAAATGCGTCATGCCCGATGAGGTGGCACATCCGCTTGGCGGGTCAGTGGATTGATCGATGGTAGGCGAATTGGTACCGTAAAAGCGCCCCAACTCCGGATAATTTGCAGTGTCGGTGCTGGCCTGCCAGCCTGTCAAGCAAGCGCTTCTTTCAAGGATGTTTTCATGTCAATCGGTGAATTTGCCTACGCCAACAACAGCAACCGTTTTCTGGCTGCGCCCGAATTGGCGCAGCAGCCCTTTGCCGTGGTGGGTGTGCCCTTTGACGGCGCGGTGACCAACCGGCCCGGCGCGCGTTTTGGCCCGCAGGCCATTCGCAGCGCCAGCCTGATGCTGTGCGATGGTATCCACCCGCATTTTGAGGTCACGCCACTGGGGCACCTGGGCGACGGCCATGACATGCGCCTGCCCAACGCCTCGCCGTTGGCCGAGGTACGCGAACGCATCCAGGCCCAGGCCAGCGCACTGATGGCGCGGCACCACTGCGTTTTTTTGGGCGGCGACCATTCCATCAGCTTGCCGCTGTTGCGCGCCGCTCATCAACAGCATGGGGCCTTGGCGCTGGTGCATTTTGACGCCCATTGCGACACCTGGGTTGACCACTTTGGCGAGCCCTCGGGCCACGGCACCTGGACCTATGAAGCCATTCAGGAGGGCCTGGTAAGCCCGCAGCACACGGTGCAAATCGGCCTGCGCTCCAGCGGTACGCGGGCGGCGCGCAACTATGTGCAGGACCAGGGCGGCCTGATCTTTACCGGCCGCCAGTTGCGCGGGCTCGACGGTGCGGCGCTGCAACCGGTCGTTGCGCAAATTTTGGCGCGCCTGGGGGAGCGCCCGTGTTACCTGACCCTTGACATCGACTGCCTCGACCCCGCCTTTGCCCCCGGCACCGGCACACCCGAGCCCGGTGGCCTGAGCAGCTCGCAGGTGCTGACCCTGCTGGAAGAACTCAGCCCCCTGAACCAAATCGGCATGGACTGCGTCGAGGTGGCACCCGCCTATGACCACGCCGAGCTCACCAGCAACGCAGCCGCCACCTTCGTCTGGACCTACCTGTGCGGCCAGATTGCCAAACTTGCCTGAAAGTCCCATTGCATGCTGCTCGACTCCGACACCCAGCTTAACCAACACAGCTACTACGAGGCCAGCGTACAGCGTGACGCCGTGGCGCCGCCTTTGCAGGGCCACATCACTGCCGACGTGCTGGTGGTCGGCGCCGGTTTTGCCGGCCTGTCGGCGGCCATTGAGCTGGCGCAGCGCGGTTACCAGGTGGTGGTGCTGGAGGCTGACCGGGTTTGTGCCGGGGCGTCCGGGCGCAACGGCGGCCAGGCCATTGTGGGTTATGCCAGCGGCCAGGCGCCTTTTGAGCAGCAACTCGGCCCCGCACAGGCCAGGCAGGCGTGGGACCTGTCGCTGGCCTCGCTCGACCTGATCGACCAGCGCATTGCCGACTTTCAGATCGACTGCGACCGTCAGCACGGCTACCTGCACGTGGCCGACTCGGCCCGCAAGGCGCGTGCCTTGGCCGCCGAGATGCAGGCCATGGCGCACTACGGCCTGGTGACCGAGTTTGCCATGGGTGCAGACGTGCAGCGCCACATTGCCAGCCCGCTCTACCAGGCCAGCGCTTTTGAGCGCAAGTCGGGCCACCTGCATCCGCTCAAATATGGCCTGGGGCTGGCGCGCGCCGCTCGCAGTCTGGGCGTGCAGATCTACGAGTATTCGGCGGTTACGGGTTTGCAGCGTGGCAAGCAGCTCACCGCTAGCACCACCCAGGGTTCGGTCACCGCGCCCTTTGGCGTGCTGGCCGGCAACTGCATGCTGGCCGAATATGGCCCGGCGGTGGCCCCCGACATTGCGCCGCGTATCATGCCGGTGGGCACCTACATCATTGGCACCGCGCCGCTCGACCCCGAACTATGCCAGCGCCTGATCCCCAGCAACGCGGCGGTGTGTGACAACAATTTCATCCTCGATTACTTTCGCTTCAGCGCCGACCACCGCATGTTGTTTGGCGGCCGCGTCAGCTACACCACCCGCACCCCAGCCAATCTGCAAGCGCTGATGGCCCAGCGCATGGCCAAGGTCTTTCCCGAGCTAAGCAACACGCCGGTCGAGTTCTTATGGGGTGGTTTTGTCGACATCAGCATGAACCGCGCGCCCGACTTCGGCCGCCTGGGCGACAACCTGTATTACCTGCAAGGGTTCAGTGGCCATGGTGTGGCGCTCACCGGCCTGGCCGGGCAACTGGTGGCACAAGCGGTGGCGGGCCAGGCCGAGCAGTTTGATTTGTTTGCCCAATTGCAGCACCGTCGTTTTCCGGGCGGTCCGCTGTTGCGCATGCCCAGTCTGGTGCTGGGCACGCTGTACCACCGGCTGCGCGATGTGCTGTGAGGTTATTGACCACACCCGCAGCGACAGGACTGAAAGCTTGCCATTGTGGTGGTTGCCCTGCCGTGTCACGAAGCGCCTTGCTCAGCTGATCCACCAGGCCAGACCAGTCAGAGTCCTGGCTCAATGATTCCCGCAAGAAGGCCGCTTGCGATCTTGTCCAGAAGGGCGCATCGGGCAACCTCACGCCCTGTGACCTCCCTGTGTAGTTGCTCAAAAACTGCGCGATGCTCTGGTTGTCGTTGGGTAGCCCAAGCTGCGCGAACAGGTCGCTGAAGTGGTGACTGGGTTTGTTCATGCCGCGTGTTTCCTGATCCATGCCACGTAGAGGTCCATCCAGCTTTGAAAAAACTTCCTGCTGCCTTCGCCAAAGCAGCCGTCCGGGTCAAATAGACCCTCCTTAACCTGGATGAAGGCCTCGGGCTGGCCCAGCGTCGGCACGTTCAAATAGGCCAGCACGTTGCGCAAATGCTGCTGCGCCATGGCCGTGCCGATGGCACCGACGGACACGCCCAGCACGCCTGCGGGTTTGCCCGCCCAGGCGCTGTCGCCATACGGGCGTGAGGCGTGGTCAAGGGCGTTTTTCAGCACACCAGGCATCGACCGGTTGTATTCAGGTGTGACAAATAGCAAGCCATGCGCCGCCGTGATCTCCGATTTCAGCCGTACCACCGATGCCGCCTGATGCTCGTCGTCGTCCTGGTTGTACAGCGGCAGGTCGCTGATCCGGACCTGCTTGAAGGTGAATTCAGGCGGGGACAGCTTGGGCAGCGCCGTGGCCAGCTTCTTGTTAAATGAATCCTGTCGAAGGCTGCCAACGATGACGGCAATTTGAAACTGGGTCATTTCATTCTCCTAAAAAAATTGATGTTGCATCGTTACTTTGTTCACGACCGTGCGGTAGCGGACACTGGCGGTGCTGCTGAGCCTGACCCAAGGAGGGGCATCGCCTCGACAGGTTTCGGGCTATCTGTGTGTTGGCGAACGTCTGTCTTGTCAAGCGCTCTTTAGGATCAGCACCTCCTATCAAAAGGCTTCAACATGCCGTCAACCCGCTCCGCAGGCATGCTGCCAGCCCCGGAGCACGCACTGGTCCCACCCTGAACATCGCGCCTGCCCTCGGTTGGCCAGCGGGTGCCGTGCCGCGTGCAGCGCCGGGTCTGCGGGTGGTGGTGAATGAGCGTGACGAGCTCGGCAACGACCTGGTGCCCGATTTTTTGACCTCGGTGCGCGACGGCGGTTTTTACGGCTGGCCGTACAGCTACTTTGGTCAGCACGTGGACACGCGGGTAAAACCCCAGCACCCTGCGCGTGTGGCGCAGGCCGTGGCGCCAGACTACGCCCTGGGTGCGCACGTCGCGCCATTGGGTTTGGTGTCGGCCAAGGGCAACACGCTGGGCCAGCCGTTTGCCAGCGGCATGTTCATTGGCGAGCATGGCTCATGGAACCGCCGACCGCACAGTGGCTACAAGGTCGTCTTCGTGCCGTTCAAAGACGGCCAGCCCACGGGTGCGCCAGTCGATGTGTTGACCGGATGAAAAAATCCCTGCTGGCCCGGGCTTTCAGCGGCGTGCTTTGAATGCCTGGATTTGCATAGCAGTTGCAATACAATAAATCCATGAAAACAGCCACACTCCCTCCTATTCGTGTCGCCCCTGACTTCCGGCTTGAACTTGAAGGCGTGCTTGAGCAGGGCGAATCGCTGTCTCAATTCGTGGAGAACGCGGTTCGCACCACGGTAGCCAAGCGCAAGAATCAGGCAGAGTTCATCCGACGCGGTATTGCTGCCATCGAAGCGACCAAGCGCGACGGCAGCGGTATTCCTGCTGCGGTGGTGATTGCCGACTTGGAAGCCAGGCTGGTTGCGGCCCGACAGGCCAAAACGCAGCGCGGCGGATGACATACACAGTTGTGTTCAGCGAAGCTGCCGCAGTTGACCTGGCGCAGCTGTTTGATTTTGCGCTGCAACGTGAACTGGACAGTGAAACTGGCGACCTGGATATCCCCGACAGAGCCGTGCAGGCCATCAAGGCAGGCTTGGCCTTGTTGGAAACCTCGCCGTTTGCATGCCGCAAGGCAGGGACCAGCTCATTTATTCGTGAACTTATTATTCCGTTTGGTCACACGGGTTATGTAGCACTATTTGAGATTGTGGACAGCAACACCATCATCATTGGTGCCATTCGCCACCAACGTGAAGACGATTACCACTGAGCACCGTGAACGAAGCCGAAAGGCGCGACGAATCCAGAGCATGATGGCCACCAGTTGGACGCCGACAAGCTCACCTCGTTACTGCGGCTCAAGTACCACAATGCGATCTCGGACGCGGTGGCCGACTTGGGCGGCACAGCGCAGATTCGGACCATGTTCGTCGGGTTTCAAAAGTACCTGTATGCGGATGATCGGAGCCAGCGGCGCGCATGACGATCTGAAACAATTTAGGTCACGAGACCATTGGTGACGTTGAAGTGACGCACAATGAACCAAGAATAATTATCAGTTTAGGGAGTAGGCTCAATGGCCCGTAGAAAGAAAAGCAGTCCCGCAGAGGACCTGGTGGAATTGGTCGCCTTAATGCCTTGGTGGGCAGGGTGTGTACTGGCCCTGGTGTCATATCTGTGGCTGCACGGCGTGGCAACACATGAAGTCGTCGCATTGATCGCCCCCGGGCAGGTCGGCACAGTCGTGACCCAGACCGTTTGGAAATCACTGGCGACGGTTGGGCAGTATCTGCTGCCATTGCTTTGCCTCATGGGTGCAGCGACGTCTGCATACGGCCGATCCAAACGGAAAAGTCTTGTTTCCAACGTGGTTAGCAGCGCGTCAGCCAATGCGCTGAACAACATGAGCTGGCAGGAGTTCGAACTTTTGGTCGGCGAAGGATTTCGCCAGCAAGGCTACCAGGTGATTGAAAACGGCGGCGGTGGTGCCGACGGCGGTGTTGACCTGGTGCTGCGCAAAGGTGGCGACAAGTTTCTGGTGCAGTGCAAGCAGTGGAAAGCGTTCACCGTGGGTGTCACGGTGGTGCGCGAACTCTATGGCGTCATGGCCGCCAACGGCGCCGCTGGAGGTTTTGTAGTGACATCCGGGCGCTTCACCGACGATGCCAAAGCCTTTGCCAGCGGGCGCATAGGGCAAACCAATCTCGTCATACAAAAGTGAACCGCCATGCATATTCGACTTCTGATAACCCCTGCTTTGATCTGCACAGCCATGGTTGCGCTGCACGGCTATGCGCAAAAGCTCCCACCTGCGTCCAGAACCGTCTTCAAGTGTCAGGAGGCCGGAAAGACGGTCTACTCAGACGCGCCATGTCTGGGCGCACCAGGATGAGAAGAAGGCGACACAGTCGGACCTGAAAGATGTTCAGATGAAGCTGTATCAGTTGCGCAAACGTTTTCAGGCACTGGGGTGCTAGGTTTCGGGCTTGGGCTCGGTCCAAGAATGCGCGAACTCATTGTTGCCAATGCAGGAATGCAAACGCAAGCGCCGCAAAGAATTTCCATTCGCCTGATAGTTGACAGTCAACATCTTGTCAGCACAAGCTCTTCACATCACCATCGCTTCGAGGCGGAAAATGCCTGCAGATGCTCGAATCTCTTTCATGTGACCATGACCTGGAAGAATCTTGGTTTCTATCGTCACAAGTCCGACTTGTGCCAACTGGTCTACATCACGTTTGACGGCGCTGTGATCGCGATGCAGTCGCCCAGCGATGACTGTGATCGAGCCTGGTTCACCCTTGACACTGCGGAACACGTCAAGTCGACTGGCAGTCAGCAGGCGCAGGAGATCGGCAGGATCTTCAAAGCTGACAGTGCGCTCCTCTGGCATCGGTTGACCAGCGTCAGCCAATCTTGCCAACTCGTTCCCTCTGCGAAAGAAATCTTGTTCGTTACCTACTTTAAGGGTGACATTTTTCATGCTGTGCTCCTAAGTGCAGTCCAATCGGTCTGGAACTGATCTTCAATGTCGTCAAAACTCGTGAATTCAACCGCAGCCACAACGCCGAAATAGTGCCGGTGGTGATACCCATGCTGGTTGTCAAAACCGACCAGGCGTCCGTTATCGGCGCCGTTCAGTGAATGATTGATGTACGCAAGGTTGTAACGAGTCACCTGACCTTGCGCATCAACCCAAATTTCACGTCGAAGCTGACCATTCCCACGCTTTTGCGTAATGTGGTGCGTATCGTCGACAATTTTTCGATCAGCCATGACATATATTATCACGGCTGACTCCATGGCATGTATTGAATTGTCGGACTGCAGGGCTCATTGAGATGGCTCCCAACATCGGCTCAGTCGCTTGACCATCAGCAGCGTGACGAGGATTTCGATGACTGCAGTCCCCGTTTTCGACCAGCTTGCAACATATATGAGTGGCGGGTATCGGCGGTTGAGATTTCATAGATGGACTTGCGCGACACCCGAATGTGGCGAGCGTCTCTGACGTGCCCTTATGCATAGTCTCCAGTTATGAATAGGGTTTGAAATCGAGCATGTCGATTCCCTTGAGAAAGGACGATTGGCAAGCTCGATTGCTCTGCATAATTTACAGGGTTTTCAAGAAATCCAACAATGAGTCGGGTGCATGGTAGCGGTGAATTTTTTCATCCGGCCCTTGCAACCTTGCCAGTGCGCGATCTTTCATTGCCAGGTCTGCCTCAACGTAATGGTGGGTGGTCGAAGGGCTCTCATGGCCCAGCCACAAGGCAATCACACTGATATCGACTCCCGACTGAAGTAGATGCATGGCAGTCGTATGGCGAATCGTGTGTGGTGAGATTTGCATCTGCTCCAAAGTGATGACCGTCTTGGCTGCCGTGGCCACGGCCAAAGCAAGACGTTTGGTCACGTTGTCGCGAGTCATAGCCTCACCCTCACGGTTTGGCAGAAGTGCAGATGCCGCACCCAATAGTGGATTGAGCTTCAACCATACCTTGGTTTCCGTTGCAATTGAATGCCACAACGGCACCGTTCTCTGTTTGCGCCCCTTGCCATGCAGGTGCACACAAGCAGCACTATCGAGAATCACGTCTGAAACCTTTACCCCAATAATTTCGGAAACCCGCGCACCCGTGTTGTAGAGCAGCCCCAACAGCAAATGGTCACGCTGACTGATCCAGCTACTACCTGGCGTGCCAATCACAGCCAGCATTTCGTCACGTGACATAAAACCAAGCATAGGCCTTTCAAAACGCTTCATGGGTACCCCAAGTGCACGCTCAATGACATGCAGTGATGTGACATCACGATGCGCGGCAAACTTCAAGAACGATCGCATGGCGGCAAGCCGGGCATTGCGGCTGCGAACCGTGTTGTGGCGCACTTGCTCCAGGTGGTCAAGAAAGGCCAGAATCAACTCCGCAGTGATGTCCGTCAGTTTCATTTCTGCAGGCGATTTCACACCTTGAGTGGTCGCAAAATCCAGGAACAACACAAACATGTCCCGGTATGCGGCCACTGTGCGTGGACTCAGGGCTCTTTGCTGCGTCAAGTGCTCAGCCGCTCAAGAAAAGCGCTGATTTTGCGTCGGCCCACCACGCGCACCAGCCCCTCGTAAACCACTTCGTCCATGGTGATGGTCATGGGCTTTGTAGGGCCGACTTCAGTCGGCCTGGCGGACTGAAGTCCGCCCTACAACCGCATTAAAAGCGTAGCGCCGCCTTTAACCCAATTTAGGCAAGCATCTCCAACAAAACAACATGCCAGACTTTTTCATCGATTTTGCCCATTTTTTTCCCTAACCTGATCTTGTCCACGTACCGCACCTGATCTAACAAAATGCGCGCGTTCTTGCCCGCAAAAATCACCTCGGGACGGCACCCCATAGGCCGCCCGGCACTGGTGACGGGCGCGATGATGACTCGGGGCAATTCGGTGTTCATGTCGTCTGGTGACACCACCAGCGCAGGGCGCGTCTTTTGAATCTCGCTACCGATAGTAGGGTCAAGGTTGACCCAATACACGTCACCGCGCGATACAACCGCCCGGCTTACCATACCCACTCGCTGTCATCGGCAACGGGTGCGTCAATCCAGTCTTGCGACTCTAATTTTTCTTGGGCCAAGACCGCTTTAGAGGGTGCAGCGGTGTCAACAAACCAACCGTCGCGCAGCTTGCGGCGAACTGGCTTGATCACAATCTGGCCATCCTGCAACTGCATATCCACCTGATCTTCGATCTGGCAAGACGCAAGAAAGGCGGCCGGGATTAACACCCCTCTGGAATTCCCAATTTGGCGCATGGATGTAAGCATGGATGGTCCTTAAAAGTAATAACAATATTATAACCAATCAATTAAAAGGGTAGCGTCCCCTTTTCCCCTTTTAATCATCGTGCAAATGTGGTCTGTGGCCCGACGACATTGAGTGGTCGGTGACAACCGAACAGGATGAACAGGACTGGCAAACGGCTTGCCGCGCTTTCAGGCTGCCACCTACCCAACTGCAAGACAGTGCCCAAGACCCTCGCGGCCACTGCGTCGGTTGAACCGCTATCTGAGCAAAAAGGGTAGCGTCCCCTTTTATTCCTCCTTTTATTCCTTTTATTTTATGTATTGACAAATACAATTCTCGTCAATAGAATTTCGACCTCGAAAATCGAGTTTGACCCAGCTAAAGATGAAGCAAATGTGCAAAAACATGGTGTTTCGCTGGCGATAGCGATTGAACTCGATTGGAATACGGCGCTGACGTGGTTTGATGCGCGTCGCACGTATGGCGAGCCGCGCCAGTGCGCGTTGGCGGTACAGGGTGACAGGCTGTATTTCGTGGCTTTTGTTGACCGCGGTGAGTGCCGACGCATCATCAGCCTGCGCAAAACCAATAACCGGGAAAAACTACTTTATGCAAACACATTTGACGCTTCGTGATGGCCGAAAAATCCTTTTGAATACGCCCGCGGAAGAGGCGCGGATCAACGCTGGCATTGCCGCCGACCCTGACACCCACGAGGTTAGCGATGCAGAGTTTGCCCTCATGCGCCGCAAACCCGGCAGACCACCTGCGGCGGTAGTGCGCCCAATGCTATCCATTCGGGTAGACCCCGATGTGGCCGCGGCCCTGCGTGCCAGCGGCAAGGGCTGGCAAACCAGGGTGAATGCGCTGCTGCGCCAGGCAGTTGAGCAGGGCAGGCTGCAAGCCTGACCCCGTCATTGCCAGGCGCACCAGCGCCGTGGCAATCCATGCCTCTACCCCCGCCCCCGCCGCACCACCCAATCCCCCATCACCAGCACATCCACCTTGGTGCGCAAAAAGCAGTTCAGTTATCTTGTAGCCCGGATGAAGCGAAGCGCAATCCGGGCTACGGGATTACTACCCAAACACCATCGCAGCGAGGGCGCAGCTCCTACAAGGGCAGGGGGCACGGGAACAAAAAGGGGGGAACAAAAAGGGGGGAACAAAAAGGGGGGAACAAAAAGGAAACAAAAAGGGGACGCTACCCTTTTGTTCTAACAACGATAAAGGGTAGCGTCCCCTTTTATTCCATGATGACGCCATGGCCGAAATGTTTGCGCAAGACTCTGCTTTTGCCGCCGACTACCTTAACGACCTGCTGCAAGATGGTGACCCAGCCGACCTGATGGTGGCCCTGCGTCAAATTGCTAAAGCGCGTGGCGGCGTACCTGCTTTGGCAGAAAAAGCGCACCTCAATGCAACCCAGCTCTACCGCACGCTGTCACCCAGCGGCAACCCAGAGTTACGCAGCCTGACCGCCATTTTGGCGGCAATGGGACTGCGTCTGGCAGTGCAGCCGATGCCCGTCACGGCTTGAGTTCGTGCGTTGCGGGCGAAAAAGGGTAGCGTCCCCTTTATTTCAAAAGGGTAGCGTCCCCTTTATTTCCTTTATTTACACACCCTTACACAAGACAGGCTTGGGCAACGGGGCGGGGCGGATAGGTCAAAAAAACGCTATCTATAATCCATAGTGACCGACATAACAAATCAAACCAATACCTCGTCAAATAGGGAGAACCATTGTCAACGCCTACCATTACGCTCTCAGGCCTGCGTTATGCCATTGAGTAGTTACATCGTTATCTTTAGTGTCTGCGTGCTGTCTGGTGTGGCCATAGTTAGCACGCAACGTTGGCACGGGCACCTTAGCGCTGACAGCACTTTTGGCGTGCAAAAAATCCATGTACAAGACACCGCACGCATTGGCGGCATTGCCATTGCAATGGGCTTGTTGGTGGCCTGGCTGCTGGTCGGGCCTGATGTGCGCGGCATATTAACCCCCATGCTGCTCGCTGGCATACCAGCCTTTGTGTTTGGCCTGGCCGAAGACTTTACCAAAGTGGTTGGCGTGTTGCCGCGTCTGCTGGCCACCATGGCCAGTGGTGTGCTGGCCTGCCTGATCACCGGTGTGGCCATGCAAAACACCGGTTTTCCGCCGCTAGACTGGCTGCTGCAATGGTGGCCGCTGGCGGTCATCTTCACCGCCTTTGCGGCAGGCGGCGTGGCCAACGCCATCAACATCATTGACGGCCTCAACGGCTTGGCCGCTGGCAGCTTGGCCATCATGCTGAGCGCACTGGGCCTGATGGCCCTGAACCTGGGTGACGCACCCGTGGCCACGGTGTGCTTTGTGGTAGCCACCTGTGCACTAGGCTTTGGCGCCATCAACTGGCCGTTTGGCAAGCTCTTTTTGGGCGATGGCGGGGCCTATTTAATGGGTTTTTTGCTGGCCTGGCTGGCCATCTTGCTGCCCATGCGTCACACTGAGATCAACGCCTGGGCCACCATATTGATCTGCGCGTACCCGGTGCTGGAGGTGGTTTTTTCTGTACTTAGGCGCCTTCGCCGGGACGGCCACCACCCATCTTCTGCCGACCGCATGCACCTGCACCACCTGTTTCACCGCCGTGTGGTGTGCCGACGCTGCCCCAACATGTCGGCCCGGCTCCAAAATGGTTTTGCCAGCCCCCTGTGTTGGCTTATGGCGGCTTTCCCTTGTGTGCTGGCGCTGGTGTTCATGTACAACACCTGGGCATTAGCCATTTGTTTAGGGCTAACAGTCTGCCTCTATGCCGCCGTCTACACCCGTCTGAGCCAATTCAGGTGGTCGTTCTGGCGCTAAAAACTCCCGCGCTGATGGGCTGCCGTGATGGCTGCCAATAGCCAAAAACCATCGCAGCAAGGGCGCAGCTCCTACAGGGGCAGGGCAAGGGAAGGTCGGCACATCACCGCCAAGCCAGTGGGCAGGGCGACCATTAGCTACGGCAAAGCTAACCGTAGCCACGGGTGCGTCGCCCAGGTTGAGCGCCATCAGCCCTATGGCGCCCAGCATGGCTGCCAGGCTACTAGCGGTGGCAGGCCCGTGTTTTGCATGGCCACGCCCGTTAGCAGGCTCGGCCAAATCAAATGCAAATGCTGGTATGCCTGCCAGCAGCATGTGTGCCCGTCATGCCCTGCATGAGGTGGGCCTTGACGGCGCAGACGCCGCCCACGATATCCGAGAACTGCGCAACCTGCTTGGTGCCCCGGTGACAACCTAGGCGTGCGCATGCTCATGGGCGACACCAAAAGTGCCATGAAAAGCTATCTGAAAGAAGCCGCAGATTCACCGGCGCACTGGTACCAGGCGGGTCAAATTGCGTTTAGGCAGGGGGATTTTGTGAGCGCCTGCACCTATGTGCGTCGGGGCATTGCGGCCAACCCCTACATTGCAGAAGGGCTCACCGGCCGCACAAAAATTAACGAGCACCTGTACTGGCACGCCAGCACCCGCAATGGCCCGGAATGGGCGACAGACTACCTAAGCGCCCCCGTGTGCGACTGGTCACCGCAAGAGATCGACTTTGTTGATTGGGTGTTTAACTCAAGCGCCGTGTTGCGTGAGCGTGCCAACCTGATGGCGCAGCACGAAGGCCTGACCTACGAGCAAGACGCCGTGCACCGGGAGCCCTTTGGATTGCGCAGCGCGTTCTTTGTCCTGAAAAGCGACAAAGTCATTCGGTAAGTCAATAGCGATTTGCATGGTACTTCTCGCGTCGGGCATTTGCACTCGCGGTCGTTTCCCCCGGATTGCGCTTCGCTTCATCCGGGCTACAAAAAACCCAAGGCCTGCGCCGTGAAAAGGGTAGCGTCCCCATTTTGTGAATGAAATTGTTCATTCAAGTGTTTAAGGAATCCCAGGGATTGATGACGTTTAAACCCAGGCCGGCAAAGTCACGCACATTGCGCGTGACCAAGCTCAGGTTGTGCTGTAGTGCCGTTGCTGCCAACAAACTGTCGATGGCCGGCAATGGGCGGCGTGCATGGGCTTGTAGATGCCCCCAACGCTCAGCGACTGGTAAATCGACACTCAGAATGCGGCCCATAAAAAACATGGGCAGATCAACATCCAGCCAATCGCATAAAGCCTGTCGCCTGGCCGCATCTACCCTATCGCTACCAAGCGTTTCAATCCCTTTACGAATTTCACCCAAAGTGAGCACGCTCGCATACAGTGATTGTGTCGATCTTGCAGCAAACCAAGTCACAACATTGGCATCAGGCTGCTTGCGCCGCAGCTCCGAGATCACATTGGTGTCGATCAAATAGCTCATAGCTCATAGCTCATAGCTCGATAGTTCGCGTCATGCTCTGGTCGCGCTCGAAAGTCAGATCATCTAGACCGCACAAGGGAGAGCGCTGCATGAACTCTAGCAAGGACTGCGAATTGCCGCTGAGCCGATCAAACAAATCGCGTGACAGCACCACAGCGACCGATTTGCCATGGACGGTGATGTCCTGCGGCCCATCGCTCTTTGCGCTTCTGACCACATCAGAAAACCGCGCTTTTGCGGTTTGCATTTGCCAAGTTTGCATATTGAACTCCAATTCTGACCTGAATGGTCAGAATTTAACCGATTTATAGACCTTTGTCCCGGATTACGCTTCGCTTCATCCGGGCTACAAAAAACCCAAGGCCTGCGCCGTGAAAAGGGTAGCGTCCCCATTTTTGCCATTTTCTTGAACACTTTTGAAAGGGTTTTTAACCACCAAGCCATCGATCTGCAAGCCGTGCTGCATATCCTCAGTCAGCAGCATGGGGGCACCAGACCCAAGCGCACAAGCCACAATGTTGGCATCGTAAAAAGAAAACTGATAGCGCTTGGCCAGCGCTACGGCTTTTTCGTGCGATGCAACAGTCAAAGGGATCACTTTGCAGGCGGCCTTGACGGCCATCAGCAGATCGTCAATCTCAGGCCACGGCATTTTGAGCTTACGCAGGCATACCGAGGTCACTTCATTCAAAACTTGGACGCTGATGATGGCACCTGCTGCCATCAGGGTTTGCGCCCGGTCGGCCTTGACCGTGTCGCCAGACAAAAGGTATAAAACAATGTTGCTGTCGATAAAAGGCTTGCTCACAGAGCGTCGCCTCTTTCGTTGGCCTGCAACCGGTCAAAATGAAAATCTGCAGGCAGGCGCCCACGATACTGGTGCAGGCGTTCAAGCAGTGCGGTCACTGTGGGCTTTTTGGCAACTTCAAAAGACCGACTGCCAACCAGATGCAGGTCAATTTCTTCACCTTCTCTCAAGTCAAGCGCTTGCACTAAACCCGCCGGGAAACGCACCGCCAATGAATTACCCCATTTTGAAACTTGCATGATGGACTCCGGTTAAATACACATTCAATAAATGTATATCAAAATTTGATCATCAAAGCGGTTGTTTGGTAATTTTGCCCAAACAAGACTTTGGGAAAAGGGGACGCTACCCTTTATTCTTTAAGGCCTGTAGCCCAGATGCCAATCTACGTGAAAAGGGTAGCGTCCCCTTTTTCCGCCCTTTTTCCGGATTACGCTTCGCTTCATCCGGGCCCCCTTTTTCCCGCGCAATAGCAAAGTAATTTTCAATACAATACCAAAGTATTTTTCAAAAACATAACAAAGTAAATTCATGAACCCATCACGGGGCAAATCCAAGGGCAATCCAACGCTCGCAGCGGCTCTGAAAACCCTCAAGCGGCTTCAGGAAAAGCACGACGGAGTTGTTGAGGCCTCGGACCTCAAGGACGACGAGCAGCGCATCCTGTTGGTCGAAACGGGGTTTCTGCGGCCCGTGATGAAGGGGTGGTACATCTGTGGCAGCCCAAGCGACAACAACGCAGACACCACGGCGTGGTACGCATCTTTTTGGGCCTTTGTGTCAGGCTACCTGGGCAAGCGCTTTGGCAAGCGGTACTGCCTGAACCCTGAGGCATCACTGATGCTCCACACGGGCAACACCACCGTGCCCAGGCAGGTCACATGCGTCACGATCGACAGCGGCACCGCCAAGGTGGATTTACCCTTCGACACCTCACTGCTTGTCTATCCAGACAAAAACCGGGTTCCCAATGCACGTGTGGCAGTCCGTGGATTACAAGCCTGGCCCGTTGCCGAGGCTTTGTGCCTGGTCGGACCTTCGTTCTTTGTGAACAACCCACGTGAGGCCGAGATCGCCCTGGCCACCATCCGTCATGCGTCCGAATTGCTACCGGCGCTGCTGGCTGGCGACAAGATGGTGACGGCAGCAGGCCGGTTGGCCGCTGCATTCGACTTTGTCAAACGCCCCGACGAGGCCGAGCGCATCCAGAAGGCTTTTGCCAAATTCAAGATCACGCTCAAACTGGTCAATCCCTTTGAATTGGCCGAACCCACCATTGCGCCCAGCAAGGAACGCTCGCCCTATGTGCTGCGTCTGCGATCAATGTGGGCCGGATGGCGCCAGGATGTGATCAACACCTTCCCACCTGCGCCTGGCATCAAGAAACAAGGTGCCGACTATCTGGCACAGGTCGACGAGCGCTACGCCTCTGACGCCTACAACTCCCTGTCCATCGAGGGCTATCGCGTCACCGACGAGCTGATCGAGCGCGTGACCAGCGGTGACTGGAATCCGGATGGCGACCCAGAGCACAACAGCACCAGGGACGCATTGGCTGCAAGGGGCTATTACCAGGCCTTCCAGGCGGTCAAGGAAAGCATTAGCAAAGTACTGGCCAAGGACAACGCCGGACTCGTGGTCAAGCGTGATCACCACGATTGGTATGCCGAACTGTTCGGCCCGACCGTGACTGCCGGCATCGTCGAAGCCGGTCCGCTCACCGGCTATCGGCGTGGCCCAATTTTTATTCGCAACTCCATGCACACGCCGCTGCCCAGCGAGGCCTTGCTGGATTCACTGGAAACGCTGTGGGACTTGCTCGAAGCAGAGCCGCAAGCCTGCGTTCGCGCCGTGCTTGGGCACCACCTCTTCGTCTTTATCCATCCGTACTTCGATGGCAACGGCCGCATCGGTCGCTTTTTGATGAACACGCTACTGGCATCCGGCGGCTATCCGTGGACTGTGATTCGGATGAGCCGTCGAGATGTCTACATGAAAGCACTGGAAGCAGCGAGCGTCAAAGGCCAAATCACGCCATTGGCCGAGTTCATCGTTCAAGAGATGCATGAATGGTCGCCGGAGCGCGAGACCAAGAACTTTGCGGCGGGGGCGCCGAGGCTGTCATTGCGGGCTTGATCCGCAATCCATGCAGTTGGGGTCCTGGATCCCAGGTCATGCCTGGGATGACTGGTAAAAGGGAAGCGTCTCCTTTTAATCCTTTTAATCTGAAAAGGGTAGCGTCCCCTTTTTCACCTTTTTCAAATGGAATTAACCAAAAGGGTTCACGATGCGAACGCCAAGCATCGTTTCGCCAGTATTCAAATCTTCACTGTAGAGCACACCACAGCCCGCCGTATGTGCGCTCGCCAGAATGATGGCGTCAAAGAACGAGACGCTGCGCGTTTGATGCAAGTCCAATCCGGCGTGAATGATGGCGGGGGTGACCTGAATAACCTCAAACTGCTCGTACATTTCGAGTTGTGAGCGCACATGTTGAGCCGACAGCTTGAGTTTTTTAAGAGCAACGTTGCAATACTCCTGCAGAACTTGGGTTGACAAGACGCCTTGGGCATCTTCGTAAAGGCGCTTGACAAGCGCGAGTGCTAGCTGCTGCTTCAAGGGCGCGTCGCTCGCTTCTGCGTAGATCAGGACATTGGTATCAATGAAGCTGCGCGTGGCCATGAGGTCAACGCTCGTTGGCTTCGTCACGACTAAAGTGCCAATCGCCTAGTTTCGCATTCGAATTCAGGCAGCGTGCTTCGAATTGTGCCCACTGCTGCCCGCGCCGAGCACTGCCCGCCAATTGTTCCAGGTAGTCGCGCACAAGCTGATTGAGACTTTTACCCATTTTTTTCGCGGCGTCGCGAGCCCGCTGCGCAACTTGCTCGTCAACTGAAAGTGTGATGTTCATCTTGAACCTTAAGAATGTATTTTTACACGGTATACGTGTGCACTGTAGCAGGTTTTTAAGCCACTGCCAAGCAGAAGCATTCATTGGAATCTGACTAGGGTCACAGCCACGCGGTCGTTCCCCCCGGATTGCGCTTTGCTTCATCCGGGCTACAAAAAGCCCAAGGCCTGCGCCGTGAAAAGGGTAGCGTCCCCATTTATCCATCCCAATTTATCCCATTTATCGGGATGGTTTTGACGGCAAGCTTAGCGTCCCCTTTACTCATTAGCGGGAGCTAAAAATGGGTTGATTACCGGCGTTGTCAAATCACCAAAGTGATTGGTATTGCGCGTTGCCAACGTAGCACGCCGCGACAGCGCAATTCCGGCAATAAAGGTGTCGCGCATATCCGCGGGGCGACCCTGCGCTTTGCGCTGTGCCGCAAGCGCTGCAGCGTGGGTGGCTGCATCTGCATCAAAATAAGCGATGCGGTTCTGCAAATCTTGCGTCAGCAATTCTTCA
>MESQ01000070.1 GCA_001771065.1 Burkholderiales bacterium RIFOXYD12_FULL_59_19 | reverse complement strand
GCCCCCGGTGATACTGCCGCGCAACCCGGGCATTGGTTTCACACCGCCGCCGGTGATCCCCAAGCTTGACGAGAAGAAGAAGACCACGAGCAGTATCAGCACGCAAGAGCAAGGCACGCCGACCACCACAGATCAGCCAGCCTCAGGCAAGCCCAAAGAGGGCGCCGCTGCGACAGCGTCACAGACTGACTCAGGCACAGACCAGAGCAGCACAGATACCAACACAGATACCGCGACCGAAGGGGAATGTTCGGTCCAGTAGCGGTGCAATGTGTCGTATGCCATGAAAGACAGTGGGCTTTCTGTACGGCGGCGCTGTGTACGTTAAGGAAGCGTGTTACCTTTCGCAGCAGATCCTGGTAGTTCGCAGACCGGCGTCAAAAAATTTCATATTCGTTTAAACGTCCGCTTTGAGCGGCTTGGTAAAGGGTAATCAACATGGCAGGTTTGCAAGCCGGCGCTCCAGCGCCACAAAACATCACGGTGCACAGCCAGTCGCGTGTGCTCGAAATTGATTTTTCTGACGGTTCGAAGTTCCGCATCCCTTTTGAGCTGATGCGGGTGTATTCGCCCTCGGCCGAGGTGGCTGGCCACGGGCCGGGTCAAGAGGTGCTGCAAACCGGCAAGCGCGACGTGACACTCAGCGGCCTGGAACCGGTGGGCAATTACGCTGTTCAGCCGTCATTTTCAGATGGGCACGATACGGGCATATTTTCCTGGGACTACTTGTATTTTTTGGGTTCCCAACAGAACCAGTTGTGGGCGGACTACAACGCACGCCTGATTGCTGCGGGGGTGGACCGTGATGCGCCCATGCCAGAGAAGGCAGGCAGCAGTTGCGCTAGCCATTAAGGCGTTTTCAAGTCACATTGCGATTCAATTATGAGCACCACACATTTCGGTTTCAAAAGCGTAGAAGAGGCTGAAAAGGCCAGCCATGTCAAAGGCGTTTTTGACTCTGTTGCCCCCAAATACGATGTTATGAACGACCTGATGTCGATGGGTCTGCATCGCATCTGGAAAGCCTACACGGTCACCGTGGCCAATGTGCACGAGGGTGACAAGGTGCTTGACATTGCTGGCGGCACGGGTGACCTGGCCTTGGCGTTTGCCGGTAAGGTGGGCAAAAGCGGTCAGGTGGTACATACTGACATCAATGAAGCCATGCTGCGCACAGGGCGTGAGCGCCTGATCAATGCCGGTGTGGTATTGCCTACGCTGGTGTGTGATGCAGAAAAACTCCCGTTTCCAGACAATCATTTCAATCTTGTTACTGTTGCTTTTGGCTTGCGCAACATGACCCACAAGGACGTGGCGCTGGCTGAGATGAACCGGGTGCTCAAGCCCGGTGGCAAGTTGCTGGTGCTGGAGTTTTCCAAAGTGGCCAAACCGCTGGAAAAGGCTTACGACTGGTATTCGTTCAAGGTGCTGCCCAAGCTGGGTCAATGGGTGGCTGGGGACGCCTCCAGCTACCAGTATCTGGCCGAGTCGATTCGCATGCACCCCAGCCAGGAAGAGCTCAAATCCCTGATGAAAGCTAATGGCTTTGGCCATGTCGATTACCACAATCTAACGGGTGGTCTGGTAGCCTTGCATGTCGGGATCAAATGTTGAAGGCAATCAACGTCCAGACGCACTGACTATTTTTTATGAGTTCAAGAATTTTGGAGATGGTATGAAACGATGGCTTTCCGTGGTGACAATGTGTCTGGTTTTGGTAGCTGGCCATGCTGATGCAGCCAAGCGCTTTGGCGGTGGTCTGTCCTTTGGCAAGCAGTCAAGCAATGTGACGCAGCGCCAGGCAGCGCCCGCGCCAACGCAGGCGGCTGCCACCAAATCCCCTGCAGCCGCCACCCCTGCTGCTGCGGCTCCCAAGAAGCCTTGGGGTGCCATGTTGGGTGGTTTGGCTGCTGGCCTGGGTCTGGCCTGGTTGGCCAGTTCGCTGGGTATGGGCGAGGCCATGGGGCAAATATTGATGTTTGCCTTGCTGGCCATGGTGGTTATGGCCGCCGTCACCTGGTTTATGCGACGTAAAAATCAGGGTGCGCAGCCTGCTGCCTCGCCGTTTGCGTTCCAGGGTGCTGGTGCTGCCGGCGCAACGCCCGTGCCGGCCAGTTACCGTCCGGAAAATGTGGGTAACGATGCTTCGGCTCGGCCTTGGGAGCGCAATACAGCAGCTTTTGACAGCACGTCGCTGGGGAGTGCTGCACCTGCTGCATCGGGGTCGATGATCGGTTCCGGCTTGTCTGGCTCGCAGACTTGGGGCATTCCGGAAGGTTTTGATTCCGAGGGTTTCCTCAAGGCTGCAAAAGCCAATTTTGTGTCGCTGCAGGCGGCTTGGGACAAATCTGACATTCCGGCCCTGCGCGTCATGATGACGGACACCATGCTCAAGGAAATCCAGGCGCAACTGGCTGAGCGCGAAGCGCACACGGGTGGCCCGGGCAACCAGACTGAGGTGGTCATGATCGAGGCGCATTTGCTCGGTATTGAAGACCTGGGAGACGAATACATGGCTAGTGTCGAATTTACCGGCATGATCCGCGAAGAGCCTTCGGCAGGGCCGAGCCCGTTCCGGGAAGTCTGGAACATGATCAAGCCAAAAAGTGGCCGCAGTGGCTGGTTGGTGGCCGGGGTTCAAGCCCTTCAGTAAATAAAAGCTTCCCATTTCAGGGAATAATGGGGTCTATGGCAACACAGACCCCTTTTTCTTTTTTGGAGAGTTTTGTAGAAAAACTCCCACTCCCCAAACTCGCACCGCCTGCCTGGGCCGTTAATGAGGCACAGCGCCGCATAGTGTTGCTGCTCAACCATGTGTTGATGCAAGAGAGTGAGGCCATGGCACGTCTGGCGCGCCAAAAAGACAGCATCATGCTGGTGCAATGGCGTACTTTTTACTTCAAGCTCATTGCCACGCCAGCTGGCTTGCTCGACCTGGCTGCTCCCGAGGCCAAGCCCGATTTGGTGTTGACGGTGACCGATGAGTCGCCGCTGGCGCTGGCGCAGGCGGTCTTCAAGGGCGAAAAGCCCGCCGTCCGCATCGAGGGCGATGTGCAGCTGGCAGCCGAAGTCAACTGGTTGACAGAGCATGTGCGATGGGATATGGAAGAAGACCTGGCGCGCATCATTGGCGACGTGCCAGCGCACACGCTCAGTCAGATGGCCCAGGCCATGAGCACCAACTTGCGTGAGTTTTTGGCCAAAGCAGCAGCGTTCGCGCCGGGCAAGTCGGCCAAATGACCAATATTTTCCGAGGTGCCTTCATCCTTTGGGTGATGTTGCGCAACGGCCTAGATGAGCTGGCCCTGAACAGCTTCAAGAAGCCCTGGTTGTTGCGTTTGACACGAATTCTGACGCTGGGTCGCAAACTTGACGCGCCTCGGGGTCAGCGTATTCGTCAAACTCTGGAGAGTCTGGGGCCGATCTTTGTTAAATTTGGTCAGGTCCTGTCGACACGGCGTGATTTGCTGCCGGTGGATATTGCCGATGAACTGGCGCTGTTACAAGACCGAGTGCCCCCGTTTTCAAGCGAAGTGGCTATTGGCATCATCGAACGCGCTTTTAAAAAATCGGTTGATGATATTTTTGTGTCTTTTGAGCGCCAGCCGGTGGCCAGTGCCTCCATTGCCCAGGTCCATTTTGCCGTGCTCAAGGACAGGCAGGGCCTGGCGCGCGAAGTGGCTGTCAAGGTGTTGCGCCCCGGTATGTTGTCGGTCATTAACAAAGACCTGGCGCTGTTGCGCATGATGGCGGGCTGGGTGGAAAGCTTGTCGGACGACGGCAAACGACTCAAGCCACGCGAGGTTGTGGCTGAGTTTGACAAATACCTGCACGATGAACTCGACCTCGTGCGCGAGGCCTCCAGCGCAGCGCAATTGCGGCGCAACATGGCCGACCTTGATCTGGTCCTGATCCCTGAAATGTATTGGGATTACTGCATGCCTGAGGTAATTGTGATGGAGCGCATGAAAGGTGCGCCGATCAACCAGGTAGAGCGTTTGCGTGCGGCGGGTGTCGACATTCCAAAGTTGGCCCGTGATGGGGTTACCATCTTTTTTACCCAGGTGTTTCGCGACGGCTTCTTTCATGCCGATATGCACCCCGGCAATATTCAGGTCAGTCTGGAACCCGCCACCTTTGGTCGTTACATTTCGCTCGACTTTGGTATTGTGGGTACCTTGACTGAAGGCGATAAAGAATACTTGGCGCAAAACTTCATTGCATTTTTTCGCCGCGACTACAAACGCGTGGCCGAGTTGCACATCGAATCGGGTTGGGTGCCAGCCGCCACCCGTGTGGACGAACTGGAAGCGGCGGTGCGCGCTGTCTGCGAGCCCTATTTTGACCGGCCGCTCAAGGAGCTGTCGCTGGGCATGATTCTGATGCGCCTGTTTCAAACCTCGCGCCGGTTTCACGTCGAGATTCAGCCGCAGTTGGTGCTACTGCAAAAAACTCTGCTCAACATTGAAGGCCTGGGTCGCCAACTGGACCCTGATCTGGACTTGTGGCACACCGCCAAACCATTTCTTGAAAAATGGATGCTGGAACAAATTGGCCCGAAGAAATTGATGAAGGAGCTGCGCAACGAAGCACCGCGCTACGCCAAAATGCTGCCCGAGCTGCCGCGCCTGTTGTTCGATTTTTTGCAGCAGTCACACGCCAAGACCAACGTGCATGAACTGCAGGCGCTGTTGGCCGAGCAAAAGCGCACCAATAGTTTGCTGCAAGCCATTGTGTATGGCGGCGTTGGCTTTGTGTTGGGCCTGATCGTGATGCAAGTCCTGGTGCGCGTGCGGGTTTTTTAGTCGGAAGTACCTGTAGCGCGGGTGCGATTCAAAGTGTTGGGCTGGCGGCGGATTCCGAGGCGTTAACAGATGGCTTACACGCACGGCACGGCGATAGGGTCATGCGCATGCGGTTTTGGAGCGAAATCACGCGCGATGGTGCCGAAATGTACGCAGCACGCGTTCTGCGCGCGCCTGTCGCTCCAAAGCCCGGTCACATGACCCAATCACGATGCCTCAAGGTAGTTCAACCGCACATCAGTTTGAATCGCACCCCTGTGGCGCGGGGTGCTAAGGCGCGACTTTATAATGATAGGCTTTGCGACTCACACACAGATCTGATTACCATGCCAATTTATGCCTACAAATGCAATGCCTGCGGCTTTGCCCAGGACGTATTGCAAAAAATGTCCGATCCGGTGCTGACCGTGTGCCCCACGTGCGGCCAGGCCAGCTATGCCAAACAACTCACAGCGGCAGGTTTTCAGCTTAAAGGCTCGGGCTGGTACGCCACTGACTTCAAGGGCGGCGGCGCTGCGTCGGCGGCTGCAGCAACGGCGACAGCTGCACCCGCTGCAGCTGACGCTCCTGCTAGCGCTGCCCCAGCAACCAAAGTAGAGGCTGCGCCAACTACGGGGTCCTGCGGCGGCGGTTGTGCTTGCCACAGTTAAGTCTCATTCACTCGAAAGTTTTTGTGCCATTTAAAAAATACCTGTTGACGGGGTTGTTGGTCTGGCTGCCCACGGCCATTACCTTTGCCGTGCTGTTGTGGTTGATGGACTTGCTGGATGGCATTTTTGTTGGCATGCTGACCGTGTTACAGGCCATGCTGCCAGAAAATTTGACGGCGACCCTGGAGTACTTCAAGCATATCCCAGGGCTCGGCGTGATCCTGGTCTTTGGTGGCCTGTTGCTCACCGGCGCGCTGGTGACCAATGTGGCGGGGCGCTGGTGGCTGGTGCAGTGGCACCGCATCCAGACCAAGATTCCGGTGTTCAAGACCATCTACACCAGCGTCAAGAAAGTTTCTGACACGCTGTTTTCCAGCAATGGCAATGCCTTTCGCACGGCACTGCTGGTGCAGTACCCGCGCCAGGGCGCCTGGACCATTGCGTTTCAGACCGGTGCGCCGGGGGGTGAGGTAGCCCAACACCTGGGTCCGGATTTTGTCAGTGTGTATGTGCCCACCACACCCAACCCCACCAGTGGTTTTTTCCTGATGGTGCCGCGCAGCGATGTGATTGAACTCAGTATGAGTGTGGATGAGGCGCTGACCTACGTTATTTCGATGGGTTCGGTGGCACCCGCAGCACCGGCAGTTTTACCTCAATAATTTTTTTGAAAACCCTGCCACTTCCGATAAGTGGCTTTAGAAAGCAGTTTTATGGCGATGCGCTCTCATTATTGTGGATTGGTCACTGAGGCCCTGATGGGCCAAACCGTGACCCTGTGTGGTTGGGTCAACCGTCGGCGTGACCACGGCGGTGTGATTTTTGTTGATGTGCGTGACCGCGAAGGTTATGTGCAGGTGGTTTGCGACCCTGACCGCGCCGAGATGTTTGGTGTAGCCGAAGACCTGCGCAACGAGTTTTGCATTCAAGTCAAAGGGCTGGTGCGGGCGCGCCCGGATGGCACAGTCAACGCCAACCTCAAAAGCGGCAAGATCGAAGTGTTGTGTCACGAGCTCAAGGTGCTCAATCCGTCGGTCACGCCACCGTTTCAGTTGGACGAAGAAAATCTCAGCGAAACCACGCGCCTGACGCACCGGGTGCTGGACCTGCGTCGCCCTTACATGCAAAACAACCTGATGCTGCGCTACCGCGTGACCATGGAGGTGCGCAAGTTCCTCGATGCCAATGGGTTTGTCGACATTGAAACACCCATGCTGACCAAGAGCACGCCTGAAGGCGCGCGTGACTACCTGGTGCCCAGCCGGGTCCATGACGGCCACTTTTTTGCGCTGCCACAGAGCCCGCAGTTGTTCAAGCAGTTGCTGATGGTGGCAGGTTTTGACCGCTACTACCAGATCACCAAATGCTTTCGCGACGAAGACCTGCGCGCTGACCGGCAGCCTGAATTTACCCAGATCGATATTGAAACCTCGTTCATGGAAGAAGAAGACATTCGGGGCATGTTCCAGGGCATGATCAAGACTGTGTTCCAGAACACGCTTGGTGTGGATCTGGGCGAGTTCCCGGTCATGAGCTACCAGGAAGCGGCACACCGTTATGGCTCGGACAAGCCCGATTTGCGCGTCAAGCTTGAATTCACCGAACTCACCGACGTGATGGCCGATGTGGATTTCAAGGTTTTTTCCACCCCTGCTACCACCAAGGGTGGCCGCGTGGTGGCGCTGTGTGTGCCGGGTGGCGCCGAAATCACCCGCGGTGAAATTGACAACTACGGTGAATTCGTCAAGATTTACGGTGCCAAGGGCCTGGCCTGGATCAAGGTCAATGATGTGACCAAGGGGCGAGAAGGTCTGCAAAGTCCGGTGGTCAAAAACCTGCACGATGCGGCACTCGCTGAAATCCTGAAACGCACCGGTGCCAAGAATGGTGACCTGCTGTTTTTTGGTGCCGACAAGGAAAAAATTGTCAATGACGCCATTGGTGCGCTGCGTATCAAGATTGGTCACAGTGCCTTTGGCAAGAAAAACGGCCTGTTCGAAGACCGCTGGGCACCGTTGTGGGTGGTGGACTTCCCGATGTTCGAGCACGACGAAGAGTCCGACCGCTGGATGGCCGTGCACCACCCGTTCACCGCGCCCAAGGACGGCCATGAAGATTACATGGTGACGGCACCCGAGAAGTGCATCTCCAAGGGCTACGACATGGTTCTCAACGGCTGGGAAATGGGGGGTGGTTCGGTCCGTATCCACCGTGCCGATGTGCAGAAAAAGGTGTTTGATGCGCTCAAGATTTCATCCGAAGAAGCGCAGCAGAAGTTTGGCTTCCTGCTCGATGCGCTGCAATACGGCGCGCCGCCCCATGGTGGCCTAGCCTTTGGCCTGGACCGTATTGTCACGCTGATGACAGGCGCCGAATCGATTCGTGACGTGATCGCTTTCCCCAAAACCCAGCGCGCCCAGTGTCTGTTGACGCAAGCCCCTAGCCCGGTCGACGAAAAGCAGTTGCGCGAGTTACACATTCGCCTGCGCACGCCTGAGGTGGTGAAAGCGAGTTAAGTTTGCTGATATCGGTTTGATGCAAAATGAAAGGGCGCCAACTTGGCGCCCTTATTAATTGGAATCATTGTTTTTCCGTGGCTGCAACTTCTCACACCTTCAAAATCCCCCAGTCGGTCCTGGTCGTCATTCACACCCCGGCGCTTGAGGTGCTGTTGATCAAACGTGCCGATGCCGATGATTTCTGGCAATCCATCACCGGTAGCAAAGACAGTCTGGAAGAATCATTTGTAGAAACCGCGCGTCGCGAGGTGATGGAAGAAACCGGCATCGACTGCAGCCCGAGTTCGCTGCTGGCGGGCCAGTTGCAGGACTGGGATCTTGAAAATGTGTATGAAATTTATCCCCGCTGGCGCCATCGTTATGCTTACGGGGTGACGCACAACACCGAGCATTTGTTTGGCTTACAAGTGTCGGCAGGCACCCCGGTGCACCTGAGCCCGCGTGAGCACACCGCTTACCAGTGGCTGCCCTGGCGCGAAGCGGCAGCCATCTGTTTTTCACCGTCCAATGCCGAGGCCTGTTTGTTGTTGCCCCGTTTTGCAGCAAACTCAAGGTGCTGATGAACATCATCCGGGTCGCTACCTATAACATCCACAAAGGCGTGCAAGGCCTGGGGCCGGCGCGTCGCCTGGAAATCCACAATTTGGGCCTGGCGGTCGAGTCGCTCGATGCCGACGTGGTGTGCCTGCAGGAGGTACGGCACAGCAACCGGCTGGAGGCGAAACGTTTTCCACGTTGGCCCGAGCTGGCACAAGCTGAATTTTTGGCGCCGCAAGGCTACGAGGCGGTGTACCGCACCAACGCCATCACACGTCATGGCGAGCATGGCAATGCCTTGCTGTCACGCTGGCCGGTGCTGGGCCATCAGCACGAAGATATGTCGGACCACCGTCTGGAGCAGCGCGGGTTTTTGCATGTGTCGCTTGATGTCCATGGGCAAATGGTGCACGTGCTGGTGGTGCACCTGGGGCTGGTCAAGGCCAGCCGGGCGCGCCAGGTGGCGCAGCTGCAAAGGTATATCCAGCGTGAAATTCCTGCATCGGCACCCTTGTTGGTGGCGGGCGACTTCAATGATTGGGGTACCACGGTACAGCTGGCACTGGCGCAAACAGGCTTGCACGCCTGGGCCGAGTCCGTGCCCACTTTTCCGTCGCGTTTGCCTCTGGCGCAACTCGATTACGTGTTTGCCCGTGGCCTCAAACCGCTGGGTTTGATGGTGCCGCGGGGGCGCATTTGGTGGCGTATGTCTGACCATTTGCCCTTGATCGCCGAATTTGCCTTGCCAGTGACCTGATTCGCAACATGTTTGTCGCCGGTCATGAGGTCGATTTGTTGCAGGGTTCGCAGGAGTTTTTTCCGGCGTTGGTGCAGGCTATTGACCACAGCGTGCAAGAGGTACGCTTGGAGACCTATATTTTTAGCGTGACAGCTTCGGGCGCTTTGGTGGCAGAGGCGCTGGAGCGTGCAGCACAACGTGGTGTCAAGGTGTTTGTGGTGATGGACGGGGCTGGCACCGACAGCCTGGACCCGCAATGGACCAGCCGTTTTTTGGCGGCTGGTGTGGCCTGGCGTATTTTTTCTCCTCTCGGTCGTACCGGTTATTTGATACCGAGCCGCTGGCGTCGTTTGCACCGCAAATTGTGTGTGATCGATGGTCGCGTGGCCTTTTGTGGCGGCATCAATGTGCTGGACGATTTTTATGATCCCAATCATGGCAGTCTGACTGCGCCCCGGTTTGACTTTGCGGTGCGCGTGACCGGTCCGCTGGTTGAATCAGCGCACGCCGCCCTGGTGCAGTTCTGGTGGCGTTTGCAGGCCACGCGTATTGTGCGTCAGGGTGACCTGGCTGCGGCCTGGCAAGCCCTGCATGAGGCCAACAAGGCTGAACCAGACGATGCGCCCGACGCTAACCATGTGTCCGCGGCGAGTGCGATAGCGCAAACCCGGGCCGCCTTGATTTTGCGTGACAACCTGCGGCATCGCACCCGCATTGAGCGGGCCTATCGCCAGGCGATTGGCGAGGCGCAACACGACATCATCATTGCCAATGCCTACTTTCTGCCGGGCCGCAAAATCCGCAAGGGCCTGGTGCATGCGGCACAGCGTGGCGTGCGGGTACGCTTGTTGTTGCAAGGGCGTTATGAATACTTCATGCAGTTCCATGCGGCGCGTAGGGTGTATGGCGAATTGCTGGCCGCCGGGGTCGAAATCACTGAATACCACCTGAGTTTTTTGCATGCCAAGGTCGCTGTGATTGATGGCCATTGGGCCACCGTGGGCTCGTCCAATCTCGATCCCTTGAGTTTGCTGCTGGCACGCGAGGCCAATGTGGTGGTCGAGGATGTGGAGTTTGCACAGAATCTACTGGCACGCCTGGAGCACGCCATACATGTGGCGGGTACCCGGGTGGACCCGGCGGACTATGCCAACCGACCTTTCATTCAGCGCCTGCTGGACCGAGCCGCCTATGTGGTCATGCGGGTGTTGTTGTTTGTGTATGGAAAACGCTATTGAATAAATAGCTATAAGATCAATAATAACAAGCTATTCAGTTGAATAACCTTGTTATAAAAAGACTGCTAACATCGATTCATATTCAATCACAGCTTGCTCAACCCATGAATTCAGCTCCCGTCGAAGAAGGCACACCGGTCTCTGTCAAAATCCGTGAACGCGTCCTGGCCGCGCGCAAGCGCTTCCATGCCAATGACAACATTGCAGACTTTATCCAGCCCGGCGAGATTGAATTGCTGTTGGATGAAGTGGAAGACAAGATGAAAGGCGTACTGGCCAGCCTGGTGATTGACACCGAGCATGACCATAACACCGACGACACCGCGCGCCGCGTGGCCAAAATGTACCTCAAGGAGGTGTTTCAAGGCCGTTATGTCAAGGCGCCGCCAATTACCGAGTTTCCCAATGCCGAGCACCTCAACGAGCTGATGATTGTGGGTCCCATCACCGTGCGCAGCGCCTGCAGCCATCATTTTTGCCCGATCATGGGGAAGATCTGGATCGGTGTGCTGCCCAACGAACACACCAATGTGATCGGCTTGTCCAAATATGCCCGGCTGGCCGAATGGGTCATGGGCCGTCCGCAAATCCAGGAAGAGGCGGTGGTGCAACTGGCCGATCTGATTCAGCAAAAAACCCAGCCCGACGGCTTGGCCATCGTGATGGAAGCCACGCACTTTTGCATGGGCTGGCGCGGTGTCAAGGACGTTGACAGTAAGATGATTAACTCGGTGATGCGCGGTAGTTTCCTGAAAGACGCCAATTTGCGTCGTGAATTTTTGGCTTTGATTCCCCAGAAAGGTTAACCATGTTGGTTCGTTTGTTGTATGCCAGCCGGGCCTTGGACACCAGCCCCGACGCCATTGAGTCGATCCTGCACCAGTCGCGTGACCACAACCCGAGCACCGGGGTGACCGGCGTCTTGTGCTACGGCGGCGGTATTTTTTTGCAGGCCCTTGAAGGTGGCCGTATGGCGATCAGTGAACTGTATGGGCACATCCAGCGTGACCCGCGTCACAAAGACGTGGTGCTGCTGCAATATGAAGAAATATCCGAACGCCGGTTTTCCGGCTGGACCATGGGCGAGGTCAACATGAATCGCATCAACGCGGCCATCTTGCTCAAATACGCCGAAAAAACCGAACTCGATCCCTATTCTGTCTCTGGCAGTGTCTCCATGGCCCTGCTCGAAGAGCTGATGGCCACCGCGTCCATTATTGGTCGCGTTTGATCCGTGTCTGCCAGCGTCCTGCTGGGTTGTGACTTTTCCAGCGCACCGACACCTAGGAAAACCATTGTTTTAGCGATCGGGGAACTGCATCATGAGCGCGTGCAGCTCGCCAGATTAACGCGTTTTGCTTCGCTGCCAGCTTTTTCAGACTGGCTCAAACAAGGCAAAAGCTGGGTTGGTGTATTTGATTTGCCGTTTGGGCTACCGCGCGAGCTAGTGCAAACACTGGGCTGGCCGACCGACTGGGACGCCTGCTTGGCGCATTACGCAGCGCTGAGCCGGGACCAGATTCGCCAAGCATTTGCTGCTTTTTGCAATAACCGCCCGGTGGGTGGCAAATTTGCCCACCGGGCCACCGATGGTCCTGCCGGGTCGAGCCCAAGCATGAAATGGGTCAATCCGCCGGTAGCCTTCATGTTGCATGCCGGGGTGCCCTTGTTGCTGCAGGCCGGGGCCACGTTGCCAGGCTTGCATACGGGTGACCAGCCCCTGAAAATCGCGCTCGAGGGCTACCCCGGTTTGCTGGCGCGCGAGGTGTTGGGCCGGCGCAGTTACAAGGCGGATGACAAGGCGCGACAGACGTTCGACCGCCTGATTGCCCGTAAAGACCTGATCACTGCGTTGGAGCAGGGTAATACCCGGCTGGGTTTACGCCTCAAGCTGACCCATGCGCAGCGTGATGCACTGGCGGACGATGCCCGCGGTGACGCGCTGGACGCCGTGCTGTGCCTGATGCAGGCGGCCTGGGCGCAAACGCGGCATGACGCGGGTGATGCACGGTACGGTTTGCCACCCCATATGGACACGCTGGAAGGCTGGATCGTGAGCGCCTGATGACTGGCCTGCGGCAAAACCTCCTTGGTTTATGTTGGCTGCTGCCCGTCTGCGCGCTGGCCGAAGTCTGGATCGGTCGTGTGACCCATGTGTCCGATGGCGATACCCTGTGGGTTAAACCCGAGCATGGGTTTGCGCCGCGCAAGCTGCGTTTGCTGGGACTGGATGCGCCCGAGTTGTGCCAGGCGGGCGGTGCGGCGGCTCGCGCTGCGTTGCAAGCCCTGGTTGCCGACAAGCCGGTGCAGGTGAAGTCAAATTTTCAGGACACTTTTGGCCGTGACCTGGTCCATTTGCGCGTGGATGGCATTGATGTGGGTGCGGCTTTGGTCAGTTCCGGCCATGCCTGGTCAAGCCGCTGGCACAGCAGCCTTGGGCCTTATGCGGTGCAGGAGGCATCGGCAAGAGCAGCCAGGTTGGGCTTGTTTGCCGACCCGGCGCCCCTGCAGCCGCGCGACTTTCGCCAGCAGCACGGCCCTTGTCAGAGCGCGCGCTAAACGCTCAAACCTGGGCAGGCTCGGGTGTCGGGCTGCCGCACACTGGGCAGGCAACGTGGCGGCCGATGCGAACCTCGGTAAATTCCATGGCGCGGCCGTCCAGCATCAACAAGCGGCCGGTCAAGGGGCGCCCGGCACCGCTGATCAGCTTGAGTGCTTCCGCTGCCTGCATCGTACCAATGATGCCCACCAGCGGCGCAAAGACGCCCATGGTGGCGCAGCGGGTTTCTTCAAAGCTGACCTCGGGCGGGAACACACAGGCGTAGCATGGTGACTGGTCATCACGCGTGTCATAGACGCTGAGCTGACCGTCAAAACGGATGGCCGCACCTGAGACCAGAGGTTTTTTGTGCATCACGCAGGCCGCGTTGATGGCGTGCCGTGTGGCAAAGTTGTCGCAACAATCCAGTACCACGTCCGCTTGCGCCACCAGCTGGTTCAGCAGCGCGGCGTCGGCGCGCTGCTGAACTGCCGTGACCTGGACTCCTGGGTTGAGCTGGGCAATGGCCGCCTGGATGGATTGCACCTTGGGGCTGCCGACACGGTCCACCGTGTGTGCCACCTGACGTTGCAAATTGGTTATGTCCACCGTGTCGTGGTCCACCACGGTGATGTGTCCTACCCCTGCCGAGCCCAGATACAGCGCCACCGGTGAGCCCAGGCCGCCGGCGCCAATGATGAGCACATGCGCCGCCAGAATGCGTTCCTGGCCTTCGATTCCGACCTCGTTGAGCAGGATATGGCGCGAATAGCGCAGCAGCTCGTCATCGGTCATGCGTGCCCTTAGTTTTCTTTTGCAGCTTCGGGCCGCTCTACCAGGGTCTTGCTGACCATGACAGGCAGGCCCTTGAGCTGGTTCAGCGCCTGCATCAGGGGGAAGTCTTTGGCTGAGCCCAATTCGGGCAGTCTGCGCTCGGAGGCCGGTTTTTTCATTTCTTCTTCGAGTTTGATGCGGGCCTCTTCGCGGGATTTTTCACGCGATGCGTCCTTGACTTCATCACCCTGACCACTGGACAGGTGTTTTTCGAGGTCGGCCTCACGGGTGCGCAAGGCCGCAAAGAGGTTGCCGTCGGCGCTTTCGTCAATCATGACGTCAGGCACGATGCCCTTGGCCTGGATCGATTTGCCGCTGGGTGTGTAATAGCGGCTGGTGGTGAGCTTGAGGGCTGCGGTGGGGCAGTTGTCCATGCGAAAAGTCGAATCCAGGCAGACTGCCGTTTGCACCGACCCTTTGCCAAAGGTCTGGTTACCCAGCAGCTTGGCGCGTTGGTGGTCTTGCAGCGCACCGGCCACGATCTCGCTGGCCGAGGCCGAGCCCTCGTTGACCAGCACCACCAGCGGTACGGTCTTGAGCGCACCCCGCGTCACCTCATCCAGCCGTCTCAAAGGGTCGGCACCACCGCGGCGCTGGTAGTAGCGGGGCGAGGCTTTGTACACGAACTTGCTGTCCGCAAGTTGGCCATTGGCAGACACCACGGTCACGTTGTCGGGCAGAAAGGCCGCCGAAATGGCCACTGCAGCATCCAGATAACCGCCCGGATCGTTGCGCAAATCGAGTACCAATCCCTTGAGTGGCGGCTCCTGCTTGTAGAGCTCTTCCACCTTGCGCGCAAAGTCGGCTACGGTGCGCTCCTGGAACTGGCTGATGCGCACCCAGGCGTAGCCGGGCTCAATCAGCTTGGCTTTGACACTTTGGGTCTTGATTTCTTCACGCGTGATGGTGACCGGAAAGGTACGGTTTTCATCCTTGCGGAAGATGCTCAGCACCACCTTGGTATTGGGCTCGCCGCGCATGCGCTTGACGCCTTCGTTGAGTGTCATGCCTTTGACCGGGGTGTCGTCAATTTTGACAATCAGGTCATTGGGCTTGAGTCCGGCGCGGTCCGCGGGTGAGTCTTCAATCGGTGACACTACTTTGATGAGGCCGTCTTCCTGAGAAATTTCAATGCCGACGCCGACAAACTTGCCGGTTGTGCCTTCGTTGAAATCTTTCAGCGCTTTTTTGTCGAGGTATACCGAGTGTGGGTCGAGCCCGGCTACCATGCCGGCGATGGCATCGGTGATGAGCTTCTTTTCGTCCACGGGTTCAACATAATTGGTTTTGACCATGCCAAAGACGGCTGCCAATTGCTGCAGTTCTTCCAGTGGCAAGGGCGCCAGCGCGCCCCGCGCCACTGTCTGCAAAGACACGGTGGTCAGTGCGCCCGCGACCACGCCAACCGAGATCCAGCCAGCGACTTTTAATTTGTGACCCATTGTGTTTCCATGCCCTGTGAGCTGTTAAATATGCCCCGATTGGAGTGATGAACCCTTGCAGGGTTCCTTGCTATCGCAAAAAAATTACTGTCTTCCCTGGCCAGCAACCGCTTCCACTGCCTTGTTTGCCGCCTCGGCGCCGACCAGATAAGCGATTCTCCAGGTCCCAGGTGGATTCGCTGTGGCGAATTAAAACGAGTTTAAGCATTGTAAAAAAGGAATAAATGCAGGCGTCGAGGCAATGCTGCTGCTGCATTCTAAAATGCGCGGCTTGATGCAAGTCCCTCACCTAGGAAATTACCCGTGAAATTTATTCTTGATAACTGGATGTTGATCGCCGTTGCCCTGTCAGCGGCCACCATGTTGATGATGCCCATGATCAAAGGCGCCGGCCAGGGCGCCTTGACGCCGGATGGTGCGGTGCAACTGATCAACCGCGAAAAGGCCGTGTTGATCGACATTTGTGAACCCAACGAATTTGCTGCCGGTCACGCGATCGGCGCCAAAAACATCCCCATGGGCCAATTGGAGAGCAAGCTGCCCAGTACGGTCAAAAATAAAGCCCTGCCAGTGATTCTGGTTTGCCAGTCGGGTGCGCGCAGCAGCCGGGCTCTGGGCATTGCCAAAAAGCTGGGCTATGAGAATGTGCAGTCGCTGGCCGGTGGCCTGGGTGCCTGGCGCTCGGCTAACCTGCCGGTAGAAAAAGCCTGAAATCCGGAGCCAATCATGCAAGCCGTCAAGATGTACACCACCGCCGTTTGCCCTTACTGCATTCGCGCCAAACAACTCCTCAAAGCCCGTGGCGTCGACCACATTGAAGAAATCCGCATTGACCAGCTTCCCGTTGAGCGCGACCAGATGATGGCCGCAACCGGGCGGCGCACCGTGCCGCAAATTTTTATTGGCAGCACCCATGTCGGTGGCTGTGATGACCTGGTGGCCCTGGACGCCAAGGGTGGTTTGATGCCGCTGCTGCAGGCTGCCTGAGATAATTTACCCCATATTTTTCCTGCGCCGCTCGGGCGCGAAACCTCATTTTTTAACTGAAAGACTCTGATGGCTGAAACCCAAGACCCCATTTTTCAAATTCAACGCGTCTACCTCAAAGAGGCTTCGCTGGAGCAACCCAACTCGCCCGCGATTTTGCTCGAACAGGAACAGCCCACCGTGGATATTCAGCTGGGTGTCAACGCGTCTCCCGTGGCTGACGGGGTGTATGAAGTGATGGTGACCGCCACCGTGCAGACCAAAATCAAGGACAGAACCGTGTTTCTGGTCGAAGCGACACAGGCCGGCATTTTTGAGATTCGCAATTTGCCGCCAGAGCAAATGGGCCCGATCATGGGCATTGCCTGCCCGCAAATCGTTTATCCCTACTTGCGAGGCAACGTGGCTGACTTGATTCAACGTGGCGGCTTCCCGCCCGTACACCTGTCAGAAATCAACTTTCAGGCCATGTACGAGCAACAGCAGAGCGCGCAAGCGGCTCAGGCCGAGCCCACATTGGCACAATAATTTTGGCCTGTCGGCGTGTGCTTGCGGTCCTGGCCACTGCTTGAGTCGTGATGAAAATCATTGTATTAGGCGCTGGCGCCTGGGGAACCGCACTGGCCGCAAGCGCCAGTAGCCAACCAGGCAGACATGCCGTCACCCTGTGGGCGCGTGACGCCGGGCAGGTGGGTTTGCTGCAAATGCGGCATGAAAACCAGCGTTACCTTCCGGGGGTGCGTTTGCCGCCAGCGCTGGCTTTCAGTGCGGCGCCCTTGGAGGAACTCAAGGGCTTGACTGCTGATGCCGATCTGGTGGTGGTAGCGACGCCGATGGCCGCCTTGCGGACCATGCTGACGGTGTTGGCGTCCTGCGTGGCACCGGTGGCCTGGGTTTGCAAAGGTTTCGAAGCCCCGGTGGCCGGTGACATCGGTCTGTTAGGCCATGAAATCCAGGCTCAGGTGTCGCCCGGCTTGCAAGCCGGTGTGCTCAGTGGTCCCAGCTTTGCACTCGAGGTGGCGCGGGGTCAACCCACCGCGCTGGTGGCTGCCAGTGCACATGAATCGGTGCGACAGGCCCTGGTGGATGCTTTTCATAGCCCCATGCTACGGGTCTACGCCAGTGATGACATGGTCGGTGTCGAGGTGGGTGGCGCCGTTAAAAACGTGCTGGCCATTGCCACCGGCCTGTGTGATGGTCTGGGGCTGGGGCTCAATGCCCGTGCCGCGCTGATCACCCGGGGCTTGGCCGAGATGACCCGCCTCGGGTTGGCGTTGGGCGCCCAAGCCACCACCTTCATGGGTTTGAGTGGTTTGGGCGACCTGGTGCTGACCGCCACCGGCGACTTGTCGCGCAACCGGCAGGTGGGGTTGGCGCTGGCGCAGGGTCAGACGCTGGCACAAGCCACAGCCAAGCTGGGCCATGTGGCTGAAGGTGTGTACAGTGCCCGTACCGTGGTGCAGCGCGCTGCCCATCTGGGCGTGCAAATGCCAATTGCCCAGGCGGTGATGGCCTTGCTGGATGGTCTGTTGACGCCCCATCAGGCCGTAGCCGACCTGATGGGGCGCGAGCCAACAGTGGAGCAGCTTGACCTGGCCACTTGAAACTGTTTATGCAAAACTGGACACCATGAAATGATTGCTCATTCTGATTTCTCACCCACCTTTGTGATTGATTTGGCCAGTGCTGATGCGGCCCGGGCCCTGGCTGAAGACGTGGGTGCCGGCGACCTGACCGCTGGCCTGGTCGATCCAAAATTGCGTGCCCGAGCCCGCGTGGTCGCCCGCGAAAGTGCCGTGATCTGCGGCCAGCCTTGGGCCGAGGCCGCCTTGCGCCAGCTCGACCCCGCAGTTGAACTCACTTGGCATGTGCCTGAGGGACATCGCTGCAACGCTGACCAGGTGGTGCTGGAAATTCATGGCCAGGCACGCGCCCTGCTGACAGCCGAGCGCACCTCGCTGAATTTTTTACAACTGCTCAGCGCCGTGGCCACCAAAACCAGTGACTACGTGGAAGCCATTCGCGATGTGCCCGGGGTACGTGCCCGCATTGTCGACACCCGCAAGACGTTGCCCGGTTTGCGGTTGGCGCAAAAGTACGCCGTGCTGATGGGCGGCGGCGTTAACCATCGGCTGGGCTTGTATGACGCCGTGTTGATCAAGGAAAACCACATTGCCGCGGCTGGTGGCGTGAGCGCCGTGCTGCACAAAGCAGCGTTGGTGGCACCACAGGCCCGTTTTGTCGAGATCGAGATCGAAACCCTGGCACAGCTCAGTGAGGCGCTGGATGCGGGTGTTGGTATGGTCTTGCTCGACAACATGGGGCTGTCCCAGCTGCATGAGGCGGTGCAACTCAATGCCGGGCGCGCCATTCTGGAGGTGTCAGGCGGGGTCAACCTGTCGTCGGTGCGTGCCATTGCCTCCACCGGCGTTGATCGCATTTCAATTGGAACCTTGACAAAAGACATTAAGGCGGTTGATTTTTCGATGCGCTTTGCTACGGAGCCGCTATCAACGGCGAGCGTCTATGTTGCTATTTGAGGATCGGGAGGCAAGATGAACATGGCCATGAAAGAAGTCGACTACGAACATCCGCGAGCCGATGCCAGTGGCTCGGTTTGCGCCACCAAACACGCCTGGGCGCGGGTGCCGCAAGAGCCCGGCCCGTCAGAGCGTGCGGCCCTGAAAGAAAAAATTCGCCACCTGCTCAAGGAAAAAAACGCGGTCATGGTGTCGCATTATTACGTGCACCCCGACCTGCAGGATCTGGCCGAGCAGACCGGTGGCCTGGTCAGCGACTCGCTTGAGATGGCACGTTTTGGCCGTGATCATTCGGCGCGGACGCTGGTGGTATCCGGTGTGCGTTTCATGGGTGAAACGGCCAAAATTTTGTCGCCAGAAAAACGCGTGCTGATGCCTGACCTGGACGCCACTTGCTCGCTGGACCTGGGTTGCCCGGTAGGTGAATTCAGCGCTTTTTGTGACGCCCATCCCGACCGCACCGTGGTGGTGTATGCCAATACCAGTGCGGCGGTCAAGGCGCGCTCGGACTGGCTGGTGACTTCCAGTTGCGCACTTGACATCGTCAAGGCGCTTAAGGACAAAGGTCACAAAATCCTGTGGGCACCCGACCGGCATCTGGGTGCTTATATCCAGCGCGAAACCGGTGCCGACATGCTGATGTGGAACGGCGCATGCATCGTCCACAACGAATTCAAGGCTATCGAGCTGCAAAGCCTGATGCAACAGCATCCTGGCGCCAAGGTGCTGGTGCACCCCGAGTCACCCGCCGAAGTGGTGATGCTGGCTGACGCCGTGGGGTCTACCTCAGGCATCCTCAAGGCAGCCCATGAGATGGACGCGAAAGTGTTCATTGTGGCCACCGACAACGGCATGATGCACAAGCTGCGCACCCTTAATCCCGGTAAGCTGTTTCTGGAGGCCCCGACCTCAGGCAACAGCGCCACTTGCAAGAGCTGTGCCCATTGCCCCTGGATGGCCATGAACAGCTTGGCAGACGTGGCCCGTGTGCTGGAGTCTGGGGCTAATGAGGTGCAGGTTGACTCTGCCATCATCCCCCGGGCCCGGCTGCCGATTGACCGTATGTTGGCGTTTACCTCGGCGCTTAAAGGTGGTCATGATGCGGGTAGCCTGGTACCCAATATCGGGGCCGCCTGAGGCTATTGGTGTTCTGTAGGGCCGTTTGTAGGGTCGACTTCAGTCGACCTGGCGGGTTGAAACCCGCCCCACAAAGACAATGGTGGGTTTAACTCGCCCTACAAAGCGGGTAGCGTTACAGCCCTGCACCTGGTTTTGCAACTCGCCAAACCCTTCATTGGCGCTAGCATTCATGATTGAACCCTGTCTTGACTGCCACAATCCCGCTTCGTCAACGTCGCGACGCTGACACTGCAATGCCGCCCACGATCAGCACAAAGGCCAGCGCGTGGTAGAGATGTGGCACCTCCCCTAAAAAGGCGGCAGACAACACGGCGGTGAACAAGGGCGTCAGGTTGATAAAAAAACCGGCCACCGACGGTCCAGCACGTGCAACCCCGGCGCCATAGGCCCGGTAAGCAAGCAGGGCGGGGCCAATGGCAATGAACAGCAAGGCCAGCGCCAGACCCCAGCTCAACTCCAGCCGCCCCAAGCCTAATGACCATTCCGCGCCTGCCAACAGGCCCGACCAGACCAGCCCGAAGGCAATTTGCGCCAGCAAAAAGGCGGCCCAGTCCCGTTTGATCTCGTTCGGCTCGGTGGTTGGGTGGGCCAACATCCAGCTGTAATACGCCCAGGCGGCAGACGCCAGCAAGATGTAGACGTCACCCGGCACCAGACGCACCTGTAACAACACGTCCAACTGCCCCCGGCTCAACACCAGCAACACGCCGCTGATCGACATCAGCGCGCCCAGCCACTGTTTGCCCGAGATCCGGATGCCAAAAAACACGCGGCCCATCAGTAGCATCCAGACCGGCGTGCTGGCGCCCACCAGGGTCACGTTGATCGGGGTGGAGGTGTTGAGCGCCAGGTAAAGTAGTGCGTTGTAGCCGCCAATACTCAGCAGCCCCAGCACGGCAAAACGCTGCCAACTGGGCCACAGGCTGCTGCCCCGGCGCAGTACCGGCGCGGCCAGCGGCAACAACAGGACAAAGGCAATGGCCCAGCGCAGCAGGTTGAGCGTCATGGGCGAGGCCAGCGGGGCAACCAGGCGCCCCACCACGGCGTTGCCTGCCCAGAAGATGGGCGGCAGGGTCAGCAGCATGATGGTGCTGGGGCTGAGTTTGGCGTGCATAGGGCAAGACTGTAACAAGGCTTGGGGTAATGCCTGATGCCCTTGTGACAGCTTTTGCGGCCAAATCATGGCAACATCTTCCCAAAGCAACTTTTCAGGAATTCAGACAATGACAACAACTTCATCACGCGCCATTCGTATTGACCAACATGGCGGGCCTGAGCAGCTCAAACTGGTGACCGTCACCGTAGGTGAGCCCGGTCCCGGAGAGATTCGTATCCGTCACCATGCGGTGGGGCTCAATTTTATTGACGTCTACCAGCGCAGTGGGCTCTACCCCATGAGCTTGCCGCAACAGCTAGGCATGGAAGCCGCTGGCGTGGTGGAAGCGGTGGGCGAGGGCGTGACGCACCTGCAGGTGGGTGACCGCGCCGCCTACGCCAGCCAGCCACCGGGCAGCTACTGCGAGCTGCGCGTGATGCCGGCCAAGTGCGTCTGCAAGCTGCCCGACGCCATCTCTTTTGAGACTGGCGCGGCCATGATGCTCAAGGGCCTGACCGCGCAGTATTTGCTCAAAAAGACACAACCCCAGGGTGGTTTGCAGCCTGGCGACTTTGTGCTGTTTCACGCCGCAGCGGGTGGTGTTGGTCTGATTGCCTGCCAATGGGCCCGGGCCATGGGCCTGCAGCTGATCGGTACCGCAGGGTCGGATGCCAAATGTGCGCTGGCCAAAGCCAATGGCGCGGCGTTTGTCATCAACTACAGCACCGAGGAATTTTTGACGCGGGTCAAGGAAATCACCGGTGGCAAAGGTGTCAAGGTGGTTTATGACTCGGTGGGCAAGGACACCTGGGACAAGTCGCTCGACTGCCTGGCACCGTTTGGCCTGATGGCCAGTTTTGGCAATGCTTCGGGGCCGGTGGCGCCGTTTGCGCCCGGCATGCTCGGGCCGAAAGGCTCACTGTATCTGACCCGGCAAACCCTGTTCACCCACATCGCGACCCGCGAAAGTACCCAGGCCATGGCCGACGATTTGTTTGAAGCCGTGATCAGCGGCAAGGTGCAGATTCACATCGACCAACGCTACAAGCTGGAAGACGTGCAGCAGGCGCACCGCGACCTGGAGGCCCGCAAGACCACCGGTTGCAGCATTTTGACCTTGTAGGGCTTAACGCCCGCGCCGCACCCGCAGCAGTTCGTCCAGGATCAGGCAGGCGGCGCCGATGCTGATGGCGCTGTCAGCCACATTGAAGGCCGGAAAGTGCCAGCCGAGCCAGTGGAAGTCCAGAAAGTCCACCACATAGCCGTACAACACGCGGTCAATCACGTTGCCCACAGCGCCGCCCAGAATACTGGCGATGGCAAAGGCGAACAGTGTTTGACCGGCATGTTTTTTGAGCATCCACACCATCAACAAGGCAGCCCCAATGCCAATGGCGGTAAAGAACCAGCGCTGCCAGCCGCCAGCGCTGGCCAGAAAAGAGAAGGCAGCGCCGCTGTTGTGCACCCGCACAATGTTGAAGAATGTGGTCACCTGGGTGCTGTCACCCAACTGGTAATAGCCCATGATCAGCACTTTGGTGAACTGGTCGGCAATCAGCAGCAGCATGGCCCAGCCCAGCCAGGCCAGCAGGCTGACCCCGGCGGGAGTGAACGGTTTGCGCGCCATCAAGCCACCGTACGGGTTTCCCCCGTGCCAAACAGGTTGCTGGTGCAGCGGCCACACAGGGTCGGGTGGGCGCTGTCTGCGCCGACATCGTCACGGTAATGCCAGCAGCGCTCGCATTTGGTGTCGGTGGAGGGGCGGACCTGGATGGACAGGGCGTCACCCGCGTGCAGGTCCATGGCGGAGGTGATGAAAACAAACTTCAGGTCGTCACCCAGGCTGGCCAGTAGCGCGTGGTCAGCCGGGCCCACCGTTAACGCCACCTTGGCTTGCAGTGAAGAGCCCAACTGGCCGTCGGCACGCAGGACTTCAATTTCCTTGTTGACCGCGTCGCGAAGCTCGCGAACACGCACCCACTTGGCCAGTAGGCCGGCATCCGCCTCGGTCAGGGTCACATAGCAGTCCATGAAGATGGATTCGCGCGTGGCGGCGTGTGTCTTGCCCGCTGCGCCCAGCACGCCCCAAGCCTCTTCGGCGGTAAAACTCAAGAACGGCGCCATCCAGCGCAGCATGGCCTGGGTGATTTGCCACAACGCGGTTTGTGCACTGCGCCGTGCCAATGATTTGGGCGCGGTGGTGTAGAGCCGGTCTTTCAGCACGTCGAGGTAGAACGAACCCAGGTCTTCACTGCAATAAATCTGCAGCTTGGCCACCACCGGGTGGAATTCATAGACTTCAAAGTGCGCCAGGATGTCGGCTTGTAATTGTGCCGCACGGCTCAGTGCGTAGCGGTCGATTTCCAGCATTTGGTCCAGCGGCACGGTGTCCACAGCCGGGTCGAAGTCGTTGACATTGGCCAGCAAAAATTTGAGCGTGTTGCGGATGCGACGGTAGGTGTCGACCACCCGCGCCAGGATCTTGTCGTCGCCGGCAATGTCGCCCGAATAGTCGCTGGCCGCGACCCACAAGCGGATGATTTCGGCGCCAAGTTTCTTGCTGGTTTCTTGTGGGTCGACGCCGTTGCCGGCGCTTTTGCTCATCTTGTGGCCCTTGCTGTCCACGGTAAAACCGTGCGTCAGGATGCCTTTGTAGGGTGCGCGACCGTACATGGCGCAGGCGGTGAGCAGACTGGAGTGGAACCAGCCGCGGTGCTGGTCATGGCCCTCCAGGTACAGATCAGTCTCGGGGCCTTGCGTGTGGCCGCTGCCGGGGTGCGAGCCCTTGAGCACCGTGGTGTGGGTGGTGCCGGAGTCGAACCAGACTTCCAAAATGTCGCTGCTCTTGGTGTAGTGGGGCGCATCCATGGCGCAGCCCACGCGCGCCAGAATCTCCTCCGTGCTGGCCTTGCTCCAGGCCTCGATGCCACCGGCCTCGACCATGTCAGCGGCCAGGTCCAGAATCTCCATGGTGCGCGGGTGTAACTCGCCCGAGTCCTTGTGCAGAAAGAAGGGCAGCGGCACGCCCCAGCTGCGCTGGCGGCTGATGCACCAGTCGGGCCGGCCGGCAATCATGTCGCGCAGGCGCGCCTTGCCGTTTTCCGGGTAGAAAGCGGTTTCTTCAATGGCAGCGAGTGCAATCTTGCGCAGCGACTGGGGCGCCTTGTCTTTGGTGAAGACACCCTCACCATCGTCCATACGGATGAACCACTGCGCGGCTGCGCGGTAGATCACCGGCGTTTTGTGGCGCCAGCAATGCGGGTAACTGTGCACGATATCGCAGGTAGCAAACAGGCGGCCGGCATCGCGCAGGGTGTCGATGATGACCGGGCAAGCTTTCCAGATGTGCTGACCGCCAAACAGCGGGAAGTCAGCGGCATAAGCGCCGTTGCCTTGCACCGGGTTCAGGATGTCGTCATAGGCCATGCCATGTGCGACACAGCTGTTGAAGTCTTCCACGCCGTAGGCCGGTGCCGAGTGCACGATGCCGGTACCGTCAGACGCGCTGACGTAGTCGGCCAGGTAGATCGGGCTCAAGCGGTCAAAACCGGCATCAACGGCGCTGAGCGGGTGCTTGAAGTGGATGCCGCCCAGGGCTTTTCCATTGACTGTTGCGAGCACCGTGCCGGTCAGGCCAAAACGCTCCAGACAGGTGGTGACCAGGTCCTGGGCCAGCACCAGCAGGCCGCGTTCGGTGTCCACCAGGGCGTAGGTCAATTCGGGGTGGGCGTTGAGCGCCTGATTGGCCGGAATGGTCCAGGCAGTGGTGGTCCAGATGACGGCAAAAGCGTCTTTGGTAAGTGTTTCCAAGCCAAAGGCACCGGCCAGTTTGGCCGGTTCGGCGCATAAAAAGCCCACGTCAAGGGTCTGCGATTTCTTGTCGGCGTATTCAATCTCGAACTCGGCCAAGGACGAGCCGCAGTCAAAACACCAGTACACGGGTTTGAGGCCGCGGTAGACAAAACCGCGCTCGATCACGCGTTTGAAGGCGCGAATTTCGTCCGCCTCGTTCTTGAAGTCCATGGTACGGTAGGGATGGTCCCAGTCGCCCAGTACACCCAGGCGCTTGAAGTCTTCGCGTTGCAGGTCGATTTGCTCGGTGGCGTAGGCGCGGCTCTTGGCCTGCATGTCGTCACGCGCCAGTTTGCGGCCAAACTTTTTCTCAATCGCGTTTTCGATTGGCAGACCATGGCAGTCCCAGCCCGGGATGTAGGCCGCGTCGAGCCCCTTGAGCTGGCGTGCCTTGACGATCATGTCTTTCAGTATCTTGTTGACTGCGTGGCCCATGTGGATCTGGCCGTTGGCGTAGGGCGGACCGTCGTGCAACACAAATTTGGGGGCACCTTGGCGCGCATCACGCAGCTTTTGGTACAGGCCCTTGTCTTGCCATTCCTTGACCCACAGGGGTTCACGTTTGGGCAGGTCGCCGCGCATCGGAAACGGGGTGTCGGGCAGGTTCAGGGTGCTGCGGTAATCAGCTTTTCCGGCAGTGCCGACGGCATCAGGTGTCTTAGTGGTCATGGTGGCGCAAAGTAGCAAAGTAGGCACGGGCGTGCTCGCAGTCCTGACGGATGCCAGCGGTCAATGCAATCAGGGAGTCGTATTTGAGTTCGTCGTGCAGTTTGTGGAGAAGTTCCACGCGCACGATTTTACCGTAGGCCCCCTCAAGCCCCAGGTGATCAGGCCAGTCCAGGCAATGGGTTTCCAGCAGCACGCGCCCGCCATTCACATCGTTTGGGTCAAGCGACGGGCGAATGCCCAAATTGGCGACGCCCATCAAGGGGGTGTCGGCCAAGCCATGCACCAGCACCGCAAAGATGCCGCTGGCGGCCGGCTTCCAGTGGGAAAAGCGCTGGTTCAGGGTTTTGAAGCCCAGGCTGCGACCCAGTTTACGGCCATGCACGACATGGCCCGAGATGCGGTAGGGGTGACCCATCAAGCGGGTGGCATCGGCCATGCGGCCTTGGGACAGCGCCTCGCGCACGGCCGAGCTGGAAACCCGCAGGCCATGCACCTCGTAGCTGTTCATGCGGGCCACATCAAAGCCCTGCTTCAAGCCCGCGGCATCGAGCATGGCGTAGTCGCCGGTGCGGCGCTGGCCAAACCGAAAGTCGTCGCCAACCAGCACATATCTGGCGCCCAGCCCTTGTATCAAGACCTCGTTAATGAAGGCTTGCGGTGACAGGTTGGCCAGCCGTGCATCAAAAGGCAGCACCACCGTCTGGTCGACGCCGCTGTGGGCCAGATCAAGCAGCTTGTCGCGCAGGGTGCCCACACGGGCCGGTGCCAGCGACGGGTTGTGGGTGAGTGCGGCAAAAAAGTCGCGCGGATGTGGCTCGAAGGTCAGCGCGCAACTGGGCACACCGCGTTGCTGCGCTTCTCCCTTGAGCAAGGAGAGCATGGCCTGGTGACCGCGGTGTACGCCGTCAAAGTTGCCAATTGTCAAAGCGCACGCCGGCGCGATGTCTGGATGTTTGAAGCCCCGAAAAATCTTCATGATTTGTTATAGCTTTGATAGCGTTATGCGCATGTTCTCAAAGCGCTTGGAGTCAATTTGACATATAAAGGGAGTATATTGTGTCCGAGATGCTAGCCTGGAATGCTTTGCCGACATCATTTGTGCAGTAGCGCCAGGTTCGGATTGCGTACTTTTCAGGAGTCGTGTTTTGAAAGTCTTGAAGCTGTCAGCCCAGGGGTTGCCCCAATCGTGGATTTCGCTTGAACAAGCAGTCATCCACTACGCCGCCGAGGAAGTGCGCTGGGAAATGGGCGCTCAGGTGGCGGTGTTCCACGGCGGGCACAACGCCCGCACGGGCCAGCAATCGATCATCACCGTGTCCAGCATCATCGGCACCAAGGGTGTGCCTGGCATCAACCCGTTCGAGCTCAAACCCGGCCTGACCAACAGCAAACTGTTTGCCCGCGACCGCAAACTGTGTGCCTATTGCGGTGATCAGTTTGACGAACCTGATTTGACGCGCGAGCACATCATTCCGTTTGCGCAAAAAGGCGTCGACACCTGGATGAACGTGGTCACGGCCTGTCGCCCTTGCAACCACCGCAAAAGCCATCGTACGCCCGAGCAGGCGCACATGCCGCTGCTCTACACCCCTTACGTGCCCAGCCTGTGGGAAGACTTTATCTTGGGTAACCGCCGTATCCTGGCGGATCAAATGGAATTTTTGATGGCCCATGTGCCCAAGTCATCGCGTTTGATGACCTGATCAGCTTTTTCGGTGCGGTTCGGCGTGTGTGATTTTTTGTAGGTTGTTTTGTAGGTCAGACTTCAGTCTGACAACCCCGGCATGCGCCGGGCAAAGGGAGTAAAAAGATGAAAAAAAGGCAATTTTCTTGGCGCCTGACGCCCGTGTGTGTGCTGCTGGGCGGCGTCTGGGCGACCGGCGCCTGGGCAGCCTCTGCGCCCGTTGCGGCGCAAGCGCCCGCGCTGGCGGCGAATGCAGCCGCGCAGCCCGCGCTCATGCACGCCAAACTCTGGCCCTCTGGCCTGGACCCCAAGCCTTATTTGGTGAGTGAAAAACTCGACGGTGTGCGTGCCTTTTGGGACGGTCAGTACCTGCGCTTTCGCAGCGGTCTTCCGATTGCTGCCCCGGACTGGTTCACCGCTGGTCTTCCCAAAACACCACTCGATGGCGAGCTGTGGCTGGGCCGGGGCCGTTTTGACGAACTCTCCGGCACGGTACGTAAAAAGCTGCCGGTTGAGGCCGAATGGCGCCAGCTGCGCTACATGATCTTTGACCTGCCAGGTGCAACGGGTTCGTTTGCAGAACGTGCCCGACGCATCAATACACTGTTGACTGAGGCGCACCAGCCCTGGCTGCAGGCGGTGGCTCAAACACAGATTCCTAAGACAGCAGACTTGCAGGCATTGTTGAAACAGACGGTGAAAGAAGGCGGCGAAGGCCTGGTGCTGCACCGCGCCAATGCCTTGTGGTCGCCCGGACGCAGCGATGCGCTGCGCAAGCTCAAACCCATGCCAGACGAAGAGGCCCGCGTCATCGCGCATCTGCCGGGTAAGGGGCGCCATGCCGGGCGCATGGGGGCCTTGTTGCTGGTCTTGCCCGATGGCCAGCAGTTTGCCCTGGGCACGGGTTTCAGCGATGCCCAGCGCGCTGATCCGCCCCCGGTGGGCGCCGTCGTGACCTACCGTTACCGTGACCGCACACCCAGAGGGCTGCCCCGGTTTGCCTCGTTTTTACGGGTGCAGCCACAATAAGGCGCATGAGCAAAGCCTTTACCAAAGAAACAGACAACGAGGACGATGACGATGAGATTCGTCTGCCGCCCTTGCCCGCAGGGGGCAAAAACTACATCACGCCACTGGGATTTGCCACCCTGCGCCACGAGCTCAAGGACCTGATTGAAGTTGAGCGCCCCAAGATGGTGGAAATCGTGCACTGGGCCGCCAGCAATGGCGACCGCTCCGAAAACGGCGACTACCACTACGGCAAGAAACGCTTGCGAGAAATTGACCGCCGCATCCGGTTCTTGATCAAACGCCTTGAAATTGCTGAAGTGGCCGACCCGTCGCTGCACTTCGGCACGACCCGGGTCTTCTTTGGTGCCACCGTCACCTATGCCGATGCGCAGGGCGATTTGCGCACCGTGACGATCATGGGCATTGACGAAGCCAACAGCGCCCAGGGCGAAGTCAGCTGGATCTCGCCTATTGCACGCACGCTGCTGAAAGCCGAGGAGGGCGATGTGCTCAAACTGGTCATGCCGGACCGGGTGGAAGAGATCGAAGTCATCAAGGTGAGTTACCCGAGCCCCTAAGACGATGGCTTGCTGAACGACGGCTTTGTCATTCGCCGATCATTGACACGAGGAAAAATATCATGCTTGAAACCATTGCCGTTATCTTGGTCATCCTTTGGCTTCTGGGTTTGGTCACCTCATACACCGCGGGCGGGTTAATCCATGCCCTGCTGGTGATCGCGATCATGGTGATCCTGATTCGCGTGATTCTGTGGCCTGGTGCCCAACGTCTGCCCGGCTGGCTTGGCGATGCCTGAAGGCGTTTTTGACCTGGTGCACCGAACAAGCCGAATATGCGCCAGCAATGACCGGGGCGAACTCAGCCAAGACCAAAAAGGCGAGGGAGTCGCTGGGAAAGGCTGGCATCAAACAGATGCGCTAGTTGCCCGCATGGTTCGCCGCAGTTCCAAACGTATCGAACCCGGTGGCCGTCGCCTACCTTCAAGCCCTGCTGCTGACTGGCGCGAGGCCCGGGGAGGTGTTGGGCCTGCGCTGGGACGACATAAACACCAAGTGGCACGGGCTGACCATCCCCGACAAGGTAGAGGGTGAACGAGTGATTCCTTTGACCCCGTATGTCTCGCACCTGGTGCACACCCTGCCGCGCCGCAATGAGTGGGTGTTTTCCAGCGCCAGCAAAGACACCAAAGGGCAAACCCTGAGCATTCCGCGCAACCCACACAATCAAGCATGCGCCGTGGCTGGCATTGATGGCCTGACCCTGCACGGCCTGCGCCGTTCGTTCAAGTCCCTGACCAGTGGCTGGAAATATCCGCCGGGGTGGTGGCGCAACTGATGGGGCACAAACCCAGTGCGACCGCTGAAAAGCATTACACCGTTCGCCCACTCGACCTGCTTCGAGTACACCACGAAAAAATTGAGGTTTGGATTTTGGAGCAGGCCGGGGTGACGTTCGATTCCAAAGCCGCGCCGGGTGCGTTGCGGACCGTGACTTAAAGATGGAGCAAAAGGCAAACATTATTCAGCAAGAACATACAAAAACCTATATACATAAACTATGAAAGACATTGAATTTTGGGGCAGCTCACTGAGTGATTTGCGGGACTTCCCACAAACAGCAATGCGCGAGGCCGGGCACCAATTGGACAAGGTTCAAAAAGGATTGGAACCAAGCGATGTCAAGCCCATGCCGACCATAGGCGCGGGCGTCATGGAATTGCGAATTTGGGACGAGGCCGGAACATTTTGGGTGGTGTATGTTGCCAAATTTGAGGATGCTGTCTATGTGCTGCACTGTTTTCAGAAGAAAACCCAGCAAACAGCACAACGGGATATTGAGCTTGCACGCAAGCGATTCAAAGCACTGGTGAAGGAGACTAGCATGCGCGCGCGTTTCGAGCTCATGATGAACCTGACCGAGGTCATTCGTGAACGTGGCATGACACAGGGCGATGCTGCTACCTTGTTTGGCGTGACACAACCGCGTATGTCCGACCTGATGCGCGGAAAGATAAGCCTGTTTTCTCTCGACACCCTGATTGACATGGCAGCCACGGCTGGCATGTGCCCAACGGTCAAGGTATCCAAACCTAAGGCAATGCAGAGCAAACGTCCAAAACGAGCCGCCAAGCGTCAACTGGAAGCCGCGTAACAGTTTTGCCCCAGCTACCCGCTGGGTTTCTTACGCCTGATGGTTGCGTGACAGTCACGAAAGACCGCTAAACATGGGTGTTCGCTAGCGCTGGATTTTTGGGATTTGCCTACAGATTGCCTACACGGGCACAAAAGAGAAAGGGTTTGCTACTGTATTAATAGTTGCAAACCCTTGCTGGTATTGGTGGGAACTGAGAGATTCGAACTCTCGACCTACGGATTAAGAGTCCGCTGCTCTACCAGCTGAGCTAAGTTCCCTTTGGTTTCAGCGAAACAGCGTGTATTTCTTGAAGTGGCTGATTCTAGCAGAGCCGTTTCCGGGAAAATGACATGTTTACCTCTGACAAAGGCTCATAAAGTCGCCAAAAACAAATCACATCAGCAAATGCTCACCGGCGTTATCGCCGCCCAGGGTGACGTAATTGACCTTGCGGATGTCCATCAGTTTTTTGCCGCCTGAATAGCTGATGGAGCTTTGTACGTCCTGCTCCATTTCAATCAGCGTGCTGGCCAGCTTGCCCTTGATGGGTTCCAGAATGCGCTTGCCTTCCACGTGTTTGTATTCGCCCTTGTTGAAGTCGCTGGCTGAGCCGTAATATTCCTTGTAGAGCTTGCCATCCACCTCCACCGTCTGGCCCGGGCTTTCTTCGTGGCCGGCAAACAGCGAACCGATCATGACCATGGTGGCACCGAAGCGGATGCTTTTGGCAATGTCGCCGTGGTCGCGGATGCCGCCGTCGGCAATGATGGGTTTGGTGGCCACGCGGGCGCACCATTTGACCGCGCTCAGTTGCCAGCCGCCGGTGCCAAAGCCGGTTTTGAGCTTGGTGATGCAGACCTTGCCCGGGCCGATGCCGACCTTGGTGGCGTCAGCACCCCAGTTTTCCAGGTCGATCACCGCCTCGGGCGTGGCCACGTTACCGGCAATGATGAAGGTGCTGGGAATCTTTTCGCGCAGGTAGCCGATCATGTTTTTCACGCTGTCGGCATGGCCATGGGCGATGTCGATGGTGATGTATTCCGGTGCCAGGCCCAGCGCCACCAGCTGGTCAACGGCGTCGTAGTCGGGTTGCTTGACACCTAGTGAAATGGAGGCATACAGGCCCCGCGCCTTCATGGCTTTGACAAATTGCACGTTGTCCAGGTCGAAGCGGTGCATCACGTAAAAGTAGTTATTTTGCGCCAGCCAGATACAAATGTCCTCGCTCACCACGGTTTTCATATTGGCCGGTACCACGGGAATGCGAAAACGCCGTGGCCCCAATGCCACACTGGCATCACACTCAGAGCGGCTCTCCACCCGGCATTTGCGGGGCAGCAGCAAGATGTTGTCGTAGTCAAAAATTTCCATGGTCTGGCACCTGTTCAAAAAAAACCGGGCCACAATTGCTTGGGCCCGGTGCTTGATTCTATCGAGGTTTGGTGGCTTTCTACAATGCTTCCATGTTTTCAAACCTGACCCCTCCCAGCCCGCCAGATGCCGGCCTGCTGAACAACTTGAACCCCGAGCAACTGGCCGCCGTTACCTTGCCGGCTGAGCACGCACTGATTCTGGCCGGGGCCGGTTCCGGCAAAACCCGAGTGCTCACCACCCGCATTGCCTGGCTGCTGCAAACCGGCCAGGTGTCGCCCGGCGGCATTCTGGCGGTCACCTTCACCAACAAGGCGGCCAAGGAAATGATGACGCGCCTGGCAAGTATGTTGCCGCTCAATGTGCGCGGCATGTGGATTGGCACCTTTCACGGGCTCTGCAATCGGTTTTTGCGCGCCCACTACAAGCTGGCAAACTTGCCGCAAAGCTTTCAGATTCTGGACATGCAGGACCAGTTGTCGAGCATCAAGCGCCTGTACAAGCAATTCGGCATTGATGATGAGCGCTTTCCGCCCAAACCAATGCAGTGGTTCATTGGCGGTTGCAAAGAAGATGGCTTGCGCCCCAACATGGTTGAGGCGCGCGACGAAGAAACGCGCAAAAAAATCGAGATTTACCAGCTTTACGAAGAGCAGTGCCAGCGTGAAGGCGTGGTCGATTTTGGCGAGCTGATGCTGCGCAGTTATGAGCTGTTGCGCGACAACGACCCGATTCGGGAACATTACCAGCGCCGCTTCAAACACATTCTGATCGACGAGTTCCAGGACACCAACAAGTTGCAATACGCCTGGATCAAGATGCTGGCCGGCACTGGCGCCCACAGCACGGTAGATGGCGCGTTTCAGCCCACCGGCTGCGTCCTTGCGGTGGGGGATGACGACCAGAGCATTTATGCCTTTCGCGGCGCGCGCGTGGGCAATATGGCCGACTTTGTGCGCGAGTTTGAAGTGCAACATCAAATTAAGCTCGAAGAAAACTACCGTAGCGGCAGCAATATCCTGGACAGTGCCAACGCCCTGATCGGCCACAATAGCAAGCGCCTGGGCAAAAACCTGCGCACCGCCCAGGGTCCGGGTGAGCCGGTGCGGGTGTTTGAGGCCCCCAGCGACTTTGCCGAGGCCAAGTGGATGGTCGACGAGATGAAGCAACTGGTGCGTGACGGCTACGCGCGCAAGGAAATTGCGGTGCTGTACCGCTCCAATGCGCAAAGCCGGGTCATCGAGACCGCGCTCTTTAACGCGGGCATGCCCTACAAGGTTTATGGCGGCTTGCGTTTTTTTGAGCGCGCTGAAATCAAGAACGCACTGGCCTATCTGCGCTTGCTGGAGAATCCGCGCGACGACACCAGTTTTCTGCGTGCTGTCAATTTTCCGCCGCGCGGCATTGGCATGCGCAGCCTGGAGCAATTGCAGGATGTGGCGCGCGCCAGCGGCTGCTCACTCAGCGATGCGGTCAGTGGCCTCAGTGGCAAGGCGGGCACCAACATTGGTGCCTTTCTGGCGGGTATTGACGTGCTGCGCGAGCAGACCCAGGGCTTGAGCCTGCGCGAAACGATTGAACTCACGCTGGACCATAGCGGCTTGATTGGCCACTACAAGGCCGACCGCGAAGGCGCCGACCGGGTGGAGAATTTGGAGGAACTGGTCAACGCGGCCGAGAGTTTTGTCTCGATCGAGGGCTTTGGCCGTGATGCGGTGGCGCTGCCCGTGGACGAACTGGGCCAGCCGCTGACCCAGTCACCGGCGTCCCAGGGCTTGGACCTGAACCAGACGCTGCTCGATATCCCCGCGCCCGATGCCGAAACCGGTGAAACCCTGTCGCCGCTGGCAGCCTTTTTGACCCACGCGGCGCTGGAGGCCGGTGACAACCAGGCGCAGGCCGGGCAGGACGCCATTCAGCTCATGACAGTGCACGCCAGCAAGGGTCTGGAGTTTGACTGCGTGTTCATCACCGGCATCGAAGAAGGTTTGTTCCCGCACGAAAATTCCATGAACGACCGCGATGGCCTGGAGGAAGAACGCCGCCTGATGTATGTGGCCATCACCCGTGCTAGATCCCGCCTGGTGCTGAGCCATTCGCAAACCCGCATGCTGCACGGCCAGACGCGCTACAACCTGCGCAGCCGCTTTTTTGAAGAGCTGCCCGAAGAGGCGCTGAAATGGATCACGCCAAAGCATCCCGGCTTTGGCAAGTCAGACAGCTTTTCCGACGCCATGTATTCAGGCCATTCAAACGCTTATGGCAACCGGTCGGCAGGTCAGTTTGGCACGGATTATTCGCGCTTTTCAGCGTCCGCACCACCGCCTGTGGCGCAACCCAAGGCCGAGGCACAGACCAGCCTGCGCACCGGGCAAAAGGTGTTTCATGCCAAGTTTGGCGAAGGCGCCGTGTTGTCGCTGGAAGGCAAGGGCGACGATGCACGCGCGCAAATCAACTTTCCGCGTCACGGTGTCAAGTGGCTGGCGCTGTCAGTGGCCAAGCTCACGCCCGTGCCATGATTCATGGCGAATTGATGTCACGGCATTGACATCAATTCGCCATGAAGTCGTCATCCGGGTTTGCCATCATCATGCTGTTCAACAACGGAGTACAACATGAGAGATTTGCCCAACCCGACGTTTGCCTTGTCCCCGGTCGCGATGCCCAGGGGGTCACTTCATCGACCTGATACCGGCGGCCTGGCAGCGTTACTTTCCGCGCCCAAAGTCGAGCGCGCTCCATTGCAAGTGTCCTGGGCCCGCCACGCTGACGAAGTCCGGCAGGCCCAGCGTCTGAGGTACCGCGTCTTTGCCGATGAGATGGGCGCACGCCTGAGCACCACGCTGCCTGGCCACGACGTTGATCTGTTTGACAATTATTGCGAACACCTGTTGGTGCGCGATACAGCCAGCCAGGAAGTGGTGGGGACCTACCGGGTGCTGACCCCGGCCCAGGCCAAACGCGTGGGCGGCACCTACAGTGATACCGAATTTGACTTGGTACGTCTGCGCGCTTTGCGCGAACGCATGGTCGAACTCGGGCGCAGTTGTGTGCATCCGGACCATCGCCACGGAGGTGTCATCATGGCGCTGTGGGGTGCTCTGGCCGAATTCATGGTGCGCAACCAGTTGGACACCATGATTGGCTGCGCCAGTATTCCGATGTTGCACAACGGTGTGGTGGGTGGCGACGTGGCAGCCAGCATTTGGCAGCAGCTTAAAAGCACCCATCTTGCGCCGATCGAGTTTCATGTGCGGCCACGTCTGGCGCTGCCGGTGGAGCAGCTCGACAGCAGTTTGGCAGTGGAGCCACCGGCGCTGATCAAAGGCTACCTGCGCCTGGGTGCCAAGGTGCTCGGCGCACCCGCCTGGGACCCCGACTTCAACACCGCCGACCTGCCCATGCTCATGCGTATTGGCGACTTGCCTGCGCGTTACCGCAAGCATTTCCTGGGTGCCTGAAGTCAGGGGCGCTGTTTTAGGGACGAGACGATGTGAATTGCAACAGCCGGGTGACCTCGGCGTGTGCATCGGCCGCCCAGGTTTGCCGCTTGCGGCCCTCGCAATGTTGCGACTGACCAAAGTGCAGCACCACCCGTTGCCGCGGCGCTGTCAAGGTGCGCCAAACCGAACCCAATAAAGTATCGTCATCAATGTAGCAGGGTGCCAGACTGTGCTGGCCTGTGGCCGCATTTTCAAACCGCAGCGCCATGGGCTGCACCGCTGCGTTGGCCGAAATGGCGGCCTGGAACAGATTGGCATGAAATGGGAGCACCTGCAGGCCATTGCTGGTTGTCCCTTCCGGGAAGATGGCCAGCACCGCCCCTGAATCAGCGTGTAAATGTTCGGCCATCTGCGCTACCACACGCATGGCATCACGTCTGGAGCTACGGGTGATGAACAGGGTTCCTGTGGCACGGGTGAGCGAACCCACCAGCGGCCATTGGCCGACCTCGGACTTGGAGACAAAGCGGCATGGGCCGCTCGCCAGCAAGACCACAATGTCGAGCCAGGACACATGGTTGCCCACCAGCAGCAACGGGCCCTGCTGGGGCGGTTGCCCGATGACTTTTAGTTCGATGGCCAGCAGCGCAAGCGTTGACTGGGCCCAAGCCTGAATGCGTGCAGACTTTTGCGGCGATTGCCAGCGCGGAAAATGCAGCTTCACTACCACCAGGCCGTGCAGCAAGTGCAGGCCCAGCCGCCCAAGTCTGAAAATACCGATAAAACTATTGGTCATGGAAAAATCTTAGCGTGCTTTTGTGACGTGTGACGTGCAGGGGAGCCGAATCACAAATGACTTGGTGGTCAAACCGGCCCCGTGATTCACTGCGGTTGGTGGCGCGGTTACTTTATTTCAATGGTATTTGCTGCGATGCCAACACCGGCACGGCAGTGATGCTGTTTTTCGGACTGCCATCAATCAGTTTGTCCGAGTACACCAGATAGACCAGGGTATTGCGTTTGCTATCGACCATGCGCACCACGCGCACATGTTTGAACAGGAAAGACGTGCGGGCGTTGAACACTTCTTCTTGCTTGGCGATCTTGCCTTTGAAGCCAATCGGACCGATCTGGCGGCAAGCCACGGCAGCGTCAGATGTGTCTTCTGCCAAGCCCAACGCGCCTTTGTATCCGCCTGTTTTGGCGTGCGACAAATAGCAGGCTACGCCGTTCACGTCGGGGTCATCAAAAACTTCCACCACCACTTTGTCGTTGGGGCTCAATAGTTTGAATGTGGTGCTGACATCACCCACAGTTTCAGCAACGCAGCCCCACGAGGCGGATAGAACTGCCATGGCGACCAAAATTTTTCTCATCAATGTGCTTTCAAGTTTGTCAAAGTGACCCAGTCAAGGGGTTGGCGCATGCCTGCCCAGCCAAGTGTGAGTGGTTCAAGAAGGCGCTGATTGGGTAGGGCCGGCAAGGCCAAAATCTGCCTCTAGCGTGACGGCCGGGTAATGAAACCGCACCGGGCCATCCGGTCGTTCATTCACATACTGGAATACCAGCGGATCAGTGCTTGCGCGTACCTCAGGCACCGTGCCCTGGAACGCGACCTTGCCTTGGTCGAGGATGACCACATGGTCCGCAATTTCAAGGGTTTGTGTCAGTTCATGCGAGACAAAGATGCTGGTCAGTCCCATGGCGTCATTGAGCTCACGAATCAGGCGCGCGGCGACACGCAGCGAAATGGGGTCCAGACCTGAAAAAGGCTCGTCGTACATCACCAATTCCGGGTCCAGTGCAATGGCACGCGCGATGCCAATTCGCTTGGCCATGCCACCCGACACTTCACTGGGCATGAGGTGCCGCGCGTTGCGCAAACCCACGGCATTGAGCTTCATCAGGACAATGTCACGAATCAGTGACTCCGGCAAATCGGTATGTTCGCGCAATGGAAAGGCCACATTCTCAAACACACTCATGTCAGCAAACAAGGCGCCAAATTGAAACAACATGCCCATGCGTCGTCTCACGGCATAGAGTTGTGCTTGGTCCATGGGCCCCAAGTCTTGCCCGTCAAACAGCATTTGCCCCGACCAGGCGTGGCTCTGACCACCCATCAGGCGCAGCGTCGTGGTCTTGCCGCCACCCATTGGACCGATGAGCGCCGTGACCTTGCCTCGCGGGATGTGCAGGGACACGTCATCCAGCACGGCGCGCTCCGCGTAACCGAAGCTCAGGTGGCGAAATTCAACAAGTAATGGGTTGACAGTAGGTGGCATGAAAACTCAATCCGGACAGCGCCCGGCACTCAAATCATAGGGGATACAGGACAGCAAAGCATCTAATGGGACGTTCCGGATTTTGTGTCCCCAGTTTCTCATGAATTGAAGGACTTTAACCGCCAGCTGCAACGGTGCCATGCGCAGGCGTGGGTACCGTCTCAATTTGAGAATTTGTGGCTGTCCCCTTGTTCGACTAGGGTTATCCCTAGTCTGTTTTTTTTGCCAAACTCCAACAATAGCTATGCAACTGAATTCATAAGAAGAACGGCATTGCGGTCGTTCACCCAGTTTCATTTTTACCCACAGGAGACCTACACATGCAAAAGGTGTTGCACATCACCGCAGACAAATGCACTGGCTGTCTGCAGTGCGAAATGGCCTGTTCTTTCGAGAACTACGGCACCTTCGCCACCGCCAAATCACGCATCAAGGTGTTTAACTTTCACCATACCGGCAAGAAAGTACCCTACACCTGTACCCAGTGCGACGAGGCCTGGTGCCTGCACGCGTGCCCGGTTGAAGCCATCACGCTGGACAAGGCAACCGGCGCCAAAGTGGTCAACGAAGCCACCTGCGTGGGCTGCAAGGTCTGCACCATTGCCTGTCCGTTTGGCACCATCAACTACGTTCAGGAAACCGGCAAGGTGCAAAAGTGCGACCTTTGCGGTGGCGACCCGGCCTGCGCCGATGCCTGCCCCACTGGCGCCATCACCTTCATCGACGCCAACTGGACCGGCTTGGGCAAGATGGAACAGTGGGCAGATAAATTGGGTAACCAGCCTTCGGCTGCATAAGGAGAAACGAACATGTCATGGGCAGGAAAAATCCTCCGCGTTAACTTGACCGCAGGTACCGTCAAGTCTGAACCCCTCAATATGGAATGGGCGCAAGCCTACATCGGCTCGCGTGGCCTGGGTACCAAGTACCTGGTCGAAGAAGTCGACGCCACCGTGGATCCGCTCTCGGCCGAGAACAAGATCATTTGGGCTACCGGCCCGCTGACCGGCACCATGGCCTCCACCGGCGGCCGCTACACCGTCATTACCAAGGGCCCGCTGACCGGCGCCATCGCCTGCTCGAATTCGGGTGGCTACTGGGGCGCCGAATTCAAGATGGCGGGCTGGGACATGGTCATCTTTGAAGGCAAGTCGGTCAAGCCGGTCTATCTCTATGTCAACGATGACGTCGCCGAGTTGCGCGATGCCGGCCATCTGTGGGGCAAGAGCGTCTGGGAAACCGAAGAGATGATCAAGAAGGGCCTGCAAGACCCGCTGGCCCGCGTCTCGAGCATTGGCAAGGCCGGTGAAAACGGCGTGCTGTTTGCGGCCGTCGTCAACGATCTGCACCGCGCCGCGGGGCGTTCCGGTGTGGGCGCTGTCATGGGCAGCAAGAACCTCAAGGCCATCGCCGTGCGCGGCACCAAGGGCGTCGGCAACATCAAGGATCCCAAGGCCTTCATGGCCGCCACCAAGGCCGCCAAGAAAGTACTGGCTGACAACGGTGTCACCGGCACCGGCTTGCCTGCCATGGGCACCCAGGTGCTGATGAGTGTGATCAACGAAGTGGGCGGCCTGCCCACGCGCAACCACCAGGACAACCAGTTTGAAGGCGCCAAGGACATCGGCGCTGAAGCCATGGCGACACCGCGCAAGACCGACGGCAAAAAGCACCTGGTCACCAACCAGGCCTGCTTTGGTTGCACCATCGCCTGCGGGCGTATCAGCAAGATGGACGAAGGCCACTTCACCATCGAGAACAAACCGCAATACCGCGGTGCCAATGGCGGTTTGGAGTACGAAGCGGCCTGGGCACTCGGTGCCGCCAATGGTGTCAACGACCTGGAATGCCTGCAATACGCCAACCTGCTGTGCAACGAAGAAGGCATTGACCCGATCAGCTTCGGCGCCACCGTGGGTGCGGTCATGGAGCTCTACGGCATGGGTGTGCTGACCAAGGAGCAAATTGGCATCGAAGCTCCGTTTGGTTCAGCCCGTGCACTGGCCTTCCTGGCCGAGGAAACCGTCAACGGCCGCGGCTTCGGCAAGGAAATTGGCCAGGGCTCCAAACGCCTGACCGCCAAATACGGTCACCCGGAGCTCAGCATGTCATCCAAGGGCCAGGAATTCCCGGCTTACGACGGTCGTGCCATTCAGGGCATTGGCCTGGCTTATGCCACCAGCAACCGTGGCGGCTGTCACCTGCGCGGTTACACCATTGCTTCCGAGATTCTGGGCATTCCGGTCAAAACCGATCCGCTCGAATCACAAGGCAAGCCCGAGCTGGTCAAGGCCTTCCAGGATGCCACCGCGGCGTTTGACTCGTCGGGCCTGTGTATTTTTACGACCTTTGCCTGGGGTCTGCAAGACCTGTCACCTCAAATGCAGGGCGCCTGCGGTGAGCAGTACACGATTGAAGAACTCGCCAAGATCGGTGAGCGCATCTGGAACATGGAGCGCGAGTTCAACAACCGTGCTGGTTTCACCAAGGCCGATGACAGCCTGCCCGCCCGGCTGACCACGGCTGCCGAGGCATGCAAAACCGGCCCGGCCAAGGGCAAGTTCAACGAACTCGCCACCATGCTGCCGTTGTACTACGAAGCCCGTGGCTGGGACTCCGAAGGCCGCCCGACGGCCGAAACCCGTGAGCGGTTGAGTTTGTAAACGTTCATCACAACATACAAGACGGCTCTGAAAGGAGCCGTTTTTTCTGGAGAAATTACCATGACCCACCACGTCATTCTCGGTGCTGGCCCTGCTGGCGTCATTGCCGCAGAGACCATTCGCAAACTTAGCGCCCGGGACAGCATCACCATCATTGGCGATGAACCCGAGCCGTCTTATTCGCGCATGGCCATTCCCTATTTGTTGATGGGCAACATCGATGAGGCCGGCACTTACCTGCGCAAAAGCCCGACGCACTTTGAAGATTTGAAGATCAAAGTGGTGGTGGCGCATGTGCAGCATGTGCAGGCAGACACCAAAACTGTGGTGCTTGACGGTGGTGAAAGCATTCGTTTTGACACCTTGCTGGTGGCTACTGGCTCGCGTCCTGTGACACCGCCGATTCCTGGCATCAAGTCGGAAGGGGTTCACCGGTGCTGGACGCTGGCCGATGCGCGCGCGATTGCCGCGCTGGCCCAGCCTGGTGCCCGCGTGCTGCAGCTCGGTGCCGGCTTCATTGGCTGCATCATCATGGAAGCCCTGGCGGCACGTGGTGTGAAGTTGAGTGTGGTCGAAATGGGTGACCGCATGGTGCCGCGCATGATGGGTCCCACGGCAGGTGGCATGATCCGCGACTGGTGCGAGACCAAGGGTGTGGAGGTGTTCACCAGCACCAAGGTCGAGTCGATTGAGCCGGGCCAGCCGTTGACGGTCAAGCTCTCCAACGGCAAAACCATGCAGGCCGACCTGGTGATCAGTGCCGCCGGGGTGCGCCCCGCCATTGGGTATCTGGAAAATTCCGGCGTCACCTGCCTGCTGGGCGTCCTGACCGACGAGCACCTGCAAACCAATGTGCCCGGCATTTACGCCGCTGGCGACTGCGCTGAAGCGCTGGACAAAGTGTCAGGCAAGATGATTGTCAGCGCCATTCAGCCCAACGCCGCCGAGCAGGCCCGTATTGCCAGCATGAACATGGTGGCGTTTGCGCGTGGGCATACCCCCCGGGCTAACCTCAAGGGTGTGACACAAATCAACGTGCTCGACACCCTGGGGCTGATCTCGGCCAGTTTCGGCGATTGGCAAGGCGTGCCGGGGGGCGCGCATGTCGAGCTGACCGACAAGGCCCAGGGCCGCCATTTGAGCTTGCAGTTCAAGGACGATGTGCTGGTGGGTTGCAATAGCGTGGGTTGGACTGAGCATGTGGGCGTGATGCGCGGCTTGGTTGAAGGCCAGATCAAGCTGGGTGATTGGGCCAACACCTTAAAGCAGGACCCGACCCGTTTGATGGAAGCCTACCTGGCCGCCGCGCAAGGACAAGGCGACTGGTCGGGTGCAGCGGATGGGCGCAGGCGCTAAAGTTTGCGGCATGAAGATCACCCTGAAACTGTTCGCGTCACTGACCGACTACCTGCCGCCCGAGTCTAAATACTCCAACATCGTGGCGCTGGACATTGCCCCAGAAACCACCATTGTCCAGTTGGTGGAACAGTACCGTCTACCCGAGAAATTGGTGCACCTGGTGCTGGTCAACGGCAGCTATGTTGCCCCCGAACTGCGCGCCTCCCGGACGCTGACCGAGGGTGATGTTCTGGCCATCTGGCCACCCATTGCCGGCGGCTGAGGTCCATCGACGTATGCGGGACTTTTACGCTGAGCGTTTCGAGCGCGAGATGGGCTGTACCGAGGTCGAGTGGTTGATGTGGCTGCCAAAGGCCATTGGCGACCACCACTGGAAGCAGCAGGCGGGCGCTGCGGGTGTACGCCTGGGTGAGGGTGCACTTGGTCTGAAATGGCATGTGGATCCGCCTCGGGTGATCGGACTCATCAGCATCCCGGTGCTCAAGGTGAGTTTTCGCTTTGCAGGCTTGGACGAGCAGGAACGTTATGCCTTCATGAAGCGGTTCGATTTGTACATGCAGCGCGGTGGCGGCTGATCAAACGGATGAGGTGATAAAAAAAGTGATCGTCCTGATGCCAGCCAGTGTCAGCAGCAGGGAGCCGAACAGGTGCAGCGCAGCGGTGCTAAAACCCGGAAAATAACGATGTTGCCCCAGCATACCTATGGCCTCCGCTGAAAAACTTGAAAAGACGGTGAGTGCGCCCAGGCAGGCGCCAATACAAATGGCCAGCACGGACAGCACGGACAGAGGTCTGCTGTGGTTTATTTTTTGACAGCGGGCGCTGCCTTGAAGACTACGCCGTTGACGGTCACACCTTCACTGGTGAAGTTGGCGACTCCCGTTTGTACATCCGCAAAGTCATGATCGAAACCGGTGGCGCGCAGCACGCCTAGGTCGGCTTCGGTGTAACACTGGTATTTGCCACGCAGCGCATCGGGAAAAGCAGCATTCAATCTTTCAAAAGGAAAAGGCTGCCAGCGGGGCAGGCTTGCTAGGCGACCTCACTCAATGGTGATCGACTCCAGCCACCTTGCGCCTGCCAGTATGGCATCGCGCAAGTCAGGGCCAAAGGTCGGTACGGACAAATCATCGGGCGGGGCGCTGATGTGGTTCAGATCAATGGCCATCGGTTTGCCCACCATGCCGGTGTCGGTCAGCTTCAATCGGTAATACAAGCCGTTCCAGAGTTTGGCACCAAATTCAGCCGGTGTCTTGAACAAAAAAAGCAGGTTGTGCTCCAGCCAGGTCAGGTCTTGCAGCGTGACTCGGCCTGGTTGCTGATAGGGGTAGGGTACGTGGCAGGTGACTTCCACCGGGCTGCTCAGGCACTTGAACTCTTTCATGGATAAAAAATAATCGGTGAACACGGCATGGTCCATCGTGACCGTGAACGCCAGCGAGCCATCTGGCTGCGGCACAAAATGGACGACGCCGATGCGGGTGTGCTGATTGTCGCGGGTGTGTGCGGTGATGGTTTTGCTGCCCTGAAATTCCCAGGCGCCCACCCAGCCTGATGCAGACACGAGCAACAGCAGGGCCATCATTTTTTGAATGAAGGGGAGACACCTGATTTTCATATGTGATCAATCGTTGACGCGGATGCCGGGTA
>MESQ01000069.1:121559-121631 GCA_001771065.1 Burkholderiales bacterium RIFOXYD12_FULL_59_19 | reverse complement strand
TCACTTGCATGGGAATGCCAATACACATGTCAGAGCCCCTGGGGGATAAAACGGTCATCACCCTTGCGGCAA
>MESQ01000069.1:92117-121439 GCA_001771065.1 Burkholderiales bacterium RIFOXYD12_FULL_59_19 | reverse complement strand
ACTGCCACCATAGTCTTCCAGCTCTTCAGGCTGGCAGCCAATCAGAAGCACCTGGCTCGGGTAGTCGCCGGTGAATTGGGCCAGGCACAGCACTTCCTGAAAACCGGTTTGGTGCAGACTCATCTTCTTGGCCCCCATGAATTTCGGCACCTCGTCGTTTTCAATCAGTTTCAGGGTGCCGGGTGCCAGACCATAGTCAATGGCATCAAAAATCAGCAGCCGGGTGGCAGACTGCACGTTCTGGATCAGGTAGAGGCCTTGCGTGCCGCCGTCAATCAGTTCCACATGGGGCGCAAACGTCCATTCACGTTGCAGGGCCTCAATGCAGCGCACGCCAAAACCTTCGTCGGCCCACAAGACATTGCCGATGCCCAGCACCACAATGTGCTCTTCAGGCGGGGTGTTACCAGGGGGGTTACAGGTGCCCATGGGCGTGCAGGTGGTCATACGTGGTTACGCAGGTGCGCGTCAGTCAGGGTTGAGAGGCAAGCCGGGCGCGCGCTGTCAACGCCATGGGCGCGTGGCTCACGATGTGGCTGCGGCGCAGGCTGCGCCAGGCGTGAAAACAGTCCCAATGGGCTTGCAAGGCAAGCCAGAAATCGGCCCGTACACCAAAGGCCAAAGCACAGCGAATGGCGGTGTCGGCTGACATGGCACGGTGACCCTGGACCAGTTCATTCATGCGGCGGCGCGATACACCCAGTAGGCGCGCCGCACGGGTTTGCGACAGCGCCATGGGCTGAAGGAAGTGCCGCTCCAGAAACCGCCCAGGATGCACCGGCTGGCGGGTAGGTACGCCGGAGGGTGCAATAAAGGCGATGGTGCGCATGGTGAACTGGCTCAGTCTTTGAAAGTGCGAAAACCCGAGATCATGGTGCTCACAATGCTCTGGCGGCCCATGATGTCTTCGCGAATGGCGGCGTAAATATGCGCAATGGCAAAAATCACAATCACCCACATGCCCATGTGGTGCCAGGTGTGCACGTCCTGCGACTGACCCATCAGCGGAATCACCCAACCAAACAGCTTGTCGGCCCATGAGCCTGCTTGCAGTCCTTCGCCATACATGGCGAAGCCAGTGAACACCATGAATACCGCCGTGAACAGAAACACGAAAAACATGGCAAAGCGGGCCATCGGGTTATGACCCACGTAAGGACCGGGGCGTGGACCGGTAAAGCTGTACCACTTCAACATGGCCAGCATTTCATGCCAGTAGGCGCGCTGCATCAAAGGTACCGAAAACAGTTCGCGTGCGTGGTGGTTTCCGACAAACGCCCAGTAGGTGCGGCCCAACAGTCCAATGGCCAGAATGTAGGCTGCCGAAAAGTGGGTAAAGCGGATATAGCCCATCAAGAAATTCGCACTGGCCTCGCCGGGCATGGTGGGCAGCGGTGAACCGATGAAATAGCCGGTGATGCATAGCACGGTGATGGCCAGGGCGTTGACCCAGTGCCAGACACGCACCGGAGCCTCATAGACATAAACCGACTTGATGGCCGTGCTGTGAGACAACTCCTCGTCTTCGGTTGGCAAGGCGGCATGGAGGTCTGCGATGGGTGTTGCGCTACTCGTGTTCATGGTGTCTCCTTGTGGCAGGTCTGGCGCAGCGGTGCATCAGAGTTGACCCAACAGGTACAGCCCGGCACTGCCAAAGAGCGTGCCCAAACCTGCCATGACCCACGCAGATTTTTCGGCAAGGTATGTGCGGATACCTTGCCCGATAGACACGCCACCAAAATGCAGGGCGGCGGTTGTTGCAAGGAAGCCCACGGCATATGCGGCAAACCCGGTCGCTGGTGTCTCGGCTCCATGTGCCAAACCATGCAGGGAAGCGGCCATTGCCACCAGGCCCAGACCCAAAGCCACTGGCATTTTTTGACGGCTCAACACCAGCATGGCGCCAAACAGCACCACACTGAGCGAGATCATTTGCTCCAGGAATGGCACGCCAAAACCCGCAGCACCGAGGGCCGCGCTGGCCACCAGCGACAAAATGAACGTCGCAGGCCCCCACCAAGCCTTGTTGGCGGGCAGGGCTGAGACCGACCAGATGCCTACCGCCACCATGGCCAGCAGGTGGTCCGCGCCAAACGGATGGGCCATACCTTCTGAAATGCCCGATGTGCCGTGGCCGGTGTGCGCCTGGGCCAGTCCGGCAAACAAACCCAGGGCCGTCAGGCCGAGGCCGCGCACGGTGTTTTGTGTCAACAGTTTCATGAAGTTCTCCAATCTCTAAATGGGATCAATGTGGTTCAACGTACTTTGACGTTGGCCATTTCCTGGCCGTCCGGGCTCATCACGTGGGTGGAGCAGGCCAGGCAGGGGTCGAACGAATGCAGCGTGCGCAGAATTTCCAGCGGTTGCTCCGGGTTGGCCATGGGGGTGTTCAACAGGCTGGCCTCAAAAGCACCAATCTGGCCCTTGGCATCACGCGGGCTGCCGTTCCAGGTGGTGGGCACCACGCACTGGTAGTTCTCTATTCTGCCGTCCTTGATCTTGATCCAGTGGCCCAGCATGCCGCGCGGAGCGGCGACGGTGCCAACACCCTTGGCTTCCTTGGGCCAGGTGGCCGGGTCCCACTTCTCCACATTGGCGGTGCTGCGGTCACCGGCCTTGATGTTGGCCACCAGCTCGTTGAAGTCATCGAGCATCATTTCGCCGCAGTACTGGCTTTCCAGCGCGCGTGCCAGGGTGCGGCCAATGGTGGTCGGCAACAGTTGCTTGGCGGTGTATTGCGTTTCTGGCATGCCCAAGGCCTTGGGGAAAGCACTGTTGATGACTTGCGCGGCGTACTCAATTTGCTCCTTGGGTCGCTGTGCGTAGGTGTTGCCCTTGCTGGCGTGGGCATAGGCCAGGATGTAACGCGACAGGGGCCCCACTTCCATGGCATGGCCGCGCCAGCGGGGTGACTTGATCCAAGAGTATTTGGCGCTCTCGTCGATTTCCTCGATGTTGGTGCGGGTGCCCTTGGTTTTGTCGCCGAGCTGGTAGTTGGGTTCGGTCACGCCGTCCCAGGGGTGCAAACCCTTGGTGTCATCGGCGTATTTGTACCAGCTGTGGGTGACGAATTCCTGCACCTGCTCGGGGTCGCGTGGGTCAATCGGGTGAATCTCGTCCCAGTTGCCATTTAGGATGACACCGCCAGGCAACTTCTGCGTTTTGGCGTCACCCATGACCTTCTCATAGGTGCCGTAATCGCTGACGTTGCTGGCACTCAGGCCACCGCCGTACAACCAGCCAGCTTGTTTGTAAATGGTGCCAATGGCCAGCACGTCGGGGATGTAGACGTTTTTGTTGAACTCGACCATTTCGTCAATGCGGGATTTGACAAAATTGAGCCGCTCCATGTTGATCGGTGCACCGGCGGCGCCGTCGCCATCCATGTTGATGGCGCAGGGCACGCCGCCCACCAGGTAGTTCGGGTGCGGGTTTTTACCGCCGAAAATGGTGTGTATCTTGACCCAGTCTTTTTGCAGGTCCAGTGCTTCCAGGTAATGGGTCACCGCCATCAGGTTGGCTTCTGCGGGCAGTACATAAGCCTTGCTGCCCCAATAGCCATTGGCGAAGGGGCCGAGTTGCCCGCTTTCAACAAACTTTTTCAGCCGGTTCTGGATGTCCCGGAAATAGCCCGGTGACGACAGCGGGTGTGAGGGTGACACCAGTTGCTGCAGCTCGCTGGTCTTTTTGGGATCGGCCTTCAGCGCCGACACAATGTCCACCCAGTCCAGCGCATGCAGGTGGTAAAAGTGCACCGCATGGTCATGCACTTGCAGTGTTTTGGCCATGATCTCGCGGATCAGGTAGGCGTTTTTGGGGATGATGATGCCCAGCGCGTCTTCCACGGCACGCACCGAGGTCAGCGCGTGGCAGCCGGTACAAACCCCGCAAATGCGCTCCACGAAAGCCCAGGCGTCACGTGGGTCGCGGCCTTTGAGAATGACCTCCAGCCCGCGCCACATGGTGCCGGTGGAGACCGCGTTGCGGATGATGTTGTCTTTGTCAACGTTGACTTCGCAGCGCATGTGGCCCTCAATGCGTGTCACCGGGTCGACGACGATGCGTCGGCCCGTGTTGTCCAGCTTGAAGCCCTGTGTTTCGGTTGCACCCATGGTATGTGTCCTTGTGTTCTGGTTCAGGCTTTGGTGGTTTTGTCTTTGGTAGCGGCGGCGCGGCTGATGGCAGACACGGCGGCGTGGGCGACCACGGCGGCACCCACCACGGCGGCAGCGGTACCACCAATCTGGTCGGCGGTACCCTCGACTCCGAACTGGTGAATGGTGGTCAGGCGGTCGTAGAACGAGCCCTTGTCCCAGAAGCCGTCTTCCGAGCAGCCAATACAACCATGCCCGGCCTTGATCGGAAAGCTGGTGCCCTCGTTCCACATCACGGTGGAGCAGGCGTTGTACGTGGTCGGCCCTTTGCAGCCGACCTTGTAGAGGCAATAACCCTTGCGTGCCGACTCATCATCCCAGGCTTCAACAAACTGACCGGCATCGAAGTGGGGGCGGCGGTAACACTTGTCGTGAATGCGCTGGCTGTAGAACATCTTGGGACGACCCTGGCGGTCCAGCTCGGGAATCTTGTCAAAGGTCAGCATGTAGGTGATGACGCCGGTCATCACCTCGGCAATCGGCGGGCAGCCCGGCACCTTGATGATGGGTTTGTCGGTGATGACCTTGTGGATCGGTGTGGCCTGCGTCGGGTTGGGCTTGGCGGCCTGCACACAACCCCAGGAGGCGCAGGAACCCCAGGCGATCACGGCCTTGGCATCCTTGGCCACACGTTTCAATTTTTCGATGAAAGGCTTGCCCGACTGGATGCAGAACATGCCGTCTTCGTTGAGCGGCGGGTTACCCTCCACGGCCAGGATGTACTGCCCTTTGTACTTGGTCATGATCTCATCCAAGATGGCCTCGGCCTGATGGCCGGCAGCGGCCATCAGCGTGTCGTCGTAGTCCAGCGAGAGCATCGACAGCACCACATCCTTGGCCAGCGGGTGCGCCGAGCGGATAAAGCTCTCGGAACAGCAGGTACATTCCAGCCCGTGTAACCACAGCACCGGGGTGCGCGGCTTGGTTTCCATGGCATGTGCAATTTGCGGCACAAACGACGGCGCCAAGCCAAGGGATGTGGCGGTCAGCGAGCAATATTTGAGCAAACTGCGCCGGGAAATTCCCTGGCGACGCATGACTTCGTAGAAAGTCTCCATTGATTTTGTCTCCATCTTTGATAGGTAGTTAAACAACACAAGATGCATGCCACGTTCCGGTCGGCAAGGGTAAGTACCGAGTGGTGATTTGCAAGTGATTGTTTTTATTGGGATTTTCAAGACCTGAACCAAAGACCCGTCAAGATGATCCCTTTGTCGATTGGTCAATGTGGTCTCTAAACAAGGTACAAACTGAAAACCAAGTTTCCAGTAGCCCGATGCCCCTGCACTGCGATGGCCTTTGGCGGTTTTTTTATCATGCGGCATGAACACCCCACCCAGCAAGACAACACCCAAACGCATCCAGCGTGCCTTTTGGCTGGTCCTGGCGCTCATTTTGGGTTTGATCGGCTGGTGGCTGCTTGCCAAGCCGGGCCAGGCACCCGCTGCATCTGGCCAGACCAGCGCGGCGACCCTGCCGGCGGGCAGCGAAGTGGCAGTATTTGCCGGCGGTTGCTTCTGGTGCACCGAGGCCGACTTTGACAAGGTGCCAGGGGTGCTGGCCACCACCTCGGGCTACACCGGCGGCAAGACCGCCAACCCCACCTATGCCGAGGTCTCAAGCCACGCCACCGGCCATGCCGAAGCTGTGCAAGTGGTGTTTGACCCCAAGCAGGTGAGTTACCGGCAACTGCTGGACTACTTTTGGCGCACCATTGACCCCACCGCGCGCGACCGCCAGTTTTGCGACATTGGCACGCCCTACCGCACGGCTGTTTTTGCCACCAGCCCCGAGCAGTTGCAAGTGGCCCAGGCCTCACGCGCGGCGCTGGAAAAGAGCAAGCCTTTCCCCGAACCCATCGTGACGCAGCTGCTGATGGCCGAAGACTTTTACCCGGCCGAGGCCGAGCACCAAAACTACCACCAGATCAACCCGGTACGCTACAACTTTTACCGCCAGGGTTGCGGTCGTGATGTGCGCCTGGCGCAACTGTGGGGTGAGCTGGTCAAGGCCAAGCCCTGAGCCCCATGCTTTGCGGCTTCAGGTTTCCTTGGAAATCTTGATGCTGGGGAACTTGCTGGAAAAGTCTTTGTTCTTGGCAGCGATCGACAAGGCCACCTTGCGTGCCACAGCCTTGTAAAGAGCTGCCACGTCGCTGTCGGGGTCCGACACCACGGTCGGTTTGCCGTTGTCGGCCTGCAACCGAATCTGCATGTTGAGCGGCAGCGCACCCAGATAGTCCATGCCGTATTCGGCCGCCATTTTCTTGCCACCATCGGCGCCAAAAATATGCTCGACATGGCCGCAGTTGCCGCACACGTGCACTGCCATGTTTTCCACGATGCCCAGAATCGGCACGCCCACCTTTTCAAACATCTTGATGCCTTTCTTGGCATCAAGCAGGGCGATGTCCTGCGGCGTGGTCACGATCACGGCGCCGGTCATGGGCACGCGCTGGGACAGCGTCAGCTGAATGTCACCGGTGCCCGGAGGCATGTCGACGATGAGGTAGTCCAGGTCTTTCCAGTTGGTCTGGCGCAGCAACTGCTCCAGCGCCTGCGTGGCCATGGGGCCGCGCCAGATCATGGCCTCGTCCTGCGCCACCAGGAAACCAATCGACATGACCTGCACGCCGTAGTTTTCCATGGGCTCCATGGTTTGCCCGTCTTCGCTCTCGGGCTTGCCGGTGATGCCCATCATCATGGGCACACTGGGGCCGTAAATGTCGGCGTCCAGAATACCTACGTTGGCGCCTTCGGCCGCCAGCGCCAGCGCCAGGTTGACGGCGGTGGTGCTCTTGCCCACGCCGCCCTTGCCAGAAGCCACAGCGACAATGTTTTTCACCTTGGGCAACAAGGCCACGCCGCGCTGCACCGCATGCGCAGTGATGTTGGTGACAATGTTGACCGACACATTGGCCACACCCGCCACACTTTTGGCGGCGGCAATCAGTTCTTTGCGAAAGCCCGGAATCTGGCTCTTGGCGGGGTAACCCAGCGTGACATCAAAAGCCACGTCACCGTCGGTCACGGTCAAATTCTTGACGGCTTTGCTCGACACAAAATCACGCCCGGTATTGGGGTCGATCACGCCCTTGAGGGCATCCAGCACGGTCTGCTCAACTACTGCCATGGTTTTCTCCTAATGAGGCTCTAGTCTAGCCAAGATAAGCTTGACCTTATTGAACTAGGCAAATCAGGGTTTACCCCAGGCTCACTGACCTGATCCGGCCCTAACCCCTGCAGATAATCACATCATGGCCCACGACCCCTTTGCACCGTCCGATTTCCCGGCAGATTCCTTAGCCACCACCGCCCTCATGCTCTCCGGTGGCGGCGCACGTGCGGCCTACCAGGTGGGTGTGCTCGAAGCCATTGCCGACCTGCGCCAGATTTGTGGCGCACAAAACCAGACCAACCCCTTCCCCATCATTGGCGGCACGTCGGCGGGCGCGCTGAATGCCTCGGCCCTGGCTTGCGGCTGTGATGATTTTGATGGCACGGTGCGCAAGCTCGTGGCCATTTGGCGCAACTTTCATGCCCAGGACGTGTACCGCGCCGACTCGGTCAGCATGTTTCGCAGTGGTGCCTCCTGGATGACGCTGCTGTCCATGGGCTGGCTGATTGCCAAGTGGCGACGGCTCAAGCCAAAGTCTTTGCTCGACAACACACCGTTGACCGAACTGCTCAAACAATGGGTGCCACTGGAGCGCTTGCCCTGGCTGATCCGCAAGGGCCACTTGCAAGCGCTGGCGGTCACGGCATCGAGCTACAGCTCGGGCGAACACATCACGTTTTTCCAGGGCGACAAACGGCTCGTGCCCTGGGTGCGCTCGCACCGGCGCGGCCTGCGCGACAAAATCACCCATGCCCACCTGCTGGCCTCCAGTGCGATTCCGTTCGTCTTTCCGGCCATGGCGCTGCCATTTGAGGGCCAAACGGCCTATTTTGGTGACGGCTCCATGCGCCAAACCGCACCGGTGGCACCGGCCATCCATCTGGGTGCCGAGCGCATTTGTGTGATTGGCGCCGGTCTGATGCACGAGGCCCGAACCCAGCCTGAACCCGTGGTTGAAGCCCTTTACCCCACTCTGGCGCAAATTGCCGGCCACGCCTTGTCCAACATTTTTCTGGATGCCCTGTCGGTCGACGTGGAACGCATTCGCCGCATCAACCAAACCCTGAGCCTGGTGCCGCCCGAATTACGCAGCGCCAGCACCCTGCGACCGGTCAACCTGCTGCTGATCTCGCCCTCCGAGCGGCTCGATCACATTGCGGCACGGCATATTCATGAGCTGCCCAGCGCCGTGCGCACCCTGCTCGGCGGCGTGGGCGTGTCGTCCCATGCGGTCGACATCAAAGGCTCGGCGCTGGCCAGCTACCTGCTGTTCGAGCCTGGCTACACAAGGGAACTGATGGCCCTGGGTTACGCGGATGCCATGCGTCAACGCGCCGAGATTTGCCGGTTTTTTGACTGGACTGACCCCAGCGCTGCGCCATTGCCCGCCGTGGCCACTACGCCGACTGAAATTGACCGCCGCCGCGACCCGCTGCGCCTGAATCAGCGCTGATTAAAATGGGCTAAATGTCCTGAAAGCCCACTCCATGTCCCGCCAACTCTTCGTCACCACCGCCCTGCCCTACGCCAATGGCAATTTCCACATTGGCCACATCATGGAGTACATCCAGGCCGACATCTGGGTGCGGCACCAGCGCATGCTGGGCAATGCGGTCGATTTTGTCTGTGCCGACGACACCCACGGCGCACCGATCATGATTGCCGCCGAAAAAGCCGGCCTCACACCACAGCAGTTTGTCGCCAACATTGCCGCCGGTCGCAAGCAATACCTTGACGGTTTTCACATCGGCTTTGACAACTGGCACAGCACCGATGGTCCGGAAAACCACGAACTGGCGCGCCAGATTTACCGCGACCTGCGCGACAACAAAGACGGCTCGCTGATCGAATCCCGCACCATCGCGCAGTTTTTTGACCCCGACAAGGGCATGTTCCTGCCCGACCGCTTCATCAAGGGCGAGTGTCCCAAATGCCACGCCAAGGACCAGTACGGTGACAACTGCGAAAACTGCGGCGCGGTCTATGCACCCACCGACCTGATCAAACCCTACTCGGCGCTGTCGGGTGCCAAGCCCGAACTGCGCAACTCGGTGCACTTTTTCTTCAAGCTCTCCGACCCGCGCTGCGTTGAATTTCTCCAACAATGGACGCAGGACGGCAAATTGCAACCCGAAGTGGCCAACAAGATCAAAGAATGGTTCACCGTGCGCACCAACCCGGACGGCAGCACCAGCGAAGGCCTGGGCGACTGGGACATCAGCCGTGACGCGCCCTACTTCGGCATTGAGATCCCGGACGCTCCGGGCAAATACTTTTACGTCTGGCTGGACGCCCCCATCGGCTACCTGGCCTCGCTGAAAAACCTGCTCGGCCAGCGCGGCCAGGACTATGAGACCTACATGGCCAATCCGGAACTGGAGCAGTACCACTTCATCGGCAAGGACATCGTCACCTTCCACACCCTGTTCTTCCCGGCCTGTCTGCATTTCAGCGGCCGCAAGACGCCCGACAACATCTTTGTGCACGGCTTCCTGACCGTGAACAACGGCGAAAAAATGAGCAAGAGCCGCGGCACCGGCCTGGACCCGCTCAAGTACCTGAGCCTGGGCATGAACCCCGAATGGCTGCGCTACTACCTGGCGGCCAAACTCTCAAGCCACAACGAAGACATCGACTTCAACGCCGACGACTTCATGGCCCGTGTCAACAGCGACCTGATTGGCAAATACATCAACATCGCGTCACGCGCAGCCGGCTTCATTACCAAGCGCTTTGAGGGCAAACTGGGTGAAGTCTCTGAAGACGGTGCCGCTCTGCTGCACCTGTTGCGCGGTGAAGTGGGTGCCATCGAACAGCTCTACGAGGCCCGCGAATACGCCAAGGCGCTGCGCGAAACCATGCAGTTGGCGGACAAGGTGAACGCCTATGTGGACGCCAACAAGCCATGGGATCTGGCCAAAAAGCCCGACCAGGAAGCCCGCCTGCAGGACGTGTGTACGGTGTGTATGAAAGCCTTTCGGATCCTGACCTGTTACCTCAAACCCGTGCTGCCCGCACTGGCCACACAGGTAGAAGCTTTCCTGAACATTGAGCCGCTGAGCTTTGCCAACATCAGCCAGCCCATGCCCACCGGCCATGTGATCGGCACTTACCAGCACCTGATGCAGCGCGTGGACATCAAGCAGCTGGAGGCCTTATTCGAGGCCCCCGAGCCGGTTGAGACTGCCAAAGAAATCGCCCATCCGGGCGGCGAAGCCCTGGCCCCCACCATCGGCATCGACGACTTTGCCAAGATCGACCTGCGTATTGCCAAAATTGTCGACTGCCAGGCGGTGGTGGGGTCAAGCAAACTGCTGCAATTGACGCTGGACCTGGGTGAACTGGACGATGCGGGCCAACCCAAAACCCGCAACGTCTTTTCAGGCATTGCCAGCATGTACCAGCCAGAACAACTGGTGGGCAAACTCACCGTGCTGGTCGCCAACCTGGCGCCGCGCAAGATGAAGTTTGGCGTGAGTGAAGGCATGGTGCTGGCCGCCAGCCACGCCGACGAAAAAGCCCAGCCCGGCATCTATGTGCTGGAACCTTTTGCCGGGGCCCAGCCGGGCATGCGGGTGCATTGAGCCGACCCATCGCACGATTCCCCTGCTGCGCGGCTGGACGGCAGTTCAGCGCACCGCCCAAAGCACTCAGGCATCCATTTGGGTGAACGTATCGCCAGAGCACTTATAAGTGCAATATTTTCACTAGAATACGGCGATGAATACGATTTACCGTGATGGCAAAGTCAAAATTTCTGTGTACGCCGACCACGCACCAGTTCATTTTCATGTGCGTACACCGGATGGTGATTCAGCGGTTGATCTGGCCACGATGACCGAATTGGCTGGACATGCCAACCGCAAGCTGCTGGCCAAAGCGATCACGTGGGCACTGGCCAACAGGCCAGTGATCCAAGCCGAATGGGACAAACTCAATGGAGCATGACAATGCGTGAAAAACTACCCCGAATCACCAGCGCCACGGCCCTTGACAAGCTGCGTGTCCATGTCAGTTTTGAAGACGGCTGGGCCAGTGATGTTGATTTGTCCGGATGGATCGCTGACTTCAAAAGTCTCAAACCACTGAAAGACGCCACACTGTTTGCGCGTGTTGCTTTAGAAGAATGGGGCAGTGGTCTGACGTGGGACGACGAGGGGCCACTGTCCATCGCCGCCACCACCGTTTACCGACTGGCCGCCGAACAGTCTGGCGATGCCGCCCGCAGTTTTGATGCATGGATGATGCAGCACGGTTTTTCAGCCAGCCGTGCGGCCGACACGCTTGGCATGTCGCGGCGCAACGTCATCAGCTACCGCACCGCCAGCCGCCCTATCCCAAAAGTGGTGCAATTGGCCTGCAAAGCCATCGACATGGGCGCGCAAGTCTGAGCGCAATCGCCACACATTGGCAGCACAACAACCCAGCCCACTGCCATCATGCCCACTGCCACCCCAGACAACACCGCTGCCCTTGCCTTCATCAGCCGCTGGCGCGGCATCACCGCCAGCGAACTCGCCACCGCCCAAAGCTTTGTCATTGACCTGTGCGCCCTGTTGGGCGTGGACAAACCCCACCCGACGCCCGAACAAGACTACATGTTCGAGCGCCCGGTCACCTTCGCCCACCGCGACGGCACCCAAAGCGCCGGGCGCATTGACTGCTATAAACGTGGCCACTTTGTGCTGGAAGCCAAAAAACTCAAGGTCGCCAGCCATACCAAGGGCTTTGATGACGGCATGATCCGCGCCCACGCACAAGCGCAGGGCTACATGCGCGCCCTGCCTTCGGCCGAGACCCGACCACCGTTCATTCTGGTGCTGGATGTGGGCACGGTCATTGAGGTCTATGCCGAATTCAGCCAAAGCGGCGGCACCTACACCCCGTTTCCTGACTCGCGCAGTTTTCGCATCCGGCTTGACGACCTGGCTCTGCCCGCCATGCGGGAGCAACTGCGGCGCATCTGGCAAGACCCCGCCAGCCTGGACCCGGCACGCATCAGCGCCCGCGTGACGCGCCAGGTGTCTGACGTGCTGGCGCGTCTGGCCAAGTCCATCGAGGGCAACCCGGTTGATGAACAAAATCAGCCCCAAAATCCATCCAACACAGTCCACGTGGCGCCTGAAAAGGTGGCCTCTTTTCTGACCCGGTGTTTGTTCAGCATGTTTGCCGAAGACGTGGGCCTGTTGCCCAAAGAAGCTTTTTTGGGCCTGCTCAAGCGCCACCGCGCCGACCCGCCCACCCTGCGCCTGATGCTGCAAAGCCTTTGGGCCGACATGGACCGGGGCGGTTTCAGCCCCGCGCTGGCCACCAAGGTGCTGCACTTCAATGGCAAATTGTTCAAACAGCCCATGTCCGACGGCTACAGCCTGCTGCTGACACCCGCGCAAATTGACTTGCTGATTGACGCTGCCGACACCAACTGGCGCGATGTCGAACCCGCCATCTTTGGCACCCTGTTGGAGCGCGCCCTGAAACCCGCCGAGCGCCACGCATTGGGCGCGCACTACACGCCACGCGCCTATGTCGAGCGGCTGGTGCTGCCCACCGTGATCGAGCCGCTGCGCGCCGAGTGGGCCGACACCCAAGCCGCCGCGCTGGTGCTGGCGCATGAAGCCGCCGATCTGGAAGCCAATCCGCCCGCCGCCAAAGGTGGCACCGACGCCGCCAGTTTTGACCGCCGCCTGCTCCAGGAAGACCAGGAGGCCACCAAGCGCCACGCTGCGGCGGTGCGCGCCAAATGGCGCGAAGCCAGCCAGCAGATCAAGACCTTTCACCACCGGCTTTGCACCCTGCGCGTGCTTGACCCAGCCTGTGGCAGCGCAAATTTTTTGTATGTGACGCTGGAGCACCTGAAACGGCTGGAGGGTGAAGTGCTCAACCAGTTGGGTGCCTTTGGTGACACGCAAGACAGCCTCACTGGCGGGCACGAGACCGTGAACCTGCAGCAGTTGCGCGGCATCGAACTCAACGAATGGGCCGCCGCCATCGCGGAACTGGTGCTCTGGATTGGCTGGCTGCAGTGGCACATCCGCACCCAGGGCAACGCTGCCGTGGCCGAACCGGTGGTGCACGACTACCACAACATCGAATGCCGCGACGCCGTGCTGGCCTGGGACACCCAAGAGCCCGCTTATGACGCGCAAGGCCGGTTGCTCAGCCGCTGGGACGGTGCCACGTTCAAAACCCACCCAGTCACGGCGGAGCTGGTGCCCGACGAAGCGGCGCAGGTGCCGCAGTGGCGCTACCTGGGCGCGCGCCAGGCGGTGTGGCCGCAGGCTGATTTTGTGGTGGGTAACCCGCCGTTTATTGGGGCCTCGGCCATGCGCTTGGCGCTGGGCGATGGTTATGTGCAGGCCTTGCGCGCGGCCTGGCCGCAGGTGCCCGAGTCAGCTGACTTTGTGATGTATTGGTGGGCCCGTGCGGCGGCGCTGGTGGCTGCTGGACAAACCCAGCGCATGGGGCTGATCACCACCAACAGCCTGCGCCAGACCTTTAACCGGCGCGCGGTGCAGGCGGCTTTTGATGGTACGTTGGCCGCCGATGCGCCTGCCGGGGTTCAACTGGTGTTTGCGATTCCGGATCACCCCTGGGTGGACAGTGCCGACGGCGCAGCGGTGCGCATTGCCATGACGGTGGTGCAGCGGGGACTGGCAAAAGCGGGGCGCCTGCTGACGGTCACCGACGAGCAGCCCGGCCCGGACAGCGAAGTGATCGTGACTCTGGTCGAACGGCTCGGGCTGATTCATGCGGATTTGAGTGTGGGCGCCAATGTGACCAGCGCCGTCGCCTTACGAGCCATGAGCGGTATATCGTCGCCTGGCGTCAAATTACACGGCGCAGGTTTCATCGTCACTCCCGAAGAAGCCGCCGCGCTGGGTCACCCGGCCATCATCAAGGACTACCGCAATGGCCGCGACCTGACGGACCGGCCACGCGGCGCGAGTGTGATTGATGCCTTTGGTCTGACAGCCGACGAGTTGCGAACCCTTTACCCAGCGGTTTACCAGTGGCTGCTGGAGCGCGTCAAACCGGAGCGCGATGCAAAAGGCACCAGCAAAGACGGCGCAGGTTACGCCAAACTGTGGTGGCTGCACGGCAAACCCCGAACAGAAATGCGCAAACAGCTCGCAGGTTTGACCCGCTATATCGCCACGGTTGAAACCGCCAAACACCGCCTCTTTCAGTTTCTGGCGGCCAGCATCCTGCCCGATAACATGTTGATTGCCATCGCCAGCGATGACGCATTTCACCTGGGTGTGTTGTCCAGTGCCGTTCACGAAGCCTGGGCATTGGCCCAAGGTGGCACTTTGGAAGATAGACCTCGTTACAACAAATCCCGCTGCTTTGAAACCTTTCCCTTTCCCGGCGACGACACCGGCCTGACACCAGAATTGCGCCACAACATCAGCCACCTGGCCGAACAAATCGACGCGCACCGCAAGCGGGTACTGGAGCTGGTGTCCGACAAGGCAGCCAAAGACGTGACGCTGACCGGCCTGTACAACGTGCTGCAAGCCCTGCGCGAAGGCCGCGCGCTCACGGCCAAGGAAAAGCAGATCCACAGTGCTGGTCTGGTCAGCGTGCTCAAAACCCTGCATGACGAGCTCGACACCGCCGTGCTGCAAGCCTACGGCTGGGCCGATGTACAACCGGGCTTGGCTGCCAGCCCCACCCGCCCCGAATTTGCCGCCGCACGCGACACGCTGCTGCTGCGTCTGGTGGCACTCAACGCCCACCGCGCAGCAGAAGAAGGGCAAGGTCAAGTGCGCTGGCTGCGTCCGGCGTTTCAAAATCCGCTCTCAACACAAGCAGCGCCCACCCCCGTTCAACAAGGGCTGGAGGTCGATTTGCCAGTCAACCCCGACGCCCCAACCCATACCCCACAGCCCTGGCCCGCCACACTGCCCGAGCAGGTCAAGGCGGTGGCGCAGGTGCTGGCCAGCAGCGCAGCAGCGTTGACACTGGCGCAGATCGAGGCGCGTTTTGCCGGTCGCAGTGGCTGGCGCAAAACCCTGCCCACGCTCCTGCAAACCCTGGAAGCCCTGGGCCGCGCGCAGCAGGCCGAGTTGGCTGGTAACGCGGTCTGGCGTACGTAACTAAAATTGATCCATCCCATTTGAAAGGCTCAACATGCTGCAAAGCTACCAAGCGCAATTACAAGGCAATCAAGTTGTCTGGCTTGGCGCCGCGCCGCCACCGCTTGCCAAACCGCGCCGTGTCGTGGTGGTGATGGACGAAGCCATCAACGATAACCAATCCCTGTCCCTGACAGAGATATTGGCGCGTGCCCGCGGGTCTCTGGGCCATGCCAGCCGTGAAGCCGTGCTGGCTGAGCTAACTCAATCCCGCCAGGCATGGGATCGGTAAATCGATGGCCCCGACAATTTCAAAAGCGCGAGCCTTTGACAGCAGCGTTTTGATCCTCTTCCTGAACGATGCACTGCCTGAGCCATCGGTGGCACTGCTTGCCGAGAGTATGCAGGCCGGGCAGGCGCTGATCTCAGCCATTGTCAGAGCTGAAGTGCTGGCGTGGCCTGGGCACACCGCCGTGTCTCTGGCGTCTGCCACCAGTTTGCTCGATGTCTGCAAGTTGGTGCCGGTAGACGGTCCGGTAGCTGACGAGGCCGCGCGAATTCGTCGCGAAACGGGCTTGAAGTTGCCTGATGCCTTGATCGCCGCCACGGCTTTGCGGGAATCATCAGCGTTGGTAACTGCAAATGGCAAGGATTTCCGCCGGGTGCCCGGTTTGGTATTGGTTGAGGCCTGATTGCGCCCGGTCAGGGTAACACCGGGTCGCGACAGTCGAGGCAGAACGACGCATGCTTAGGTGAGGGCCGTCGAAAGGCAGAATCACGGTGCCAAAAACAGCGCTATTTCAATCCGATCCCAGGGGTTGTTGCCGGTCTGCAAGGTCAGAATCTTTGCACTGACCCTCTCGCCGTGGTCAAGCAAATGGCATGTGAAAACGTTGTCGGTGCGTGGCACGTAACCCAGTTTGTGCCCTTGCCAGTCCACCCGCACGGCACACGCATCAAAAGCGTTGTCTGGCTCACGCACCAAGTCCAGCGACATGCCCGTTTGCAGCATGGACCACACCGTTTCGCCCTGGTGGTACTGGAAACCGGCGACCGGCGAGTGGTGCAGCTCGATCAAGCGCTGGGCGCGCACAGCCAGTGGCGGCGGAACGCCAGCCGCAACGTGCACTTCGGCCACGCTTTGCCCGGACCTGGCTGCGCCAGTGGCACCAGGCGTCCAGATACCAGTTGTCACGGTAATGCACCAGACGCTGTGGCGCAATGATGCGGGTATTGACCTCATCTCGGCCCCGGTTCCAGGCCACCACTTGCAGGCGTTTGCGCTCCAACAGCGCGCGCGCCACCTCAGCAAAATGGCGCGGCTCCAGGGTACGTTTGGTCATCGACAGCAAGCGCACGCGCTGGCTGATCTCATCGGAGGTGTGGCCGCTGGCCTCCAGCAGTGTTTGCAATCGGTTTTGCAAAGGGGCCAGGTGCAGCGCCAGCACGCCGGGTTCAATGTCGGCCAGCAGTTTGTGCGCCGTCAGCAACGCATACAGCTCGCTGGCCGAAAACCACAGCCCCGGCAGTTCGTACACAGGCCCTAGCGCATGACTTCCGTCAAACCGGTAGCCGCGCGCGCTGCGGTCCCACACAATCGGCGCATGCAGCCTGTCGCGCAGGTATTCCATGTCGCGCCTGAAGGTGGCGCGCGACACCTCCAGCTCGGTCAAAAACCCGTCCAGCGACACCACACCACGGGCGTGCAGCATTGGGTCGATTTTGTAAAAGCGTTCGATGCGGTTCATGGATTGAGTCCTGGCAAATGATTGATCGGCTCGGGCACGAATTCCTGAAGCCGACTTCACGAAAGTGTTGTCTAAGCTTTACTCTACAAATCAGGCTTGCAAGGACATCAGGTAGGCAAGCAGATCTGGTGCACATGCGCCTGGTCAGCCAGCGTCTGCATGTCGATTTACAAGGAACTCTTGGTGCATTTATTTTGCACCAGGTTAAAACACCTTCGCAAATTATCACTTTTAAGTGATTTGTTGACTTTATTATCTTTGGGTGATATTCTGACAATATTACTTAAAAGTGATATTTTTTCATGGACTACCTCATCTCAATTTCAGACCAGCTCGCGCCTCAGTTGCGTTCCCTGCGCAAAGTGCGCCAACTGAGTCAGGCGGACCTGGCCCTCAAACTTGGGGTAACCCAGTCCCGCGTCGCGGCGATTGAGCGCAACCCTGCGGCAGTCAGTACCGGGCAACTTCTGGAATTTCTGAAGGTGTTAAGTGTCGATCTGGTCTTGCGCGATACGCATGCCACGGCTGGCGACACCTCACCCCCGCCCACCATCCCTAACAACGCCAACACCGGCCCTCAAGGAGAGTGGTAATGGGCGCGCTGTCCATCTGGATGAACGGTGAAATGGTGGGTACCTGGAGCGTGAGGCGCACCGGCCACCACCGGTTGGACTATGCGCCGTCCTGGCGGGCTTCTGCGCGTAGCCGTCCATTGTCCCTGTCGCTCCCCTTTACGGCAGACAACCGGCTGGAAGGCGACGTGGTCCGCAACTACTTTGACAACCTGCTGCCTGACAGTGATGGCATTCGCAAGCGCATCAGTGCCCGCTTCCGCACCAAAAGCACGGACGTGTTTTCGCTGCTGCAAGCGGTTGGCCGGGACTGCGTGGGTGCGGTGCAACTGCTGCCGCCCGGTGTGACCCCTGAGGGTTTCGATGCGCTGCGGTATGAGACGCTCACATCCGAACAAATTGAAAAGCATCTGGGTACTTTGGGCTCCGAAGTCGGCGTGGGGGCGCAGGATGATGAAGAGGCCTGGCGCTTGTCCATTGCCGGTGCGCAGGAAAAAACGGCACTGCTTCAAGTGAACGGCCAATGGTGTCGGCCCCTGGGGGCCACGCCCACCACCCACATCCTCAAACCGCCCATCGGCGTCACCACTGGGCGCAACCTGGACCTGCGGCTGTCCGTCGAGAACGAATGGCTTTGCAACCAAATTGTGCGAGAGCTTGGTTTGCCAGCGGCTGAGTGCCAGATTCAGGACTTTGGCGCGCGGCGGGCGCTGGTGGTCAAACGCTTTGACCGAAGCTGGCACCCAGAAGGCTGGATTGCCCGCTTGCCCCAGGAGGACTTTTGCCAGGCCAAAGGTGTTGCCAGCGACCAAAAGTACGAGCAAAAGGGCGGCCCCAGCATCGAGGCCTGCCTGGAGGTGCTCAAGGGTGGCGAGGCTTTCCATGAAGACGGGCAAAACTTCTTGTGCGCCCAACTGCTGTTCTGGTTTCTGGCAGCCATCGACGGGCATGCCAAGAACTTTTCACTGTTTGTGCTGCCGGGTGGCCGCTATCGGATGACCCCCTTGTACGACGTGCTCTCGGCATGGCCGCTGATCGGCACCGGCCCACACGCCCTGCAGTACAAAAAAACCAAGTTGGCTATGGCCGTGCGCAGCAAGACGGCACACTACAAACTGTCAGAAATCCAGTATCGCCACTGGGAAACGATGGCCAAACGCAGCGCCGTGGACGGAGCCTGGAATGCCATGCTGGGCATGACGCAGCGCCTGGACGCGGCGCTGACCACCGTTGAACAACGCTTGCCAGCCGGCTTCCCCATGGAATTGGCGCGCACTGTATTTCTGGGCGTGCGCCAGCACCTGGAGCAGTTCAATCGGGGGAGCTTGCAGGCAGACGAGGCTGCTGAGGCGGGATAGGACGGTTGCAGATTGCCCAGGTGGGCTAATTATTGGCAGGTGGCAACTTTGTGGAGATATGTCGTGACGATGAAACCAAAATTCAAAAGTGATGCCTTTGCAGCGATTCATGCCTCTGCGGCTGCTTTGCAAAAAGTGGGCGCAATAGATATGACGACCATGCGCCAGTTTGATGCCTCATGCTTGGCGACACCTGCCGCGCTGGAGCCCGCGCAAATCAAGCAAATTCGCGAGCATGCCCATGTGAGCCAGCCTGTTTTCGCCAGGTATCTCAACACCAGTGAGTCGACGGTTCAAAAATGGGAGTCCGGCAGCAAACAGCCCAGCGCCATGGCACTCAAACTACTGTCGGTTGTGCAAAAGCATGGGTTGGAAGTATTGGCCTGATCGTCCAGCCCACATCTTCACCCGTTTGCTACGATGATCCATTTGTCGGAGCCACGATGTCTGCTGCCACCCCCTTAGAAGTTATCCAGGCCCAGCTGGCCGCTTACAACTCCAAAGATATTGACGCGCTGCTGGCAACCTATGCCGCAGATGCCGAGCAATTCACACTGCACGGCGAACGACTGGCCAAGGGGCATGAGGACATGCGGGCTCGGTTCTTAATTCGGTTTGCGGAGCCCGACCTGCATGCCCGCCTCTTATCGCGCACGGTCATGGGCAATGTCGTGGTGGACTTGGAGCTGATCACCAGAAACTTCCCGGAAGGCGTGGGCACAGTTGAGATGCTGTGCATTTATGAAGTGGCCGATGGGCTTATTCAAAAGGTGTCGTTTGTGATGGGGGAGAAGCGGCTGGGGTGAATGGCGGCACTTGTTCATTCCGCCTGCAAAGCGGCCAACCCGGTGCGACTCAAAGAAAGCCGATAGGTGGTTTGGCCTTGCGCGTTTTGTCTTCTGCGATGAGTTGCTTGATGGCATCGAACACCTGGGAAAACTGCTCGTCGTAACGGGTCTCCATGGCTTCAATGCGACGTGCCAAATCGCGGTTGGAGTCCATCAGGCGGCGCAACTGAACAAACGTGCGCATGATGGCGATGTTGACCTCGACGGCACGTTGGGAGCGCAGCACGCTGGAGAGCATGGCGACACCTTGCTCGGTGAAGGCGTAGGGTAAAGCCCCAACATTGCGACGTGATGCGGTCACAATTTGTGACCGCATAGGACTGCTTCCTGGGTATGAGGTCACAATTTGTGACCTCATACCTTCCCATTCTTCTGGTGTGAGCTGGAACATGAAGTCAACCGGAAACCGGTCGAGGTTGCGTTTGACTGCCTGATTAAGAACCTTGGTGGCCACACCGTAAAGGTCCGCCAAGTCGGCATCCAGCAACACCTTTTCACCACGGACAAGAAAGACGAGCTTGGCCAGATTTTCTGGTTGGGGGACGATTTGATTCATAGGCGGATGGGTGTTAACGGGGCCGTGGTCAATGCAGGCAGCCATTGTCAACGACATCAAGGTTGTGCCCGAACCCGCGACCACGCCCCCAACCACCCAAATCGGGAAAACCATACCCGCCCCCCCGCCAGCGTAAAATCCGCCGCTTCATGAAACGCTTGGCGCACACCCCCACCCACGGACAAACATTGATGCTTTCCAAGCGTCGGCAGTTTGACATGCGCTTGCACCACAGTGGGCCGCCCCACACCAACTTTGACGCTGGCTCGTTCATTGTTGTTGTGGTGTCCCATGAACTCACTTTTACCCCTCTCCCCCTTACCGTTTAACCCCCGCAGGTTGGCCGCATGAACCAGTTACTGGCTGCGGCTTTGATTCTGCTGTTGGGCGCTGCACTGGCCATGCTGCCGGTCAAAAACAGCTGGCGTGCGGGCTTTGGCATCGTGTCCCAGACCATTGCCACGCTGCTTGCCTGGGCCACCGTGTTGCCGGTGCTGCGTGATGGCACCGAGGCCTATGTGGAGTTGCCCTGGGGTTACCCGATTGGCGCGATGCACTTCAAGCTCAATGCGCTGGGGGCCTTCTTTTTGAGCTGGTCGCTGCCCATGACGCTGCTGGGCGCGGTCTATGCCGTGGGCTACCTGCGCAAATACTTCGACGGCCCGCGCCATGTGGGTGTGCACTTTGCGCTGCTGAACATGATCTCGCTCTCATTTTTGATGGTCTACACCGGCGAACACGCCATGACCTTCCTGATGGGCTGGGAGGTTGCGGCGCTCTCGGCCTGGCTGCTGGTGATTTGGGACTACACCAACCAGAAGGTGCGTTTTGCCGGCTTCAACTACCTGGTGTCGACCCACATCGGTCTGATTTTTCTGGTGGCGGCGTTCATGATTTTGTACGCCCAGACCCAAAGCTGGTATCTGGACGACTGGGGCGACTGGATGAGCCTGCACCCCGGCACCATCCGCAACACGGTGTTTTTGCTGCTGCTGACCAGCTTTGGCCTGAAATCTGCATTTTTTCCGTTCCACTCCTGGTTGCCACGCGCGCATGCGGCGGCACCGGCCAATGTGAGCGCACTGATGTCGGGCGTGATCCACAAGGCGGGGCTGTTTGCGCTGCTGCATTTTTTGCTGATCCAGGGCAAGCCTGACGCCTGGATGGGCTGGGCGCTGCTGGTCTTTTCCATCACCTCGGCGGTGATTGGCGGCCTGTACACCGTGGGTCAGCGCGACCTAAAACGGCTGCTGGGTTATTCCAGCACCGAGAACGTTGGGATTGCCGGCATTGGTTTTGGCATTGGCACACTGGGCCTGGCGTGGGATGTGCCGGGCCTGGTGGCGCTGGGTTTTGCCGGCGGCATGTTGCACATTCTGAACCACGCGTTTTTCAAATGCCAGCTGTTTTATGCGGCCGGTTGTGTCTACCAGGTCAAACACAGTGTGGACATTGAGCGCCTGGGTGGGCTGGCCCGGCTGATGCCCATCACCTCTTTGAGCTTTCTGGTGGGTGGCATTGCCATCTCGGCGCTGCCGCCCTTCAACGGTTTTGCCAGCGAGTTTTTGATTTACAGCGGCTTGTTCACGGGTGAAACCATCAGCGTCTGGGCCAAGCTGCCGCTGGCGGGTGTGGCCACGCTGCTGGCCTTCGTCGGGGCCGTGTCGGCCCTGTCCATCACCCGTGCTTATGGCGTGATCTTCATGGGCCAAGCGCGTGACGACACCCTGCCCGACGGCCACGAGCCCGGCGGCTGGATGCTCACGCCGCTGCTGATGCACAGCACAGGCACCGTGCTGTTGGGGCTAATGCCGGTGCTGGGGCTGGCGTTGGTGGCAGCGCCCACCCGGCTGTTTTTGCACGCCGTACCGGATGCCGCCGCGCTGCAGGCCATGCAGGACGTGTATGACGTATTGGGCCGTGTCAGCCTGGTTTCTGTGGCTGTGGCCGGCCTGATCGTGTTGGCCTGGGCAGCGGCCTGGGCGCTGCGCCATGTGTTGCGCCAGCAGGCCGCGGCGACGGGTCCAACCTGGGGCTGCGGCTACACCGCAGGCAACACCCGCCTGCAGTACACCGGCAGCAGTTTCTCCAAAGACTTCTCACAAAATTACACCGGCGTCATGACGCTGCTCAAGAGGCAAAAAGCCCCCACCGGTTATTTCCCTGACGACGCCTACGTGGTCACCGACTGCGTGGACGCGGTGGAGCGGCGCCTGTACAACGTGATCGGCCACGGTGACGAATCGGCCGGCCTGATCTCCAAACTGATGCACGAGGACGACCCGCGCCTGGCCTTCGCCCTCGGGCTGGCCGCGGTAATGGCCATTGCCGCCCTGGTGGTGCTGGCCGAAGGGGCATTGCCATGACGACGCTGATGCCGTTGACGCTGGCCCACATGGCCGTCACGCTGGTGATGCCGTTTTTGCTGGTGGGGGTCATCAACCGCACCAAATCCTGGTGGGCTGCGCGCAAGGGGCCGGGGCTGTGGCAGTCGTTCCACGACCTGCGCCGCCTGCTGCACAAACGCCCGGTGGTAAGCGTCACCGCCACGCCGCTGTTTCGCTTGGGCGCTTATGTGGTGCTGGTCTGCAGTTTGGCCGCCATGGCCTTTGTGCCCTTGCTGGGCCAGTTTGCGCCGCTGTCGTTTGCGCATGATTTTGTGGCCGTGGCCTACATCCTGGGGCTGGCGCGCCTGGTGCTGATGCTCTCAGCCATGGACGTGGGCAGCCCGTTTGAGGGCATGGGGGCCGCGCGTGAGGCCATGTTTGGCGCGTTTGCCGAGCCAGCGCTGTTTTTGCTGCTGGGCACCTTGAGTGCGGCCACGGGCATGAGCAGTTTTGCCGACATGCTGGGGCATTTGCGCCATACGCCCTACTACGCACTGATTGTGTTGCCGCTGGCGCTGGCGCTGTTGATCCTGCTGCAAACCGAAGCCGCCAGGGTGCCGGTGGACGACCCTGCCACGCATCTGGAACTCACCATGATCCATGAGGTGATGATCCTCGACCACAGCGGGCCGGAGCTGGCCGCCATGCAATACGCCGCCGGCCTGAAGATGACGCTGTACGCCGGGCTGATCGCCACCCTGCTCAACCCGCTGGATCCACTGGCGGCACCGCTGGCCGCTGTGGCGGTGTCCGTCGGCCTGATGCTGGGGGTGGCCGTGGTGGTGGGGTGTTTTGAGTCTTTGATGGCGCGTTTGCCGCTGCCCTGGGTCACGCGTTATGTGTGGTTGTCCGGCTGGCTGGTGGCTTTTGCGGCCCTGGCCGTTGGTGTCACCGGAGGTGGGCTGTGAACGCTGCCAGCAACCCGACCCTGCCGCTGGTGGCCTGCCTGATCGCCACCGTGATCCCGGTGTTTTTTGGCAAGCTGGCCGTCGCTCCCACCTGGCTCAGCCTGCAGGCGCTGGCACTGGGCTGGATCGCACTGAACAAGCACCATGCGCTCGACTTTCATACGCTGGAGGCGGGACTGGAGGTTTTGATCATTCGCGCCGGGCTGGTGCCGCATTTGCTGCGCCGCACCCTGCAAGGCACCCGAGCCGCCGCACTGGACGTGATGCCATCCAACCTGTTTGCCTGGGGCGTGGCGGTGGCGCTGATCATTCTGGCTTTCCAGTTTGGCGATGGCGCGCGCGCCGACGTGCGTGCTCTCACGCTGGGTGTGATTGCCGCCACGGTCACGATGGCTTTTCTGGTGCTGGCCACCAACCGCGAGCCGGTGGCGCAACTGGTGGCACTGTTGTTCATGGAAAACGCCTTGGCGCTGTTTGAGTCCCTCATGCCCGAACCCTGGCCGCTGCCGGTGCACCTGGCCATCAGCGGTGTCTATGTGGGCACGGTGGCGGTGGGCAGCTGGCTGATACGGGGACAGTTGGCTTCGGGTATTTTGGCGCCAAAGCCGATAGAGGACGATTCATGACAGCTTCTGCTTCAGTCACCAACCCAAACCCCGCAGCCAGCTCGGTGGCAACCGCAACCCGCTTGGCTGACGAGCTTATCCACGGCACCCACTGGGTGTCGTCGGCGCTGGTGGGCGCGGCCCTGCTGATGTGGCTGGTCGCCATGGGCGTTTTCCTGACGCACCCGCTGACTGAGCTGCCGCTGTATTTTGCCCAGCGTTACCTGGTGCTGGACGCCACCTCGCTGCTGTTCATCGTGGTCATCAACACGGTGTTTCTGGGCATTGGTGTCTACCTGTACTCGCGGCAGCGCCACACCCCGACGCTGGCCCGCGACATCCGCTCACGCGCTGCGCTGATGCTGCTGTTCATGGCAGTCATCAACATTGGCCTGATGGCCAACCACCTGGTGTTGTTATGGGCGCTGATCGAGGTCAGCACCCTGTGCGCCGCACCGCTGGTGGCGCGCGGCAATGCCGCCAACCCGCAGGCCGTGGCCTGGCGCTACATGCTGTATTCAGCCATGACACTGGCCATTACCTTTCTGGGCTTCATGGCGCTGACCCAATCGGCCCACTTGCGCGGTGTCGAGGTGAGCTTCATGGTCGACCGCATGGGCGAATCCCTCACCCGGGCACCCGACGCCTGGCAACGCCTGGGCCTGTCGTTCATGCTGTTCGGGCTGGGCGGCAAATTAGGGCTGGCGCCGCTGTACGGCTGGCTGCCAGAGACCTATGAGGCGGCGCCTACCACCACCAGTGCGCTGCTGGCCTCGGTGCAGTTCAACATCAGCGTGGTGGCGGTGTTTCGCATTCTGCAAATATTTCATGGCTTTGAGGCCGGGTTCGTGTCGCAGGAATTGCTGGTCATGGGTTACCTGTCGCTGGTGGTGGCGGCGGTGCAGATCATGGCCAGCAGCAACTACAAACGGCTCATCGCCTACGCCTGTGTCAGTTCCTCCGGCGTGATTGCGCTTGGCCTGTCGGTGGGCAAGGCGGCGGCCTATGGCGTGGTGCTGTACATCGTCAGCAACGCGTTTGTGAAGTCGCTGCTGTTCCTGACCGCCGGGCGCATGCGCGCCGTCTACGGGACCAACGCGGTGGGACCTTTGAGCGGTGTCATCCGCACACTGCCGATGTCGGGTTTTTTATTCAGCATTGGCATCTTCGCGCTGCTGGGTTTTCCGCCGTTTGCCAGCTTTTTGGCCGAAATGCTGATCCTGTCCGGCATTGTGCAAGCCGGCAAGCTACTGGCCTTCACGCTGATGTGTGTGATGCTGACCGTGATTTTTGTCGCCACCGGGCGCACCGTGTTCCCCATGCTGTGGGGTGCGCCCAAGGTCACGGTCACGGCGCCGCCGCAGTCGTGGGTCACGCTGCTGCCCAAACTGGGTTTTGTCGGTGTGCTGGTGATGCTGGGCACCTACACCCCCGATCCGTTCAACGACCTGCTGCGCGCCGTGGCCGTGTCCATTGGGGGTTGACATGATGCCCGACACCACCATGCCAGCCACTCCGATGCAAGCCTTGGCAGCCTGTGATCTGAAAACACAAGACCTGACATCGTTTGCGGCGTTCGTGGCGCAATGCCAGCAGGCCCTGGCGGCAGACTGTCGACTAATCTCACTGTTTGGCCGCAGCGCACTGCCCAATGAGCCTGCGGGCGTGATTGTGACCGCCGTGTTGTTGCCGCCGGGTCAGTCCCCGCGGGTGCTGCGCGGCCACGCCACACCGGGCCAAAGTTACCCCAGCCTGACCGCCCGTTTTCCGGCGGCGCAGATTTTCGAGCGCGAACTGTGGGAACAAACCGGCCTGGTCCCCGAGGGCCACCCCTGGCTGAAACCGGTGCGTTTTGAAGGTGCACGCCAGGGCCAGATGGGCAGCTACCCGTTTTTCAAGGTGCGAGGTGCCGAAGTGCATGAGGTCGGTGTTGGCCCCATTCACGCCGGCGTGATCGAGCCCGGGCACTTTCGCTTTATGTGCCATGGTGAGCAAGTGCAGCATCTGGAAATCCAACTGGGTTACCAACACCGCGGGGTGGAGGCCTTGCTGCTGAAAAAAGCACCTGAGCGGCTCACGCCGCTGGTGGAGTCCATCGTGGGTGATTCGGCCGTGGCCTATGCCTGGGCCTTCAGTAACGCGCTGGAATATTTGGCACATCAGTCTGTCGGCCTTGCCACCCTGACGTCGCGCGCAGTCGGTCTGGAGCTGGAACGCCTGGCCATGCATTTGGCCACGCTCAACGGCCTGGCCACCGACATTGCCTACCTGCAAGCCGCCGCCACCTATGGGCGGCTGCGCACCGCCATCATCAACGCCAGCCAGCGTGCCTGCGGCAACCGCTTTGGCCGCGGCTGGATTCGCCCGGGTGCGGCGGTGCCCATTGGAGACACGTTGCGCCAGGATTTGCTGGCCACCTTGCGCGCCTTCCTGCCAGATTTTCAGCAGGTCAATGGCCTCATGCAGTCCAGCCGCAGTGCCCGGGCACGGTTTCAGGGCGTGGGTAGCGTCAGCCTGCAGGCCGCGCGGGACCTCGGTTTGACCGGTGTGGTGGCGCGCGCCAGCGGCCTGAGCCTGGACTTGCGCCACGCGTTACCCGGCAGCGTGTATGGCAGGCACCCGCTACCACCCATCACACAAGCCAGCGGCGACTGTTGGGCGCGCATGTGCCAGCGTATGCAAGAGGCGCAAAGCAGTACCCATTGGCTGCTTGACCGCCTGGCCGACCCGGCGCTGCGCCTTGGCGACGAGCCAGACCCGCACGCACCTCAAACACAGCCCTTCAATTGGACTTTGCAAGCCAACGCGCTGTGCATCTCACTGGTCGAGGGTGTGCGCGGCCCGGTGATGCTGGCACTGGAGACCGACGCCAACGGCCGACTGGTCCATGCCAAAGTGCAAGACCCGTCAAGCGCCAACTGGTTCGGGCTGGCGTTTGCGCTGCGCAAGCAACAAATTTCAGACTTCCCGATTTGCAACAAGAGTTTTGACCTCTCGTACTGCGGCAACGACCTGTAACCCGACACAAGGCCCTCATGTTCCAGACCCTCGCCGTTCGCAAAGCCCAAGGCACCCAATACATTGCCGACCTGCGCGCCGCCCGACCCGCTGGTTTTCGTGGCAAACCGCTGATTGCCGACACGGCTTGCGCCCCCAATTGCCGCGCCTGCACTGAAGCTTGTCCGACGGATGCCATTGTTTTGAACCCCGCCGGAGCCGATGCCGTGGCCATTGACCTGGGGGCTTGTGTGATGTGTGGCGACTGCGCGCCGGTCTGCCCCAGCCAAAAGTTCAGCTTCAACAACGACGTCAAGCTCTGTGCCACCAGCCGCGAAGGCCTGGTGGTCACGGCGGCGCGCCCCAACATCGACCCGGTTCAGGTGTCTGCTGCGCTAAAAGGGCGCTTTGGCCGTTCCCTGAAATTGCGCTCGGTGTCGGCCGGTGGCTGCAACGGCTGCGAGATGGAAGTCAACGCCTGGGGCAATGTAAACTTTGACATCGGCCGCTACGGCATCGACATGGTGGCCAGCCCGCGCCATGCCGACGGTCTGGTGCTAACCGGCCCGATCAGCCGCAACATGATGACCGCGCTGCACATCGCCTGGGAGGCCATGCCCGAACCCAAACTGGTGATTGCGGTCGGCGCCTGCGCCATTTCGGGCGGCGTGTTTGCCCAAAGCGACGCCCTGAACCGGGACTTTCTCGACACCTTCAAACCCGCGCTTTATGTGCCGGGTTGCCCGGCGCATCCGCTGACGTTTATCAGCGGCATCATGGATTTGCTGGGGATATAGGCCCATCAATTTGGCTGACCACACACGCCAGCGTTCCTGATTTCATCAGGCCGAACATGCGCAGGTCTTCAGGAACACGGGCATTTTGGCGCGGGTCACCTTTTGCACACGCGTGAGCAACGCATGGTTGACCGCCTGAATGTGGTACGTCTTGGCGACGTCTTGCTGGATACGACACCACAGGTGGCTGGTCATCTCGGCGTCGACCATGGCTCTGTGTGCCCTGCCGGACTGGGGCAAACCAAGCAACCGCACCAGCGTTGCCAGTCTGTGGTTGGGTGAATTTGGGTAAATTCTGCGCGACAACAACATGGTGCAGGCGAACTCGCTGGCTGATGACAACGACAGGTAAGCCAACTCAGCCTCCCAGAACTTCTTGTCAAAAGACGCGTTGTGGGCCACCACCGGTGTGTTGCCGACGAACTTGCAGGCGTCACGCATGACCTTGTCCACGGGTGGTGCGGCAGCGATCATGGCATTGGTAATGCCGGTGATCTGGGTCACTTCCGCCGGAATCCTGCGCCCAGCGTTCATCAGGCTCTGAAATCGGTCGATGACCTGCCCGTTACGCAGCAGCGTGATGGCGATCTCGGTGGCCCTGTCACCGTCATTGGGTGACAGGCCCGTGGTTTCAAAGTCCAGGACAGCGACCGTTTCCGTATTCATGCGCATTCACCTGCATCAATGGGGCGCGGGAACACGCCGCCGCTTGATGACAACCACCACCGGCGGGGCGGTGCGCACCGGCGCCGGCTGAAATAAAGGCGTCTGATCAACTGGCGCGGCACGTGCCATCAGAGCGGCAATGTCCTTGTTGTCCGCATGGCTCAAGGGCGTCACATGGTCGCCCACCACCAGGACAAATTTGCCTTCCAGCTTGGCCAGCGCACCGTTTTGCATGCCACGGCGGGCACTGCCCAACAGCTGAAGTGGGTCCTCGGGCGAACGCTCGTAAGTGTGTTTAGCCCATTCGGGTAATCCCAGGCGGACAGACCAGCGTGATTTAGTTTTCAATTCAACATCCACAACAAGTTTGCTGGCACCATTGTCGCTGCTACGGCTGACAGTGTGATCGGGACCCATTGGACGGTCACAAGGGCTACTCCGTTCGAGCTTGACGGGTACCCCCTGGCGCGTCGATGCAATCAGTAGCCTCCGTGGCAGGCGCTGTTACGCCATTCGAGCTTGAAGGGTTCG
>MESQ01000069.1:0-92107 GCA_001771065.1 Burkholderiales bacterium RIFOXYD12_FULL_59_19 | reverse complement strand
TCGGTGACTGCCCCCGCCGATTGCCACGCCATGGAGTGGGTGCACAAAGGTGTTTAAAGACAAGCTGAAAACCGATTTTTCGGCTTTTGAATTTTTTGCACAACACACGCCAGCGCAGTGGCTGGCTTTGGCGGCTGACGATTTCTGGTTCCCCAGTATGAGGAAGCCGCCAAAGCCAGCCACTGTGCGGGTAGCACCAGTAAATCGGCATTGCATGACCACGCAGGACCTGATGCGAGACTTTCGACGCTCACCGTTCCCGCCAACGAATTCGCAGCGCACTATTTACTTAACTATTTACTTACGCTTCTCGGCGACACCACACGCCGCCGCACCGTTTTCAAAATACCACGCAAAATTTCCAGCGGCGCGGGCGGGCAGCCGGGGATGACCTCATCGACCGGGATCACATTGGCCACGCGGCCGCAGGTGGCGTAGCTCTCGCCAAAAATGCCGCCGTCACAGGCGCAGTCACCCACGGCCACCACCAGTTTCGGCTCGGGGGTGGCGTCATACGTGCGTTTGAGCGCAGTTTCCATGTTGCGCGACACCGGGCCGGTCACCAGCAGCAGGTCGGCATGGCGCGGACTGGCGACAAATTTGATGCCCAGACCCTGCAGGTTGTAATAGGGGTTGCCCAGCGCGTTGATTTCCAGTTCACAGCCGTTGCATGAACCGGCATCAACCTCACGGATGGTCAGGGCCTGGCCCAGAATGTCGAGCAATTCCTGCTGGATACGTGCAACTTGGGCGGCATCAATGGCGCCAATGTCGGGCGCCGCTTCGGTGCAAATGCCCGTTTTGGCGATCTGCCTGACCACTTTCCAGATCATAGGTCTTGCCCTGAATAGCTGAGGTTGAAGGATTTGTTGATGAGCGGAAAGTCGGGCACGATGTTGCCCATGATGGCATGCTCCAGCACCGGCCAGTTTTGCCACGAGGGGTCGTGCAAATGGCAGCGCAGAATGCGGTGGTGTTGCTCGGCACCGCCGAGTTCCAGCGCCACAAACAACTCGCCACGCCAGCCCTCCACCCAGCCCGCACCGCGCGAGGGCTGCAGGGGCAGGGACACCGGGCACAACAGGTCGCCAATGGGCATCTCGATCAACAGGCGCCGGATCAGGCGCATGGATTCAAAGATCTCGTCAAAACGCACCGCCACCCGCGCCGCCACATCGCCGTTGTGCTGGGTCGCCATGGCCACTGCCATGTCGCTGTACGGCACCCAGGGCTGGTCACAGCGCAGGTCCCAGCTCTGGCTACTGGCGCGTCCGGCCAGGCCCGTCAAACCCAAACGCGCGGCCAGCTCCGGCGACACGCGCCCGGTGGTCATGAAGCGGTCTTGCAAACCGGCGTGGGCCTCGTAAATATTAAACAGAGTGCGTACTTCCTGCTCCACCACGTCGCACTGGTGCAACAACAACTCGCGCTGGGTCAGGTCAATGTCACTGGTCACGCCGCCGGGCACGATGCAGTCCATCATCAGGCGGTGACCAAAAACAGTTTTGGAAGCGCGCAGCCAGTCTTCCCGCAGGCGGGAGAACTGGGCCAGGCCAAAAGAAAATGCGGCGTCGTTGCCCAGGGCACCCAGGTCGCCCAGGTGGTTGGCAATACGCTCGCGTTCCAGCATCAGCGCACGCAACCAGGCGGCACGCAACGGAAGCGTGGTTTGCGTGGCCGATTCCAGCGCCATGCAATAGGCCCAGGCGTAAGCCACGGTGCTGTCGCCCGAGACTCTTCCCGCCAGTCGGTAGGCCTCCAGCGGCGCCAATTGGGTCATACGATATTCCGTGCCCTTGTGGGTGTAGCCCAGGCGCTGCTCCAGGCGCAGCACTTTTTCGCCCACCACAGAAAAGCGGAAATGGCCGGGTTCGATGATGCCTGCATGTACCGGGCCGACGGCAATTTCGTGCACGCCGTCGCCATCCACATGCACAAACGGGTAATTGACGAGTTCACCAGCCACCAGCAGCGGCAATTTTTCAGGGTCCTGCTGCAAAGGAAAATGGTCTTGCGGCCAGGCGCCATGATTGAGCCATGCGCGCGTGTCGTGGGCACCCAAGGCAACCATGCCCGACAGATCGGCGGCGGCCCGCTGCATACGTGTGGCGGCAGGAAATACGGTGGCAAGGTCCGGATACACCCAGCGGCCGTCTTGCTGCGTTAATGGCAGCGACAGCCAGAACGCCCCATCAAGCACGACGTAAGCCGCGCACATCCAGGCCGACGCCGGCGCGGCACTGGCACCGCCATGCGGGCTTATTGAGCCGGCCCACAGCGCCAGCAATCGGCCACCCTGATCGCGCACGGCGGTGGCGGCCATTTGCCACTGCTCAAACGTTACCTGTGCATGCCAGACCGGCACCGGCGTGGGCAAAGCACTAAATTCCAGCGCGAGTCCGGGAATCTGCATGCGCCTAGCCTCCCAGCATGCTGGCCGCTTGCACGTACCAGCCGTTTAAATAAGAGGGAATGTACAAGCCCAGCACCAGCGCCAGCGCCAGGTGCAGAAACACAGGAATCAGGGCCGGTGGATGCGCCAGCGGTTTCAGCGTGGAGTCGCCAAACACCATGGGCAACACCCGGATCAGGATGGAAGCAAAGGCCACGCCGAGCGCCAAAAACAAGAAGGGCGCGGCCCAGGGTTGCTCACGCATGGCGGTGGTCAGAATCAAAAATTCGCTGGCAAAGACACCAAACGGCGGCATACCCAGAATGGCCATGACACCCAACATCAGGCCCCAACCCACGGTCGGGTTGACCTTGATCAGGCCCCGAATCTCGCTCATCACCTGGGTACCGGCCTTTTGCGTGGCATGACCGACCGTGAAGAAGATGGCGGACTTGACCAGCGAGTGCACCGTCATGTGTAACAGCCCGGCAAAGTTGGCCAGCGACCCACCCATGCCAAAGGCAAAGGTGATCAGGCCCATGTGCTCAATGCTTGAATACGAAAACATGCGCTTGACGTCTTTTTGCCGTGACAGAAAAAACGCTGCCACCGTGACCGACAGCAGGCCAAAGCCCATCATCAGCTGACCCGCCATGGCCGTGCCCAGGGCGCCATCGGTAAGCACCTTGGTGCGCAGCACCGCGTACATGGCCACATTGAGCAGCAGCCCCGAGAGCACCGCCGACACCGGTGTCGGGCCTTCGGCGTGGGCGTCGGGCAGCCAGCTGTGCAGCGGTACCAGGCCAATCTTGGTGCCGTAGCCAATCAGCAGGAAGACAAACGCCAGCGAAATGATGGTGGGATCAAGCTGGCCCTTGATGTCGTTAAGACTGGTCCAGAGCAGCGTGGCGTGCTCGGGGCCGAGCACTTTTTCTGCGGCCATGTACATCAGGATGGTGCCAAACAGCGCCTGCGCAATACCAACCCCACACAAGATGAAATATTTCCAGGCGGCCTCCAGGCTGGCGGTGGTGCGGTAAACGCTGACCAGCAGCACGGTGGTCAGGGTGGCGGCTTCCATGGCGACCCAGATGATGCCTAAGTTGTTGGTGGTGAAGCCCAGCAGCATGGTGAAGCTGAACAGCTGGTACATGCTGTGGTACAGACGCATGCGCGGCGGCGTCATCTTGCCGTGGTCCTGCTCAATGCGCATGTAGGGCCGCGAAAAAATGGCGGTGGTCAGTCCGACAAAGGCGGTGAGCGTGACCAGGAACACATTGAGCGGGTCAATGTAAAACTGTTGGTGCCAGACAAGCTGGGGGCCATGGTCCATCACCTGCACCGTGAGCACGCACGCGGACAGAAAAGTCAGCAAACTGAAAGTCACATTGATGTCGCGCGCATAAGTACGGTGGCCGGTCAGGGCCAACACCAGCCCCCCCAGCAGCGGCACACCCAAAACAAAAAACAAGGGGGTCATGCTCAGTCTTCCTTGAGCGTTTCAAGGTGATGAATATCCAGCGTGTCAAATTTCTCCCGGATCTGAAACATGAACACGCCCAGAATCAGTACGCCCACCAGCACGTCGAGCGCAATCCCGAACTCAACGATCATGGGCATGCCATTGGTGACCGCAGTGGCGGCAAAAATCAGGCCGTTTTCCATCGACAAAAAACCGATCACCTGGGGCACTGCCTTGGAGCGGGTGATCAGCATCAGGAACGACAGCATCACACAGGACAAGGCAATGCCGAGCGAGCCCCCGGCCAGCGAGCTGGACAGCCGCGACACCGGCAGCGCCAGACTGAACGAAAAAATCACCAGGGCAATACCCACCAGCATGGTGGTGGGCACGTTAAACAAGGTTTCGATGTCCCAGCGCACATTGAGCTTGCGAATCATCCGGTGCAGCATCCAGGGGATAAAAATCACCTTGAGCACCAGCGTCAACCCGCCCGACACATACAGGTCAGGCTGGTGGGTGGCATAGCCCAGCAAAAACGAGGTGATGACCAGGGCCACACCCTGCATCATGAACAGGTTGATCAGCGAGACAATACGCCGCTGCGAAATCATGGCAAACGACAGCAGCAGGATCAGGGTGGCAAACAGGTTGATCAGTTGGGGCGCAAATTTAATCATCCGGCCCCCAGCAAGACATTGACCAACAAACCGATCACCGCCACCAAAAAAGCGGTCCCCAGAAACTCGGGCACACGGAAGATTCGCATCTTGGCGCTCAGGGTTTCAATCAGGGCCAGCACCACACCACCAATCGCCAGCTTGATCACCAGCACCGGCAAGGCCAGCAACAGCACCAGCGGTGCATTGGCATCGGCCACGCCCCACGGGAAAAACAGCGCCAGCCCAATACAGGAGTAAGCAAACAGTTTCAGGCTGGCAGCCCATTCCAGCAGGGCCAGGTGACGCGCCGAATACTCCAGAATCAGGGCTTCGTGGATCATGGTGAGTTCCAGATGGGTGTCGGGGTTATCCACCGGTACCCGGGCGTTCTCGGCCAGCGACACCATGACAAAAGCCACACCCGCCAACAACAGACTGGGGTAGATCGCAAGCTCCCGGTGCGCCAGCGTTTCGACCATGGTGGTCAGCGACGTGGAGCGCGTGATCATGGACGCGCAAAACAGCACCATGAGCAAAGCCGGTTCGGCCAGAAACCCCACCAACATTTCACGGCGCGCGCCCAAGCTACCAAAAGCGGTGCCGACATCCATGGCCGCCAATGAAAGAAAGACCCGCGCCAGCGCAAACAGGCCCACCAAGGCAATCGCGTCGGCCGCCGGGGACAAAGGCAAGTCGGTCGACAGCGTGGGCACAATGGCGCAAGCCAGCAGCATGCAACTAAAAATGAGATAGGGCGCAGTGCGGTACAGCGGTGACGCATGTTCGGCCATAACCGATTCCTTGTTGAACAGCTTGTGCAGCATGCGGTAGGGTTGCAACAAACCCGGCGCCGACTTGTTTTGCAGCAGCGCACGGCACTGGTTGATCCAACCCGTGAGCAGGGGCGCCAGCAACAGCGCCGTCACGAGCGCCAGCAATTGCGAAAAAACACCGAGCCAGCTCATCGCTTCACCACCAGCAAGACCACGATCAGGGTGACAAAGCTGTACATCAGGTAGACCGAAATACGGCCCTGCTGCAACAACCCAACAATTTTGGAAACCCGCTCAACCAGCCTGGCAACAGGCAAATACAAGCCATACCACAAGGGGTCTTCCAGCGCGACTTTGTAACTCGGTTGCGGGTCGAACGCGGTCGGGAGTTGTCGCTTGATGCGGAAAAATGGCTCAAAAATCTGCCGAATCGGTTGCCCAAAACCTTCGGCCGTGTCCTGCATGCGGGGGGTTTGCCACGGGTAACCACAGTCCCAGGGCGGTACCCGGCGCAGGCGCCCGTGGTAGAGCTTGCGCACCAGCAAATAGGCCAGACCAAAACTGGCCAGCACACCCAGCAAAAAGATCGCTGGCGCGTAGCTGGCGCGCTCAACGCTCACCGGTACCAGCAACCAGCCGTTGTCGGCGACGGTGTGCGCCAGGCCCGCACCCACCAGCAACTTGGTCGCCGGGTCAAGCAGGGCAATGACCTGATTGGGAAACAAACCCAGCACCACGCTGCCCAGCACCAGCCATAACATGCCCAGTCGCTCCCAGAGACCGGCATCGTGCGCGTGTGCCAGGCTTTCCTCACGCGGTTGGCCCAGAAAAATCACACCAAAGTACTTGACCATGGTGTAGCCCGAGAGCGCCGCGATCAGCGCAATCAGCGCGGCCATCACGGGCACCAGCATGTCGAGAAAGGAGCTGGGCAAGCCGGTGGTAAACAGAAAACTCTGTAGCAGCAGCCATTCGGCCACAAAGCCGCCAAACGGTGGTAAACCGGCACAGGCCAGCACGCCGATCAGGGTCGGCCAGGCGACCCAGGGCATGTAGCGCATCAGGCCGCCGAGTTTGCCCAGACTGCGCTCGCCGGTGGCGTGCATCACCGCACCGGTACTGCAAAACAGCAGACTTTTGAAAAAGGCATGGGCCAGCATGTGGTACAGCGATGCCGTCAATGCCAGGGCCGACAAGGCCTTCATGTCATAGGCCAGAAACAACAGTGACAAGCCCAGGCCGGCACACATCAGGCCGATGTTTTCAATGCTTGAGTAGGCCAGCAATCGTTTCATCTCTACCTGCACGGTCGAGAACACCACACCAAACAAGGCAGTGATCAAACCCACGCCCATCAGCAGAACGCCCCACCACCAGATATGCTCCTGCAACAAATCAAAGGTCACACGAAGCAGGCCGTAGAGCGCAATCTTGAGCATGACCCCACTCATCAGGGCTGAAAACGGCGACGGCGCCGCCGGGTGCGCCTCGGGCAGCCAAATGTGCAGCGGTAACAAACCCGCCTTTGCGCCAAATCCGAACACCGCCAGACAGAAGGCCACCGAGCCCCAGAACGGTGTCAGATGCTGGGCACGCATGTTGGCGAAGGTGTAGTCGCCAGTGTTGGCCTGCAGCAAGCCAAAACACAGCAAGATGCCCAGGGCACCTATGTGCGCAATCAGCATATAAAGATAACCGGCATTGCGGATTTCAGGAATGCGGTGGTTGGCCAACACCAGAAAGAAGGACGAAAACGCCATGGTTTCCCACGTCACCATGAACACATAAGCATCGTCAGCCAGCACCAGCATGGCAATGCTGGCCAGAAACACGTGGTACTCCAGACAGATCAGGCCCGGTGGTGTGCCCTCGCCCTGGCGAAAATAACCTGCAGCAAAGGTGGAGACGCCGGCAGAAACACCACCAATGAGGATCAAAAAGAAGGCCGACAAACTGTCCAGGCGCAAATGAAAGGGAAGCTGTGGCAGGCCCAGCGGCAAAATGGCGGTTTCCGGGTCACTGAACACCGCACTCAGCGCCACCCCCAGCAGCAGCACCGAAAAAAACGCGCCAAGCGGGAACAGCACAATGGCCACCAACCTGAAACGCCGCAGCGCAAATACCCCGAACACCCCTATCAACAACCAGGCCACCACCACAACCAATACCCAGTCCAGATGGACCCAAGTCGCAGGGTGGTTAAAAGAAGTCATGGGCCGGATCGGGTGTCGGTGGAAGTATGGGAACGGATATTACACCCGACTTAAATTGGTTAAGCTGAGGGCGCCAGCGCACGCCGTTAGAATCCGGATAAGAGGTTATTGCCATGCACATTTTTTACCGTCCCCTGTACCAATCCGATGTCACCGAGTTCATCGGCCAACTTGTTGCCAAAGACCCTGGCATCGAAGCACGCCAGCGCCAAGGCCGTGAATTGTTGTGGGACAAACCGGTGAATCGCGAGGCTTGGCAAGAATACCGTGCCGCACAGGTCGCGCAAAAACCCTATGTCTACCTGACCGAAGGCAAGCCATAGTCTTTGCCATAGGCCCTTGCCACAAGGGCTGGCTTTGGATCTCACCTAGCATCCCAATGCTTCCATGGTTGACACAGCCACGCTGAACGCTGGTGATTGCCAGATTTTGGCCGACATGCCCATGGTGGTGGATCAGGTGGCGGTGGCGCGGCTTTACGGCGAGCCGCTTTTTGCCATGCCGCAGGATTTGTACATCCCGCCGGATGCGCTGGAGGTTTTTCTGGAGGCCTTTGAAGGCCCGCTGGATTTGCTGCTGTACCTGATTCGCAAGCAAAACTTCAACATCCTGGACATTCCCATGGCGGGCCTGACGCGTCAGTACCTGACCTATGTCGACGAAATTCGCCACCGCAACCTGGAGCTGGCGGCCGAATACCTGCTGATGGCCGCCATGCTCATCGAGATCAAGTCGCGCATGTTGCTGCCGCCCCGGCACGTGGCCAATGGCACGGACGCCGAAGACCCGCGCGCCGAACTGGTGCGCCGCCTGCTGGAGTATGAGCAAATGAAACTGGCTGCGGCCCAGCTTAATACCCTGCCCCAGTTGGGACGGGATTTTTTGCGCGCCCAGGTATATATCGAGCAGGCCCTGACACCGCGTTTTCCTGACGTGGCCTTGAGCGACCTGCAGGAAGCCTGGCAAGGCATTTTGAAACGTGCCACGCTGGTGCAGCACCACAAAATCACGCGCGAAGAACTGTCGGTGCGTGAACACATGAGCATGGTGCTGAGGAAATTGCAGGGCCGACGCTTTGTCGAGTTTGAAACGCTGTTCAACTCGGAAAAAGGCGCCCCGGTGCTGGTGGTCACGTTCATTGCACTGCTTGAACTGGCCAAGGAAACCTTGATCGACATCACCCAGGCCGAAGCCTTTGCACCCATTTATGTGCGGCTGGCCTACACCCCCTCTTAAATCCCAACGGGACCCATCATGCCATCTCGCGAAACCATTTCTCCCCCTGCGCCACTTCACTTTGATGTCCTGATCGTCGGCAGCGGCCTGGCCGGCTTGAGCTCGGCCCTGTTGCTGGCGCCCACCAAACGCGTCGCCGTGATCACCAAACGCGCCGTCTCCGAGGGCTCCAGCGGCTGGGCTCAGGGCGGCATCGCGGCGGTGTGGAGCAAGGACGACAGTTTTGACGCCCACATCGCCGACACCTTGGTAGCCGGCGCCGGTCTGTGCGACCTGGCCGCCACCCGGCGCGTGGTGGAGAACGCGCCCAAAGCGATCGCCTGGTTACAAACCCTGGGTGTGCCGTTTTCTGAAGAAGATGGCCAATTGCACCTGACCCGTGAAGGCGGCCACAGCGCCCGGCGCATTGTGCATGTGACCGACGCCACCGGCGCGGCCGTACAGCGCACGCTGATCGAGCAGGTGCAAAAAACGCCCAACATCACGCTGTTTGAACAACACACGCTGGTGGACCTGATCACGACGGAAAAACTTGGCCTGCCGGGCAAGCGCTGCCTTGGGCTTTATGCACTCGATGAGGGCACTGACCAAGTGCTGACCTTTGAGGCACCCCAAACGATTTTGGCCACGGGTGGTGCGGGCAAGGTCTACCTCTACACAACCAACCCCGACACCGCCACCGGTGACGGCATTGCGGCGGCCTGGCGTGCTGGTTGCCGGGTGCAAAACATGGAGTTCATCCAATTTCACCCCACCTGCCTGTACCACCCACACGCCAAGTCGTTCCTGATCAGCGAAGCGGTGCGCGGCGAGGGGGGCCGCCTGCTGCTACCCGATGGCACCCGCTTTATGCCCACCCACGATGCACGCCTGGAGCTGGCGCCGCGCGACGTGGTGGCACGCGCCATTGATTTCGAGATGAAAAAAGGCGGTTTCGATTGTGTTTATCTGGACATCTCACACCAGCCCCTGAGCTTCCTGCAAGAACATTTCCCCAACATTTACGCGCGCTGCCTGGAGCTTGGCATCGACATCTCCAAACAACCCATCCCGGTGGTGCCTGCCGCCCACTACACCTGCGGCGGGGTGCTGGCCGACCTGGAGGGTCGTACCGACCTGGACGGCTTGTACGCCATTGGCGAAACCGCTTGCAGCGGCCTGCACGGCGCCAATCGGCTGGCCAGCAACTCGCTGGTGGAATGTATGGTCTTTGCCCAGGCAGCGGCCCAGGACATCGAGCACAGCACGCGCAAGCCCACAGCCACGCTGCCCGCATGGGATGACAGCCGCGTCAGCGATGCCGACGAGACCGTGGTGATCTCGCACAACTGGGACGAATTACGTCGCTTCATGTGGGATTATGTAGGCATCGTGCGCACCAACAAACGCCTCGACCGTGCCGCTCACCGCGTGGCCCTGCTGCAAGACGAAATCCAGGAGTTTTACGCCGCCTTTCACGTCACCCGGGATCTGCTGGAACTGCGTAACCTGGTGCAGGTGGCTGATTTGATTGTGCGCAGCGCCCAGGCCCGCCACGAAAGCCGTGGCCTGCACTTCAGCCGCGACTATCCCCAGATGCTGGAGCAGGCCCTGCCCACCACCCTGAGCCCGAAAGTTTGACACCCAACCGGGCAGGTCTGCGTTAGACTCGCGCCACATTTTTTTGGGGGATCGCCCGATGAACCAGCCTGCCACACAAAGCGCCTCGCCTTACGGCACCCTGCCTCCCACCAGCAACCCAGCCCTGCGCAAACCGGTGAGCCTGCCGCGGCTGCTGGAAATGCATGCGCGTGGTGAAAAAATTGCCATGCTCACCGCTTACGACGCCACTTTTGCCGCCGTCGCCGATGCGGCCGGTGTCGACTGCATTTTGGTCGGTGACTCTCTTGGCATGGTGTGCCAGGGTTTGAGCAGCACCGTGGGGGTGTCGCTGGAAACCATGCGCTACCACGTCGAAAGTGTCACGCGCGGTGTACGCCGGGTGCAAGGCACTGCCTGGATCATTGGCGACCTGCCCTACGGCACCTACCTTGAGTCAAGGGAACAAGCGCTGCACAACGCCGCTGTGCTGATGCAGGCCGGCGCCCACATGGTCAAGCTCGAAGGCGGCGGCTGGACTTCTGAGACCGTGCGTTTTCTGGTGGAGCGCGGCATTCCGGTCTGCGCCCATCTGGGCCTGACACCACAAACCGTGCACGCCCTGGGCGGCTACCGGGTGCAGGGCAAGACCGTTGAGTCGGCTGCCATCATGAAGCGCCACGCGCATGAACTGCAAGATGCCGGCGCCTCTTTGCTGGTGCTGGAAATGGTGCCGGCTGCGCTCTCGGCCGAACTTACCACCGAGCTGCCGCACTGCCCCACCATCGGCATTGGCGCTGGCAGCGGCACGTCTGGGCAGGTGCTGGTGCTGCACGACATGCTGGGACTGAACCTGGGAAAAATGCCCAAATTTGTGCGCAATTTCATGGCCGACCTGCCTGGCGTGCAAGGCCAGCACGGCATCAAGGAAGCCATGCAAGCCTATGTTGTCGCCGTCAAAAATGGCAGTTTCCCGGACAATACCCAGCACGCCTGGTAGATTTAATCAGTTGAGGACAGAGCGACTGATCTTCGCTACGCTCAGCGAAGTTGGTCTGTCCCACAAACATCCATTAATTAGTTGAGGACAGAGCAGATTTCACTGCGTGTAAATCCTGGTCTGTCCCACAAAATCTTAAGCTTTATGATCATCATTCGAACCATCGCCGAGCTTCGGGACCATCTGGACCACTTCAAACATCCCGCTTTTGTGCCCACCATGGGCAACCTGCACGACGGCCATCTGGCACTGGTGCGCCAGGCCAAACCACTGGGTGATGTGGTGGTGGTTAGTATTTTTGTCAACCGCCTGCAGTTTTTGCCGCACGAAGACTTTGACACCTACCCGCGCACCTGGGAGGCCGATTGCGAGGCGCTGGACGCGGCCGGCTGTGATGTGGTGTTTGCACCCAGCGAAAAAGAGCTTTACCCCGAACCCCAGGGTTTCACCATCCAGCCGCCCTCCGAGATCGCCAATATTCTCGAAGGCCATTTCAGGCCGGGTTTTTTTGTCGGCGTTTGCACCGTGGTGATGAAGCTGTTTGCCTGCGTCGGACCACGGGTCGCGCTGTTCGGCAAAAAAGACTACCAGCAGCTCTTGGTCATCAAACGCATGGTGCGTCAGTTTGCGCTGCCCATTGAGGTCATTGGCGGCACCACCCTGCGCGCAGCCGACGGGCTGGCGCTGTCGTCACGCAACAACTACCTCAACCCCAGCCAGCGCCTGGAAGCTGTGCAATTGTCACAAACCTTGCAGTCCATAGCCCAGGCCGTGCGCGCCGGCAGCACCGATCTGGAAAGCCTGGAGCAGCAGGCCATGGACGACTTGGCCCACCGCGGCTGGCAACCCGACTACCTGACCGTGCGCCGTCGCAGCAATCTGCAAGCCCCCACCCCCGACCAGATCACCCCCCTGGTTATGCACACCGGCCTGGTGGTACTGGGCGCCGCCAAATTAGGCAGCACCCGGCTGATTGACAACCTGGAAATTTAAAGGCGTTGCTGGAAAACGGGCCATGCCAGTAGGGGTTCTTTTTCTCGGGCGAATGTTGGTCGAGGCAATGTCCGGCTTCAGCAGTGCTGCGTTTGATCGACTGACGACGCATCGCCCGCCTCATATCAATCTCGCGCGCAGGCGCGCCGAGAACTGGTCGAGCAAGAAGACCACGATAAAGATCGCGATCAGGATGGTCGCCACATGGTCGTACTGGAACATGTCGAAGCGGCCCTTGAGTTCCTGCCCTATCCCGCCAGCGCCGACCAGACCGATCACGGTCGCCATGCGAATGTTGCGATCGAGGATGTAGAGCGTATAGGCGATGTACTGTGGCAGCACCTGCGGCAGCACGCCATACCATAGTGTTTTGAGCTTGCCGGCGCCGATGGCTTCCAGCGCTTCCTGCGGTTTTCTGTCGGCGTTTTCGATGTCTTCGGCGTAGAACTTGCCGAGAAAGCCGGCCGCGTGCAAACCCAGCGCCAGCACGCCGGCGATCGGTCCAAAACCATAGGCCAGTACCAGAAATAGCGCGACGATCAATTCAGGCGCCGAGCGCAGCAGGCTGATCGATCCGCGCGCCAGCGTGTAGGTGAACCGGCTCGGCGTGTAATTGCGCGCGGCGAGATAGGCCAGCGGGATCGACAGCAGCACCGACAACAAGGTGCCCCACAGCGCGATCTCGACCGTCTGCACCATCTTCACGAACACGGTCCACAGGTAGCCGACCGGCTTGACCAGGTACTCGATACGCTCCGTTTCCACATCCATCTTCAAGGTCTGCAGGTTCATGCGCTGCTCGCGCCGCTCCTGCACCTCGATGTAGCTAAACCATGGAAGGTCGTTGCGGTCAAATTGAGACAGGCGCGCCACTTCCTCTTTCTCGCCGATCGCCGGCGGCCACATCGACTGGCCAATACGCGACAGGCCGCGTACGACCTGGGATTCATCGGTCAACCCAGCCAGTTTTCCGATGGCTTGCACCGTCATCGTTACCATGCGGTCCATTTCGGTTCTCTGACCGGTGTAGATCAAGCTTGTCAGCAGCACCAAGACGATCAGCAAGTGCTTGGCGGTGTAAGGATGGTCGAGCTTCCAGGCAAGCTGTGTACCCGCTATCGGGACTGGGAACGGTTTAACACGCATGGTGGACATTTCAAGCAGAAACCGGCAGCAACGATCCCTGCGGCAAGGTATTTTCTTCGGCGCCGGAGGGTGCGGCGACGTCTTCCCAGTGTGCGCCGGCATACAGACGTTCCACGACTTCGTCAGTAAATCGGGCGGGTGTGCCGTCAAACACGATGCGGCCGTCGCGCATGCCGACGATACGATCGCCAAACTCGCGCGCAAGGTCCACCTGATGCAGGCTGCACAGGACAGAGGTGTTGCGCTCGCGCGCCGCATCGCGGATCAGCGTCAGGATATCGCGCGAAATCTTCGGGTCCAGGCTGGCGACCGGCTCGTCGGCCAGAACCACTTCGGGGTCAAGCATAAAAGCCCTGGCTATCCCCACGCGCTGTTGCTGTCCACCGGATAGTTCTCCCGCGCGGCGCTGCAGGTGCTTTGGCGCCAGCCCGACCCGAGCCAGCAGTGTGCAGGCTCTGGCCCGGTGCGCAGGCGTGAACCAGCCCAACAGGGCGCGACCGATGGACACCTGCGGCAGCAGACCGGCAAGCACGTTGCCGGACACACTCATGCGCAAGGTCAAATTGAAATGTTGATGGATCATTGCCACGCGTTGACGCAATTCGCGCTCGGTAGCGGGGGTCAGTTCAGTGCCGTCAATGACGACTCGGCCCGTGCTCGGGCGCATCAGGCCGTTGACCGCGCGCAGCAATGTCGATTTGCCGGCGCCCGATGGGCCAAGCACAACGCAGAATTGTCCACGCGGTACGGCGAGGCTGATATCGGACAAGGCACGCGTACCGTCTGGCCAGGTCTTGGAAATATGATGGAATTCGATCATGGCAAGCTTCTTGGATGGATATACGGGCGGTAGCATCGCGCCGCCGCCCGTTCTGGTCTGATGTGGAAACTGCGCTGGCTTAGCGGCTGTCGGCTTTCTTCATGATCTCGACCTTGACCGGGTCGGTGACCAGTTCGAACATTTTTCCAGCGGCCGCCATGTCGGCTTCACTGACCTTGGACGTGTAGCCATCAACCTTGCCGCCACCATAGCCGCGGATCTGGTCCTTGGTGATACCGGGCAGTTTGTCGATGTTGTTGAAGGCATCGCGCAGCTTGGTCTTCACGGCCTCGGTCAGCTTCGGGTGCATGGCCAGCGGCGGATACGGAATCGGCCCACTCTTCACAAGCACCTTGACTTTGGCCGGATCGATCGCCTTGGCATTGACTGCTTTCTCGAACGAGTCGAACGAGGCACCACCGGCATCGACCAGGCCCTCGGCCAGCGCCTTGATCACGTTGGCGTGGGTACCGGCCATGTTGATCATGCCAGCGTCTTTTGCAGGATTGACACCTGCCGAGATCATCATCGCCACCGGCACGTTGAAGCTCGATGTCGAGTTGACGTCACCCAATGCGATTTTCTTGCCCTTCAGGTCCTTGACATTATTAATGCCAGCGTCGGTGCGGGCGAAGATGCCAGAGTAATACACAGAGGCACCCTGGCGTACCGCCAGCGCCAGCAATTCCGCACAGCCGCGACCGCGGGCCTGCAGATAGCTCGCCGGGCCAAACCAGGCAATATCGGCGGCGCCATTGCACATGGCCTCGACCACGGCCCCATAGCTCTGTCCGACCTTGAGATCGAATTTCAGGCCGGTGGACTGGTTGATTGCGCCGAAGATCGGTTCGAAATCTTTCTTGGTGCCGTCTTCAGTGCCGCCATCGGCGGGGATCAGAATGACGCGCAAAGGCGTGGTCGCGCTGCCATCGTGTTGCGCCTGGGCGAAGGTGGTCGCGCTGCCGAACAGTCCCGCGGCAGCTAATGTAGTTGCCAATACGGCCCGGATAAATAGTTTGTGGTACATGATTGAATCTCTTGTCTAGTGGGTAAAACGCGATGACCGGACTGGCTTAAGCCGTCCCCATCGCCGGGTCGCTGAGCCCATGTTGATCGGTCTCGACACGGCCGGCAAAACGGCGCGTATAGCCATTGAGTGTGTCGGCAGTCACGCTGAAGTCATACCAGTTGCCACTCTTGCGCAGCGACCAGCTCTGCTCCACTTCTTTGCCGGGTTCGATCTTTGACACCCGTGGTTCGTTGCCGTAAGCATTGTCCTTAATCGTCAACGTGCAGGCTTGCTCCCCGGTATTGCTGAATTTCACGTAGACATCACCGTTGGCGATGTCGTAGCAGACACGGCATTCCGGGTTGGCCACGTTTGCGATAGTTTCCGCATCATCCTTGAATACGCGCACAAAGCCGTTCGGTCCGTACACCCACAAATCATGCTTGCCGTTGTCGGCCGACACGTCCCAAATATCCGTCAACGTTTTACCGGTTTCAACGGTATAGCGGCGCGGAATGCGATCAAGATGCATCTTGTCATAGACGTGATACACCGCACCCTGTGTGCCCGTGTTGGCGAAAGTCAGCTCAACGCTGATGCCGGCCTTGACGGCGGCGTTGACATGCAACTCGTAAGGCAACTTGCGCGAAAAGCGCGTGCCAGACTCCTGAAACAGCGGCTGGTGCTTCGTCGGCAAGGTATATGCCAGCATCGATCTTTGCTGCGCGTCAAGGACGGCGTAGTTGCTGGTATCGGGTAACTTTGGCAGCGCCGCATCGGCTGGATGCGTGAAATCAAACGCCGATGTCAGGTCGCCGCAGACGGCACGGTGCCACGGGCTGACGTTCGGAACAGTAATGCCGAAACGTTTTTCCAGAAACATCCCCATGGAAGTGTGGTCGAACACTTGTGACGTGACCCAGCCGCCCTTGCTCCAGGGCGAAATCACGTACATCGGGACACGTGCGCTCAGCCCGTACGGTCGAATGCTGCCCGAAATGGTGTCGGTTGCATCCCTGTATTTTCCTGCCGGGTCCGAAAAGTACTCCCCCTCAAGCTTGAGAGTGGCTTTCCCTGCCAGGGTACCGTCCAGGTTGTACGACGGAACAGCCGGCGGGGGCACATGATCGAACAGACCGTCGTTCTCGTCAAAGGTCAAAAAGAACGCCGTCTTGCTCCAGACCTCGGTGTTCGCGGTCAGTGCATTCAACACCTGTTCCGTGAAGTTGCTGCCTTTCAGAGGGCTGGATGGTCCGCCGGGATGCTCGGAAAATACCCGGGACGGGAGCACCCAGCATACTTGCGGCAGAGTGCCGTTCTTGACGTCTGTGGCGAGGTCGTCAAGCGTCCAGAGTGACATGCCGTTCTTGTAGATCGGTGAACCAGGTTGTGCCGTTCTGAAGCTCTCGAAAGCGAGGCATCCGTGCATCGCGCCGGTCCAGTTGTCGTTAGGGTCCTGATAGATGCGCCAGCTGATGCCGGCTTGTTCGAGAAGGTCTGGAAGTGTCGGCCACTTGAACGCCGTATCCTTGTAGGTGTATCCCGGTACCGGCCATTTGTCGACGGCCGGGTTGGCGATCCAGCAGCGCACATTGACGGGCTCCGCATCGGTGTCCGTGCAATTGATGCCCTGGGCACCCAGCGCGGGATTGAAATTCGAACCGCTAAAGAAGGGAATTCGATTTGGGTCGGTCCCGGATGTGATCGAGCAATGATAGGCGTCACAAATCGTGAAAGCTTCGGCCAGAGCGAACTGAAACGGAATATCTTCCCGCTTGTAGTAACCCATCGAATTGTCTTTCTTGTACTTCGGCCAGTTACCGAACTTGCCCTGGTTCCACGCTGCCTGCGAGTCTGCGAAACTGTGTGTCGTACTGGGCGCGAGCAAGGCGTTGAATTTTTTCGGATCGAGATGAAACGGCGCAATTTCGACGGCGCCATTGGACTGGTACCAGACCGGCTTGCCACTCTCGAGTGGTACCGGAAAGCGGTCGCCGAACCCGCGTACACCTTTCATGGTGCCGAAATAGTGATCGAAGCCACGATTTTCTTGCATCAGAATGACAATGTGTTTAAGGTCCTTGATGGTGCCGGTTTCAACGGCGGGTTCAACGGCGAGGGCGTTACGGATGCTCAAGGGCAGCGCGGCAAATGCAGCGGCGGCGGCGCCAGTGCTGGCGCTCATGCGTAAGAAGTTGCGGCGATCGATGCTCATAAATTGGTACTCCTAAAGATGAAAAATGAAAGGTGGTTTTAGATCCGGGCGGATCAGGGGGCGCAGCGAATGACTGGCGTCTTGGCGGCGAGCGCGGCCCGGTCGGCGAGCGCAGCCGAGTCGGCGAGTGTTCCTCCTCCCCCGCAAGCGGTGAGGACTGCAATCAAGGAAAGCGAAAGACCGAGGCGTAGCGCTCGGGTTGGTGATGAGAAGGGTTTCATAAGTACTCCTGATTCAATAAGAAAGGTTGATGGGACGTGGCAAAGTGAAGCTGACGGGGGAAAACAGAGCAGAGCGTTGGTCGAGCACCCAGCTTGTGAGTTGGTCATATCCGCCAAAGCTCAGAACGTTGGGAAGCAAGTCACCAGCTTGTTCGGCATAACCCCCGAGATGGGCGGCAAAGCGAACCCGCGACAATTGGGCACAGCAGGCGTCCATGCCGGAATCGCCTACATACAACACCTCTGCGGGCGACACCGCCAGACGCTCCATGAGAAGCAACAAAGGGTCTGCCGCAGGCTTAGGGAGAGGCGTATCACCGAGACATACGATGGCATCAAAAGAGTCGGTGATGGATGCCGCTGCCAGCAAAACCTCGGTCGAGGCAGGATCCCGATTGGTACAGATGCCCAGCTTCAGTCCCCGTAATTTGAGTGCCGCCAATGCATCTGTCACACCAGCAAACAAAGGAGCCGTCGACAACCAGCGCCGCCCATAATGGGCCATACACTCGATTTCGAGTTGACTCGCCGCCACCGCATCGACAGGCACCGATTGCAAGGCGATGGCCTGGCGAAACATCGGCCTCAAGCCCTCGTTGAGCGCCGATTGCAAGAGTGACATTGAAACGTCGCTCATACCGGCTTTCGCAAGCACCTCGTTGGCAGCTGCCGACAGCGAAGGCAATGTATCAAACAAGGTACCATCGACATCAAAAATTACGGCTTTGAATTGTTCATTTATGTTCATAAATTTGATGTTACGAACATTAAATGTCACTTTAATGACAATAAATGATTTAAATGTTCATATTTGATCGCTTTTTGCATCTAATGAACCAAACTTAGCAACAGGACACACATGCTGAAAGTCGCTCGTCACAAGGAAATCGTTACCCTGCTTCACAGCGGAGGGGTTGTTGAGGTCAACGCGCTTGCCAACAGGTTTCAGACCTCGCCCATTACGATTCGACGTGACCTTATCGAACTCCATGAACGTGGATTGGTTGAGCGCACCCGTGGTGGTGCGGTCTCTGGGGAAGTGATTGCCGAGGGCTGGGCTCGCTACGAAAGCATTAGCTACGCGGAGCGTGAGCGCGAAAACATCCGGGAAAAAAGGGGGATTGCTGAGCTCGCTGCGCAGCATGTTTCCGATGGCGACTGTATTTTGGTAAATGCTGGCACGACATCACGGCATTTTGCTGAGGCCTTGCGTGGCCATCACAATCTGCATGTGGTTACGAACGGTTTGACGGTTGCGATGGAATTTGCACGAAGCCAGAACGCTTCCGTCTATCTCTTACCCGGCACCGTTGATTTCAAGAAAATGGCTTCGGTTTGTCGTCCGGCTCCCGGCATGTTTGACGACATTACGGTTCGAGCGGCGTTTCTCGGCGTCAATGGCATCTCACCTTCGGGTGGTATCGCCATGTTGTCACAAGAGGAAGCCGCCATGAACCGAGCTTTCATCGAAGCAGCCCAGACTGTTACCGTCATCGTGGACTCGTCGAAGTTCCACTCTCAGGCTATCTTCCGGATTGCCCATCTGGACAAAGTGACGCGCATCATCACGGATGCGGGCATCGATCAAGGAATTCGCGAGGAACTCGAAAAGTTGCACGTAGAGTTGCTAGTGGCTTCGCCGGATGACGCTTCGCCTTAAGAAAGACGCAGAAAATCGCTGCAGGCAATAGTTGCATAAGGCTTTTGCCTTGCCTGAGCATACGCCACGGGAGCCAATAGCCAACGATTTCAGTCAATGCCGTGACAGCAAACAGAAAAGCAAAGCGCAGTTATTCCATAATTTCACTTCCCTGTTTGTGACTTACTTAAATTTTGTCAAAACATTAAGGTCCTGCCAGGCAAACACCAGCCTACGCCAATCAACTGCAAACAACATCTCTGCATTGCCAAGACCTTCATCGCACGGCATCTGACAGCAGCTTGACGCCAGTCAAAAACATTCCCACGTACAAAAATCGGTAAAAAAGTACCTGACTGATGCGCCGCGCCAGTTTGACCCCCACCCAGACGCCAATCGGTGCCAGGGGCAACAACACCACCGAGGTGGCAAAGTTGCGCCAGTCCAGCAGGCCCAGCCAGGCGTAAGGAATCCACTTGGCCAGGTTGATGACAAAAAAGAAGAACGCCATGGTTGCGGTGAAGCGGATCGGCGACAGGCGCAGCGGGATCATGTAGGCATTCACCGGCGGGCCACCGGCGTGCGCAATGAAGCTGGTAAAGCCGGACGTTGCCGTCAGGATTGCCCCCAGCCATCGCGGCGGTGGCGGGCTGTCGGCCTTGGGAGGAAAGAGCAGGCGCTGCGCCAAAAACAGCAGCGTGAACAGCCCGACGATGCCCGCCACCAGCCGGGCATCCAGCAGCTTGAACAACAAGGCCCCCACCACAATACCGACCAGGCCACAGGGAATCAAAAACTTGAGTAGCTTGAGGTCAAAGTCCTTGCGAAACGCGGCCATGCCCAGCACGTCCATCAGCAGCAGCACCGGCATCAAAATAGCAGCCGCCTGCGGCACGCTCACCGCCAAGGCCATCATGGGCACCGCCAGCGAGCCAAAGCCCGCACCAAAGCCACTTTTGCTCACCCCCAACAGCAGCACGGCAGGAATGGTGACGGCATAAAAAAACGGGTCGGTGATGAATGGGAAATTTTCAGGCAAGACCATGGGGTGACAATTCGGGGATGAACAGCGCAAACATCAACAACATTCAACAGTGGGGTGAAACCCTGCGGCTTCTGGTGGAGCTTGCTGGCACTGCGGCCTTCGCATTGTCGGGGGTTTTGGAGGCCGCGCAAAAGCGCCTGGATGCCGTGGGCGTGTGTGTGGTGGGGTTTTTGGCTGCCTTCGGCGGCGGCACGCTACGTGACTTGTTGCTGGATGCGCGGCCGTTTTTCTGGGTGCGCCACATGGAAATGCTGTGGGGCGTGCTGGCCCTGTGTACCCTGGCCATGTTGTTCATGCGCCGCCACCATTTTGAACTGACGCGCAAAGCCATCGAGTGGCCCGACGCGCTGGGGCTGGGCCTGTTTACAGCCACCGGAGTGCATCAGGCCTTGCAGAGTGGCATGCCCGCGCTGGTGGCGGTGTTGATGGGTCTGATCACCGGGGTCTTTGGCGGCGTGCTGCGCGACATCGTCTGCAACCAGATTCCGACCGCTTTCAGCGACCACCGCCCCTATGCCGTCTGTGCTTTTGCCGGTGGCTGGACCTATGTGGGCTTGTGGACCCTGGGCGCGCCGGGATGGCTGGCTTTGCTGGCCTGTGTTGCGGTCACGGCTGGCCTGCGGGGCTTGGCCATGTGGCGCAACTGGCAATTGCCGGCCTGGCAGGTGGATTGACCGGCGCAGGCGACAATTCACACATCATGTTTACCCCATCCAAAGCCGACGTTCGCCAATTTTTTTGTGCTGTTTATGCCAAGGCCCAATCGGGTCAGGCCATGGAGGCGATTGAAACCATCGCCAGCCTGTGGATTGACGAGCACCCCGAGTACCACGCCGAACTCGCCAATGTGGATGCTGCACTGGCAGGCATGGATCAGCCTGAAGACGGAAAAACCAGTTGTTTCCTGCATTTGTCGATGCATTTGTCAATCACCGAGCAATGCAGCATTGACCAGCCGCGGGGGATCCAGCAAGCCGTCGAATTGCTCACGCACCGGCTTGACTCGCTGCACGACGCGCACCATGCCGCCATGGAATGCCTGGGACAAATGCTCTGGGACAGCCAGCGCAACGGCCTGGCGCCCGATGGCAACACCTACGTGGCCTGTGTGCAGCGCCACGCCACCCGGGACTAGGACGACTAAGGACGGTTTACTTGAAGCGGCTGCGCTGTACCGTTTGCATCTCACTGGGCAGGCTGGCCACATAGTCGGCCAACACTTTCAACTCATTGCTGGAGAACTGCTTGGCAATCCCGCCCATGACCGGGTGCGCGCGGCCAATCAAGGGTTTGTCGTTGATTTTGTATGAGCGCAATGCCACATAAAGATAGTCGGCGTGCTGACCCGCAATTTTGGGGTAGGACGGGTCGATGGGCTTGCTCAGATTGGGCCCATGGCATGAGGTGCACCCCCCCTTGGTGAGCAGTTCAGCTGCTTTGGCTGAGCCCTCGGCCGCGGCGGCGGGCAAATTGACGCCAGTTCCATTGGATTCGTAGTAGGCGGCCAGGTCGGCAATGTCCTGGTCACTCAAACTGCTGGCCAGCGTACGCATGGACGGGTGTTTGCGCTCCCCTGCCTTGTAGGCGTGCAAGGCGGCGCGGATATAGCCTGCCCCCTGGCCTGAAATTTTGGGCACCTGGTGCACCTCAGGAAACCCGATGTGGTAGCCTTGAATGCCATGGCAGCCTGTGCACAGCGCATTTTTTTGAGCGCCTGCCGTCGCGTCGCCGTTGATGTCTTGCGCCTGCGCGCTCAAGGTGCCAGCACAAGTGAACGCCAAGGCCGACATAGTTAACAGAAAATTTTTCATTTTGCTAAGAAAATCCGTATGAGGCATTTTTAAATTGATAAATATCAAGCGAATTATAGAAAGCCAACACGCCCTCACCTTATGGCGTAAACCCGATATTTCCCCCTGAAACGTCAAAAAATTTCGGGTCAGAAGCCCCCAAACCACCCATTTCCTTCACACACCATGAAATTCCAAGGTACCAAAAGTTACGTCGCCACCGACGACCTGATGCTGTCAGTGAACGCGGCCATTACCCTGCAACGCCCGCTGCTGGTGAAGGGCGAGCCCGGAACCGGCAAAACCATGCTGGCCGAAGAAGTCGCCACCGCGCTCAATTTGCCGCTGTTGCAATGGCACATCAAGTCGACCACCAAGGCGCAGCAAGGCTTGTACGAGTATGACGCGGTGAGCCGACTGCGCGACTCGCAACTGGCCGATGTCGATGGCGGTGAACGGGTCAAGAACATCCACAACTACATCGTCAAGGGTGTACTGTGGCAAGCGTTTACAGCCGACCAGCCGGTAGCGCTGCTGATTGACGAGATCGACAAGGCCGACATCGAATTCCCCAACGACCTGCTGCGTGAAATCGACCGCATGGAGTTTTACTGCTACGAGACGCGGGAACTGATCCGCGCCAAACACCGGCCGCTGGTCTTCATCACGTCCAACAACGAAAAGGAACTGCCCGACGCCTTTTTGCGGCGCTGCTTTTTCCACTACATCAAGTTCCCCGATGCCAGCACCATGAAACAGATTGTGGACGTGCACTTTCCCGGCCTCAAAGCCGAGCTGCTCAGTGCCGCCATGAAGACGTTTTTTGACGTGCGCAACCTGCCGGGCTTAAAAAAGAAGCCCTCCACCAGCGAACTGCTCGACTGGCTCAAACTGCTGATGGCGCAAGACATTCCGCTTTCGGCGCTGCAAACCCAGGATGACAAGGTGGCGGTGCCGCCGCTGGTGGGTGCGCTGCTGAAAAACGAACAGGATGTGAGCCTGTTTGAGAAACTGGTGTTCATGCAGAGCCGCAACCGGTAAGGCGGTTTTCAATTCACTTTGCATGCGTTTTGCGACTTCGCTGCGCGGCAGCCGGTACGGGCAGCCCCCTCATACTGGGGTACCAGAAATCGGGGGCTGCCCGTACCGACTGCCACGCGACGACTTTGGGCGGGTTGGCGCTTTTGGGAACTTTTTGGAGCATTCGAATGGCTTTTGTTGAACCTGTGACCTTGTCCGAGCGTGGCATCACACTGGTGCCGCTGGCGCTGGAACATGAATCGGGCCTGCGCGCAGCCGCTGCCGACGGTGCGCTGTGGAACATTCGTGTTACCTCGGTGCCGGAACCTGAGAGCACGCGCAAGTACATCGAAGACGCATTGGCCATGCGCGCGGCGGGCAACCGATTTGCCTTCTGTGTGACCAATTCGGACACCGGCAAAGTGCTGGGCAGTACCAGTTACCACGACATCCTGCCAGCCGTCAATCGGGTGGAAATTGGCTACACCTGGTATGCCAAAAGCGTGCAACGCAGCCATGTCAACAGCACCTGCAAGCTGCTCATGATGACGCACGCGTTTGACGTTCTCGGGTGCAACGTCGTCGGCTGGCGTACCGACAACTTCAACTTTGCCTCGCAGGCAGCCATTGAGCGCCTGGGGGCTAAAAAAGATGGCGTCATTCGCGGCCACGCCCTGCGCCGCGACGGCACCATCCGCGACACCGTGATGTACAGCATGGCGCAAGGTGAATGGCCCGAGGCGCGGGCGCAGTTGCTGTACCTGCTGGACAAGCCACGTTGACCAACATCATCGCCTTGTGCACAAAAATTCATCACCATATACAATTTGTATATTGCAATTCCAGGAGCGCACCATGACCACCACCGCCGCCGTTTTCATGTCGGGCAACAGTCAGGCCGTGCGCTTGCCCAAAGAATTTCAGTTGCGTTCCAAACGCGTTTTGATCGAACGCCGGGGCGACGAGATCATCTTGCGGGAAAAAAAGGCCACGGTGCGGGACCTTCTGAAAAGTCTGCCACCCTTGAGCCCGGGCGCGTCGCAAGAATGGGAAATAGTTGAAGCCCAAATCAACGACCCCGTACCACAAGACCGCGACTGGAACGCCCTGATGGAATCTGACTCAATTCCGTCCAAATGAAATACCTGCTCGACACCAACATCGTCAGTTACTTTCTGCGTGACGCATCTCCTGCCTTGAGCCAACGCATCCTGGACAGCAACCCCGACACCCTGGCCATTTCCATCATCAGCGCGGGCGAATTGCGCTATGGACTAAGCAAGCTAACGCCTTCCCTGCGGGCCACAGAATTGGCACACCGTCTCAACGCCCTGCTCACTGCTATCCCCGTCCTGCCCCTGCCTGCGTATGCCGCACCGCACTATGGCCACACCCAGGCGCAACTGGAAACCGCAGGCACGCCCATTGGCAATAACGATTTGTGGATTGCAGCCCATGCCCTGGCCCAAAATATGACCCTGGTCACCAACAACGTCGGTGAATTCGGGCGTGTTCAGGGGTTGCTGGTCGAAAACTGGCTCTGAGGCCTTTACCCTCCCACCATGCTGATCGACTTTTTTTACACCCTGCGCGCCGCCAAGTTGCCGGTCTCGGTCAAGGAATTCCTGACCCTGCTGGAAGCTTTGAAGCTCGGCGTGGTCGGGCCCAAGACACCTCAGTCCGACGCCGATACAGCGGCGCCCAGCGGCTACAAGATTGATGACTTTTATTTTCTGAGTCGCGCCACGCTGGTCAAGGACGAAAAGCATTACGACAAGTTCGACCGCGCCTTTGCAGCCTACTTCAAGGGCATCGAACTGGTGACCGACTTCACCAAAGACATTCCGCTGGACTGGCTCAAGAAAACGCTGGAACTCAACCTCAGCCCCGAAGAAAAGGCCGCCATCGAGAAGATGGGCTGGGACGAGCTGATGGACACGCTCAAGAAGCGCCTCGAAGAGCAAAAAGAGCGCCACGAAGGTGGCAGCAAATGGATTGGCACCGGCGGCACCAGCCCCTTTGGCCATGGTGGCTATAACCCGCAAGGCATCCGTATTGGCGGCGCCGGAAAAAACAAAAGTGCCGTCAAGGTGTGGGAACAGCGCGCCTACAAGGACTACGACGATACGCAAGAGCTGGGTACACGCAACATCAAGGTGGCGCTGCGCCGCCTGCGCAAGTTTGCCCGCGAAGGCCACGTTGAAGAGTTGGACCTGGGGGGCACCATCCGCGCCACGGCCGCCAACGCCGGTTACCTCGACATCAAAATGGTGCCCGAGCGCCACAACAACGTCAAAGTGCTGTTGCTAATGGACGTGGGCGGCACCATGGACGAACACATTACGCGGGTCGAAGACATGTTTTCGGCCGCCAAGTCCGAGTTCAAGCACCTGGAGTTTTATTATTTTCACAACTGCGTCTACGACTTCATGTGGAAAAACAACCGACGCCGTTATGCCGAAAAATTTGCCACCTGGGACATCATCCGCAAATACAACAAGGACTACAAGCTGATCTTCATTGGCGACGCCACCATGAGCCCCTATGAGATTTTGCAGCCCGGTGGCAGTGTCGAATACAACAACGAAGAAACCGGTGTCGAATGGCTGGGGCGCCTGACCAACGCGTTCCCCCGCTTTGCCTGGATCAACCCCGAGCCGCAGGGCGTGTGGCAATACCGCCAGAGCATCAGCCTGGTGCAGCAGCTCATGAGCCAACGCATGTTCCCGCTCACCCTCAAGGGGCTCGAAGACACCATGCGGCTGCTGAGCAAATGAAACGCCTTTTTCTGGCGGCGCTGCTGCTCCTGGCCGGGCCCTGGGCACTGGCCGCAGAAGCGGCGGCAACCGCGTCTGCGGCCGAGTCGGCCAATGCCGCGCCGGTGGGAGCCGCCTTCGTGCTCAACATTTTGGCCCCGGATGACATCAAGGACCTGCTGACACGTCACCTGGAACTGCAGCGCTACCGCGAGCTCACCGACCTAAGTGACGACGAACTGGCGCGCCTGCTGCGCCAGGCCCAGGAGGACGCACGCCGACTGGTGGGCACGCTGGGTTATTTTTCGCCGGTGATCGCCATGGCACACCAGTCGGCACCGGGCAGCACGCCGGTGGTGACCCTCACGGTCACACCGGGTGAGCCGACACGGATCAAACAGGTGACGATTCAATTCACCGGCGCCATGGCTGATGACGTTCTGGCTGCGGCCCAGCGCAACCAGATCCAGGCCAGTTGGTCGCTCCCCGCCGGCAACCGCTTTACCCAAAACGCCTGGGATGCCGCCAAACAGCAGGCCCTGCGCCAGCTCACTTCTCTGCGCTTTCCCACCGGGCGCATCAGCGCCTCGCTGGCCGACATTGACCCCGAAGCCGGGCTGGCCCACTTGCAGATCACGCTGGACTCCGGGCCTGCCTATCGCATGGGTGAACTGGCGATTGAGGGCTTGCAACGTTATGACGCTGCCATGGTGCAGCGCCTGTCCCGGCTCACCCCGGGTACCGACTACAGCCAGGCCGAACTGGTGGCCGCCCAGCAGCGCCTGTCCGACAGCGGCTACTTTGACTCGGCTTTTGTCACGCTGAACACCCAGGCCGACCCGGCCGCTGCCCCGGTGCTGGTGAAATTGCGCGAAGCCCGGCTGCAAAAACTGGTACTCGGCATCGGCGCCAGCACCGACAGCGGGCCGCGGCTGTCGGCCGAGCACACCCACCACAAAGTGCCCGGCATCGGCTGGCGCGCCGTCAGCAAATTGCAGCTTGAACGCGAAACCCGCGCCATCGGCAGCGAGCTGACCTCCCCACCCGACCTCGACAACTGGCGCTGGGCGGTCTCCGGGCTGTTGCAAAACCAGCAACTGGGCACGCTCGATGTCACCAGCCAGCGCCTGCGCGGTGGCCGCAAGCAAAGCCATGAGCGCATCGACCGCAACCTGTATGTGCAGTACGACCGCGCCGAATCGGTCAACACCGACGATGCACAGCCCGTCATTGCCCAGGCCATCAGTGCCAATTACGCCTTTGCCGTGCGTTATTACGACAGCCTGCCGTTCCCCTCCAGTGGCTGGGGCTGGGGCGCCGAGTTCGGAGGTGGCACCACACTGGGCAGCGAGCGCCAGGCCTACACCCGTCTGCTCACCCGCTGGCAGGGCTTTTTGGGCTTGGGCCAGGCTGGCAGCACCCGGGCCAGCGCTGGCCGCCTGGCCATGCGCGCCTCGGTCGGCGCCCTCTTTGCCAAGGACAACATCAGTCTGCCCAGCACCGAGTTGTTTTTGGCCGGGGGTGACAACAGTGTGCGCGGCTATGGCTTGAACGACATCGGCGTCACGCTGGCCGACGGCAGCACCACGGCCGGGCGATACCTGTCGACCGGCAGCGTCGAGTGGCAGCGCCCGATCCGCCTCAACGGCCGACTCAGCGACTGGGAAAGCACGGTGTTTGTAGACGCCGGTGCCGTGGCCAACCAACCGTCCGAGCTCAGCGCCCGAGTCGGTGTGGGTGTGGGTGCGCGCTGGAACAGTCCGGTGGGGCCGCTGCAGATTGACCTGGCTTACGGGGTTGATGTGCGGCGCTTGCGTTTGCACATGAACCTGGGGTTTACCTTCTGATGCGTGTCATCCGACTGAGCCTGAAACTGCTGACCGCGACGCTGATCACGCTGCTGGCGCTGACTGCGGCCCTGTGGCTGTGGAGCGGCAGTGACAGCTCGCTGGCAACGCTGTTGACACGGCTGCAGCGTTTTTTACCAGCCGGACAAACGCTGGAAGCCAGAGACGTGCAGGGCTCGCTGCGCGCCGGCGGGCACATTGGCTGGTTGCGCTGGCAGCGCGGCGAGCTCAGTGTGGAAGCGCAGGACATTGGCGTAACCTGGACGCTGGCGCCCCTGTTCAACCAACAACTGCGCCTGAGTGAGTTGAGCGTGGCCTCGCTCCAAATTGATGACCAGCGCACCCCTACCGGTGCCACCCCAACGCCCCCCACCGACTTGCGCCTGCTGATCGCGCTGGATGTGCCGTTCAAAGTGGCCAGCCTCAACTGGTCGGGTGCCACCACACTGCAAGCCACTGAGCTCAGTGGCCACTACCGATTTGACGGCCAAGCCCACACGCTGGCACAGGGCCGCGGCCAGGTCTCGTCTGCGACTTACCAGCTCAGCGGCCAATTGCAGGCCACCGCCCCCATGGCGCTGGCCCTGCAAGCCCAGGGCTTGGTTCTCACCACTCTGCCGTCCAGTCGACAAACCTTAACCGTCGCCGCCACGGCCCAACTCACGGGCCAGTTGGCCGGGCCGGACGCGACGCTGGCCCTGCAGGCCAGCCTCAAGCCGGTGCCCACGGCTGGCGCGGCGGTGCAGCCGACCCCGTCGGGGGCAATGCAAGCCGAGCTATCAGCCCAGATTGCCCCCTGGCAAGCCCAGTCCATCATCCGGGCTCAGGCCCAATGGCAAGGCTTGAATCTGGTCGCGCTGTGGCCACAAGCGCCGCAAACCCAGCTCAGCGGCGAGGCCAGCGTGACACCACGCGGTACCGCATGGCTTGGCCGGGTCAAGCTGAGCAACACCCTGCCCGGGCCATGGAACCAGCAGCGCCTGCCGCTTGACAGCTTGCAGGCCGATCTGACCTACGACCACGCGCAATGGGCGCTGCAGTCCTTGCGAGCCACAGGTGCTGGCGGCAGCATCACAGGCTCAGGCCAATTTGAAACCGGGCAGTGGCAGGGCGTTGCCACCCTGCGCAAAGTCAACCCCGGCGCCATCGACACCCGACTGGCCAGCAGCGCCATGGGTGGCACGCTAAAGGCGCAACAAAGCGCCAGCGGCATCAGCTTTGACCTGCAGCTGGCAGCCGCGCCAGACCGGGACAAATCAGGCCAGGCCAGGCCACCACCGACCAGTCTGCACACCTTGCGTTTGCAAAGCCTGCAGGCGCAAGGTGTGTGGGAATCACCGCAGGTGACATTGAGCGCCTTGGCCATTGATGCGCAAGACGCACACCTTGAAGGCAGTCTGGCCTACCACATGAACACCCAGGCCACCCAGGGCAAGCTGGCTTTCAACCTGCCCGGCGTGCAGGGTCGGCTTGACGGTCGCCTGACGAGCCAGGACGGCCAAGGCACGCTGGCCCTCAACATGACGGATGCCAGCCTGGCCAGCCAATGGCTCAAGCGCTGGCCGACCATGACCAGTGGTTTTCAAGACATCAGCCTGCGTGGAGCGGCCCAGCTTGATGTCCACTGGCAAGGCGGCTGGCAGCAGCAGGGCCGACGCCTGCAGCTTGATGCCCGCCTGCGCGCACCCCAACTGGCTTGGCGCAGCAGTCCCGCCACCCCGGGGTCAGCACCCGGCGAGGGGCGGCTACTTGGGCTTGAGGCAGATCTGTCTGGCGCCCTGTCCGCCCTGACATTGCGTACCCAAGGCCGCGCCGACATCGGCGCCCGGCAGTTGAATTGGCAGACCCAAGCCAGGGCAGTCTGGCTCACCACCGGCCACTGGCAAGCCAGTCTGGACCAGCTCAAACTCACGGCCCAGGACAGCCAATACCCGGGCCGTTGGACTTTGCAGACCGACCCGACCAGCCGTCAAGCAGTGATTCTGGACTGGTTGGCGACGGTCACACACAACACCTTAAGCCTGTCAGCCGGCAGCGCCCGGCTGACAGGCCCCCAGCCCGGAGAAGTCCGGCTGAACTGGCAAGCCGCGCGCTGGTCACAGCCGCTTGCCCGGACCCCAAAGCAGGCCCCAGCCCAAACCCAATGGCACAGTCAAGGCCAGATCAGCCAACTGCCGCTGGCCTGGCTCGATACCCTGAGCGGAAAAACCATGGACGACCTGGGCTTGAGCAGCGACCTGATCCTGGTCGGAAGCTGGAATGCCAGCCAGACCGATGCCTTGCACCTGAGCGCCACTCTGGAGCGCAGCGCCGGCGACTTGCGCCTGCGCACCGACAACAACCCCCAGGTACTACTTCCGGCCGAGATGCACGAAGCCCGACTGGAGCTCAACCTGGACGCCGGCTACCTGTCGAGCAGCCTGCGCTGGGACAGCTTGCGCGCCGGCAAGGCGCTGCTGGCCTTCAGTACCCAGCTTCAGCCGCAGGCAAGTGGCTGGATCCTGGACAAGAAGCTGCCGATTGGCGGCAGCCTGCAAATGCAGATGCCACCCGTGGACGCCTGGTCGGTGCTGGCGCCCCCCGGCTGGCGCCTGCGCGGCACCATGGATGCCAACATGATCCTGAGCGGCACGCTGGCTGACCCGCAATGGGAAGGCAGCCTGCAAGCGCGCGATCTGGCGGTGCGTTCGGTGGTGGACGGCATCGACTTCAGCCAAGGCCGCCTCACGGCCCAACTGCATGGGCAACAAATGGACATTGAAGATTTCATGTTGCAGGGCGCAAGCACGTCAGCGGGTAGCGGCGGCCAACTGGCCATGACCGGGTCGGTGTTCTGGCTGCCCGGCAAGGCCGAAGCGCCATTTTTGGCACGCGTATCAATGGCGCTTGAACTACAAGCCAAAGCCTTGCGCCTGAGCAGCCGGTCCGATCGGCGCGTGGTCGTGTCTGGCAAGATCGCCGCCCAACTGCGGGATGCCCGCTTGACACTGCGTGGCAGTCTGGCCGCGGACCAGGCGCTGATCACGCTACCGGACGACAGTGCACCACAGCTGGGCGCTGACGTGGTCGTGCGTGGCACAACGGTCAAGGCAGCTGCACCGTCGCCAGCTGCCAGCCACACCCGCCCCGCAAACGTCCCGCGGCTTGAGACTGACTTGCTGATTGCACTTGATCTGGGGCCCGACTTTCAGGTGCGCGGTCGCGGCCTGGACACCCGGCTGGCGGGCAAGCTGTCATTACACGCCGTCGACCAGGAGCGACCCAATCTGACCGGCACCGTGCGCACGGTACGCGGCACCTACCGGGCTTACGGTCAACGCCTAGACATCGAACACGGTATCGTGCGTTTTGTCGGTCCGGCGGACAACCCGATGTTGGACATTCTGGCGATTCGTCCCAAACTCAGCCAGCGTGTCGGGGTGCAGGTGAACGGCACGGCACTGTCACCGGTGGTGCGACTGTACGCCGAACCCGATTTGCCTGAGGCCGAAAAGCTGGCCTGGCTGGTGCTGGGCCGCTCTGCCAGCGGCAGCGGTGGCGAGGCCGCCTTGCTGCAGCAGGCGGCACTGGCCTTGCTCGGTGGCAACGGTCAGGGCCCGAGCGCCAGCCTGACCCAGGCACTGGGGCTGGATGAACTGAGCTTCAGCGGCAACAACGGCAGCGACACCACCACGGGCGCCACAGTCACGATTGGCAAACGTCTCAGTAACGACTTTTATGTGGCTTACGAAAGTGGCCTGGCAGGCACACTGGGGGTATTCACCATTTTTTATGACCTGTCCCGGCGCCTGACGCTGCGCGCACAAACCGGCGAGCAAAGCGCCATCGATTTGATCTGGACCCTGCGTTACGACTGAAGCGACCAGCTTGCCTTAAGAACGCACAACCCAAATCAGCAGCGCCAGCACGACCAGTGCCACCAGCGCATAGGGTGCCCTGAAGGGCTTATCGGCGTAAGGGTCCACCATGGAACGCTGCGCGTTGGCTGGCAATTGTGCGAGTTGGGTCAACGAGGTACCAAAGGGGATGTTGATGCGGGCGCGCGCATTGATGGCCCAGCCATTGGCGTCCAGAATTGGCCCCAGGTTGCGACTGCGCAATTTGAACCAGGCCACCACCACGGCAGGGCCAGAGACCAGCAGCATCACACCCAGGAACACCAGCGGAATTTGCCACCAGCTCAGGCTGAACAGTCCACCCAACAGCGCAGCCAAAGCGGTACCAATGGCACCGAGCGCGAGGCCAATGGCGGCAAAGATACCGGCAAATTTGGCCACATCAAACGCTGCCGGCGCCACGGCCTTGGGGGCTGGCGTGTTGGCTGATTGACCGGCCTGCGTGGCCAGGGCCGCCAGTTTGTCATCCGAGGCCTTGGCTTTGCTGGCCGCCATTTTTTGCACCTGCGAACTCACCAGCCGTGCCAATTGTTTGTAGGGCGACCAAAAGGCCTGGCGCAAGCTGATCGGGTGGTCGATGATCTTGGCAATGGTGGCATCCCAGTCACGGCCCAGGCGATCGTAAAACACGCCGTTGCGCCCCACCATCAACTGATCGGAGTCACCTGCGGTAAATGCCGCCGCCACGCTCATTTTTTCAGCGCCACGCACGCAGTCGCAATAGACCAGGCAGATGCGCGCCATCGAGGCCATGGCCGCATGTTTGGCAGCATCGTTCACCGCCACACACAGGTCACAAGAGCGCCCATCGAGGTACAGCGTGCCCACCTGAAACGTGGCTTTGCCCTGGGCGGTATAAAAGTCTTTGAAGGCGACAAAATTATTGGCCAGACTCTGCAGGTCGCGCACATAACGCGACAGTTTTTCGAGGTCACGCACGCCATCGGTCACGGCATTGGGGTCGGGCTTGACGGCCAGCCAGGCGGCATAGGGCGCAAATCGGGCTTTGATGGCTTGCCAGTCGGCCGCACTCAAGGTGTCTTGCGTCCCCAGCAAGGGCCGCACCACCTGATCGCGCAGCGCAGCCACCTGGTCAGCCCAGGCCGGATTCAGACCGCGCGCCAGGGGCAGGCTGCCCGCCGGCGTGACATGCGCCAGCGGCAGATCAGTGATGGCTGGCGTGTTGGCTTGCAGCGCCGTCGGCGCCAAGGCTTTTAAGGCGTCTTCTGACACATTGAGTGCCACACTGGCACGCTCGTCAAAAACAGCCAGTTGGCAACGAACAAAATAATCTTCCACTTTTTGATCGAGTGCCGTCACCAAGCCGAAGCCAGCGCCGGTGGTCTGACCCAGCACCTGCAGCGCTTGCCCAGCGGCCTCCCAGGCGTTTTGCGCGCGAGCAGCGTGGCCATTACGCGCGGCGCTGGTTTCTTCCACCGTCAGGCGGTCGGCGTCAGATTTGCCAGCATCTTGCGCCAATGCCATGGCTGCGGCATGGATCTGCGCGCCAACAGCATCATCCTGACGGATCGCGGTGATGGGCAAACCGGTAAATTTTTGCGCCAGGATGGCGCTGTCAAGCAAGCGCTCATGGGCCCAGGCAATGGCTTGCAGAAGTTCCGGCGCCCGCACATGACCGTCGGTATCAGTATCGATCAGTTCCAGCGTGCGGGCGTCGAACTCAATACCTTTAACAGGGCAGGACAAGGCGACCCACAGTTTTTGATCCAGTTGCGCCAGCGCCAGCAGATCGTCTGCCGTGTCCAGGCGAACCTGGTCAAAACCTCCGGCCCTGAAAAAACGCCAGGCGTGCGTCGTTGTGCTCACGATTGCTCCTTGATGAAGTGACGGCACACTTTACCAAATCAGGACGGCTTACTTGGCCCCATACATCTGCTCGGGCAACCAAAGAATGACTTGCGGCCACTGGAAGCAGATCGCCACCATCATCATTTGCAGCGCCACGAACGGTATCACGCCAATGTAGATGTCGCGGATGGTCACACCCTTGGGCACAACCCCTTTCAGGTAGAACAGCGAAAAGCCGACTGGCGGCGTGAGGAAAGACGTTTGCAGCATCAGCGCAACCAGAATCAGGAACCAGGTCATGTCGAGGCCGGCATGTTTGATGACCGGAGCCAGCAGTGGCAGGATGATCAGCACAATCTCGAACCAGTCAAGGAAAAATCCGGCGACAAAGACCACCGCCAGCACCAACATCACCAGGCCATTGGGGCCCAGACCGGTACCCTTGAACATTTCGGTGATCAATTCGTCGCCGCCAATCATGCGCAGCACATAGGCGAACACGGTGGCGCCGATAAAGATGGCAAAAATAAAGCAGGTGGTGGTGGTGGTGTCAAGGCCGACCTGACGTATGACTTTCCAATTCAGCTTGCCATTGGCGGCCGCCAGGACCATGGCACCGAAGGCACCCAGACCGGAAGCTTCGGTCGGTGTGGCAATGCCGAAAAAAATCGAGCCCAACACCACCAGGATCAGACCAAAGGTTGGAATGGTAGACAGGAAAGCCATGCCGATCTGGCGCACCGTGAGTTTCTCGGCATCCGCCGGGCGCGGCGGCACGATGTCGGGACGGAAGATACCCACCAACATAACAAAGATCATGTAGAGCACACCCAACAGCAATCCGGGGACCAGCGCACCCATGAACAGATCGCCCACCGAGACCGACACCTGATCGGCCATCAGCACCAGCATGATGGACGGCGGAATCAAAATACCGAGCGTGCCCGACGCCGCCACAATGCCGCAGGCCAGCGGCTTTGAGTAATGGTGTTGCAGCATGATGGGCATGGACAGCATGGCCAACAACACCACCGAGGCGCCGACGATGCCGGTGGAGGCGGCGAGCAGAATGCCGATGACGATCACGGTCAGGCCAAGCCCGCCGCGAATACCGCCAAACACCTTGACGAAATTGCGCATCATGACGTCAGCCACGCCCGAACGGTCCAGCATCAGGCCCATGTAAACAAACATCGGCAGCGACACCAATACCCAGTTCGACATGATGGCGTCGAAGCGGTCAATGATGCCGGAGAACTTGACCCAACTGGTCAATAGAAAAGTATCTATGCCGAACTGGGTCGTCAAGGTGATGGCAATAGCGGCAAACAGCATCGACACACCCGCCAGCAGCCATGCGACCGGATAGCCAAGGAACAGGGCCAGGATGAAGGTCCCCATCAGCGCGATGGACAGAATTTCGTAAAAGGGCATGACTGGTCTCGAAAAGTTGTGATTTTTTACAGGCTTGTGTTGGCTCGCTGACTCAGCGCGACCCAAACAGCGCTTTCCAGACACGGGTCAGGCGGCTCATGCCAATGAGCGCCAGCAAGACGAAGGCCGTGACCATGAAAGATTTAATCGCCCAACGATAAGGCAGTCCACCCGGAGCGGCAGATACCTCGCTGAGTTCCCAGGAACTGATCACAAAGGGCACGGCAAACCAGATCACGAGCAGCGAAAAACTCAGCAAAAAACAGCTGATACCCAAAAACTCGATCCACAGGCGGGTCGTGCTGGTAAAACCAGCAGCCAGCACGTCGATGCGCACGTGACGCTCATGCAACTCGGTAAACGACAGGCCGAGCAGGAAGCCAACAGCATACAGGTGCCACTGGGTTTCTTCGAGCATGATCGAACCGATACCGAAACCGTAGCGCAGCACGACCTGAAGCACAATGGTCATCACCAGAATGGTCCATAAGGCTGAGGCAAATTCACCAAACCAGCCAACCAGCTGATCAATGGCGCGGGAAAAACCGGTGGTAGGCAGCGCGAGGCCGGACAAACCCACGACGGGGTCATTGGCGCCCTGTACATTCGTTTTCATAGATATTCTCCTTGGCAAAAACAAGCCGTTCCAGACCGCTGGTGCTTTCTGGAACGGCTTGGTGTGCGCATGTTTTGCGCAGGTCAGCAATTACTTGAAGTCACGTGGCAAGTAGCCGAGATGATGCCAGTTTGCGTTTTTGCCCTGGAAAGCGGTCATGCTGTCGTACACCTTTTTGACCAGCGGGTCCTTGGCTGACTCTTCGGCCATCACTTCGTGCGAGGCCTTGGCAAAGGCGTCTAGCATGACCTTGTTGAACTGACGTGCCTTAACACCATCTTTTTCAAACTTGGCCAGGGTTTGGCCTTGCAGGGCTTCTGCCTTGGCAATGGCCATAGTGACACCGGCAGTACAAGTGGTTTCGATCTGGGCCTGGGTTTGCGGCTTGAGTTTGTTCCAGGCAGCCATGTTCACGTAGAGGAACTGGTTGGTGGACGGCTGATGCCAGCCGGGCATGTAGTAGTTCTTTGCAACCTTGGAGAAACCCAACTGGTCATCAACCGTAGGCAGCGAAAACTCGGTGCCGTCGAGCACACCCTTTTCAAGGGCCTGGAACAGTTCACCGCCTGGCAGCATGGTCACCGAGGCACCCAGCTTTTGGTAGACCTTGCCACCGTAGCCCGCAGCGCGGAACTTGAGGCCTTTGAGGTCATCGGGTTTGGTGATTTCCTTGCGGAACCAGCCGGCGGCTTCGGGGCTGATGGAACCGCAGAAGATCGGATAGACGTTATGCGGCTTGAAGGATTCCTTGAGCAGGGCATCGCCGCCGCCAAAATACATCCAGGCCGAGAACATGGGGGTTTCCATGCCAAACGGCACCGCGCCAAACAGGGCAGAGACCGGCACCTTGCCGAGTTCGTAGCCCATCCAGCTGTAACCGGCTTCCACCTTGCCGGTGGACACGCTGTCGAAGATGGCCAACGCCGGCACCAACTTGCCCGGTTCGAACACTTGCAGGTTGATGGTCCCCCCCGAGACTTTCTTGAGTTGCTCGGAAACCCAGGGCATGGTGTCGCCCAGCGCGACCAAATTGGAGCCAAAGGCCATCGGCACGCCCCAACGCACGGTCTCCTGGGCCATCGCAGGCGCCGACAGCGTCGCGCCAATGGCAAGTGCGAGAACGGATGTATGACGAATGAATTTCATGGATGTAGCTCCTTTTGAGGGTTTTGAAAATTTCACCGAGATCAACCCAAGGGCCAATCTGGCAGATGCTCGTTACCGCTACCTGGCTGTACACGCTTGTAAACTGAAAGCAGTCTAAGCCATGGGTTTTTCCATCTTCTAAGTAAAAACCCTTTGGACGCGTTGAAAAATATGATGGGGAACAAAGAAAAAAATTCACAGGCGCCAACCCTACCAAGCGCACTCTGGCACATGGGTAGCTTGTGATCGGCACGCGCCCCCCGACAACGACCAAACCTTCGCGCCGTCAATTTCTGACCAGGCAAGAACCGGGCTGACTGGATTCAGCGCCTAAAATCACAGCTTCCCACCGTAGCACAATGGATAGTGCGCATGCCTCCTAAGCGTGAAATACAGGTTCGATTCCTGTCGGCGGGACCACATCAGAGGCAGCGCCTCAGGCCACCGCATCCGCGCTTTGGCGCGTCAGCATGGCCAGCGTGTTGGCGATGGTCTTGCGCAATTCCCGGCGGTCACAAATCAGGTCAACAGCCCCTTTGGTCTGTAAAAACTCGGCCCGCTGAAAACCTTCGGGCAGCGTGACGCGCACCGTCGATTCAATCACGCGCGGCCCGGCAAAACCAATCAGGGCCTTGGGCTCGGCTATGACCACGTCACCCAAAAAGGCAAAACCGGCACTGACACCGCCCATGGTGGGGTCGGTCAGCACGCTGATAAAAGGCAGGCCTTTTTTGGCCAGATGGGTCAATGAAGCGTTGGTTTTGGCCATTTGCATCAGCGAGAGCAAACCCTCCTGCATGCGCGCGCCCCCGGTCGCGGTAAAGCAGACAAAGGGCACTTTTTGTTCGATGGCGGTATGTACGCCGCGCACAAAACGCTCGCCCACCACCGAGCCCATGCTGCCGCCCATGAATTCAAATTCAAAACAGGCTGCGACCAGGCCGATGCCCAGCACCGAGCCGCCCATGACCACCAGGGCATCAGTTTCGCCGGTGTTTTCCAGCGCTTCTTTCAGGCGTTCCGGGTATTTGCGGCTGTCCTTGAATTTGAGGGCGTCCACCGGCAACACTTCCTGGCCGATTTCATACCGGCCTTCGTTGTCGAGAAAGGCATTCAGTCGCGCCCTCGCCCCGATGCGGTGGTGATGGTTGCAGTTCGGGCACACATTCTGGTTTTGCTCCAAGTCGGTTTTGTAGAGCACCGTGTCACAGCTGGGGCATTTGATCCAAAGGCCGCCAGGCACGCTGCGCCGGTCTTCCGGATTGGTGTGCTGGATTTTTGGGGGTAGCAGTTTTTCGAGCCAACTCATGTTAATTCTCCGTAAGCCTTCGTTTGTCGGCGGTGTCATGAATGCAGGATCAAGTCCGGCATGACAAATGAACAGGATTATGAATCCAGCGCAGTCCGAATTTCCCGCACAAATTTTTCGGCCGTGACGGCCACCTGGTCGCGTGGCTGCTGGTCAAGCAACTGGATGATGCGCGTCCCGATCACCACTGCGTCAGCCACCCGGCCAATGGCGCGGGCGGTGACTGCATCACGAATGCCAAATCCCACGCCGACAGGTACTTTGACATGCTGGCGGATGCGTGGCAGCATGGCTTCGACCGCACCGATGTCCAGTACGCCTGATCCGGTAACGCCTTTGAGCGACACGTAATAGACATAGCCGCTGGCGATGCGCGCCACCTGCTGCATGCGCTCGTCAGTCGAGGTAGGCGCCAGCAAAAAAATCAGGTCCAGGCCGTGCGCTTTGAGTTCGGCCGCGAAGTCTTCACACTCCTCCGGTGGGTAGTCCACAATCACGAATCCATCGACACCTGCTGCTGCTGCATCGATAACAAAAGCATTCGCCCCATCAGTGCGAGGATGCTTCTGGCTGTAGCGCTCGACCGGGTTGGCATAACCCATCAGCACCACCGGGGTGCTGTCGTTTTGCTGGCGGAATTCGCGCACCATGGCCAGCACCTGCACCAGGCCGACACCGGCCGCCAGGGCCTTGTCGCCGGCTTTCTGGATCACCGGGCCGTCGGCGCTGGGATCGGAAAACGGCACTCCCAGTTCGATCACGTCCGCCCCCCCGGCGACCATGGCATGCATCAGCTCTGGCGTGATGTCGGCGTACGGGAAGCCAGCGGTGACATACGGAATCAGCGCCTTGCGGCCCTGGACTTGTAATTGCGTAAACGTGGCGGTGATGCGGCTCATTTGACAACCTTCACAATGGCTTCGTCAGCGGCCAGGCCGCCCTTGACCGACTGGCCCTGGCAACTCGGTCGACAGTAAAAGTCGGCATGGCTCAGGTCGGCCACGGTGCCAATATCCTTGTCACCCCGACCCGACAGATTCACCAGGATCGACTGGTCGGTGCGCATGGACTTACTCAGCTTCATGGCGTAGGCCACCGCGTGGCTGGATTCCAGCGCCGGGATGATGCCCTCGGTGCGGCACAGGTAGTGAAAGGCTTCCAGCGCCTCGGTGTCAGTGATGCCGACATATTGGGCGCGACCAATGTCGTGCAAAAAGGCGTGCTCCGGGCCAACGCCGGGGTAGTCGAGACCGGCGCTGATGCTGTGGGTCTCAGTCACCTGACCGTTGTCGTCCTGCAGCACATAGGTGCGGTTGCCGTGCAACACACCGGGGCTGCCGCGCTGGATCGAGGCCGAGTGTTTACCGCTGTCCATGCCTTCACCTGCCGCTTCCACACCGATCAGTTGCGTGGTTTCATGCGCAATGTAGGGGTAAAAAATGCCCATGGCATTGCTGCCGCCACCAACACAGGCCACCACGACGTCTGGCTGGTCGGTATTGCAGCCCGCGCTTTTCAGCATCTCCGGCATTTGTACCAGGCATTCCTTGCCAATAACGCTCTGAAAATCGCGCACCATCATCGGGTAGGGGTGCGGGCCGGCCACGGTGCCAATAATGTAGAAGGTGTTGTCGACATTGGCGACCCAGTCGCGCATGGCTTCGTTGAGCGCGTCTTTCAGCGTGCAACTGCCGCTGGTAACCGGCACCACGGTGGCACCGAGCAACTTCATGCGGTAGACATTGGGGCTCTGGCGCTTGACGTCTTCGCTGCCCATGTAGACCACACATTCCATGCCGTATCGGGCGCAGATGGTGGCCGTGGCGACACCGTGTTGGCCGGCGCCGGTTTCGGCGATGATGCGCGGCTTGCCCATGCGTTTGGCCAGCATGGCCTGGCCAATGGTGTTGTTGATCTTGTGCGCGCCGGTGTGGTTCAGGTCTTCACGCTTCAGAAAGATTTGGGCGCCGCCCATTTCACGGCTGGTGCGGGCCGCGTGGTAAACCGGACTGGGGCGACCGACAAAATGCGCCAGTTCGTAATTAAATTCGGCCACAAATTCGGGATCGAATTGGTACCTGGCGTAGGCTGCCTTGAGTTCGTTGATGGCATGGGTCAGCGTCTCGGAGGCAAAACTGCCGCCATAGATACCAAAGTGACCCCGCAGGTCGGGTTGCTGGTAATCAAACATGGTTAACTCGCAAGGTTGCGGACAGGTTTTGGATAGAGGCGTTGGCCTGTCCTGAATGGGTGTTGATGATCTGGTCGGCACGCCGCACGGCGGCCACAAATTCACGGATTCTGGCGGGGTCCTTGATGCCTTTTTGCCCCGGCACCTCGACCCCTGAGCTGACGTCAACCGCCAGCGTTTTGCAGCGCGGTCGCAGCTGCAGGATGCCGTCGATCACGTTGGCAGCGCTGAGTCCACCACTCAAGACGAGGTGAGCGTTGACGTTTGGAGGAAGCAGTGACCAATTGAATGCGTGCCCGCCGCCGCCATACCCGTCCACTTGCGCGTCGAGCAGGAGACCTTGGGCCTGTGAATAATCTTGCGCGAATTTTACGAGATCAAAGTCGCGACCGGCATCACCGAGGGGAATACGTGCAGCGCGCAAATACGGTCGCTGGCCTTGTGTGCTGGCAGCCCAGCAGGCTTGCGGCGATTCATCGCCATGAAACTGCAGAAGAGCGCCAGTCACCTGGACACACGCGGCACTGATTTTTGCCGTCTCTTCATTAACAAACAGCAGCACCGGTGTAACAAAGGGTGGCAAGCGCCGGGCCAGTTCTGCCGCACGCTGGGCCGAGACAGCCCGTGGGCTTTTGGCATAAAGCACAAAGCCTACGGCATCAATACCAGCCGCTACCGCCGCATCCACATCGGCTTCACGCGTGAGGCCACATATCTTGATACGGGTGCGGTGCAGGCCCGGCAAAGCTGGCTCAATCATCTGGTTCATGGCAATCCATCGAGCAAGGGGGAATCTTGCGGTAAACCCCATTGTGGGTCGTAACGCGGCCCCAAGAAATACAGGCCGTCGGGTGAAAAGGTAGGTGCCGCGGCATCCCGGTCGCGCGCCAGCAGGACTTGCTGCATCCATGCCACGGGTTGGCGCTGCTCGCCAATGTAGATCAGGCAACCCATGACGTTGCGAATCATGTGGTGCAAAAACGCATTGGCCTCAAACTCAAAACGCCAGTAGGCCCCGCGCCGGGAAATAGCGATGCGCAGCATGTTCTTGACCGGCGACAAGGCCTGGCAGGCACTGGCGCGAAACGAGGTGAAATCATGTTCGCCGATGAGTTGCTGCGCCGCTTGCTGCATGGGCTCAAGCTGCAGGGGACGATAGACCCAACCGACTCGGCCCTGATCCAGACTGGGGCGCACCGACGACTGCAACACCACGTAAACGTACCGCCGGGACGTCGCGCTGGCCCGGCAGTGGAATGCCTTCGGCACCACCCTGGCCCACTGCACCGCGATGTCATGTGGCAACAAGGCGTTGGGGCCGCGAACCCAGGCGGCCTCAGGGCGCTCCAGCGGGGTGTCAAAATGCACCACCTGCATCAGGCCATGGACACCGGCGTCGGTGCGGCCAGCACACAGGGTAGAGACCCGGTGGTTGGCAAAACGAGACAAGGCAGCCTCAATCTGGTCCTGCACGGTTTGCCGCGACAGCTGGCTTTGCCAGCCCTGGTAATGCCCGCCGTGGTAGCTGATGCCTAAAGCGACACGGACCCCTGCGGGCACCTCACCGGCCATCCGTGAAGATCCTCAAGATTGGCTCAGCGCCTGTTGCGCCCGGGCCTTGAGGTCACCATCTGCCTCGTTGATGACTTGCTGAATCAGTTCGTTTGCGCCCTCAAGGTCGCCGCTCGCCTTGAACTCGTCTGCCAGCACCAATTTGGACTCCAGCGCGTCAGGCGCCAGTGCGGCCACTGGGTCAATGGGTGCGGGTTCGAGATCTTCCAACTCCAGCGACAAGGCGCTGAAGTCGAACTCCAGCATGCCTGAAGGCTTTTCGGCAGCAACAACACGGGACTCGGGTGGTTCGGGTTCGGCACTTTCCTCAGCAAAATCGAGACCCTCCAGCGTGGGCAGCGATTCAAGTTTGACTTCTGTGGCGGGCTCACTCAAGGCGGGCGGATCGGATGGCTGAGGAGCAAAGTCCAAAGTCATGCCGCTCAGGTCGCCCAGCGGACCGCCAGGCTTGACGGCCACTGGCACAGGAACCGGCTCAATGGACACAGCAGAGGCCGTTGGTGCTGCAGGCGCACTCTCATCAAGCGAAAAATCAAGGTCAAGGTCCAGATCAACCGCATTGCCATCGCCAGTGCCGGGTAAGGCATGAGGCGCAGCCGCTGCCACACCCATGATCGGGACATTGGAAAATGAAACCGTGTCTGGCGGGGGGGCGACAGCACTGGGCTGACCACCGGCGAGGTACAAAGAGTTGCCCGGATCAAGTGCCAGGCCCGACTCGCAAATCTGCTCCCATTGAATCCCCTTGCCCTGGGTCAAAGGAAAAGCCACCGCAGCCACGGCTGCATACGCTTTGGTGTCCTGTCGCTTGGCATAAATCGCCAACAACTTTTGATGAATAGCCAGTCGCTCGGGCTGGGCACGCAGGGCGTCCTTCAAGATTTCTTCGGCTTGAATGTCTCTGCCGTAGGCCAAATAGACATCGGCCTCGACCAAGGGGTCGACGGCTTCTACTGCGTCAAGCTGACTGGCACTGAATAACATTGAAGAACGGCCGCCCTGGTCCACCAGGGTGTCCACATTCTCACCCCCGTTGCTGCCAAAAAGCGATTCCGGCCGTTCCTGATTTTCCAAGAAGCTCTGTGTGGGCTGGGCATTTTTTCGCCGCTGGCGAAGCTTGTAAAAGCCCAAACCACCCAGTAACACCACCAGACCAGCAGCAGCCACGGGCACCAACGGGTTAGCCAGCAGCTCATCTAAAAATCCTGACGCTGTGGCTGGCACTGGCGCAGCCAAAGGCGGCTTTGCAGGCACAGTGACCGCAGGCATTGGCACCACGGTCTGGGGCGCCGAAGCGCCAGACGCCGGTGTGCCCGGTGCGATCACGGCAGCAGCAGCTGAGGTGGCGCCGGAGGCAGCCAGCGCTGCGGCCGCGTCGGCCAATTGATTAATATCTGCCGTATTTTGCCGCATCTGAGCGGCTCGACTGGCACTTTCCTTCGCGCTTTGCGCCAAGGCCAACTGCGCCAAATCTGTGGCGTTTTGCACAGTCGCTTTGGACAAAGTCAGCTTGTCAGGCGTTGCGGCGGCAGATTTTTGATCATCCACCCTGGCCTGGATGGTGCCGCTGACACTGCGCTCGGCGGGGGCCTGTTTGGCCGAAGTCAAGTTGCCGGCCAAGGCACGGCGGTATTGATCGAAATCCTGGCTTTGGGCCACAATCATTTGACTGGCTTGCGCAGCAGGCATGACACCGGCCTGCTGCTCAGTCGGCAGCACCAAGGTGGCGCCGGCTTTGAGGCGATTGATATTGCCCTCGATAAAAGCACCGGGATTCGCCTGCAGCATGGCCACCAACATTTGGTCCAGTGAAATGCTGGGAAAGATGTGGGTCATGGCAATCTTGCTGGCTGATTCACCGGGTCGAACCGTCACCCGTTGCACATTCCCCTGCAAAGTTGCAGCAGCAGATTTTGTTTCAGCAGCCACGGGGGATTGACGCACAACAGGCCGGGGCGGGGCGGCCGGTACCGGTGCAGAACGTGACGGCAAGGCCACTGCGGGCTCGGCCTGTACCACTGGTGGTGGCCGTACCGCCACCTTGGGCCGCAGGCCGGGTGGATCAAACAGCATCGTGTAATTGCGGACGATCCGCCCCGTCTGCCAACTGGCGTCCAGGATCAGGTCGACATAGGGTTCCTGGATCAAGCGATCACTGCTCAGTCGCAAATAGGTACGGCCATCAGGTCGGTACTGCAACAGCATCCGGACATCGGTCATGACAGGACTGAACTCCAGGCCGGCAGACCTGAACGTTGCCGGTGGTGCAACTTGCACCTTCAGCGAAGCGGCCTCGTCGGCATTGATCTGTGGAATGTCAATTTCTGCAGCCAAGGGTTCCCCCAAGGCTGATTGAACTGTGACACGCCCGAGTGACAACGCTAACGCATTGGAGCCGCCCATAGACAACAGCGCAGCCAGCGCCACGGCGGTGAGTTCCCAGCGATAGGTCTTAGCAATCAATTTTTCGACTCCAGTTTTCAGTCAGCGAAAAAACAGGAACGTACCCGTACATCAAGGACTTGCGTTGACAGCCACAAACGAGCCATCCGGCATCAAGGTAGCTTGCAGCGCACGATTCTATATGGTGAAACAAGAATATCGTCGAACCACGGTGCGCAGCGCGCAGCCAAGCACGACGCCGCTCGCACAAGATTCAGGCTTGCAGCAAAATACGCAACATACGACGCAGCGGCTCGGCAGCGCCCCAGAGCAATTGATCGCCAATGGTGAAGGCACCAACATACTCGGGACCCATGGCCATCTTGCGGATACGTCCCACCGGAATCGTCATGGTGCCAGTGACGGCCACAGGAGTCAGGTCCCGGATGGTGGCTTCGCGCGTATTGGGAACCACTTTCACCCACGGGTTGTCAGCAGCGATCATGGCTTCGATGTCGGCCACGGGCACGTCTTTTTTGAGCTTGAAGGTCAGGGCCTGGCTATGGCAGCGCATGGCACCCACGCGCACACAGAAGCCGTCGACCGGTGTTTCGATGGAACCAAAGTCCGCGCCCTGTCCCAGAATCTTGTTGGTCTCGGCCTGGCCCTTCCACTCTTCCTTGGACATGCCGTTGCCCAGATCCTTGTCGATCCAGGGAATAAGCGAGCCACCCAGGGGCACGCCAAAGTTGGCGGTCTCGGCAGCGGTAAGGGCGCGCTGCTTGGCGATGACCTTGCGGTCGATTTCCAGAATCGCGCTCTTGGGGTCGTCCAGCATGGACCGCACTTCGGCATTCAGCGTGCCGTACTGCGTCAGCAGTTCGCGCATGTGCTGGGCACCGCCACCCGAAGCAGCCTGATAGGTCTGGGTGGACATCCACTCGACCAAACCAGCCTTGTACAGCGCACCCACGCCCATCAGCATGCAGCTCACGGTGCAATTGCCGCCAATCCAGTTCTTGCCACCGCTGGCCAGGGCCGTTTGGATCACCGGCATGTTGACCGGGTCAAGGATGATGACCGCGTCTTTTTCCATGCGCAGCGTCGATGCCGCATCAATCCAGTGACCGCTCCAGCCGGCAGCGCGCAACTTGGGAAAGACCTGGGTGGTGTAGTCACCTCCCTGGGCGCTGATGATGATGTCGCAGCGCTTGAGCGCATCAATGTTGAATGCATCCTGCAGCGTGGTCTCATTCTTGGCCAGCGCCGGGGCCTTGCCGCCCGCGTCGGAAGTGGAGAAGAACATGGGCTCGATCAGGCCGAAGTCGCCTTCAGCCTGCATACGATCGAGCAGGACCGAACCCACCATGCCACGCCAGCCTACTAAGCCGACCAGATTTCCGATTTTCATTGCTAAAGCCCTTTCAGATTGTTTGAAATAAAAAATTTCATCTGCCCGGCTCGTCTGGCCGGTAGGGGCGCGACGAACCGGGCTGTGTCAGCCGGTAATTGTCTTGGTCACAAAGGACCCCGCCGCTGCAACGCAAACGCACGCCAACGCGCAGACAGATGAAATCCGCTGAGAGCTTGAGCTATGGCTGTGTTGCATGACGGGTATTGTAAAGGCACGGCTTACAGCGCCTTGACCACGGCGTTGCCCATCTCCAGCGTACTGACCTTGGTCGTGCCTTCGCTGTAGATGTCGCCCGTGCGTAGCCCTTGCTGCAACACTTTTTGCACAGCCGCTTCGATGCGCTGGGCGGCCACTTCTTGGTCCAGGCTAAACCGCAGCATCATGGCCGCGCTCAAAATGGTCGCCAGCGGGTTGGCAATGCCTTTGCCGGCAATGTCGGGTGCGCTGCCATGGCTGGGTTCAAACAAGCCCTGCTTGTTGGCGTTCATCGAGGCCGACGGCAACATGCCAATTGAACCCGTGAGCATGGAGGCTTCGTCGCTCAGAATGTCACCAAACATATTGCCAGTGACCACCACGTCGAATTTCTTGGGCGCACGCACCAGTTGCATGGCGGCATTGTCAACATACATGTGGTCGAGCGCAATATCGGGGTACTGCAGGCCGACCTCGGTGACGATGTCTTTCCAGAACTGGAAAGTTTCCAGCACGTTGGCCTTGTCCACGCTGGTGACACGACCCTCGGAGCCCGCTGCCTTGCGTGTACGCGCCGCCTGGAATGCCACATGGGCAATACGCTCCACCTCGGGTCGGCTGTAGCGCATGGTGTCAAAAGCCTCTTCGGCGCCTGGAAAATGCCCATCAACCGCGATGCGACGACCACGGGGCTGACCAAAATAGATGTCTCCGGTCAATTCGCGAATGATCAAAATGTCGAGGCCCGAAATCAGCTCCGGCTTGAGACTGGACGCATTCACCAGTTCTTCGTAACAAATGGCCGGGCGAAAATTGGCAAACAGCCCAAGGTGTTTGCGCAGGCCCAGAATAGCCTGCTCCGGACGCAAGGGGCGGTCGAGCGTGTCGTATTTCCAATCACCCACCGCACCAAACAGAATGGCATCGGCCTCTTTGGCCAACTTCAGGGTGGACTCGGGCAAGGGATGCCCGTGGGCTTCATAGGCCGCACCGCCAACCAGGGCGGTCTCCATTTCAAAGCGCAAATCAAGGGCCTGAAGGACCTTGATGGCCTCGGCCACAATTTCGGTACCAATGCCGTCGCCGGGTAAAACTGCAATTTTCATAGTGGTGATAGGTGATTTAAATAAACAACTCAGGCCAGCATGGTGTGGGCCAACCAGGGTTTTTGCGCCAGGCGCTCTGCTTCGAAGGCCTTAATCTTGTCGGCATGGCGCAGGGTCAGGCCGATGTCGTCAAACCCATTGAGCAAACAGTATTTGCGAAAGGCCTGGACCTCGAACGGCAGTTCTTCGCCATTGGGCTTGATCACGCGCTGGCGTTCCAGGTCGATGGTCAGAACATAGCCGGGAAAGACTGCCACGTCGTCAAACAATTGCGCCACCTGGGTTTCAGTCAGCACAATGGGCAACAAGCCATTTTTAAAACTGTTATTAAAGAAAATGTCGGCGTAACTGGGGGCGATGATGGCGCGAAAACCAAACTGGTCCAGCGCCCAGGGCGCATGCTCGCGCGAGGAACCGCAACCAAAGTTCTTGCGCGCCAGCAGGATGGAAGCACCTTGAAAACGCGGCTGATTCAGCACAAAGTCTGGGTTGGGCTTGCGGCTGGCAGGGTCCTGCCCGGGGTAGCCTGCATCCAGATAACGCCAGGCGTCAAACAGATTTTGACCAAAGCCGGTTTTTCGGATGGATTTGAGAAACTGCTTCGGAATGATGGCATCGGTGTCAACGTTTTCTCGGTCCATCGGGGCAACCAGGCCCTTAAGCAAGCTAAATTTTTGCATGACGTGTCCTATTTCTTTTTAACGGCATCTTCGATGGTCTCACCTGCTTTTTGCAAGTCCTGACCAACGCCTTTGACGGTGTTGCAACCGACCAATACCAGCAGCGCAGCCGCCGTCAACAAAATGCTCAACGATTTCATGAGGGTGTCCTTGAGGCTTGGTTAGACAAACTTGCGTACATCGACAAAATGGCCATGAATGGCGGCTGCCGCTGCCATGGCCGGGCTGACCAGATGGGTCCGGCCACCGGCACCCTGGCGCCCTTCAAAGTTGCGGTTGCTGGTGGACGCGCAACGCTCACCTGGCTCCAGTCGGTCAGCATTCATGGCCAGGCACATGGAGCAGCCCGGCTCGCGCCACTCGAAGCCTGCTGCCTGAAAAATTTCATGCAGACCTTCACGCTCGGCCTGCGCCTTGACCAGGCCGGAACCCGGCACCACCAACGCCAGCCGAATGTTGGGCGCAACCTTGCGGCCCAGTGTTTTCACCACAGCCGCAGCTTCACGCATGTCTTCAATGCGGCTGTTGGTGCAGGAGCCAATAAAGACCTTGTCCACGTACAGGTCGTTGAGTGCTTTGCCCGGCTCCAGCGCCATATAGGCCAACGCGCGTTCGATGGCACCGCGCTTGTTGGCATCTTTTTCGCGGTCTGGGTCAGGCACCCGGTCATTGATACCCAGCACCATCTCGGGCGAGGTGCCCCAGGTCACTTGCGGCACCAGCTGTGAGGCGTCGATCTCGACCACCGCATCAAAGTGTGCATCCGCATCGGAATGCAGCGTTTTCCAGTAGGCCACTGCCTGGTCCCACTCCACGGCAGCAGCGGCCTCATTGGGTGCGTCGTAGCCAGGTGACAGGGGGCGACCCTTGACATACTGAATGGTTTTTTCATCTACGGCCACCAGGCCGGCGCGGGCACCGGCCTCAATGGCCATGTTACACACCGTCATACGCGCCTCCATGCTCAAGGCACGCATGGCGGCACCACCAAATTCGATGGTGTAGCCGGTGCCACCGGCGGTGCCGATCTTGCCGATCACCGCGAGCACGATGTCCTTGCCGGTGCAGCCGCGCGGCAAAAGACCGTCAACCCGCACCAGCATGTTTTTGGCTTTTTTGGCCAGCAGCGTTTGCGTGGCCATGACGTGCTCAACCTCGCTGGTACCAATGCCGTGCGCCAGGGCGCCAAAAGCACCGTGGGTGGAGGTATGCGAATCACCACAAACAACCGTCATGCCGGGCAGCGTGGCGCCGTTTTCGGGGCCAATCACATGCACGATACCCTGGCGCTGCGACATGAACGGGAAGTAGGCAGCGGCACCGTATTCCTTGATATTGGCGTCCAGCGTCAAGACCTGCTCTTTGCTGGTGGGGTCGGTGATCCCGTCATAACCCAGCTCCCAACCGGTGGTGGGTGTGTTGTGGTCTGCCGTGGCCACAATGGAGCTGATGCGCCAGACCGGCCGCTTGGACTGCCGCAGGCCTTCGAACGCCTGCGGACTGGTGACTTCGTGCACCAAATGGCGATCAATGTAAAGCAGCGCGGTGCCATCTTCTTCGGTGTGGACGACGTGTTCGTCCCAGAGTTTGTCGTAAAGGGTGCGTCCCATGGTGGTTCCTAGGTGAATCGTAGATTTTAAACGGCTGAGACGCCAGCCGTGATCTATAAAAAAACCCGCCGCTGTTGCCAGTCGGCGGGTTTTTGAAACGCGTTATGGCTTAACGCTCAGCCACAGGCAAAACGTTGCGTGTGACAGAACCCGTGAACAACTGACGCGGACGGCCAATTTTGTACTCGGGGTCGCTGATCATTTCGTTGAGCTGGGCAATCCAGCCGACGGTGCGGGCCAGGGCGAAGACACCGGTGAACAGATTGACCGGGATGCCAATGGCGCGCTGCACAATACCGGAGTAGAAGTCGACATTCGGGTAGAGCTTGCGTGAGACGAAATAATCGTCTTCCAGGGCAATTTTTTCGACTGCCTTGGCCAACTTAAACAAGGGATCATTCTCCAGACCAAGCTCCAACAACACCTCGTTGCAGGTTTGTTGCATCAGGGTGGCGCGTGGGTCGTAATTTTTGTAGACGCGGTGACCAAAACCCATGAGCTTGACGCCGGAGTTTTTGTCCTTGACCTGCTCCATGAACTCACCCACTTTGGCAATACCACCCTGGCGCTGAATGTCTTCGAGCATATTCAGGCAGGCTTCATTGGCGCCACCGTGAGCGGGTCCCCACAGACAAGCCACGCCAGCCGCAATGGCCGCAAACGGGTTGGTACCCGACGAGCCGCACAGACGCACGGTGGAGGTAGAGGCATTTTGCTCATGGTCGGCATGCAAAATGAAGATGCGGTCCAGGGCACGTTCCAGCACTGGATTCACAACATATTCTTCGCACGGCGTACCAAACATCATGCGCAGGAAGTTGCCAGCGTAGCTGAGGTCATTCTGCGGGTACATGTAAGGCTGACCAATACCGTACTTGTAGGCCATGGCCACCAGCGTAGGCATTTTGGCAATCAAGCGAATGGCCGCAATTTCACGGTGCTGCGGGTTGTTGATGTCGGTGCTGTCATGGTAGAACGCCGACAAACCACCCACCAGTCCGGTAAGGACGGCCATCGGGTGTGCATCGCGGCGGAAACCACGCATAAAAAACTGCATCTGCTCGTTGACCATGGTGTGGTTGATCACCAGCTTGTGAAAGTCCTGACGCTCTTGTAAATTGGGCAATTCACCCTTGAGCAGCAAATGACAGGTATCGAGGTAATCGCATTGTGTTGCCAGTTGTTCAATGGGGTAGCCGCGGTACAGGAGTTCGCCCTTGTCGCCATCAATGTAGGTGATGGAAGACTGGCACGCCGCCGTGGACAAAAACCCCGGGTCGTAGGTGAACATGCCGGTCTGGCCATAGAGCTTGCGGATATCAATCACATCCGGGCCAACCGTACCCTGGTAAACCGGTAAATCGACGCTGGGGCTGCCGTTGCTAAACGACAGGGTGGCTTTATTTTCAGCTAGCTTCATAGTGGCCTTTCAGGTGGTTTTTTCAACATACTTAAAACTTCGCAAACTTCGTCTTGCACCAGATTCGCATCCACTTGAGCCAAAGTCTTGCGCCCAAGGTGCAAATCCAGCAGATCTGAATCGCTCAGGTCCATTAGAAGATTCAGACCTTGCGTCTGCTTGACAGTGAGCGTGGACTCAAACCGCTTGAAGAAACGTTCGATGAAAATATCGTTCTCGAGCAAGCCCCGGCGACAGCGCCACTTGAGCTTGCTCAATACACGCTCATCAATCAGGGCGTCGCTTGTTTCCATGCCGGTGGTGTCCATCAGGGGGGCATCAGATGGCGCGACGCACCATTAGTTCCTTGATCTTGCCAATGGCTTTGGTCGGGTTCAGGCCTTTCGGGCACACGTCCACGCAATTCATGATGGTGGTGCAACGGAAAAGACGGTAAGGGTCTTCGAGGTTGTCCAGACGCTCGCTGGTGGCTTCATCGCGGCTGTCGGCAATAAAGCGGTAGGCTTGCAGCAAGCCAGCCGGACCCACGAATTTGTCGGGGTTCCACCAGAACACCGGGCAACTCGTGGAGCAGCTCGCGCACAAGATGCACTCGTACAGCCCGTTAAGCTCTTCCCGCTCTTCCGGGCTCTGCAGGCGCTCTTTTTCTGGCGGGCGGTTGTCGTTGATGAGGTAGGGCTTGATCGAATGGTATTGCTTGAAAAACAACGTCATGTCGACAATCAGGTCGCGCACCACCGGCAGGCCCGGCAGCGGCTTGAGCACGATGGTGTCTGGTAATGTCAACATGTTGACCAGACAGGCCAGACCGTTTTTGCCATTGATATTCATCGCGTCCGAGCCACAAATACCCTCGCGGCATGAACGCCGGTACGACAGCGTGGGGTCAACGGCTTTCAGTTTGGTCAAGACGTCAAGCAACATGCGTTCGCTGCCATCAAGTTCGACCTCAATGGTCTGCATGTAGGGCTTGGCATCGGTATCCGGGTTATAGCGGTAAATTTGGACAGTTCGTTTAGCCATGATTTGCTTTCTTGTTCAGTTGGAGGCAGCGCTTGTGGTCTGTACTGCAAGTTGTCAGAAGGTGCGGATTTTGGGCGGTACGGATGCAACCGTCAGGGGTTTCAGGTTGACTGGCTTGTAGCTCAGACTGTTCGTCGCTTTGTCCCAAAGCGTGTGTTTGAGCCAGTTCACATCATCGCGACCCAGCGGACAGGTGGCGTCGTCAGCCGGACGGTCGTAATCCATCACGCTGTGGGCCCCACGACATTCATGCCGTGCCGCCGCCGACACCATGGTGGCTTGCGCCACCTCAATCATGTTCTCCACTTCCAAAGCTTCAATACGGGCGGTGTTAAAGATCTGCGACTTGTCCGACAGCTTGATATCGTTCACCCGATGGCGCAATTGGGCAATCTTGGCAACACCTTCGTCCATGCTGGCCTGGGTACGGAACACGCTGGCGTGCTGTTGCATGATGTCGCGCATATCGCCGGCAACATCCTGCGCGTATTCTCCGGTGGTGGCCGTGTTCAATCTGTCCAGACGGGCCATGGAAATATCCGCCGCATCGGTGGGCAACGGTTTATGCTCCACGTTCTTGTTGTTGAAATCGATGATGTGCAAGCCCGCAGCACGCCCAAAAACCACAATGTCAAGCAAGGAGTTGGTACCCAGCCGATTCGCTCCGTGCACACTGACACACGCGCACTCACCCACGGCATAGAGGCCTTTGACAACCTCCTGGGCACCGCTGCTGTTGGGCATGACCACCTGACCGCTGATGTTCGTTGGGATGCCGCCCATTTGGTAATGGTTGGTCGGAATCACCGGGATCGGCTCTTTGGTGATGTCGACGTTGGCAAAATTGTGGCCAATCTCAAAGACACTCGGCAAGCGAAGCGCGATCGTCTCGGCGCCAAGGTGTGTCATATCCAGGTTGATGTAATCCTTTTTCGGGCCGCAGCCGCGCCCTTCCTTGATTTCCTGGTCCATGCAGCGCGAGACAAAGTCGCGTGGTGCCAGATCTTTCATGGTGGGGGCATAACGTTCCATGAAGCGCTCGCCATTGCTGTTGCGCAAAATCGCACCTTCGCCGCGACAGCCTTCTGTCAGCAAAACGCCGGCACCAGCCACACCCGTGGGGTGGAATTGCCAGAATTCCATGTCTTGCAGCGGGATCCCTGCGCGTGCCGCCATACCCAAACCGTCACCGGTGTTGATATAGGCATTGGTCGATGCCGCAAAAATGCGTCCGGCGCCACCCGAGGCCATCATGACGGTCTTGGCTTGCAGAATGTGGATCTCACCGGTTTCCATCTCAAGCGCCGTGACGCCGACAACATCTCCATCGGCATCGCGAATCAAGTCAAGTGCCATCCACTCAACAAAGAAATTGGTTCGCGCCTTGACGTTTTGCTGGTACAGCGTGTGCAGCATGGCATGGCCTGTGCGGTCAGCTGCCGCGCAGGCGCGTTGCACCGGTTTTTCGCCGTAATTGCTGGAATGGCCACCAAAAGGACGTTGGTAAATGGTGCCATCCGGGTTGCGGTCAAACGGCATACCGAAGTGCTCCAGCTCGTAAACCACTTTTGGCGCCTCGCGGCACATGAACTCGATCGCATCCTGGTCGCCCAACCAGTCCGAGCCCTTGATGGTGTCGTAAAAATGGTAGTGCCAGTTGTCCTCGGCCATGTTGCCCAGACTGGCGCCGATGCCGCCCTGGGCAGCAACGGTGTGAGACCGTGTCGGAAATACCTTGGTCAGCACAGCGACATTCAAGCCAGCATTGGCCAGTTGCAGCGACGCACTCATGCCGGCGCCACCGGCACCGATGATGACGACGTCAAATTTACGCTTTTGAAGTTTGGAGGTAGCAGTCATGTTAATTTTTTGCCTTGATGATTGGGATCAGCACACCCTGACGAATGGCCAGATGTGCAAAGACTTTCTTATTGAAAAGAAAGGTTTACAAGCGCCACAGGGCTTCAATCGCGCCACCCGTGCACGCAATCAGCCAGGCAATGGCAAACACGTGCATGACAAAACGCACGCCATAAGGCTTGACGTAATCCTGAAAAATATTACGCATGCCGACCCACACGTGGTAGATCATGGAAAGAATGACCAGGAAAGTCAGCGATTTCATCCATTGCGGAGAAAAAATGCCGGCCCACAGCTCGTAGCCGATCGGACCCTTGCTGAAAATCAGCTGCGCCAGCACCAGCACAGTAAACAAAGCCATGAGGACCGCTGTGACGCGCTGCGACAGCCAGTCGCGCATGCCGTAATGTGCGCCGACGACCAGGCGGTGAGATCCGAAATTGACAGACATGAGTGACTCCTGAATTTTTTAGTAAAGACCGAAAAGCTTGGCGCCCAGCACCAGCGTCAGCGTGAGCGTGAGAACCAGAACCACCGCAGCAGTCTGGCGTCCAAAATCCTTGGTGACATGTTCGTGGTGGGTGTCCATCCAGAGGTGGCGCATCCCGGCAATGAAGTGATGCAAGCTGGCCCAGATCAACCCCAGGGCAACCAGCTTCCAGATGAAGCCTGGCAAGCCCAACATGCCTTCATTAAAAGCCGCCTTGAATTTCAAAAACGAAATTTCAGATGAGATGGAATTGTCAAACATCCAGATGATGAACGGCATCAGGAAGAACAAGATGGCGCCACTGACGCGATGCATGCCAGAGGCAATCGATGCCAGTGGCCATCGGTAGCTGATAAGCGATTTGCCATCAATGTTGTAAAACTCCGGACGCTTTTTTGCTGTGCTGGCCGCTGATTCAGACATACGATGCTTTCATGGTTGAGGTAACAACTTGGTAACCGTGAGTAAAAAGATAACTTACAAATTCTATTGCAATGCGTCAAGTGCCCAACCCATCGTTCCTTGATGTCAATCAAACACTTCCTTTTCTTTCACAAGGATGACACCTCAAACGGACTTCAAGCTGACATCTTGCCAAAAAACCAATTAACCCAGCGTGTTGTGGTAGTGATGGGTGTCGGTTCGATAGTAGCCGCGGCGCAGTTCCATGGGTTCATCACGGTAGGTGTAGGCCACCCGCTCTACGCTCAACAAAGGTGTACCCAAGGGCACTTTCAGGTGTTCTACATGCAATTGCGTCGCCGGAATGGCACGTATTTTCTCTTCGGCACGCACCATGCGAACGTTGAATTCGGTCTCGAACAACGCGTACATGGGCCCTTGGTAATTGGCCAACTGCTCAGCCGTTAACCCCTTGAACGGCGCTGCGGGCAACCAGATATCTTCCAGAATAATGGGGACTCCACCAAAACTGAGCAGGCGTCGGGCCTGCAGCACCGTGTCTCCGTTGCGCAAGGCCAGCGCCCGCGCCACGTCCGCCGTGGCGCGGCTGCGCTTGCATTCAATAATGTCGCGCTGAGCCGGGCCTTCGCTACCCCGGGTCCCACTGTCGGGGACCAACTTGAGGAATCTGAATTGCACCTGTTGCTCGGCGTGGGTGGCAACAAAAGTGCCTTTGCCTTGTCGACGCAACAACAAATTCTCTGCCGCCAATTCATCAATCGCCTTGCGCACCGTACCCTGGCTCACATGAAAGCGCCCCGCCAGATCCATTTCACTTGGAATCATTTCGCCGGGTTTCCATTCGCCGGCACGCAAGCTGTTGAGGATCAAGCCCTTGATTTGCTGGTACAGCGGACTGAAGGCCGGTGTTGCCGAGGACGCCTGCGAAATGGCGGCCTCTGGCGAGACCAGGACGGGTTCGATGACAGGATCGGGAAAGGTTTGCATGGTGGATTTGTCTCAATTTGCGGCATGGCCATTTTGTCGAATCATATCTTATATAAGACATAAGACAAATTGACGAATCAGGGTTTTCCAGAGTACACTTGATGCGCTAAAGGGTTGGCCATGTATTGCTCACCCTGCGCCTACTGAATTATTTCTTAAACCTTTTGGAGATTTCACCATGAGCAAAAAGCCCGTCCGTGTAGCCGTTACCGGTGCCGCAGGTCAAATTGGTTACGCCATCCTGTTTCGTATCGCTTCAGGCGAAATGCTCGGCAAGGATCAGCCCATCGTCTTGAGCCTGCTGGAAGTCCCGGTTGAAAAGGCACAACAGGCGTTGCAAGGCGTGATGATGGAACTGCAAGACTGCGCCTTCCCCTTGCTCGTCGGCATGGAGGCCCATAGCGACCCCATGACCGCTTTCAAGGACGTGGATTACGCCCTGCTGATCGGTTCACGCCCCCGTGGCCCGGGCATGGAGCGCGCGGAGTTGCTGGCCGTGAATGCCGAAATTTTCACCGCCCAGGGCAAGGCCCTCAATGCCGTGGCCAGCCGCGATGTGCGCGTGCTGGTGGTGGGTAACCCGGCCAACACCAATGCCTACATTGCCATGAAGAGCGCACCCGACCTGCCACGCAAGAATTTCACCGCCATGCTGCGCCTGGACCACAACCGTGCCTTGAGCCAACTGGCCTCCAAGACCGGAAAGGCCGTGGCTGACATCGAAAACATGGCGGTCTGGGGCAACCATTCCCCCACCATGTACGCTGATTACCGCTTCGCCACCATCAACGGTGCAAGCGTCAAGGACATGATCAACAACGCCGACTGGAACGCCAACACCTTCCTGCCCACGGTGGGCAAGCGTGGTGCGGCCATCATTGCGGCACGCGGCGTGTCTTCGGCTGCCTCGGCCGCCAACGCTGCGATCGACCACATGCATGACTGGGCTTTGGGCACCAGTGGCAAATGGGTCACCATGGGCATTCCTTCCAATGGCGACTATGGCATCCCGAAAGACACCATGTTTGGCTTCCCGGTCACCTGCGAAGGTGGCGAGTACAAACCGGTCGAAGGTCTGCCAATTGACGCGTTCAGCCAGGAATGCATCAACAAGACCTTAAAAGAGTTGCAAGACGAGCAGGCCGGCGTCGCCCACCTGTTGTAACCCCCCGTTCAGAGTCAGGCTCGTGACCCACCCACGCGACGTATTGCTGGGCCCGACCGCGGCCACACCGCTGCCGGTGTGCGACCACTACTGCGGCGTCCAGGCGCGCATGGTCAAAAGCCTGGCTTTGCAGGCCGAACTGTCCTATGAACTGGGTACCTGTGCGTTTGACGTCACACTCGATTGCGAGGACGGGGCACCCGTTGGTGGCGAGAAGGACCATGCTCGGATGGTGGCAGAGCTGGTTGAAAGCGCATGGTCTGCGAGCCAAAAATTAGCGCCTCATGGCCGCGCCCGAATTGCGGCCCGGGTTCATCCGGTCGACCACCCCGCATTTGCGCATGATGTAGCCACCATTGTGGGACGCTCGGCACAGGCTTTGTGCCATGTGATGATTCCAAAAGTTGACTCCGTCGCGGACATTGAGCTTGCCCTGATCCACCTTGACCAGGCAGCAAACACCAATGGTCGTACCACGCCCTTGCCGCTTCACGTGCTGATCGAGTCACCGCTGGCGGTGCACCATGTGGCGGCCATTGCTGCGCATCCCCGGGTTGAATCACTCAGTTTTGGTTTAATGGACTTTGTCTCGTCCCATGGTGGCGCGATTCCGGCCAGTGCCATGGGAACCACTGAACTCAGTCGGCCCGAAGACCTGGACCAATTCAGTCACCCGCTGGTGGTGCGGGCCAAACTCGCCATCACGGGGGCTTGCCATGCCTTTGGCAAGACGGCGTCACATGGCGTGGTGACCGAGTTCAAAAACGTCGCCCGACTGGAAGCGGCCGCCCGGCACGCCAGTCGCGCCCTGGGGTTTGGTCGCATGTGGAGCATTCACCCGGATCAGATTCGTCCCATCCTGGCAGCATTTTCGCCGGCAGCCAATGAAGTTGATCAGGCCAGTCGCGTTGTTTGTGCTGCGCATGCAGCCGACTGGGCGCCCATTTCACTTGAGGGCCATTTGCATGACCGTGCCAGTTACCGCTATTTTTGGCAGGTGCTGGTGCGTGCCCACCAAACGGCCAAATTGCCAGCCCATGATCCTGCCCAGGTTTTTTTCTCTGCCTGATGATCAATCCGTTCATTTTTAGCCCCTTGACTGCGGCTCATGCCTGAGCCACAGACACCCGGCCCGTTACCGCTGACTGCATTTTTTGATTGAAAAGGAGTTGACCATGTTGCAAACTTACCGTGCCCACGTCGCTGAACGCGCCGCACTCGGCATTCCCGCACTGCCATTGACGGCACAGCAAACCGCTGCGCTGATTGAGCTGCTGAAAAACCCGCCGCAGGGCGAAGAAGGAACGCTGCTTGACCTGATCACCCACCGCGTGCCAGCGGGCGTCGATGACGCGGCCAAGGTCAAAGCGAGTTACCTCGCAGCTGTGGCGCACGGTTCTGAGAAGTGCACGCTGATCAGCCGTGAAAAAGCCACCGAATTGCTCGGTACCATGCTCGGTGGTTACAACCTGACTCCGCTGATCGACCTGCTTGACGATGCAACCGTGGCAGGTGTTGCGGCTGAAGCCCTGAAGAAAACATTGTTGATGTTCGACCAATTCCATGATGTCAAGGAAAAGGCCGATAAAGGCAACTCCCACGCCAAAGCGGTCCTGCAAAGCTGGGCCGACGCCGAGTGGTTCACCAGCCGCCCTGAAGTACCCGCCAGTATCACGCTGACCGTGCTCAAGGTCACCGGTGAGACCAACACCGACGACCTGTCCCCCGCCCCTGACGCCTGGAGCCGCCCGGATATTCCGCTGCACGCTCTGGCGATGTTGAAAAACAAACGCGACGGCATCACCCCTGAAGAAGACGGCAAACGTGGTCCGGTCAAGTTCATCGAAGACCTGCGCGCCCGTGGCAACCTGGTAGCCTATGTGGGCGACGTGGTCGGCACCGGCTCCAGCCGCAAGTCAGCCACCAACAGCGTGCTCTGGTTCACCGGTGAAGATATTCCCTTCGTACCCAACAAGCGCTTTGGCGGTGTTTGCCTGGGTGCCAAGATTGCCCCGATTTTCTACAACACCATGGAAGATGCAGGCGCCCTGCCGATTGAACTCGACGTCAGCCAGATGGCCATGGGCGACACCATCGAGTTGCGCCCCTATGACGGCAAGGCCCTGAAAGACGGCCAGGTCATCGCCAAGTTCAAGCTCAAGAGCGAGGTCTTGTTTGACGAAGTGCGCGCCGGTGGTCGTATCCCCCTGATCATTGGCCGCGGCCTGACCACCAAGGCACGCGAAGCCCTGGGTCTGCCCGTGTCGACCCTGTTCCGCCTGCCGCAAAACCCCAAAGCCACGGGCAAGGGTTTCACCTTGGCGCAAAAAATGGTCGGCCGTGCCTGCGGTTTGCCCGAAGGCCAGGGTGTCTTGCCCGGCACCTACTGCGAACCCAAAATGACCAGCGTCGGCTCGCAGGACACCACCGGCCCGATGACTCGCGACGAGCTGAAAGACCTGGCTTGCCTGGGCTTCAGCGCTGATCTGGTGATGCAATCCTTCTGCCACACTGCGGCTTACCCCAAGCCCGTGGATGTCAAGATGCACCACGAGTTGCCTGAGTTCATCAGCAACCGCGGCGGCATTCCGCTGCGCCCGGGTGACGGTATCATCCACAGCTGGCTCAACCGCATGCTGTTGCCCGATACCGTGGGCACCGGTGGTGACAGCCACACCCGCTTCCCGATCGGCATCAGCTTCCCCGCCGGCTCCGGTCTGGTGGCGTTTGGTGCTGCCACCGGCGTGATGCCACTCGACATGCCCGAGAGCGTGCTGGTGCGCTTCAAGGGCCAGATGCAGCCTGGCGTCACACTGCGGGACCTGGTCAACGCCATTCCGCTGTACGCCATCAGGTCCGGTGAACTCACGGTGGCCAAGCAAGGCAAGAAAAACGTGTTCTCCGGTCGCATTCTTGAAATTGAAGGCTTGCCAGACCTCAAGGTCGAGCAAGCGTTCGAGCTCAGCGACGCCTCTGCCGAGCGCAGCGCCGCCGGTTGCACCGTACACCTGAACAAAGAGCCCATCATTGAGTACATCAACAGCAACATCGTGATGTTGAAGTGGATGATTGCAAACGGTTACTCGGATGTGCGCACCATCAACCGCCGCATCAAGGCCATGGAAGCCTGGCTGGCCAACCCGCAATTGCTCAAGGCCGACGCCGATGCCGAGTACGCCAGCGTGATCGAAATCAACCTGGCTGACATTCACGAACCCATCGTGGCCTGCCCGAACGACCCGGACGACGTGAAAACCCTGTCCGACGTGGCCGGCGCCAAGATCGACGAAGTGTTCATCGGCTCCTGCATGACCAACATCGGCCACTTTCGCGCCGCCTCCAAATTGTTGGAAAACAAGCGCGACATCCCAGTCAAGCTGTGGATGGCACCACCCACCAAAATGGACGCCAAGCAGCTCACCGAAGAGGGCCACTACGGCGTGCTGGGTTCCGCCGGTGCCCGCATGGAAATGCCGGGTTGCAGCCTGTGTATGGGCAACCAGGCGCAGGTCAAGGAAGGCGCCACGGTGTTCTCCACCTCCACGCGCAACTTCCCGAACCGTCTGGGCAAAAACAGCTATGTCTACCTGGGCAGCGCCGAATTGGCCGCCATCTGTTCCAAGCTGGGACGTATTCCGACCAAGGAAGAGTACATGGCCGACATGGGTGTTTTGACAGCGGCCAGCAGCAAAATCTACCAGTACCTGAATTTTGACAAGGTGCAGGACTACACCGATGCCGCAGCCTCGGTGAAGGATGAAACCAACGCCTGATTCACCTTGCTCCGACGGCCTCCTGCTTGAACCGTCCCGTTACAAACGCCTCGCAGCCTCAACTGCGGGGCGTTTGTATTTATGGCACTGACTGGCTGACAGTTAAACTTGGGATCGTCATCAAACCGTCATGGTTCTGAAATATTTCCAAGGAGTCCCCTGTGTTTTTTGGCAAACTGCTTCCGCGTGATACCAATTTTTTCAAACTTTTCAACCAGCACGCTGACCACATCGTCGAGGCGGCGCATGCATTTTCCAAGCTCGTTGCGAATTACGGTGATTTACCTCTGCGCGAGAAATACCACCGTGAAGTGAACCACGCCGAAGGTGCCGCGGATCGCATCACGCATGAGGTCAACAAAGCGCTTCACAAGACCTTCATCACACCGATCGACCGTGAGCAGATTCACAGCCTGATCAACACCATGGATGATGTGGCTGACCTGATCCAGGACTCTGCCGAGACCATGGCCTTGTACGACATCCACCACATGACCGATGAAATCACCCGCCTCACCGATTTGAGCGTGAAGTGCTGTGAGCGTGTCCGTGATGCCGTGCAATTGCTGAGCAAGATTGCCGACGCGTCCACGGCCGAGGCTGCCCTGAAAACCTGCGACGAAATTGACAAGCTGGAAAGCGATGCGGACCGCGTGATGCGCACCGCCATGAGCAAATTGTTCAGAGAAGAGCCTGATGTGCGTGAAGTGATCAAACTCAAGGCAATTTATGAATTACTGGAAACCATCACCGACCGTTGCGAAGATGTGGCCAATTTGATCGAGGGTGTGATCCTCGAAAACTCCTGATTGACGCGAGGTTCAGGACTATGGAAACTGTACAAGCTGCGTTATGGGTGGTCGTTGTTCTGGTGTTGATGGCCATCATCTTCGATTTCATGAACGGCTTTCACGATGCCGCCAACTCAATCGCCACGGTGGTCTCCACTGGTGTGCTCAAACCAGGGCAAGCCGTCGTTTTTGCCGCATTTTTTAATGTGGTGGCGATTTTTGTTTTTCATTTGAGTGTGGCCGCCACAGTTGGCAAAGGCATCGTCTTGCCAGGCATCGTTGATACCCATGTGGTGTTTGGCGCCTTGGTGGGTGCCATCGTCTGGAATTTCATCACTTGGTATTACGGCATTCCCAGCAGCTCATCACACGCGCTGATTGGCGGCATTGTTGGGGCCGCCAACGCCAAGGCAGGAGTTGACTCCCTGATTTCCGCCGGCATTTTGAAAACGGTTGTTTTTATTTTTGTTTCGCCCCTGCTTGGTTTTTTACTGGGGTCCGCCATGATGATCCTGGTGTCCTGGAGTTTTCGCAATTTCAGGCCGCTCAAGGTTGACAAATGGTTCCGGCGCTGGCAATTGGTCTCCGCCGGGGCTTACAGCCTGGGCCATGGCGGCAACGATGCCCAAAAAACCATTGGCATCATCTGGATGTTGTTAATCGCCACCGGTTACACCAATGCTGCAGACCGGGCACCACCCACCTGGGTCATTCTGGTCTGTTATTCAGCGATTGGCCTGGGCACCATGTTTGGTGGCTGGCGCATTGTGAAAACAATGGGGCAAAAAATCACAAAACTCAAACCGGTTGGCGGTTTTTGTGCTGAAACCGGCGGGGCCATCACCTTGTTTTTGGCGACAGCCCTGGGTGTGCCCGTTTCAACCACACACACCATCACCGGCGCCATTGTGGGTGTGGGTGCGACACGGCGGGCCAGCGCGGTGCGTTGGGGAGTCGCCGGGAACATCATCTGGGCCTGGGTTCTGACCATCCCAGCCAGTGCTTTTGTCGCGGCTGTTGCCTACTGGGTCAGTTTGCAAGTTTTTTGATTCACTTCTGTCCGCTATACAGCGGGGCGACGCTGTCGCCCAAGCCCAGGGCCTTGTCCATCATCACCACGTCCAGCCAGCGTCCGAACTTCCAGCCGCAAGACTTGAGCGTACCAACATGGCCAAAACCAGCGCTTTGGTGAACACCAACGGACCCCAGGTTATTGGAGTCACCAATCACGGCAATCAGCTTACGCACACCAGCGCGCTCAGCCTGCGCCATCAGTTCGGCCAACAAGGCACGCCCCAAACCCTGCCCGATCGCCATTGGTGCCAGATAAATCGAATCTTCAGCCGAATAACGGTACGCTGGACGCGGCTTGAACCAGTTGCAATAGGCAAATCCCAGCACCTGAGCGCCGTCAACCGCGACCAGATAAGGCAGGTTCTTGCTCAAGACATCGGCACGACGCTGGGCCATGTCAGCCTCAGAGGGCGGATCGACCTCGAAAGTGCCGGTTCCATGCAACACATGGTGGGCATAGATGGCCGTAATTTGCGCGATGTCGCTGGATTGGCTGGGACGAATGACGGGCATGGTAGTGAAGAACGATATAATGTGCGGCTGTCTGGCGTGTCGCATAACCGGGTGGTTATGTCGCGTGTCTCAAACGCCAGGTTAAATGCCAATTTTCGTGGAAGTTTTTCCACTTCCCCAAAGGATACATCATGGTCGTCATTCGACTCGCCCGTGGCGGTGCTAAAGCTCGCCCGTTTTTCAATATTGTGGTCGCTGACAAACGCACCCGCCGCGATGGCCGCTTTATCGAGCGCATTGGTTTTTATAACCCGATCGCCACCGCCAGCGAAGAAAGCATCCGTATTGCCCAGGACCGCTTGACTTACTGGCGCAGTGTGGGTGCGCAAGCTTCCCCCACCGTTGAACGTCTGATCAAACAATCTGCTGCCAAAGCAGCCTGATTGTTGCTGATGCTGCCCGGCCTGGAGGCTGCCGAATTGCCGGCAGACGCTATCGAAGTCGGGCGCATCCTTGACGCCTGGGGCATCAAGGGGTGGTTCAAGGTTTTCCCCTACAGCGCCGATCCCGAGGCGCTTTTTTCTTCCAAACGCTGGTTTCTGCTTCCCACCGAAAAAGGCGCCAAAACCTTTGATGGTGTCGGCTTGTTGACAATCAAGGAAGCTAAGACCCACTCAGACACCGTGGTCGCCTGCGCGCAGGACATCAACGACCGCAGCGCAGCAGATGCCCTGCGAGGCGCACGCATCTTCATTTCGCGCAGCAGTTTCCCCACCGCCCAAAAAGACGAGTACTACTGGGTTGACCTGATCGGGCTGGAGGTCATCAATCGCGAAGGCGTTTCCCTGGGTCAGGTGCGTGACCTGTTGACAACTGGCCCGCAAACGGTATTGGTGATTGAAAAAACGCTTGACGCACAAACCACGCAAATCATGATCCCGTTTGTGGCGGTTTACATTGATGATGTAAGCTTGAGCGAGCGACGCATTCTGGTGGACTGGCAAGCCGATTATTAAGAGCAGCATCATGCGATTTGACGTGGTGACGCTGTTTCCGGAATTGTTTGCCCCGCTGCTCACCACAGGCATCACCCGGCGCGCCTTTGAATCCGGTCAAGTCGATGTGCAGTTGCGCAACCTGCGCGATTTTGCCCAAGGCAATTACCGCCGGGTTGACGACCGCCCCTTTGGCGGTGGCCCTGGCATGGTGATGATGGCCGAACCACTGTCACAGTGTCTAGCAACCATTCGTGCCGAGCGCCCCGATGACGCGCCGGTTGTCCTGTTCTCGCCCATTGGCAAACCACTCAAGCACGCCATGGTCACGCGCTGGGCTAACAGTCATGGCGCGGTGCTGATTTGTGGTCGCTACGAAGGCATTGACCAACGCTTCATTAACACCCATGTCACCGAGCAAATCAGTCTGGGCGACTTTGTGCTGTCTGGCGGAGAAATCGCGGCCATGGCGCTACTCGACGCCGTGGCCCGACTACAACCCGGTGTGCTGGGCGACGCCGACAGCCATGCGCAGGACAGTTTTAATCCGGCATTGGATGGCCTGCTGGATTGCCCACATTACACCCGGCCCGAAATCTGGCAAGGCCGGGCCGTCCCCGACGTGCTGCTCAGCGGCCACCATGTCAACATCGAGCGCTGGCGCCGCAAGCAACGTCTTTTGCTCACCCAAGGTCTGCGGCCTGAACTGATTGAACAGGCCCGCCGCGCGGGTCAATTAAGCCAAAGCGACGAGGTCGTACTCTCAGGCTATAATTATGGGCTTCCCGATCCTCTGTAAGACCGCCAGATTGCTTTGCACGCTGGCATGCATCATGGTGATGCTGGTGCTGACATGATCATTGAAAGAACTTATGAACCTGATCCAAATCCTTGAGCAAGAAGAAATTGCTCGCCTGAACAAGACCATCCCCGAGTTTGGTCCTGGCGACACCGTTGTCGTGAGCCTGAACGTGGTTGAAGGCACGCGCAAGCGTCTGCAAGCCTACGAAGGCGTGGTGATTGCCAAGCGCAATCGCGGCCTGAACAGCGGCTTCACCGTTCGCAAAATCTCCAGCGGCGAAGGTGTCGAACGTACTTTTCAGACCTACAGCCCGCTGATTGCCAGCATCGAAGTCAAGCGTCGTGGCGATGTGCGCCGTGCCAAGTTATACTACCTGCGTGACCGCAGCGGCAAGTCGGCTCGTATCAAGGAAAAATTGCCAGCGCGCAAAGTGGTGGCAACAACTGCCGCTTGACCGAATAGCAAACAGCCCAAAAGCAGACCGCCTCAGTCAACTGTGGCGGTTTTTTTTCGCCCTACTTTTCAGCTATCACCATGACTGCACCCAAGATCGACCCGCGCACGGTGCCGGTGATACAGGTCGACAGCCATCTGCCTGCGGTAGAGCACCAACGGCTGCAAGCTGACGCACTGCGCTCACGTTTTTCTGCACCGCCCGTTTGGAAGCCTGAATTTTTGGCTGAAAAAAAGTTCATGGACCGCCAGCCCATGTCCGCTGCGGTGCTGCTGCCCATTGTGCTGCACCCGGAACCGACCGTGCTGCTCACCCTGCGCACGCAACACCTGAGTACCCACTCCGGACAAATTGCCTTTCCGGGCGGCAAGGTCGATGAGACCGATGCCGGCGCGGTCGCTGCCGCCTTGCGTGAGGCGCAAGAAGAAATTGGACTGGATGCGCAGTTTGTCGAGGTCCTCGGGCAGTTGCCGGTCTATGTCACAGGGTCCGCGTTTCACGTCACGCCGGTGGTGGCGCTGATTTCACCGGGCTTTGCCCTGAATCCCAACCCCAATGAGGTGGCGGATATATTTGAAGTGCCACTGGCGTATTTGATGAACCCGGCCCACCATCGACACCATCAGGTGGTCTGGCAGGGCGCGCAGCGTCAATGGCTGTCCATGCCTTACCAGGACCATCTTACCGAGCGCTTTATCTGGGGCGCCACGGCCGGCATGTTGCGCAACTTTTACCGTTTTTTGCTAGCCTGAACCGGACAGCCGCTATGATTCACGCATGAGCTTTATCTCTGTGCTGTTTGCCCTGCTGCTGGATCAGGCGCGCCCCTTGAGCCGTGGTAACCCGATCCATGCCGCCATGCGTTCCTGGGTACGCTACTGCAACCGCAACCTGGACGCAGGCAAATCCTTGCACGGCTGGCTGGCCTGGGGCCTGGCGGTGGGCCTGCCAGCCGGTTTGGCCCTATTGATCTATTGGTCACTTGCGTTCTGGGTGGGATGGCCGCTGGCAGTGCTTTGGAGTGCCCTGGTGCTGTACGCCTCCCTTGGCTTTCGCCAATTCAGTTTTCATTTCACCGAGATCCGCAATGCCTTGGCCAACGACGACGACGCCCTGGCCCGCTCACTCTTGGCGCAATGGCAACACATGGACACCCAGTCCTGGTCGCGTAGCGAGATCATTGGCCGTGTCATCGAATTCTCGGTGCTGGCGGCCCATCGCCACGTCTTCGGTGTACTGGCTTGGTTTTCCGTGCTGGCGGCTCTGGGATTGGGCCCCATGGGTGCCGTGTTGTACCGCTTGTCCGAATTTGTCTCCCGCTACTGGCAGCACAAAAGCAAGGCCCTGGAGCAGCCTATCAGTGTGGCCCTGCAAACCAATGCAAAGACGGCCTGGCACTGGATTGATGGCTTGCCTGCACGCATGACGGTGCTTGGCTTTGCCGTGGTAGGAAATTTTGAAGAAGCCATTGATGGCTGGCGTCGTTATGCAGCGCAATCCGGCACAGACAACGACGGCCTGGTACTGGCGGCCACGGCTGGCGCCATCAATATTCAACTCGGCACTGCCCCGGGCGCCAACGCACCCACGGCCGCAGGCCTGTCATCTGGTGCCAGTCAGCGCCCCCCTCCAGAACTGGCCCACCTGGCTATTCTGGTCGGTCTGGTCTGGCGTGCCGTGGTCATGTGGGTTGTCCTGTTGGCTCTTTTGACACTGGCACGACTCATTGCCTGAACGCAAACACAAAGCGCTTGACATCAGGCCACCACTCCCCCATTTTTTGAAGTGAACCCTCTCTTGAACGCCCAATTTATCAGCCCCATCGTACAGCAACTGGTGCCCTATGTGCCGGGTGAGCAACCCAAGATGGCCAATCTGGTCAAGCTCAACACCAACGAAAACCCTTACCCCCCGTCGCCGCGCGTGGTAACCGCCATTCAGCAAGCGGCGCAACATGGCTTGCAGTTGTACCCCGACCCTGATGGCAGCAACTTGCGGCAAGCCGTTGCCCAGCACTTCAGCCTAACACCCCAACAGGTGTTTTTGGGCAATGGCTCGGACGAGGTATTGGCGCATGCTTTTTTTGCTTTTTTCCAGCAGGGCTTGCCGCTGCTGATGCCCGACATCAGCTACAGCTTTTACAAGGTCTATTGCGGTTTGTACAGTATTGCTGTACGCCCCGTGCCGCTGCGCGAAGGCCTGCAATTGAATGTGGCTGACTATGCCTGCGCTGCAGACCAGGCCGTCGCCGGGGTGGTGATTGCCAACCCCAATGCCCCCACCGGAATCGGCTTGCCATTGGCCGACATTGAGACGCTGCTGCAAATGCACCCGAACCGGGTCGTGCTGGTGGATGAGGCCTACGTGGACTTTGGCGGCCACAGCGCCGTCGCCCTGATTGACCGATACGCCAACCTGCTGGTGGTGCACACCCTGTCCAAGTCACGCTCGCTTGCCGGCTTGCGTATCGGCTACGCCTGTGGTCAGGCACCTCTGATTGAGGCTCTGAACCGGGTGAAAAACAGCTTTAACTCGTATCCGCTGGACCGGCTGGCGCTGGCCGGCGGTGTGGCCGCTTTTGAAGACCAGGCCTATTTTGAGCAAACCCGCCAGGCGGTGATGAGCAGCCGCGAGGGGATGGCACTGGCGCTGGAAGACCTTGGTTTTGTGGTGTTGCCGTCGCAAACCAATTTTGTCTTTGCACGTCACCCCAAGCATGAGGGCGCTGAACTGGCCGCCGACTTGCGCGCGCAAGGTGTGCTGGTGCGGCATTTCAAACAAGCCCGGATTGACGCGTATTTACGCATCAGCGTGGGCACACCCGAACAATGTGATCAGCTGGTGGCAGCCTTGGCCAAACTGGTCACAGCCAAGGCTTAAACCTTGCGGGTCAGACCACTCGCGCAGCGACGTGCTCTGACCCCAACTGATTAATAACGCCGCATCTGCTTCAGCTCAGCATACAAGTCACTGTAAATCTGATACCGATTCACACTGATGCTGTCAGGCAGATCGTCTGAATTGACCGCAGCAATCACACCACAACCGGGTTCATGCAAGTGGCTGCAGTTGTAGAACTTGCAGTTTTTGACATGGGGTTTGAGGTCGGGCATATAGGCCGCCAACTGGGCTGGGTCGATGTGGTTCAAGCCAAATTCCTGAAACCCGGGCGAATCGATCAAGGCAGTCGTCTTAGCGGCATCCACCCAGTACCAGGTGGTGCTGGTGGTGGTGTGTTTGCCGCTGCTCAGGGCTTGTGACAACACCCCGGTTTGCACCAGCGCGCCGGGAATCAGACAGTTGATCAAGGTACTCTTGCCGGCACCCGACGGGCCCAGCACCAGCGTGGTTTTACCTGCCAGGCGCTGACTCAGGGCGGTACGACCCGCTGCTGCGTCCGCGAGCGACAGCGGCACCACCTCATAACCCATGTGCCGATACGGCGCCAGCCAGTTCCAGGCGCGGGCAAAGGGCTCGGTGAGGTCACTTTTGTTCAGGGCAATGATCGGGGTAATGTGCTGCTCTTCGGCGGCAATCAGGGCACGGGACAACTGGCTGCTGGAAAATTCAGGCTCGGCGGCAATCAGAATCAGCACCTGGTCCAGGTTAGCGGCAAACATTTTGGTGCGCACATCATCCTGGCGATAAAACAGGTTGCGTCGCGGCTCGATTTTCTCGATCGTGCCTTCATCTTGCGATGCCAGCCATAACACCCTGTCACCCACCACACCCTGACTTTTTTTACCGCGTGAATGACAAATCAAGCGATCTCCGGTTGCGTTTTCAACCAGAAAATGGCGTCCATAGTTGGCCACAATCAGGCCGGGCGCGCGTTGCGGTGACGTCATACAAGCACTGACTTGGCGGCACCAGGCAGCGCATCCACCGCGGCAGCACAATCAAAGTCGGCCGTTGACAGACCTGCTACGTCATGCGTGCTGTAACGTACCGTGCAATTGTCAAATTGCACGATGAGCACCGGGTGATGATCTCGGGCCTGGGCCAGCCAGGCCACGGCATTCACAAACACCATGGTCTGGGCGAAGTCGGCAAAGCGGAAGGTTTTCTGGATCACCACCGCAGTGCCATCTCCGTCCAGACGCCAGTCCTCCAGTTTGGCCAGTCGGGTGACCACTTCAGTGGCCGTCAAGGCGCGTTGTTGTTGTTGGGCTAGGGGCATATTGGGTTCAAAAATCAGGCAGCCGTCGAGGCCATACCGCGCATACGCGCCAGCCGCTCCGAGGCACCGGGGTGCGAGTAATAAAAGCTGACATACAAAGGGTCTGGCGTCAGGGTGGATGCATTGTCCTCGTAAAGTTTGAGCAGCGCAGTGGAAAGATCCTGGGCACTGGTTTGACTGACGGCATAAGCGTCTGCCTCAAACTCGTGCTTGCGTGACAACTGCGCAAACAGCGGCGCAATGAAAAAACTGAACACCGGCAGCGCCAGCATGAACAGCAACAGGGCCAACGCATCATTGCTTGCTGCCAGGTTGGGCTGCACCCCCAAACCCGTGTAAAACCAGACTTGCTGCGTCAAATAACCCAACAAGGCAAAGCCAGCCAGACTCAGCGCAAACATCGACACAATGCGTTTGATGATGTGCTTGTGTTTGAAATGCCCCAACTCATGCGCCAGCACAGCATCCACCTCGGGCGCACTCAGCTTGGCCAGCAGCGTGTCGTAAAACACCACCCGCTTGGCAGCCCCAAAGCCGGTGAAATAGGCGTTGGCGTGGGCGCTGCGCTTGCTGCCGTCCATCACGAACAAGCCCTTGGCAGAAAACCCGCAACGCTGCATCAAGGCCGTCACACGCGAGCGCAAGGTTTCGTCTTCCAGCGGTGCAAACTTGTTGAACAAAGGCGCAATCAGGGTCGGATAAATCACCAACAGCAACAGGTTGAACCCCATCCAGAACAGCCAGGCCCACAACCACCACAGGCTGCCGGTGGCAGCCATCATCCAGAGGATCAAGGCAGCGATCGGCAACCCGATCAGGGCGCCGATCAAGCCGGACTTGAGCAGGTCAGCCAACCACAGCCTGAAGCTCATTTTGTTGAAGCCAAAACGCTGTTCAAGCACAAAAGTCTGGTACCAAGACAGCGGCAAATCAATCGCGCCACTGAACACGACAAAGGCTACCAGCAAGGCCAGCTGCTGCCCCGTGCCCAGTCCCATGGCCTGCACCAGGGCCTGATTCAGGCTAGATATCCCACCCAGCAAAGTCCAGCCCAACAGCACCGCCGCACCCAGCGCCATCTCCAATAGTCCGAGACGGGCCTTGGCCACGGTGTAATCAGCGGCTTTTTGATGGGCTGCCAGAGAAATAGTGTGCGCAAAAGCCGCAGGTACCGCGTCACGGTGTTGCGCCACATGGCGAATCTGGCGGGAACCCAGCCAAAACTTGAGCACCAAACTCAAGGCCAGAGCGGCGGCAAAAACCAAGGACAGTGAAATTGAAGCAGAGAAAAGCGTGTCAGTCATGGCCGGGAAGTTTAGGTCATCGGCGACAATTTGGCCTATGCACCACGCCAACACCCCCACTGAATCTGCACCTCTGGCCAAATCGGATCTCAACCTGGTCTGGCTGGACTGCGAGATGACGGGCTTGAATCCCGAGCATGAGCGCATCATTGAAATCGCGGTTATCGTCACCGACGCCCATTTGACCCGGCGCATCGAAGGTCCTGTTTTGGTCGTCCACCAGAGTGACGACCTGCTTGGCAAGATGGACAAATGGAATACAAGCACGCACGGCAAAAGTGGCCTGATTGACAAGGTCAAGGCCGCCACCATGACGGAAGAGGAAGCCGAGAAAATACTGCTCCAGTTTCTGGCGCATTACGTGCCCAAGAGCAGCGTCCCCATGTGCGGCAACAGCATCGGCCAGGACCGGCGTTTCCTGGCCAGATACATGCCCAGGCTGGAAGCATTTTTTCACTACCGCAACTTGGACGTTAGCACGCTCAAGGAACTCTCCAAGCGCTGGGCACCCGGGGTCTACAAGAGTTTTAAAAAGAAGCAGCGGCACACCGCATTGGCTGATGTGCATGAGTCCATTGACGAACTGGAACATTACCGCACACACTTCCTGAAACTGCCCCTCTAAATAAATTAGACAAAACAACTAAGCAGAAACCAAAATCCATGGCATAATTCGCGGCTTCGCTGAAATCGCGGCGAATTTTGTACATCTCCCAACATTCACTGGGTCTGCAGCCAGGTTGATTCACAACCTGCCTCAAAAAGACCCCCAGCTTCTAGACGCACTCACTTTGCTGAGTCAGGGCCGGTTCCGTTTGATGGTTGATGTTTTTTAACCATCACACGGATCCACCGCACACCTTGCGGGGCTTCGCGTTTGAGGACATTCCATGACTGACGCTACTTTAGCGGCGGGCGAATTTTCGTCTGCCGAAATCATTTCCAACGACATCAACCTGTTGCCACATGACGTACCAGAAGCGGCCACCCCGGTCGCAGAAGACATTCCCAACGGCTTTGTCACCCTGGGTCTGGCGCCTGAACTGATCCAGGCCGTGAAAGACCTGGGCTTTACCCAACCAACCACGGTTCAGCTCAAAACCATTCCGCTGGCCATGCAGGGCGTCAGTGACGACGGTAACAGTGCCCGTTTCGTTGACCTGATGGTCTCCAGCCAAACCGGCAGTGGCAAAACAGCAGCTTTTCTGTTGCCCGTGCTGCACACCTTGCTCAAACAACAGGAACAGGCTGAAGCCAAATCCCGCGCAGATTACGAACAAGCCGTAGCCGAAGCCGCCGCTAAAGGCGAGGCAGCACCCAAGCGCGCCAAGCGTAAAGACCCTACCAACCCGCGCCATTTCAGCGCCCCCACCCCGGGCGCCTTGATCGTCTGCCCGACCCGTGAACTAGCCCAGCAAGTTGCGCACGATGCGATCGACCTGGTGCAGCATTGCCGTGGTCTGCGCGTGGCCAACATCGTGGGCGGTATGCCTTACCAGTTGCAGATTGCCAAGTTACAAAACGCCAATCTGGTGGTGGCCACCCCGGGCCGTTTGCTTGACCTGCAACGTTCGATGCAAATCAAGCTCGATCAGGTGCAATTTTTGGTGGTCGACGAAGCTGACCGCATGCTTGACCTGGGCTTCTCGGATGACCTGGCTGAAATCAACCAGCTCACCATCGACCGCAAGCAGACCATGATGTTCAGCGCCACCTTTGCACCACGCATCCAGCAACTGGCCTCTCGCGTGATGCGCGAGCCACAGCGCATCACCATTGACAGCCCGCAGGAAAAACACGCCAACATCAAGCAAGTGCTGTTCTGGGCCGACAACGCCCAGCACAAACGCAAATTGCTCGACCATTGGCTACGCGACACCACCATCAACCAGGCAATCGTTTTTGCCAGCACGCAAATTGAATGTGATGGTTTGGCCAACGACCTGCAACAAGATGGCTTTGATGCCGTGGCCTTGCACGGTGCCTTGAGCCAGGGCTTGCGCAACCGCCGTCTGATGGCATTGCGTCAGGGCCAAGTGCAAATTTTGGTGGCGACCGATGTGGCTGCCCGCGGTATCGACGTGCCCACGGTCACCCACGTGTTCAACTTTGGCTTGCCGATGAAGGCCGAAGACTACACCCACCGCATTGGCCGTACCGGCCGCGCTGGCCGTGATGGCCTGGCCGTGACGTTTGCCGAACTACGTGACCGTCGCAAGATTTTTGACATCGAATCGTTCAACCGCCAGCCGATCAAAGCCGAAGTGGTGCCTGGTCTGGAACCCAAGCAGCGCATCCCCGAGTCACGCCCCAACAGCTTTGGTGGCCGCGACAGCCGTGGTGGTGGCGACTTCAATAGCCGCGACCGCAAATTTGGTAGTGGTGGCCGCAGCGGTGGCTTTGACGCACCGCGTGGCAACTTTGACGCGCCTCGCGGCGGCTTTGCCGACAGAAATACCAGCGGCCCCCGCATGGTGGGTACAGGCAATTTCCAAAACAACACCGGGGGTGGTTTTGCCGGCCGTGAAGACCGCTCTTTTGCTCCGCGTGAAAGTGCGCCACGTGAAGGCTTCAACTACGAACGCAAGGGTGGTTTCAACGACCGCTTTGCCGGCGACCGCAACACTGGCGCAGCGCCTCGTGGTGAATTTGCTGCCCGCAAGCCTGCCTTTGGCAAGCCCGCGTTCACAAAACCCGCTGGCAGCGGCAAGGTATTTGTGCCACGTGACGCGCAAAAACGTTTTGCCAAGAATGACCGTTGATTAGACCGGCCAGTTGACAAAGCCCGCTGATTGAAAAGTCAGCGGGCTTTTTTGTGAACAGAATTTACGCACAGGTTTGGGATCGTCTACTATAAATGCCCACCATCATGACTCAACAATCGCCCAGATGACCACCCAAACCCTGCCAGATTCACGTATGTCTTCCCGCAAACCGCTGATTTTGATCATCGATGACACCCCGGTCAATCTCATGATGCTGGGCAATGCCCTGTCCCAGGACTTTGATTTGCAAACGGCAACATCAGGCGCCATAGGGCTTGCGTTGGCGCGTGCCACGGTGCCGGATTTGATCCTGCTGGACATCATGATGCGGGATTTGAACGGTTATGAAGCCTGCCGCCTGCTCAAGGAAGAACCCAGACTCAAAGATGTGCCCGTGATTTTCGTCACCGCCTTGAATGACTACGAATCGGAAGAAAAGGGCCTGCTGCTTGGGGCCGCGGATTACATTACCAAGCCCTTTAATGTGGCGGTGGCACGCCAACGCATCCGCAATTTACTGGAGCGTGAGCGCTTGCGGAAAGAGCTGGAATACCAGCGTGACCTGCTCCAACATCAAATTGCCGAAACCGAACTCGCCAAGGCCAAGCTATTGGAGAGCGAGACCCGGCTGCGAACCATCATTGAAGCCGAGCCGGAATGCGTTTACATCCTTGATGCCAACGGTCATCTGATACAAATTAACAAAGCCGGCCTGTCCATGATGGAGGCAGAGCATCCCGGCCAGATACTGGGAAAATCACTGCAAAATCTTCTGTTGCCCGACTACCAGGCGGCTTTCAAGCTTTTGCATCAACGCATCATGGCAGGCGAAACTGCCACCCTGACATTTGAAATTAAAGGACTCAAAGGCACCCATCGTTGGCTGGAAACCCATGCGGTGCCGATGCAAGACGACGGTGCAATCGAACATCTGGCCATTACCCGAGACATCACAGAACGCAAATTGTTGGAAGATCAGGTTTACCAACTGGCGTTTCATGACCCACTCACCGCCCTGCCCAACCGCAGGCTGTTGAATGACCGACTCCATCAAACCCTTTCCGTCAGCAAACGAAATGTGTTCCATGGCGCCGTGATGTTCCTGGACCTCGACAACTTCAAACCGCTCAACGACCGATACGGCCACGACATGGGCGACCTGCTGCTGATCGAAGTTGCCAAACGGCTCAGAAGCTGTGTCCGCGAAGTCGACACCGTGGCCCGTATCGGCGGCGACGAATTTGTCGTGATGCTCCAGGGTCTGAACAGTGATACGGGTCAGGCGACGGCGCAAGCCAGGCACGTTGCGGAAAAAATACGGGCTGCCTTGTGTACGCCTTATGTACTGACACCCTCAACCGAGGGTCAGTCCCCGGTACAACACCGCTGCGCGGCATCGATTGGCGTAGTTTTGTTTTTTGGTGCGCAGGTCAGCAAGGATCAACTCGTGCAACAGGCAGATATGGCCATGTACCAAGCCAAACACAAAGGCCGCAATCAAGTGCATTTTTATGACGCCAATTCAGAAAAGGGCACCTCTTTGTAAGCTCCCGAGCACAATCGCGGCCACTTGCAGCAGCAACAGCAGCGCCAATGGTGACAAGTCAATACCACCCACCAACGGCAAGACACGGCGGATAGGGGTTAACAGGGGATCAACCAGGCGCGCCATCAGCCCGCTGATGACCGACGACGTGGGCACCCAGGACAACACGGCATAAACAATCACGGCCACCGTCAAGCCAGAAATGGCCATGCTCAGCAAGCCAAACACCGCCAACACCGGCAAAACAAAGAAACCGCCACCGGCGCCCGCAATGAGCCACAGCAGGACGAATTTGGCCAGCTGCAGCACAAAAGCTGCAACCAAACTCGCGGTATCCAGCGCACCAAGCGACGGCAACACACGCCGCAGCGGCAGCACAATCCAGTCGGTCAGTGCAAATACAAAGCGACCCAGCGGGTTACCCGAGCCTGCCGACATGGGAATACGCAGAAACTGCATGTACAGCCGCAACAAGCAGGCACCGCCAACAACGCCCACCACGACCTCTAGCAACAGGGAAATAATCTGATAAAACATGGCATCAATGCAGGGTTGAGAAGCAGAGGCAATGATAACGACAGGCGCGCTAGCTCTTAAAATCTGATGTTCTGTCAAAACCGCCTATTTTTTGCTGCCCGCCTGACGGCTTAAATGCAGCTTTTATGAATCACCCACATGCCTGACCACACCACCGCCCCCTCACCCAATCCCGTCCCGCAGGATGAAAACCAGTTGATCCTGGAGCGGCGCGAGAAACTGAAAGCCCTGCGTCAGGCGCAGCTTGAGGGCAAAGGCGTTGCCTTCCCGAACGATTTCAAGCCCGCCGACCATGCCGCCGACCTGTTTGCTGCGCACGTCGGGCAAACACCCGAGGGCTTGATTGAACAAGGCGCCAGGGCCAAAGTGGCAGGGCGCATGATGCTCAAACGTGTCATGGGCAAGGCCAGTTTTGCCACGCTGCAAGACAGCACCGGGCGGATCCAGATCTACATCAAAGGCGAAGACGTGGGGGTCGACGTCTACGCCGCCTTCAAACATTGGGACCTGGGCGACATCGTGGCGGTCGAAGGCCTGATCTTCAAGACCAAGACCGGCGAGCTCTCGATTCACGCCAGCAGCGTCCGCCTGTTAACCAAAAGCCTGCGCCCAATGCCTGACAAGTTTCATGGCATGGCCGACCAGGAGATCAAATACCGCCAGCGTTATGTCGATCTGATGACCGACGAAGACACCCGCAAACGCTTCATGGCGCGCAGCAAGGCAGTCAGTGGCATTCGCGAATTCATGGTGGCGCACAACTTCCTCGAAGTTGAAACACCCATGCTGCACCCGATCCCCGGAGGCGCCAACGCCAAGCCCTTCAGCACGCACCACAATGCGCTGGACCAGCAGATGTTTTTGCGGATTGCACCCGAGCTCTACCTCAAGCGCCTGATCGTCGGCGGCTTCGACCGCGTGTTCGAAATCAACCGCAGCTTCCGCAACGAAGGTATCAGCGTGCGACACAACCCTGAATTCACCATGATGGAGTTTTATGCCGCGTACTGGGACTACCAGGACCTGATGACCTTCACCGAGGCCTTGATCCGCGATGCCGCCCACAAGGCGGTCGGCTCGTTACACCTGAGCTACGGCGGCAGGGCCGTCGATCTGTCCAGGTCGTTTGAACGCCTGACCATCCACGAAGCCATCTGCAAATATACCGATGCGGCCCAGCCCCTGGACGACAACGACCCCAGCCTGGGCCTGAAGGTGGACAATGCCGCCTGGCTCATCAACGCATTGCGCAAACTCGGTCTGACCGAGGCTAAAAACAAACTCTCCAGCCGTTCGCTGCCCAGCCTGCAAGTCATGTACTTTGAAGAAACCGTGGAAGAGCAACTGTGGCAACCCACCTTTATTTGCGAACACCCGGTAGAAATCTCACCGCTGGCGCGCGCCAGCGACCACAAGCCAGGCGTGACCGAGCGCTTTGAGCTCTACATCACCGGCCGCGAATTCGGCAATGGCTTCTCGGAGTTGAATGATGCCGAGGAGCAAGCGGCCCGCTTCCAGGCCCAGGTCGCCGCCAAGGATGACGGTGACGACGAAGCCATGTATTACGACCACGACTTCATTCGCGCCCTGGAGTACGGCATGCCGCCCACCGGCGGCTGCGGCGTCGGACTGGACCGATTGATGATGCTGCTGACCGACAGCAGCAGTATTCGTGACGTCATCCTGTTCCCGGCCCTGCGCCGCGAAGCCTGAGACAACAAACCATGCAGCGCACCCGTTGGCCCTACCCGCGCTGGATCGCCCACCGTGGCGCCGGCAAACTGGCCCCTGAAAACACCCTAGCTGCCTTTCGGCTGGGGGCCAGCCATGGTTATCGCATGTTCGAGTGCGATGTCAAACTGAGCAGCGACGGCGTCCCCTTTTTGCTGCATGATGACAGCTTGACGCGCACCACCAATGCCGCTGACAAGCTGGGGGCGGACATGACCGGTGGCAACCATCCCTGGTCCGCGCTGGCACAGTTAGATGCCGGCAGTTGGCATTCACGCAGCTTTGCTGGCGAACCTTTGCCCACTTTTGAAGCCATTGCCCGCTACTGCTTGCGCAATGCGTATTTTTTGAACATCGAGATCAAACCCACGCCCGGCCTGGAACGCCAAACGGGTGAGGTGGTGGCCCGGCACGCCGCAAGGCTGTGGCAAAACGCCAGCATGCCACCACTGCTGACGTCGTTTCAGGTGCCGGCCCTGGAAGCTGCCATGGCGGCGCAGCCCAAGTTGCCGCGCGGTTTGCTGCTCGATGCGCTTTGGCCTGGCTGGCTGGAAACCGCGCGCCACCTGGGCTGTGTCGCCATCATCTGCGACCACGTGTTGTGGAATCAGGTCAGCCTGACGCAAGCCAAAAGCGCTGGCTTCAAGACCCTGAGCTACACTGTCAACGATGAAGCGACCGCCCGGCGCCTGCTGGACCTAGGCGTTGATGGCATCATCACCGACCGGGTCGACCTGTTGACGCCTGTCAGCCCTTGCGGATAAGCCATTGGCCGCTGGCGGCCGTGGCCACCAGGGCCAGATAGGTCAGCATCTTGCCATCCTGGCCCAACAGCAACAGGCCGATGGCCAGCACCACCAGGCCAGCCAGGAAAATGAGCCCAAACTGCGCTGGGCGTGAAAAGGCCGAGGCCCTTTTGCCTGTCAGGAATCGGCCCAACCAAGGCAGCAGCAAGGCCAGCCAGAAAGCGGGGGCAGCAAAATTAGCAGCATGGTTCAACAACGCCAGCACATCCATCAGCGAACCCCAGGGGAAAAGAAAAAATGATACAGGTCAAAGCACATAGCGGCTGATTTTATAATTCGAGCATGGCAGTCTGGGCATTAGGCATCAATCACACCACCGCACCGCTCGATCTGCGCGGTCGGTTCGCGTTCGCCATCGACCAGATTGAACCCACTTTACATGCCTTGCGCGGGGCCTTGACCCGCGTGCCTGAGGCGGCCCTGATTTCCACCTGCAATCGCACCGAAATTTATTGCGCCGGTGAACAAGCCCAGTTGGAGCCCACACTGGCCTGGCTGGCGCAATGTGGTGGCGTGCCTGCTGACCTGTTGCGCGCCCATTCCTACACGCTCAACGATGGCCTGGCGGCACGGCACGCCTTTCGGGTCGCCAGTGGACTCGATTCAATGGTCCTGGGTGAGCCGCAGATCCTGGGCCAGATCAAAGATGCCGTGCGTGCTGCCGAGGCCGCTGGCGCCCTGGGCACCACCCTGAGCCAGCTCTTTCAGCGCTCATTTGCGGTGGCCAAGGAAGTCCGCACCTCGACCGAAATCGGCGCCCACTCCATCAGCATGGCCGCCGCCGCCGTGCGCCTGGCTGGGCAGCTGTTTGAGGACTTGAGTGAGGTGAAAGTTTTGTTTGTGGGTGCCGGCGAGATGATCGACCTGTGCGCCACCCACTTTGCCGCCAAAAACCCAAAAAGTATCGCAATTGCCAACCGCACCCTGTCGCGTGGAGAAGAGCTCGCTGCCAAATTTGGTGCCGAAGTGATGCGTCTGGCCGACCTGCCGGATCGCTTGCATGAATTTGACGCGGTCATCAGTTGTACGGCCAGCACCCTGCCACTGATCGGCCTGGGCTCGGTCGAACGTGCACTCAAAACGCGCCGGCGCCGGCCCATGTTCATGGTCGATCTGGCGGTACCACGCGACATCGAGATTGAGGTCAAGGCACTGGAAGATGTCTATCTCTACACTGTGGACGACCTGGCCGGTGTGGTGCAAACCGCGCAAGCCAATCGGCAAGCCGCCGTGGCCCAAGCCGAAGCCATTGTGGATGCCGGGGTACAAAGCTTCCTGCACTGGATCGAACAGCGCAACACGGTGCCGCTGATCCAGCAACTCAACGCACAGGCCGATGAATGGCGCGCCAACGAGATCGCGCGCGCCCGCAAGCTACTGGCCAAAGGCGAAGACGTCGATGCCGTACTGGAAGCCCTCAGCAAGGGTTTGACACAAAAAATGCTGCACGGTGCCATGGCAGAATTACGTGGCGGCGACAGCCATACCCGCGAGCGCGCCAGCGCCGCAGTGCAACATTTCTTTTTGCGCAAAGAGCGTTAGCGGCGCTGCCTGCCACTTTGTCATTGTGGTCAACGCAGCGACATGGCCAATCCGGACACCATGGATGGTCACACTGCGATCGAAATGACAATAGACCCGACGCAGTGTCCGGCCTCACCCTATCCCTGCCATCATCTTCGCAACGCCAATGAAATCCTTTCTCCGCCAACAACTTGCCCGTTATGCCGATCGTCTGGGCGAGCTGGAGTTTTTGCTGTCGCGCCCCGACATCATGAGCGACATGGCGCAATTTCTGCTGCTGTCACGCGAACACACCGAGGTGGCCGCCGTGGCGAACCGCTGGCAACGTTACCAACGGCGCGAGGCTGACTTGACCGCAGGCCAGGAACTGCTAACCAGCAGCACGGACGACGCTGAAATGGCGGCACTGGCCCAGGAAGAAATGGATGACGCCCATGCCGAGTTGCAGCAGCTTGAAGCCGAACTGCAGCGCATGCTGCTGCCCAAAGACCCCGATGACGCACGCAATGCCTTTGTAGAAATTCGAGCGGGTACCGGCGGTGACGAATCGGCCCTGTTTGCCGCCGATCTGGCGCGCATGTACCTGCGTTATTGCGAGCGCCGCGGCTGGAAGCCTGAAATCATCAGCGAGTCAAACAGCGAGCTGGGTGGCTACAAAGAAGTCGTCATCAAGGTCGACGGTGACCATGTCTATGGCGCCCTCAAATTCGAGTCGGGTGGCCACCGCGTGCAACGCGTGCCGGTCACGGAAACCCAGGGCCGCATCCACACCAGCGCCTGCACCGTGGCCGTGCTGGCCGAGCCCGACGAGACTGAGGCCATCAAGATCAACCCGTCGGATTTACGCATTGACACCTACCGTGCCAGCGGCGCCGGTGGCCAGCACATCAACAAAACCGATTCTGCGGTGCGTATTACCCACCTGCCCACCGGCATTGTGGCCGAATGCCAGGACGGCCGCAGCCAGCACAGCAACAAGGCACAAGCCCTCAAGGTACTCACGGCCCGCATTCAGGAAAAAGACCGCAGCGAGCGCGCCGCCAAAGATGCCGCCGAACGCAAAAGTCTGGTGGGCAGCGGTGACCGCAGCGACCGCATCCGCACCTACAATTTCCCCCAAGGTCGACTCACCGACCACCGCATCAACCTGACGCTGTACAAACTGCTTTCCATCCTGGAAGGTGATCTGGACGATGTGGTGAACGCGCTACAAGCCCATGAAGCCGCGGCGCAACTGGCAGCACTCGAACGCAACGCCTGAACTGCTACTAAGGATATGTAAATAAATAACTTGTGCATTTAGTGCTAATCGGATACGCTCGTATGCATGCCAATCGAATCGCCTATAGCGCAACGCTGGAAAGTCCTGCATGAAACGCTCAATGAACGCCAGAGACGGCTGTTGGTTGGCGTAGAAGCCCAGATTTTGGGGCGCGGTGGTATTTCTGCTGTGTCAGCCGCAATAGGGGTTTCACGTCTGACCATCGCCGCCGGGATGAATGATATCGATGCCATGAAGGCGGCAGCCGGCTCTGACAATCAAGTGGTTGCACCGACAGTCCAGGGCACACGCCAAGCTGGTGGAGGCCGCAAAAAACTTGAGACCAAGGACGAAACTTTGCTGTCAGACCTGTTGGCTCTGGTGGAGCCAAGCACGCGAGGTGATCCGCAGTCACCGCTGCGCTGGACGTGCAAGAGTCTGCGTAATCTGGCCGATGAACTCAAACCCAAAGGCCACAAGGTCAGCCACGTGGTGGTGGGCAAACTTCTAAGAAGTCAAAACTACAGCCTGCAGGCCAATGTCAAGGTATTGGAGGGCAATCAAAGTCCTGATCGCAACGCCCAATTCGAGCATATCAACGCAGCAGTGACAGCGGCTCTGCAAGCCAACGAGCCAGTGATATCGGTGGATACGAAGAAAAAGGAATTGGTCGGCACCTTCAAGAATGCCGGGAAGGAGTGGCTACCCAGTGGTAAGCCTGACAAAGTTCAGGTTCACGACTTCATTGACAAGGAGCTCGGGCGCGCCAATCCGTACGGGGTTTACGACATTGGAGCCGATGAGGCATGGGTCAGTGTGGGCACTGACCATGACACCTCTGCATTTGCCGTGCAAACCATTCGACGCTGGTGGTTGAGCATGGGCAAAGAGCGCTACCCGCAAGCCAAACAATTAACCATCACTGCTGATGGCGGTGGCAGCAATGGGCATCGCGTTCGCCTATGGAAACTTGAACTCAGTCAACTGGCCAAAGAAATTGGAATGGACATTCATGTCCACCACTTTCCACCAGGCACAAGCAAGTGGAACAAGATCGAACATCGTCTCTTCTCGTTCATCACCATGAATTGGCGTGGTCGTCCGCTGGTCAGCCATGAAGTCATCGTCAACCTGATTGCCAACACCAAAACGCGCAGTGGGTTAGCGGTGCAAGCCGGACTTGACACCGCCGAGTATCCAAAAGGTTTGGTCATATCGGATGCACAGATGGCAGACATAAAAATTGACCGCAACGAATTTCATGGTGACTGGAATTACTGCATTCGGTCAGGATGATTGAATAGGTTATTTGTTAACAAGCTCTAAGACCATCAAAATGACCCCGACCGTAGGGCAAACACTCTCAAGTCTGCAAACCAGAGGGCTGGATCGGCTGGACGCCCAGCTGCTGCTGTTGCACCTGCTGGGCAAGCCAGCCAATCAGCGCGGCTGGCTGCTCTCGCACGACGATGAACCACTGCCGCCAGCCCTTGCCACGACCCTGGAATCCCTGGTGCAGCGCCGCCTGGCCGGTGAGCCACTGGCTTACCTGACCGGCCACAAGGAATTTTTTGGGCTCGGCTTGCAAGTGGATGCCCGTGTGCTGGTGCCCCGGCCCGATACCGAAACGCTGGTCAATTGGGCGCTGGAACAGCTGGAAGGCCAGCAGCGCGTGCTTGATCTGGGTACCGGGAGCGGCGCTATCGCCCTGGCGCTCAAGGCCAGTCGACCAACACTTCGCGTCCAGGCCACCGACTTCAGCGCAGCCGCCCTGGCGGTGGCCCAAGCCAATGCCCAGCGACTCACGCTTGACGTCAGCTTCCACCAGGGCCCCTGGTTTGCCGCCTTGCCTGAGCTTGACGCCCGGTTTGACTGCATCGTTTCCAACCCGCCCTACATCGCGGAGCTTGACCCACATCTGGCGGCGCTGCAGTTTGAGCCAGCGCAAGCGCTTAGCAGCGGCACGGATGGCCTGGTTGACCTGCGCCAGATCATCAGAGAAGCCCCAAAGCACCTGACACCAGGCGGCTGGCTGCTGTTGGAACACGGCTACGATCAGGCCCAGGCCGTGCGCGATTTTCTGACCACCGCAGGCTTTGTGCGAGTGCAGTCACGCCGTGACCTGGCTGACATCGAACGCTGCAGCGGCGGCCAACTCAACCGGTCAACACCAAAGCGGCCCAACCATGACCAACCCCATTGAAGAGCGACTAACACACCTGGAAATCAAAGCCAGCTTCGCAGAAGATATGCTGGACAAGCTCGACCAGATCATCATCCGCCAGCAGGACCAGATTGACCGTCTGACGCGTGAGGTGCAGTGGTTAAGCCAACAAACGCCGCCGGATGCAGCCACAGCGCCACGCAACTTGCGCGACGATTTACCACCGCATTACTAGCACCCCTAAGCCCGGCAGGGTCTCGCCCCCATCCGTGCCTAAAAGTGAAATAATTCAGACTGTTTTTTTAATAGGAATTTTCAGCATGAGCGACGCACAACAACGCATTGACGACCTGGTCAAACACAATGATATTTTGCTTTTCATGAAAGGCACGGCAAGCTTTCCGCAATGCGGCTTCTCGGGTCGCGCCATCCAGATCCTGAAAGCCTGTGGCGTTGACGCCAAAGCCATCAAAACTGTCAACGTGCTCGAAGACGACGGTATCCGCGCCGGCATCAAGGACTACAGCAACTGGCCCACCATCCCTCAGTTCTACCTGAAAGGCGAGTTCATCGGCGGCTCTGACATCATGATGGAAATGTACGAAAACGGTGAATTGCAGACTTTACTGGGAACCCCAGCCAACTGATGCCCCCTCAAGCGGCTTGGTGTGCCCACAGTTTCTGGGCACCGAGAACCGCCTTGGGGTACTGCGGCTTACCCCGTGAGCCGTTGTAACGCCCCAACGCCATGAACACATCACCGCGCTCACGATCGAGGTAATGGCGCAAAATCACGCAGCCAAAGCGTAAATTGGTCTGCAGGTGAAACAGCTTGCCGGCATCGCCGTCTCCCAGCACCCGTGTCCAGAATGGCATAACCTGCATGTAACCACGTGCACCCACGCTGCTCACGGCAAATTTTCTAAAATTGCTCTCCACCTGGATCAGGCCCAGCACCAGGGAAACGTCCAGGCCCGCTCGTTTGGCCTCGTACCAGACCGTTTGCAGGAATTCCTTGCGCGTATTCCAGTCGGACTTTTTCCTCGCCAAGCGTTGACTCATGGTGCCAAGCCAACGCAAGTAGCGCAAACGCGACTCGGTGTCAGAAAACTCGGGCACCGGCGGCGCATGGTTGGCGATGGCCGAGCTCAAGGCCGTTCGGACGGAGTCAATGAGCGGCTCCTCGATTTGTGCCCCGGCCCAGGATGGCGCTTGAAAAAAGAGTGCGCCAGAACCGATCATCAAAGGAGCGAGCGATAAAGCACCCCCCAGAAGTTTGCGTCGTACGAGTTTCATGGCCAGTTCCAGCCAACGACCTGCAGAAGCTTGCGTTGGGCTTTAAGCCCAACGCGGCCTCGCCCCATCCTCACGCCTTCAGCTTGGCCAGCAACTGGCCCGCAATGTCAGCCACAGGCACGGCGCTGGCGGCACTGTCGCGGCGGTGCTGGTATTCGACATTGCCTTCTTTCAAGGCACGGTCGCCAATGTTGACCCGGTGCGGCACACCAATCAACTCCCAGTCGGCAAACATGGCGCCCGGACGCTCACCGCGGTCGTCCAGCATGACATCCACACCGGCAGCCAACAACTCGGCATACAGCTTGTCTGCGGCGGTCTTGACTTCTGGCGAGCGCTCCGCGTTGATCGGGCACAGCACCACCGTGAACGGCGCCAGTGCGTCGGGCCAGATGATGCCGCGCTCGTCGTGATTCTGCTCAATGGCAGCGGCTGGCAGGCGCGTAATGCCAATGCCGTAGCAGCCCATTTCCATAAACTGGGGCTTGCCATTCTGGTCCAGAAAAGTCGCGTTCATGGCCTGGCTGTATTTGGTGCCCAGGTAAAACACATGGCCCACCTCAATACCGCGCTCAATCGCCAGCGCGCCCAGGCCGTCAGGCGAGGCGTCACCGGCCACGACGTTGCGCAGGTCGGCTACCAACGCTGGCTCGGGCAGATCACGACCCCAGTTGACCCCCGTGATGTGAAAGTCTGGCGCGTTGGCACCACAAACCCAGTCGCTCATGGCCACCACTTCACGGTCCACCACGAGTTGCACCGGCTTTTTCAGACCGATCGGACCCAGATAGCCGGGCAAACAGCCAAAATGTTCTTCAATCTCGCCAAGGCTTGCAAAGCGAAAAGCTGCCAAGCCCGGCAACTTGTTAACCTTGACTTCGTTCATGTCGTGGTCGCCGCGCAGCAGCAGCAGCCAGACTTGTGTTTTCACCACTTCACCCAGTTCGTTAAGTACGTCAGTAGCCAGCACCAGGGATTTGACGGTGTTTTTCAGGGGTAAACCAAGCAGTTCAGCCACCGCAGCGCAGGTGCTTTTGCCCGGCGTGGCGGTTTTGGTCATGGCTTGTGTAGCTGCGGGGCGCGGGCCTGCAGGCGCCAGTGCCTCTGCTTTTTCCATGTTGGCAGCGTAGTCACTGCCGGGGCAATACACAATGGCGTCTTCACCGGTGGCGGCAATCACCTGAAATTCTTCACTCAAATCCCCGCCAATGGCGCCACTGTCGGCTGCCACCGCACGGTAAGTCAGCCCAAAGCGGTCAAAAATACGCCGGTAGGTTTGCGCCATGACCTGGTAACTGGCTTTGGCGCTGGTCTGATCACGGTCAAAGCTGTAGGCGTCTTTCATAATGAACTCACGTCCACGCATCAGGCCAAAACGCGGACGCCGCTCATCGCGAAACTTGGTCTGAATCTGGTAAAAATTCTTCGGCAACTGCTTGTAGCTGCGAATTTCCTGGCGCGCAATGTCGGTCACCACCTCTTCGCTGGTGGGTTGAATCACAAAGTCGTGCGCGTGGCGGTCTTTGATGCGCAACAACTCGGGGCCCATTTTGTCAAAACGACCGGTCTCGGCCCACAACTCGGCAGGCTGCACTACCGGCATGGCCAGCTCGACAGCGCCAGCACGGTTCATTTCTTCGCGAACAATGGCCTCCACTTTGCGCACCACGCGCAGGCCCATGGGCATCAGGGTGTAAATGCCAGCGCCAAGTTTTTTAATCATGCCAGCGCGCATCATAAGCTTGTGGCTCACAATTTCGGCATCCGCCGGGGCTTCTTTAAGGGTGGAAATAAAAAATTGAGAGGCTCTCATGGGAATATCTAGCAATATGTCAGGGTTATGTCTCTTGCTGCACTGCCTGTGCTGTGCATAATCAAGACAATTTAAAAATTGGGGTTTGATTATGCTTGACCGGGACGGCTTTAGGCCCAACGTCGGCATCGTCCTGCTCAACCAGAAAAATCAGGTGTTTTGGGGCAAGCGTATCCGTACGCACTCCTGGCAGTTTCCGCAGGGTGGCATTGACCGGGGTGAAACCCCCGAGCAGGCCATGATTCGTGAACTGCATGAAGAAATAGGGCTGCAACGCGAACATGTTCGCATTGTGGCCCGCACCCGTGACTGGTTGCGCTATGAGGTGCCAGACCGTTTTATTCGCCGCGATTCGCGCGGTTTTTACAAAGGCCAGAAACAAATCTGGTTTTTATTGCAGCTCGTCGGTCACGACTGGGATCTGAACCTTCGTGCCACCAACCACCCTGAATTTGACGCATGGCGCTGGAACGATTATTGGGTGCCGCTGGATGCTGTGGTCGAATTCAAACGCGAAGTCTATGTGACGGCACTGACCGAGTTGTCACGTTTTTTGCCGCGCAACGAATACCGCAACCGTTTTCTGCGCCAGGGCCTCCGGCCGCTTGACCTGGAGCAGTCTTGCGCTGATATGCCAGATGCCAGCTTTGACATGCCACCGGGTGCCAACCTTGAATCCGACCCCCAGAATGGACAACAACATGCCTGAATCGCAGTCTTGGCGCCCTGTCCGCCTGACCTTTAAGAATGGGCTGCTCCTGGGTCTGGCTTGCTGCGCAATGGGTGCGCGGGCACAAGTCCCGGCCGACAATCCGGACTGGCAAGAAACCACGGCGCCAGCGCCACCCAAGTTTGCTCCCGATCAGCTGGTAGCCGTTGACATGCCGCCTTACGTAAGCATGAAATTTGGCATTGATCCCGCCACATTGACCGTCACGCCAGACGGCATCGTGCGCTATGTGATGGTGGCGGTCAGCCCCAGCGGGTCCGTGAATGCGTTTTTTGAGGGCATTCGCTGCGCGACCGGTGAAGTCAAAAGTTATGCCCGAGCCAACGCCAGCGGTGTCTGGACTTTTGTGAAAGATCCAGAATGGCGCGGACTCAACGACAAGCAGCCTTCCAAACACGCGCTGGCACTGGTACGACAAGGCATCTGCGAAGGCAATGTCGTGGCCGGCTCAGCGGCAGAGATCCTCAGAAAGCTTAAAAGCAAATAAACGGCAGGCTGATGCCCGCCACACGGCATCAGCGCTTGAGCACCAGGTTGTCGCGGTGCACCATTTCTGGTTCTGCCACATAACCCAGCAAGGCTTCAAACGCACTGGACGGCTTGCGACAGATCAGGCGTGCTTCGGTGCAGGCGTAGTTGGCCAGTCCACGGGCAATTTCAAGCCCTTGTGGGTCACGGATAGCAATCACATCACCCCGCGAAAAATCGCCCTCGACACCGGTCATGCCGATGGGCAGCAAGCTTGACCCGTCGCCCTGCAGCTTGGCCACAGCGCCGACATCTACCGTGACCGAACCACGCAATTGCAGATGGTCGGCAATCCACTGTTTACGCGCTTGCGTTTTTTGAGTCGGCGCCACCAGCAACGTACCAATGGCTTCGCCCTGACAGAGCCGCAGCAAGGCATCAGGTTCGCGTCCCCAGGCGATCACGGTGGATGCGCCTGAGCCGGCTGCCCGCTTGGCAGCAAGTATTTTGGTGATCATGCCGCCACGCCCCAGGCAGGAACCCGCGCCACCGGCCATGGCTTCCAACGCAGCGTCGCCGGCCTGTGCCACATGCACAAAGCGGGCATTGACGTCCTTGCGCGGATCTGCCGTGAACAGGCCTTTTTGATCGGTCAGTATGACCAGCGCGTCGGCTTCAACCAGATTGGCGACCAGGGCCCCCAGCGTGTCGTTGTCGCCGAACTTGATCTCGTCATTGACGACCGTGTCGTTTTCATTGATGACCGGTACCACGCCAAGTTTGAGCAAGGTCAGCAGCGTGGAGCGCGCATTGAGGTAACGCTCGCGGTCCGCCAGGTCACCGTGCGTGAGCAGCACCTGGGCGCTACCCAAGCCGTTTTCGCGCAGCTTGGTCTCATACATGTGCGCCAGGCCCATTTGCCCCACGGCTGCCGCTGCCTGCAATTCATGGACTTCATGTGGGCGCTTGACCCAGCCCAGACGTTTCATGCCTTCGGCAATGGCGCCACTGGAGACCATGATGACTTCGCGCCCCTGATGCACCAGCACCGCCATTTGCCGACACCATTCACCTATGGCCACCTCGTCAAGCCCGCGGCCGTCATTGGTCACCAGGCTGGAGCCCACCTTGACCACCACACGGCGGGCGTCACGCAGCGCAAAATTCTCTTGTTCTTGAGCCATTTAACCCTCTTGGGCAAGTCATTTTTGATCGGGTTCGACCGCATCGGCAAAGCGTGGGTCAATCACTTCAGGCGCCAGTTCAATTTTTTGCTGAGCACTGATATGCTTGTACACCGCCTTGATCAGCGACTCGCAACCTTCGCGTGTTAATGCCGAGATTTCAAACACTGGCCCCTTGAACTTGAGGCGCTTGACAAAGTCCTTGACCAGGGCCTCGCGCTCTTCCAAAGGTACCATGTCGAGCTTGTTGAGCACCAGCCAACGCGGTTTTTTGTACAGCGCGGTATCGTATTTTTTGAGCTCGTTAACAATGGCTTTGGCCTGCGCCACGGTGTCAATACCGTCGTCAAACGGGGCCATGTCGACCACATGCAGCAACAGGCGGGTGCGCTGCAAATGGCGCAGAAACAAATGCCCCAGGCCGGCACCTTCAGAGGCACCTTCGATCAACCCCGGCAGGTCGGCCACCACAAAGCTCTGCTCCGGCCCAACCCGCACCACACCCAGGTTGGGGTGCAAGGTGGTAAACGGGTAGTCGGCAATGCGCGGACGGGCGTTCGATATGGCCGTGATCAAGGTTGATTTACCCGCATTGGGCATGCCCAGCAGGCCGACGTCGGCCAGCACCTTGAGCTCTAACTTGAGATTGCGCTTTTCACCAGGCCAACCGGGCGTTTTTTGCCGCGGTGCACGGTTGATGGCGCTCTTGTAACGCAAGTTGCCAAAGCCACCGTCGCCACCTTTGGCAATGGTGATCACCTCACCCGGCTTGAGCAATTCAAACAGCACTTCGCCCGTTTCGGCGTCAGAGATGATGGTGCCCACCGGCATTTTAAGCATGATGTCTTCACCGGCGGCACCGAACATGTCGGACCCCATGCCATGCTGCCCGCGTGCGGCATCATGTCGACGCGAAAAGCGGTAATCAACCAAGGTGTTGAGGTTGGGGTCGGCGACGGCAAACACATGGCCGCCGCGACCACCGTCGCCGCCATTGGGGCCGCCGAACTCCTTGTATTTCTCATGTCGAAACGAGACGCAGCCTGCGCCACCGTCTCCGGCGGAGATATCAATGTAGGCTTCGTCAACGAATTTCATGTAGTCGTCCCGCAAAGTTTCAGAAATAAAAAACCCCGCGCCGTGCGCAGGGTCTTGCGTGGAGACTGCGTCAGCCCTTAAGCTGCTGCGGTCACGCTCACGGTGTGCCGGTTCAACGCGCCTTTGACGGCGAACGACACATGACCTTCTGTTAATGCAAACAGCGTGTGGTCTTTGCCAATGCCGACATTGGCACCGGGGTGGAATTGGGTGCCGCGCTGGCGCACGATGATCGCACCAGGTGCAACCAATTGACCACCAAACATCTTCACACCGAGCATTTTGGGCTTGGAATCGCGCCCGTTTCGCGTCGAGCCGCCGCCTTTTTTATGTGCCATGATTCTCTTTCTTAATCAGTTGGGAACAGAGCTAAAGATCTGTCCCGCAAAATTGTCAGGCCGAAATCGCGCCGATCAGCAGTTCAGTGAACTGCTGACGATGACCTTGACGTTTTTGATAGTGTTTACGACGGCGCATTTTAAAAATGCTGACCTTGTCGTGTTTGCCATGTGCCAGCACTGTGACACTGACGGTTGCACCGGACACCAAGGGTGTGCCCACCTTAAGCTCTGCGCCGCTGCCGACTGCCAGAACCTGGTCGATCACAATCTCTTGGCCTACATCCGCAGCAATCTGTTCTACTTTAATTTTTTCGCCAGCAGCAACTCGATATTGCTTGCCACCGGTTTTTATGACCGCGTACATATTGACCTCTTCAAAGATTAACCCTGCAAACGAATTTTCGCAGAGCCGAGTATTATCACATAAGTTCAGAAAACTGCCAATGCAGCGTAAAATCGCCCCCACGCCAAGGCCAAAGTAGCGAGCAGGCTTTCTATAATGCGCGCAACTAACCGAGCCACTGTCTTGCACGCCACCCACACCAACAAATCCAGCTCCACAGCGATCATTGCTAAGGACATGCGCGAGGTCGACCTGGTCATTGCGCAGCGTCTTGACTCCGGTGTGCCGCTGGTGGGACAAGTGTCACGATACATCATTTCTGCGGGCGGCAAGCGGCTACGCCCTGCCCTGCTGCTGCTGATCTGTGGCGCACTCGGTTTCAAAGGCACGCAGCGTTTCAACCTGGCTGCCGTGGTCGAATTTATTCATACCGCCACCCTACTCCACGACGACGTGGTCGACGACTCATCTCTGCGTCGTGGCAACGCCACCGCCAACGAAACTTTTGGTAATCCGGCCAGTGTGCTGGTAGGTGACTTTTTATATTCCCGCGCCTTTCAGATGATGATCGACGCACACAGCATGCGTATCATGGAAGTGCTGGCAGACGCCACCAACATCATCGCCGAAGGCGAAGTGATGCAGTTGATGAACATGCACAACGCCGCACTCGATGAAGTGGGCTACCTGCAGGTGATCCGCTCCAAAACCGCCAAACTGTTCGAAGCCAGCGCCCGCGTAGGTGCCATTCTGGCCAGCGCCAGCCCGGAAATTGAAATGGCTTGCGCCACCTACGGGCAGGCCCTGGGAACCGCCTTTCAGGTCATCGATGATGTGCTGGACTACACCGGCGACGCGGCAGTGATGGGCAAGAACCTCGGCGACGATCTGCGCGAAGGCAAAACCACCCTACCCCTGATTGCAGCCATGCAACGCGGCAGCGCCAGCGAACGCGAACTCATCCAAAGCGCCATTGAAACCGGCAAGCTTGAACTGATTGACCAGGTGGTCGCCATAGTGCAAGCCACCGGCGCCCTCGATGTGGCGCGGCAAGCAGCCGCAGACGAAGCGCGCCGCGCCATCACAGCCGCAGAGCAGTTGCCAGACAATGCACACAGACAGTGTTTGATACAATTAGCGGCTCAGTTGTTGGAGCGTCAATTCTGACGTTTCAGAACAAAAATCGGAATGTAGCGCAGCCTGGTAGCGCACTTCGTTCGGGACGAAGGGGTCGGAGGTTCGAATCCTCTCATTCCGACCATATAAATCAATGGGTTAGCGGCTTTTGACTGCTAACCCATTTTGCTTTCTGGCTTCAGCAATCGAATATTGCCACACCGTCAAAGCATCCACTCAAACACTGTTATGAGGTCAGGCGCGGAGCGCCTGACTGGCTGCCTTGCCCCAGCGCGGCACTGCAGGGAGCCCCTCGGGGGGCAGACGGGCAGACCGCGCGAGCAATGCTGCGCAGCAAGCAAGCCCTGAGGTAGGCGGCCAACACAAAATGCCAGGCGAAGCCGCTGGCCAGACCCTAGCGCGTACCTGACTACAACCCACCGGCCAGCACACCACAAGGGCAACAGGCGCATGCATGCCATCCCGTAAATGCAGTCCAGCAATTGCAAGTTTTATTTGCCTGCCTGTGCCAACGCCGAAACTCTGTTTCGCGTGATTCAGTCCACATCCTCAACCTACGCCGCTACCCAGCGCTCAACTTCCCCCTGCACTGTCGGCGGTTTCTTCAGGCACGAATTCTCGCGCAAGGCCTTTTCTGCCAGCACCTCGGCCTTGGTGGGCGCCAGCACGCAGCCCAGCCGGCGCAGCCTGAACGCGTGTTGAATGACAATCTGTACCCCGTTGAACTTTTTGCAAAGCCAATTTTTATGACTTCTGAGCGCAACGCCCCCTGCGGCAGCGGCAAGAAATACGAGCACTACCCCTTTTCTGAACTGAGCGGACATGCGGTGGCTGATCGCCTGCGCGCCACGATCAAGGCGTTTGGCCGCCTGCCATGCCTATTTCACGCCGAGGCCTTTGGGGTGGCACATGCAATTTGATTTTTTCAACGACAACCAAGCCGTTGTTTTACGCAACGATGTGATTTTTGCGCTGGAAAAGTTCGATGCGCC
>MESQ01000068.1 GCA_001771065.1 Burkholderiales bacterium RIFOXYD12_FULL_59_19 | reverse complement strand
GCTGCTCAGGTTGGCCACCACCAGGTCGGTCACCTGGGTAATGTTCAGCGTGCCAGCGGTGCGTGCCAGCGAATGCAGTTTTTTGGCAGCGCCGGTGCTGTCATTAAAGTCAACCCGCGCCACGCAGGGCAACGTGACCTGGCTCACGTCCACGGTAAAGCTACCGTCAGCGTTGGTGCTCACCGGATTCACCTGGCCACTGATGCACTTGAGGCTGACCTGGCCATTGTCAATGGCCAAGCCCGTGGCAGCCAAGCCGTTGATGAGAGACGGCGCGGGGGTGCCGGTGGCAACCGTGCTGCCGCCACCGCCTCCGCACGCCACCAGGGTGGCTGCAGCTGTGACAGCAAAGCCGAGCGTGATGCGCTGGCGAAAATTTTTCATGGGGTTCTCCTTCAGTGTCAGGGTTCAAGTTGTAAAGCCAATGCGATCCGGATGCATCGCCGGATGACGATCCGCTTTGCAGGGAAATTTTCCCAAATTTATCGCGGTACCGGATTATGCGTAAGTTTTCTCATTTTGGGAAAATTTCCCTAATTTATTTTTTCAGATGAATTTGGTGCACAATGCGACACCCATTCACAGTCTGCCTTACCCACATGAACCCGCCCGCCAATCCCGATGACACGGCCCTGCCGGGGCCGGGTTTACCGCAGCCCGAGCTTGCGACGCAAGCCTTGGCACAGCTGCTGCGGCCCTTGGCGCGACTGATGATTGACCATGGTGTGCAGTTACCCGCCCTGCAAGATCTGCTCAAACAGGCCCTGGTCAAAGAAGCCCTGGGCACCTATGGGCTCAACGACAAAGCCAGCTCAGACACCCGCGTTGCGCTGCTCACCGGCGTCCACCGCAAGGATGTGCGTCGCCTGCGCGATACCCCAGAGGCAGTTCAGGACAGCAAACCCATGCTGCCAGTCGCTTCAGCTGTGGTAGCGCGCTGGATCAGTGACCCGCGCTACCTCAACACCGACCAAAGCACCCGCGCACTGGCGCGCACGCCCAAACGCGGCCAGTTCGGCGAGCCCGACTTCACCACCCTGGTGGCCGAGATCAGCACCGATGTCGGTGCCCGTGCCGTGCTGGATGAGCTGCTGCGCCTGGGCGTGGTCAGCCTGCAAGACGACGCTTATGTGGTGCTGAACCGAAGCGCTTTTGTGCCGCGTGAGGGGCTGCTTGAATCGTTTCATTTTCTGGCCAACAATGTCAGCGACCACTTTGCGGTGGCCGTTCACAACCTGGCGCCCGACCGCAGTACCCCCCCCATGCTGGAGCAAAGCGCGTTTTGCGGCGACCTCAGCGCCGGACAGGCCGAGCAGTTGCAGGCCCGGGCGCGCCAACTCTGGTCGAACACAGTACAGCAGTTTTTACAGACCGCCACGGTCGCCGAGCAACGCAGCCAACACGACACCGGCCCCAAGCATCGGGTGCGCTTTGGCGTATATTTTCATGATGTGCGGCAAGACCCGCCCGTTACCCCGCCGCCAAAGTCCGCGCGCAAAAGCCCCCGAAAGCCCACGCCATGACAGCAGACCTGACACCCGAAAACACCCTGAACCGACGCACCTGGCTGGTCCTGGCCGGAACTGCCCTGACCGGCTGTGGCGGCGGCGGTGGCGGCCTGGGCGACCTGGTGGCAGTAATCGCGCCGCCCGGCGTCGGCGGCACCGGCGCGGTGTATTCGCAAGGCACCATCTCGGGCTTTGGCAGTGTCGTGGTGAATGCGGTCAAGTACGATGACAGTGCCGCCACGGTGCTTGTCAATGGCCAACCCGCCCAAGCCCAGGACCTGCGTTTGGGCATGGTGGCCGAGGTCAGCGGTGCGCGCTCCGGCACCGACCCGCTCACCGGCGTGGCACTGGGCAAGGCCAGTGACATCACGGTGTGGTCCATCGCCGAAGGTCCGATCAGCAGCCTGAGTTATACCGGCGCGGTCCTCACCAGCGTGCAGTTGATGGGCATGCAAATTTTGCTCGACGGCAACACCAACCTGGATGCCACGCCGCTGGCCAGCAACCAAAACGTGGTGGTCTGGGGGCTGGTGGCCAATGAAGCGGCCACGCAATGGCGCGCCACTCGGGTGCAAGTGCAAGCAGACAGCACGGCGCGCATGAGCACCGGTCGGGTGCGGCACGTGGGCGGGCAAGTCACGCTCAATGGCGTGACACTGTCAGGCCAGATGGTTGCTGATTTGCAAGAGGGGCAACTGGTGCGGGTGCAGGGCACAGCAACTGACACTAGCACCTTGCTGGTCAGCCAGGTCTGGCGGCTTGAGGCGCCAACACGTAACGAGCAAGACTTCGAAATTGAAGGCTTTGTGACCAGTACCCCGGTCGTGGGAAAATTCAAAATGGGCACGATCAGCGTCGACGCCAGCGCTACCGCACTGGCCACCACCCTTAGAAAACTGTACCTGGGAGCGCGCCTGGAAGTTTATGGCAGCTGGGTGGACAACACGTTGGTGGCCACCAAAATCGAACTGAGAAGCCAAATCGGTAACGACGGCCACGAGGTCGAGATCAAAGACAAGGTCGAAATTGACGGTCGGATCGACCACTTTACCAGCGCTGCCGACTTTGTCATGCGCGGCCAGCGCTGCAACGCAGCCCAAGCCACGTACGAACACGGGTCAGCGTCAGACCTGCCTGCCGCCTACCGCAACCAGACCAGGATCAAGGTCGAGGGCCACTATGAGGGCGCCATCCTGGTGGTCGAGACGCTGGAATTCGAACAACAAGACTGATACTTTGCGGGTCAGACCACTCACGCAGCGACGTGCTCTGACCCCAACTAATTTCAACTTTGCGGGTCAGACCACTCGCTAAGCGACGTTCTCTGACCCCAACTGACGGCGCCGCAGCCGCTGCGCCGCTTCCCGCAAGCCACTGGCCGTGGCATCCCAGCCCAGACAGGCGTCGGTGATCGACACGCCATAACGCAGATCCTTGGGATTGACCAGTTTCTGGTTGCCCTCGAACAGGTTCGATTCGAGCATCACACCCTTGATGGACCGGCAACCGTCAACCATCTGCCCCACCACGTCCTTGAGCACCAGGCTTTGCAGCGCATGGTTTTTACGTGAGTTGCCGTGGCTGCAGTCCACCACAATATTCACTGGTAATTTAGCGCGGGCAAGTTCGGCCTCGGCTTGCGCAATCGCCACCGAATCATAATTGGGCACGCCGCCACCACGCAGGATCAGGTGGCCATAGGCATTGCCGCGGGTCTGCGTCAAGGCCACCTGACCTTCGCCATTGATCCCCAGAAAAGTGTGCGGCTGAGCCGCTGACAGCATGGCGTTCAACGCCACATCCAGGTTGCCGTCGGTGCCATTCTTGAAGCCAACCGGGCTCGACAAACCACTGGCCATCTCACGATGCGTCTGGCTCTCGGTGGTACGCGCGCCAATCGCGCTCCAGGCAATCAGGTCGCCCAGGTACTGCGGCGTGATCGGGTCCAGCGCCTCGGTGCCACAAGGCAAGCCCATGTCGTTGAGATCGACCAGCAACTGGCGCGCCAGGTGCAGCCCCTCTTCGATGTGGAACGAGTCGTCCATGCGCGGGTCGTTGATCAGCCCTTTCCAGCCCACGGTGGTGCGCGGCTTTTCAAAATAAACCCGCATCACGATCAACAGCTGGTCTTGCAGTTCATCGGCCAGCGCTTTCAGGCGTTGCGCGTAGTCCCGGGCCGCCACCAGATCGTGAATCGAGCAGGGCCCCACCACCACCAGCAGACGCGGGTCACGCCCCTGCAAAATGTTGGCCACGGCGATTCGGGCCACGCTGACGGATTGAGTGGCGCGGTCACTGGCAGGCACGGCGTCGTGTAATGCGCTGGGCGGCAGCAGGGTTTGCTGCGCCAGCACGTTCAGGTTTTCAAGGGCAGTTGGGAAGGTCATGGTTTTGTAGAACAAAGCGGTGGGCAGCACTGATTTTATGAGCCCACCCCGCTCCTCTTTTTTGAGGTCAAAGCGCACGCCTTGCGCCAGTGGCAGCGCGCTGGCGTCATTGATGGTGGTGGTCGCGCGGCGCATGGAGGCGAGCCGGGCGCCCGAACCCGATTCGCGACCACTGCAAGCCATCGGTATACTGCCCCACAGGCCTCCAAAGCTTCATCCGCATGACCTCAACCGACACACGCCCCAACGCTGAACACACGCTGCGCCAGCAGGCTGAAAAAATCGCCAGGGAACGTGCTGCAGACGCACCAAAGAATGCTGAAGACTTGTCGCCCGAAGCAATGCTGAAGGTCATTCAGGAACTGCGCATGCACCAGATTGAACTGGAAATGCAAAACAATGAACTTCGCCGCACCCAGAAAGAGCGCGACACGGCACAAAGACATGCGCTGGATATGGAAATTCTGAACTCCATCAATGCCGAAATTGTGGTGCTCGACCAGTATGGTGTCATCCGGCTGGTGAACGAGCCCTGGCAACGTTTTGCGCGGGACAACAGCGCCACCACGCCCCCGCCGCACACGGGCGTTGGCGCCAATTACCTGGCGGCTTGCCAGCCGGACGGCAATGAACCCTTTGACAACGCCATGACAGCCCATAATGGCATTCGGGCCGTTTTGGCCGGTACGCTACCCAGCTTCACCCTTGAATACCCCTGCCATTCACCCGATCAACAGCGGTGGTTCTCCATGCGTGCCTTGCCGCTGAGCAAGAACCCAAAGGATGGCGCCACCATCACACACACCAACATCACGCAATACAAACAAGCCCAGGAAGCCCTGCGCGTTGCGGCCGTCGCCTTTGAAGTCCAGGAGGCCATTGTGGTGATGGACAGCCGACGCCAGGTGTTGCGGGTCAACCAGGCCTTTACGCACATCACCGGTTACAGCGAGCAGGAGATGCTGGGCAAAACAACGGCTATCCTGCGGTCAACACGGGAACCCGAGGAAGACGTCTGGTATGACACCGTGGCGCATGGGGCACGCCATGACGACCACTGGCTGCGACGCAAAAACGGCGAAAACTTCTTTGCCCGATACACAATAACCGCTGTCCCAAACGAGCAAGGCCACATCACGCACTTCCTGGCCACTTTTTCCGATCACACCCGTGTCATGATGCAAAAGCAGCAACGCCTGCAAGATGAAGCGACCCAGCGCGAGGCGCTGGTACGCGAAGTACACCACCGCATCAAAAACAATCTGCAAGGTATGCGGGGCTTGTTGCAGCAGATTGGCAGGCAAAAGCCCGAGATTGCGGAACAAATGCAAATGGTCATGGGCCATCTGCAAGGCATTTCAGTGATCCATGGCTTACAAGGCCGCCACACCAATACCTTGGTACACCTGTGTGAGTTGACCCATGAAATTGCGAAGGCTGCCAGCGCGCTATGGCAAACGCCTATTCCGCTTGCCGTGCCAGCCAACTGGATTCCCCGCATCGTGGCCGAAAAAGAGGCTGTCGCACTGGCACTGGTTCTCAATGAACTGATCGTCAACGCCATCAAGCACGGCGGCAAGGCGCCTGGGCACGTCAGCATCACGCTCCAGACCGGGCAAGGTGCGGTGGGGGTTGAGCTGGCCATTCTCAATACCGGCCACTTGCACAACAACCAGGACCACCCCAAAGAACAGCATCATGGGCTGCAGCTGATCAAGTCGCTGCTACCTCAAGTGGGTGTCGATTTGATCATGACACAATGCGGTGATCAGGTCTGTACCCTGCTGAAAATTGACGCACCCGTACTGGCCCTCGATATGAAAAACCGACCATGACCACCGGCAAAAAGACCACCACAGGCCAGCACCTGCTGTTGGTGGACGATGATCGGCTGGTATTGAGCACGTTGGCCCATGCCTTAGCTGCCGCAGGTTACAGTGTCAGCACGGCCGAATCCTCGGAAGAAGCAGAAAACTGGCTCGCCTCCGGGAAGCAACGGCCCCACCTGGCGATTCTTGATGTGCAGATGTCCGGTGATAACGGCTTGACTCTGGCTCGCCGACTACGCGAGCTTGACCACATCCCCTTCATGATGCTCAGCGCCTACAGCGATCCCACCATCGTGGAACAGGCCAGCCAGCAAGGCGCATTGGGTTATGCCATCAAACCCATTGACCCGGCCCAACTGATACCCGCCATCGAGGCGGCGCTGGCCCGCGCCAACGAGCTGCAGGCACTCAGAACCGAACGACAACAATTGCAAACCGCGCTGGACAACGAACGCGCCATCAATCTGGCTGTTGGCATGACCATGGTGCAGCACCACCTCAGACGCCAAGCCGCCTTTGATCTTTTGCGCCAAAGAGCACGCAGTCAACAACGCAAACTGGGTGACCTGGCGCACGACATCATTCAGGCCTTTGAAATCATGAATTTTTGACGCGCTTTACTGGTATTACAGCAATGAGTTTTTGATTTAACGCAATAAAGTGATATAAATTGGCCCTTTTAATTTGCTTGCATGCCCACGACCCCGGTGGCAAGTCCTTGAGGCCCTGAACCCGCCTTGTCAACCCAGGCGCTGCCAGAAACTACAGTGGCCATTGATGAGAATTGCGGCAATGCATAGCCATCGACCTGCTCCCCCTCACTTCGAACCGTTCGCCGCAGCGCACAAGCTCAAGTCTGCAGCGCGGGCCGTAGGGGCAATGGCATTGGGGGAGCTCAGTGACCGCCTGGCGCAAGCGGGGGGTGCCGACGGTCAACAAGCCCGCCTCGTGCTGCACGATGCGCTGGCACGGCAACTGGGTATTGAAGTGGAAGTGGTCGCCGAAGGCGTTGAAGATCGTGCCGATTGGGATCTTTTGCGCCGCTCAGGTTGCGACATAGCGCAGGGCTACTTCATGGCACATCCAATGCCGGGATCCGAATTGGCCGGCTGGCTGGCAAGCTGGACAACGCGGCTGCGGGACGAGGCCCTGGCAGAACATCTTGATGCATAAATTTAAACTATGCCAATGCCTGTTGACAAGTGTCAAGATACAGTATTTACAGCACCAAACCAACACATGATGCCGCAAGACCATTTTCATCCATATCACAAGCTGGTGGGCTGGGCGCTGCTGGTGCTGGCCGCGCCTTTGTTTTGGTGGGTATCAAATCCAGTGCGCCATGTGGTCATTGCGCAGGAAGTTTTTCTTTTTTGGCACACCGCCATGGAAATTTTCGCGGTACTGGTGGCGTTGCTGGTTTTTATCACCGGCTACCGTGCCATTCTGTCGGCGCGCAAGGGGGTGGTGGTGTTGCTGGGCGTCACCTTCCTGGGTGTGGCTGTGCTGGATTTTCTGCACCTGATGAGTTATGTCGGTATGCCCGATGCCGTCTCTCCCAACAGTCCGCACAAATCCATGTTTTTCTGGCTGGCTGCACGCTTGTTGGCTGCCGTGGCTTTGCTGCTTTATGCCTTGGCGCCCGCCATCAGCAACGTCACGCAGCTCAAAAAGAGACTCGGCATCGCCATCATACTGACCTTGGTGGGCGCCCTGGCCTGGGTCGGCTTGCTGTGGCCACAGCAGATGCCACCGCTGTTCGTCCCCGGGCAGGGCTTGACGCCCTTAAAAATCACGCTCGAGTGGCAGGTGATCGCCATCAACCTGGTCACCTTGGCGGTACTGTGGCGGCGCCGCATAGCGCTGGCACAAGAAGGCTTGATGGCACTGGGGTTCGCAGTGGCCTTGTCCGCTGTGTCCGAGCTGTTTTTCACCATGCTGGGCATCCTGGACCAGGACGGGGCCAACATGATCGGGCACGCCTACAAGATGGCGGCCTACCTTTTTTTGTTTCACGCCACCTTCAACGAAGCCTTGCAGCGTCCACTGGAACGCATCCAGGAGCAACAATTGCGTGAAAAAGTGGCCTTGAGCGCGGCTCCCGACGGGGTCTTGTGGGTGGATGGGAAAGGCAATATCCTGATGGCAAACCCGGCCATCGAAGGCCTGACGGGTTACACACCCGCTGAACTGGTGGGGCAAAACGTCAGTATTTTCTTGCCCCCCCACTTGCGCGAAAAACACACCCAGATCATGCAAAGCTACTTTACAGCACCGCACAGCCGTGCCATGGGCTTGCTCGACTTGAAATTGCAATGTCGCGACGGGCACCTGTTGCCAGTGGATATTTCCCTGGGACATTTTAAAGACGTCAACACATCCCATGCCATTGCCTACATCCGGGACTTGAGCGAGCGTAAAAAATTTGAAGAGTCACTGCGTTATCAAGCCACCCATGATGAGCTGACGAAGCTGCCCAATCGCTGGTTGTTTCATCTGCAGTTGAAGCAGGAGATGGCGCGCGCAGGGCGCACCAGGCACGGCATGGCGGTGTTGTTTTTGGACTTGGATGACTTCAAGAAGATCAATGATGGTTTTGGCCACCCCATTGGCGATGAACTGCTGGTGCAAGTGGGCAAGCGCATGCACGGTGTGCTGCGCGAAAATGACACCCTGGCCCGCATGGGTGGTGACGAGTTTGCCATTTTGCTGCCCGACCTGGCCGATGCGGAGGAAGCCGCCAAAGTAGCACGCAAACTCCTGCTGGTTTTGCAGCCCGCTTATTGGTTGCAAAACCAGGACGTTTATACCAGCGCCAGCATGGGCATGGCGTTTTACCCAAGCGATGCACAAGACATCGACACCTTGCTGCGCTATGCCGACCTGGCCATGTACGAGGCCAAAGCCAGCGGGCGTGGCAACTACAAACTGTATGCCAGCGACATGGACCAAAAAGTGCATGAAGACATGCGCTTGCATGCACGACTGAAAGAAGCCATGACCGCTGGCAGCTTGCGCTTGCACTACCAGCCACAAGTGGATGTTCACACCAACGAAATTGTGGGCGCAGAAGCGCTGCTGCGCTGGTTTGATGCGGAGTTAGGGCACGTCTCGCCCGAGCGCTTTATTCCAATGGCCGAGTCCACCGGTTTGATTCTGGACTTGTCAGACTGGGTACTGGAAACCGCTTGTTTGCAAATTGCGGCCTGGACGCGGGCAGGCACCCCGCTGCGTGTGGCCATCAACGTGTCGGCGCAACAGTTTCGCCAGCATAAACTACCCGAAAAAGTGCGCGCGGCGCTGCAGCGCACCGGCGCACAAGCGGCGTGGCTGGACATTGAAATCACTGAGTCCGTGGCCATGACACAACCCGAGCAGGCGCGCGAGCAATTGGAGGCGCTGGTAGCCATGGGCTGCCATGTGGCGCTGGACGATTTCGGTACCGGCTACTCGTCGTTGGCCTATCTCATGGCTTTACCGGTGCACAAGCTCAAGATCGACAAAAGTTTTATGGCTGGCGTGTTGACCGATAGCAGTAGCGCCGCCATCACGCGCGCCATCATTGCCCTGGCACAAAGTCTGGGTATGACGCTGATCGCCGAGGGCGTGGAAACGCCTGCACAACTGAATTTCTTGCGTCAACATGGATGCGAAGCCTACCAGGGCTGGCTGTTTGCCAAAGCCATGCCAGCGGACGATCTGACGCAACTTCTGAACCCGGCACAAACAGTCTTTTCACCCACAGAATCAACGATGAATTAGCTGACGCCAGTATGCCGCCCAGCGGCGATTGATAATGCGGACAGGATCAAAAAAAAATTCATGCTTGTCCGTCAAAACTCGCCTCATGTCATTGTGATCGGCGCCGGCATTGTGGGCGCGGCCACCGCCTTTTATCTCAGCCGCGCCGGCGCCAAAGTCACCGTACTCGATGCCGACACGCCATCAGCGGGTGCCACCGGTGCCTCGGATGGCGCGGTGTCGGTCGCCAGCAAACGCCCCGGCGTGATGATGCAACTGGCGCGCCAGGCGCGCGACCTTTATGCCCAGTTGGTGCATGAAGAAATTCTGACAGACCTGTTCCACACCCGCCCCACCTATTTGTTTGCGCGCTCCGACCTGGAAGTGACGGTGATTGCAGCGCAACAGCGCGACCTCAATAGCCAAAACGAGCCCACCCTGTGGCTCGACCGTGCCGGGATGATGCGGCGTGTGCCGGGCCTGGGCAGCAGTGTGCTGGCCGGGCTCAAGGTACCCAAGGACGGCCATGCCATTGGCTACCAGGTGACGCACCGCCTGTTGTCGTGCGCCAACGTGGTGCTGCTGCGGCACACCCCGGTGCACGATCTGGTACTGTCGGGACAGCGCGTCATTGGCGTAGAAACCCCCGCCGGGCGCATTCTGGCTGACGTGGTAGTGCTGGCCGCAGGCATCGACTCGATGGCATTTTTGGGGCTGGACAAGGTGATGATTCCACGCAAGGGGCAGCTGATCGTGACCGACCGCGCCGCCTTTGGCTACGCGGTGCTGCCCGGACCGCTGATGTCGGCCAGTTACCTGGCCGCCAAACACACACCCACTGCCAAACAAAGTTCAGTGAGCCTGGTCATTGACCCGCTGCGTACCGGCCAATTTTTGCTGGGCAGCAGCCGCGAGACCGGCGTGCTGGACCGCCAAACCGACATCCGCACGGTGGCGACCATTTTGCGTGAGGCCATCGATGTTTACCCGCCGCTGGCGCGCCAGCGGGTCATTCGCACCTTTGCCGGTATTCGCGCCACCACCGAAGACGGTCTGCCCATTGTTGGCCGGCACCCCGAACTGGACGGCCTGATCCTGGCCACGGCCATGCAGGGCGATGGCATTTGCCTGGGGCCGCTGGTGGGCGCCGCCGTGGCGCGCTGGGCGCTGGAACAGGACAGTGCGCAGGATTTATCGGCCTTGACGCCTTCGCGTTTTCTGAAACCTTGCGGATCAGACCACTCGCGCAGCGACGTGCTCTGACCCCAACTAACTTGAAACTTTGCGGGTCAGACCACTCGCGTAGCGACGTGCTCTGACCCCAACTGATTAAAAGACCTGCGGGTCAGACCACCCGCACAGCGACGTGGCGCACCTCTGACCCCAACTCTTTAAGGCTTGTCGTGAAAGCGCGCTAAAAAGGCCTGGGTGGCGGCCTGCTGGGGGTGGTCAATCACGTCCTTGGCGGGACCACTTTCAACCACCACGCCGTCGCGCATAAAAACCAGCACATCGGCCACTTCACGGGCAAAGGCAATCTCATGGGTGACGATCACCATGGTCATGCCGTCTTTGGCCAGCGACTGGATCACCGCAAGAACCTCACCCACCAGCTCTGGGTCGAGCGCCGAGGTGGCTTCGTCAAACAGCATCACCTGCGGTTGCATGGCCAGCGCGCGGGCGATGGCCACGCGCTGCTTCTGGCCACCCGAGAGCTGTTGCGGGTGGGCATCGGCCTTGTCTGACAAGCCCACTTTGTCGAGCAATTGCAGCGCCCGGGCCCGGGCTTCTGGCTTGGGCGTGCGCAGCACCGTGACCATGCCCTCCATCACATTCTGCAAGGCGGTCATGTGCGGAAACAGGTTGAAATGCTGAAACACCATGCCGGTGTTGGCCCGAAAACGCGCCAGCACGCGGTCGCTGGGCAGCCGGGTGGCAGCGCCCTGGTAGCTGAATTCGTGTGTGCCCACGCGGATGCTGCCGGCATCGGGCAGGGTCAGCAAATTGATGCAGCGCAGCAGCGTGGATTTGCCAGAACCTGACGGCCCCACCAAGGCCACCACCTGGCCTTTGATCACACGCATCGACACGTCTTTGAGGACAAGGTTGTCGCCAAACTGCTTGCGCAGTCCCCGGATTTCAATCATGGATAAATCTCACAAAGTTCAGGTATCGGCACGCCGCTCCAGCCGCTTGATCAGGCTGGTGGCGGGCACCAGCACGGCCAGGTACATCAACGCAATCAGCGTGTAGGTTTCCAGCGGTCGGTAGGTTTCGTGCACCACAGCCTGCGCCTGGTAAACCAGGTCCGGCAAGGCCACAATGGAGACCAGCGAGGTGTTTTTCAGCTGCATGATCGACTGATTCAGCAGTGGCGGCGTCATGCGCCGCAGCGCCTGCGGCAACACCACGCGGTGCATGATCTGAAAGCGCGTCATGCCCAGGGCGCGCGCGGCCTCAGATTGGCCAACCTCGATCGAGATGATGCCACCGCGGATGATCTCGGAGTAAAACGCCCCACCGTACAAGGACAGCGCCAGCACCGCCGCCATGCCCGGCGACATTTCTATGCCCAGCAACACCGGCAATGCGTAGTAAAACCAGATGATTTGCACCAGCACCGGCGTCGAGCGAAACAGTTCCACATAAACCTTCATGGGCCAGCGCATCACCGCCCAGTGCGACAACTGCCCCATGCCGGCGATCAGGCCAACCAGCAGCCCCAGGGCAATACACATCACGGTATAGCCCAGGGTGTAGAGCAGGCCGGTGGCAAACAGGCTGCGGTATTCCCACAAAAATTCAAAATTCCACTGGTACACAAGACCTCCCGTCGATCAAACAAACACCCAGCCTCTGCCTGTGGGGCGCAGCGCCTGGGCGCACACGCATCAGAACTTGACGATAACCGGAATCTCTGCGGGCTTGATGCCCATCAGTTTGTCCAGATTGGACAGCACAATCGGGTTCACCTTGTCAGCCGCACGCAGCTCGGTGATCCATTTGTCGACGTAGGTTTGCCAGGTTTTGTCCTGCTCTTTGCGCAAACCAGCGTTGGTGGTGGTGCCCTTGATGGGCTCGGGCACGATCAGGTGACCCACGTTGGGGTTCTTCTTGAGGATGCCGGCCGACACCGTGACCACCAGCGGCTGCACGTCGGCGCGACCGGTTTGCACCGCCATGGTGGCATCGTTGGATTTCTCGAACCGCAAAATTTTGGCCTTGTCGTACATGGCTGTCACCAGGTTGTCGTAGGACGAACCGACATCGACCGCAATCGTCACCTCGGGCTTGTTGAGGTCGTCCCAGGTCTTGGCCTCAAAGCCTTTTTTGGCGATCAGGGTGAAGGCGTTCTGGTACAGCGGCACGGTGAAATCAATCACCTCCAGGCGTTGGGGTGTCGGGTTGAGGCCAAAAAAGATGTCGAGCTTGTTGGTTTGCAAGTCGAGCACCGAGTTGCCCCAGGTGGTCTCGGTCACCACCAATTTAACGTTGAGCTTGGCCGCCAGGTCTTTGGCCAGGTCCACCATGATGCCGCTCCATTCACTGGTGGCCAGATTTTTTTGGTAATTTGGCGGGGCACCGGCAACCGCACCCACACGCAGGGTTTTGGTACTGTTGATGCGATCCCAGGTGGTTTGATCCGCGCTGGGGGCCTGTGCCAGCGCAGCACCGGCAAAGCAGCTTGCCGCCAGAGCGGCCACACCCCATGTGAAATGGCGTCGTTGGTTCAATGTCATCGTCTTCTCCTGGTAGAGGCAAAATTGCCGGTTGTAGAAATCATGGATCGGGTATTCATCGGCTATTCATCGGTGTACGCTGCCAGCGCCGCCACCGACACCGGTCGCAGCGGCCAGCGCGGCACACTACCGCGCAGGTCCTGGGGCTCAAACGCCACCCCCGCCTGGGCGGCCAGGGCCTGTGCCGCCCGGGCACAAAAACGGCCCTGGCAGGCGCCCATGGCAAACCGGCCGATCACCCGAATTTCGTGTGCCGAGCCAGCACCCTGAAGTGCGGCAAAACCTGAGGCGCGCAGCCCTTCACAACGGCAAACCACGGTCTCGGGCATGATGTCCAAGGTTGGCACTTGGTACAGCGTGCGCAGCGCCGCCTGCAAGCGGCGGGCCGACTGCAAGCGGTCATCAAAATTAGCCTCTGGGCACGGCTGCCCCAGGGCTTTCGCCACCTGCTGCGCGGCCTGACGGCCGTCTTGAACAGCAGCCTCTGCGCCCAGCACCTCGCGGCAATCCCCGGCCCAGACCACGGGCAGGCCCGCCGCCGTTTGGCGCGGCAAACCGGTCTGATTGACATCCAGGCCATCGTGCAAAGCCAGCTGCGCCACCTCATACACCTGGGTCTGACCACGCTGGTCAACCGCGGTCACGCGCAGGCCTTGCGCCATGGCTTCAATGGCCTTGACCCGGCACCCGGTGCGGTAGGGCACGCCGGAGCGCCACAACTGGCGGGCATAACCCAGCGCCTCGGCCAACGGTGGCCAACTGCGCAAACCATTGAAGGCCGCGCCGGGGTGCGCCAGCGCCGTACCAAAAGGCGTGCCGCGTTCCAGCAGCGCCAACGGCGGATGACCCGCAGCGGCCAATTGCGCGGCATAAGCCAGCGGCAGCGGCCCGCTGCCCGCCACCAGGATCGGGCCCAGCGGAGCTTCACCGGTTTCCTTGAGCTGCAGCTGCAGGCCACCCACCGTACTCACACCAGGCAACTCCCAGCCCGGCACCGGCAGTACGCGCTCGACACCGCCCACCGCCATCACCACAGCCCTGGGGCGAACAGGGCGCACCCGCCCGGCAACCCGGTCATCCAGCAAATAGCGGCCATCGCCCTCGACGCCCAAAAAAACAGATTGCAATTGCACCCTGAGCCGCGCCCCTTCCTGCTGCACCTGCGCCAACAAAGCGTGCCAACGGCGTTCATGGTGCGCATTGCGCTTGACGGGGCTGGAGCCGACCCCGGCGTAGGCACGGTGGATGGCGCCGCCCAAGCGGTCACGCTGCTCAGCCAGCAGCACTGACAAACCCATGCCGGCCAGATCTACCGCGGCAGCAACACCGGCCGGGCCACCACCCACCACCAACACATCAGGCTGCCACACGGTGCACCTCACAAGCCGGTGGCGCAGCCAGCGTGACCTGCACACCAGCGCGCGCCGGTGTCAGGCAGGCCTCTACCGGCGCCGCCCCATTGACCGACACCAGACAGGCCTGGCAGGCCCCGATGCCGCAAAAGTAGCGTCCGCGCAATTGCCCCATGGCAGGCCCCAGGTCATCCAGACCCGCGCGGCGCAACGCCGCGGAAAAAGTTTCACCAGGTCGAAAAACGACCGGGTGCCCCAACCAAAAAAACCTGTCGTTGATCATTTTTTTGCTATTACATTTGTGCAAATTATGTGGCCTATTAAACCTCAAAATCATCCGCTTCCAAGCTGTATAAACCCTAGAACGGCAATCGCATGCCGACTGCTAGGGTTCTCCCTGACGCGGCATCTGCATGGTCGTAACGCATTAACTGTCGAACTGACTAAACTGCGAAAAACCATTTTCACGTCACGCCAGAACCAACTTCAGTTTCAGAAAACGACTGCACCATGAACCCCAACATTTCCCTGATCGGCGCGCCCACCGACATTGGCGCGGGCAGCCGCGGTGCCAGCATGGGGCCGGAAGCCTTGCGCGTGGCCAATATTCTCCAGGTGCTCGAAAGTCACGGCCTGCAGGTGCGGGACCTTGGCAACCTGAGCGGGCCACGCAATCCGTGGCTGCCACCGGTTGACGGCTATCGCCATCTGGCCGAGGTGGCCGCCTGGAACCAGACGGTGCATGACGCGGTGTATGCCGAGCTGCAGCAAAACCGCTTGCCGATTTTGCTGGGTGGTGACCATTGCCTGGGCTTGGGGTCGATCAGCGCAGTGGCGCGCCGCTGCCGCGACACTGGCAAAAAGCTGCGCGTGCTGTGGCTCGATGCCCATGCCGACTTCAACACCAGCGCGCTCACGCCCAGTGGCAACATCCACGGCATGCCGGTCGCTTGTTTGTGCGGTTATGGGCCGCCAGAGCTGACCCGCATCGGTGGCCAGGTGCCGGCCATCAACCCCAAATGGGTGCGCCAAATCGGCATTCGCAGTGTTGATGCGGGCGAGAAACGCCTGGTGCACGAAGCCGGACTGGAAGTGTTTGACATGCGCTTCATCGACGAAATGGGCATGCGCGCCGCCATGGAACTGGCACTGGCCCTGGTCGACGCCAACACCCACCTGCATGTGAGTTTTGACGTCGACTTTCTCGACCCCGACATTGCGCCTGGCGTAGGCACCACGGTGCGCGGTGGCCCCACTTACCGCGAGGCGCAACTGTGTATGGAAATGATTGCCGACACCGGTCGCCTGGCCTCGCTGGACGTGATGGAGCTCAACCCGGCCTTTGATGTACGCAACCGCACCGCCGAGGTGGCGGTGGACCTGATCGAGTCGCTGTTTGGCAAGAGCACGCTGATGCGCAAGGTGGTCTAAGTACAGCGCACAGCGCGGCGGAGGACAAGCGTAAAAGCTTGTTTATTGTGCAAGCGCCAACACGCGATGGGTCGGGGTTGTGCCCGCAAATTTCTGGCCGTCATTCACAAGCAAGGCGCCGAACAGATTTTTCGGGTCCAGCATTTCCGGGATCAGGGCGATGTGTTCACCCAGCCCCAGTTCGTTCGCCGCAGCGTGCATAAAGCGCAGCGCCGAGTAGTCCTCCAGCGCAAACCCGACCGAGTCAAATACCGTGACTTCGTCCGGATGCTGGCGCCCCGGGCGCTGGCCGGCCAGCACCTGCCACAGCTCGGTCACGGCAAAGTCGGCTGGCATCTGCTGGATGTCACCTTCGACACGGGTTTGCGGCGTGAATTCCACAAACACGCTGCCCTGGTGCAGGATGTCGGCGTGCAGCTCGGTTTTACCCGGACAGTCGCCGCCCACACCATTGATGTGCATGCCTGGGCGGACCATGTCAGGCGTCAGGATGGTCGCATTGGTTTTGTCGGCCGTGATGGTGGTGACGATGTCAGCACCCTGGACAGCATCAAAGGTGCTGGTGCAGAGGGTTATTTTCAAGCCCGTATCTTTCAGGTTGGCCACCAATTTGGCGCTGGCCGCACGGTCCGTGTCAAACAAACGCAACTCTTCAATGCCCAGCAGATGCTGGAAAGCAATCGCCTGAAACTCGCTTTGGGCGCCGTTGCCAATCAGGGCCAATACCCGGCTGTTCGGGCGCGCCAGCAGCTGCGCAGCCAGCGCCGAGGTGGCTGCAGTGCGCAGCGCGGTGGTCAAGGTCAGTTCGCTGAGCAACAGCGGGATACCCGTGGCCACGTCGGCCAGTACGCCAAAAGCCATCACAGTCGACAAGCCGATGCGGGTGTTTTTAGGGTGCCCATTGACATACTTGAAGCTGTAAAGCGTGTCGTCGGCGATCGGCATGAGTTCAATCACGCCGTTTTCGGAATGGTTGGCCACACGGGCTGACTTGTCAAAGTCTGGCCAACGCAAAAAGTCGGCACGGATGTTGTCGGCAATGCCGGCAATACAAGCGGCCACGCCTTTGGCACGGATCAGCCGCACCATCTCGGGTGCACTCAGGTACAGGGTGACCACGCTGGGCTTGGCAACACGGGGCATGGCGCTTGATGCAGTGGCAGAGGTCGTCATGGGGTGTCTCACAGGCTGGTTTTTCAGATGAATCCAGTGTGCCGCAAGGCGGCGTTAATTCATATCGCCAACTTTGTACTGTTTTGCAGCAAAATTGCCGTTTTGACAATGCACAATCACTTTTTAACAGCCATGGATGAACTTGACCAAAACCTGATTGGCCTGCTGCGCCAAAACGCACGCATGAATGTGGCGGATCTGGCCTACAAGCTCAAGGTGTCGCGCGGCACCGTGACCAACCGCATCCGAAAGCTTGAAGACAGCCAGGTGATTTTGGGTTACACGGCAAAATTGCGGCCCGAATCCGAGCCAAGCAGCATCCGGGCCTGGATGGAAGTGCTGGTGGAAGGCAACCAGACGCGCCTGGTGATTGCCAGTTTGCTGGGCGAACCCGGCGTGTCGGCGCTGCACGACACCAATGGCCGCTGGGACCTATTGGCCGAAATTGAAGCCAGCTCCATGACCGAGCTGTCGCAGATTCTGGAGCGGATCCGCCTGATCAAAGGCATCCGCAGCACCGAAACCAACATCCACCTGACAAGCTACCGTTAGTAAGCGTAAGACGAGCAACGTCGCTGCCCAACCGACCCACCCGGTCACTCGCCGCATAATTCGTGTATGGCTTTTTCTTCAATTCATGCCGTGCCTGCACGCTGGCGCCTGATGGCGCAGGGCTTGCTGCTGGCCCTGCTTTGGCCCGCACTGCAGGCGCAGGCGGCCGACCCGCCGCCACGCACGGTTCGGGTCGGCGTCTATGACAACGCGCCAAAAATTTCCTTGAGCCCAAGCGGACAGCCCAGCGGTATTCTGGGTGACGTGCTGATGGCAGTGGCCGCGCGCGAGCGCTGGGACATGGTGGTGGTGCCCTGTGAATGGCTGGCCTGTCTGGATGCGCTGGACCAGGGTGACATCGACCTGATGCCCGATGTCGCCTACACCGAGCCACGCAGCCAACGCTTTGACTTTCATCAGGTGCCGGCGCTACTGAGCTGGTCGCAGGTTTACAAGCGCAAGGATGTCACCATTCGGTCCATTACCGACTTGCACAACAAACGCATCGCCGTGCTTGCCGGTGCCACCCAGGTGCAGTTTCTCGACGACCTGTTGAACAGTTTTGCCGTTTCTGCGGCGCTGGTGCATGTGGATTCGTTCGAACAGGGGTTCGAGCAAGTGCGCCAGAACAACGCCGATGCGGTCGCGACCAACCGTTTTTATGGCGACTCACACGCACCCCAATTTAATCTGGAAGCAACGGCCATTGTTTTTCAACCAGTGCAACTGTATTACGCCACTGCCAAAGGCCAAAATGGCGAGTTGCTGGTCGCCATTGATCGCCATTTGTCGGTGTGGCAGGCACAGCCGGATTCACCCTATGCTGAAGCTTTACAGCGCTGGATGCAAACCGCGCCTGTTTTTCGGTTGCCAAGCTACCTGTGGTGGGTACTGTCGGGCTTGTTCGCCGCCCTGCTGCTGGCGCTCGGCCTGAACGCGTGGCTACACCGCCAGGTGGCGCAAAAAACTGCCCATATCAGCGCCGACGAAGCCCGGCTCAACACCATACTCAACAGCGTGGACGCCTTCATCTACATCAAGGACATGCAACTGCGTTACCAATATGTCAACAGCCGGGTCGTGCAGCTGTTTGGCCGCAGCGCCGAACAGGTGGTCGGGCAAACCGACAGCGCATTTTTTGATGAGGTCACCGTGGTCAAGTTGCGGGCCCATGATTTGCGCGTGATTGAGCAGGGCGAAAGAGTAGAAGAGGAAGAAGTCCACCGCAGCCATGACGACCAGGTCACCAAGAGTTTGTTATCGGTCAAACTGCCCTTGCGCGACAGTCGGGGCCGTATTTATGCCTTGTGCGGTATCTCAACCGACATCACCCGGCGCAAACAAGCTGAAGATGCCATCCACCAACTGGCCTTTTACGACCCCCTGACCGGCCTGCCCAATCGGCGCCTGTTGCTGGATCGAGTGCAACAGCTGCTCGGCTCGCTGCCACGCTCGCCGCAAAGTGCCGCCCTCATGTTCCTCGACGTGGACAACTTCAAAGACATCAACGACACCCTGGGGCATGATGTGGGTGATGCGTTGTTGCGCCAAATCACCGAGCGCATGCGCGAGTGCGTCAGAGCCCAGGACACGCTGGCGCGGCAGGGTGGCGATGAGTTTGTGGTGATGCTGGCCCAGCTCAGCACCCAGCCGGGCGAAGCGGCGCGGCAAGCGCAACAGGTCGCGCAAAAATTGCTGGAGCGACTCAGTCAAAGCTACCAGTTGGGCTCGCAAACTTGCCAAACCAGCGTCAGTATCGGGGTGGCGCTGATCAACAGCCCCAACGACACACGCGAAGAACTGTTCAAACAAGCGGACCTGGCCATGTACCAGGCCAAGGCGTCGGGACGCAACACCCTGCGCTTTTTCAACCCCGAGATGCAAGCCCAGGTGGTGGCGCGCACCACACTCGAGGCCGACCTGCGCTGGGGCCTGGCGCATGATGAATTTGTCTTGTATTACCAGCCGCAGGTGGACGACCAGGGGCACACCCTTGGTTTTGAGGTCTTGCTGCGCTGGCAACACCCGATGCGCGGCTTGATTTTGCCCGCTGAATTTGTCCCGATAGCGGAGTCTTGTGGCCTGATCGTGGCGCTGGGGGCCTGGGTCTTACGCACGGCTTGCCTTCAATTGCGAGCGTTTTCGCAGCGACCCGAGCACACCGCCTGGACCATTGCCGTCAATGTCAGTGCCGCCCAATTTCGTCAGCCGGATTTTGTCGCCCAGGTCAAGGCCATTCTGGTACAAACCGGAGCCACCGCAGACCGACTCGAATTGGAGCTGACCGAGAGCCAACTGGTGGACGATGTGCCCGACGTGATGGACAAAATGGCGGCCCTTCGCACTTTGGGTGTGCGCCTGTCCCTGGACGACTTTGGCACCGGCTATTCGTCGCTGGCCATTCTCAAGCGCTTGCCCCTGAACCAGCTCAAGATTGACCAGGCGTTTGTCCGCGACATGATCGACGACCCGCTCAACGCGAGCATCATTCGCGCCATCGTCACGCTCGGAGAAAGCCTGGGGCTGGAAGTCATTGCCGAAGGGGTTGAAAGCGTGGTGCAGCGCGATGCCTTGCTGACGCTGGGTTGCCGCCAATTCCAGGGTTATTTGTTTGGTCGACCAGCCCCCCTGCCGCCTGCCGCATGAAGCACGGCAGCACCCATGTCATGCATTTTTCTGCCGCATACCAAAAATAGCCGACCCCACCCGCACCAGGGTACTGCCTGAGGCCACGGCAGCCTCCAGGTCGGCACTCATGCCCATCGACAGGGTGTCCAGATCAAGCCCCTGCGCATTCAATACAGTCAACAAGTCACTGGCGCGTTTGAACACATGACAAGCCGCCGCGAAGTCTGGCACGGGCTCCGGGATACACATCAAACCACGCAAGCGCAGACGCGGCAATCCGGCAACGGCTTGCGCCAGCGCCAGTGCGTCTTCGGGCAGCACGCCCGATTTGGTCGGACCGCCATCCACATTGACCTGGATACACACCTGCAGCGGTGCCAGCGTTGCGGGGCGCTGCTCGCTCAGGCGCTGGGCAATCTTAAAGCGATCCACCGTCTGCACCCAATCAAAGTGTCCGGCCACCAGCCGGGTTTTGTTGCTCTGGACCGGGCCGATGCAATGCCACACCAGCGGCAGATGGCGCAAGCTGGTGATTTTTTCCACCGCTTCCTGGATGTAGTTTTCACCAAAATCGGTTTGTCCGGAGGCAAAAGCGGACTGCACAGCATGCACACCAAAGGTTTTGGACACGGCCAGCAGCGCAACCGATCCGGCGGGCCGCCCGGCGGCTACGCAGGCAGCTTGAATACGCACATGCACGGCATCCAATTGTTTTGAAATATTAGTCATAATTACCAAGCGTAACAAACTTCGGACCGACACAAAACCGCCCCGGCGTTGTTGTTCCTCCTTGCCGTACATTTGTACTGCCTGCGTCGGAACGCCTAGCCGGGGCAATTTTGTGTCAGTCTTAAATAAAAGGGCACTCTGTGGACATTACCCAACTGCTGGCGTTCAGCGTCAAAAACAAAGCGTCAGATTTGCATTTGTCGGCCGGCTTGCCGCCCATGATCCGGGTTCACGGTGACGTGCGCCGCATCAACGTGGACCCGCTGGACCACAAGCAGGTGCACGCCATGGTCTATGACATCATGAACGACGCCCAGCGCAAACGCTTTGAGGAATTCCTCGAAATTGACTTTTCCTTTGAAATTGAGGGGCTGGCGCGCTTTCGGGTCAATGCCTTCAACCAGAATCGGGGCGCCGGCGCGGTATTCCGGACCATCCCCAGCAAAATCCTGTCGCTGGAACAGCTCAACTGCCCCAAAATTTTTGCCGAGCTGGCGCTCAAGCCACGCGGCATGGTGCTGGTGACCGGCCCCACCGGTTCGGGCAAATCGACCACCCTGGCGGCCATGGTCAACTACCTCAATGAAAACGAGTACGGCCACATTCTGACGGTCGAAGACCCGATTGAGTTTGTGCACGATTCCAAAAAATGCCTGATCAACCAGCGCGAGGTGGGGCCACACACACAAAGTTTTGCCGCCGCCCTCAAGTCGGCGCTGCGCGAAGACCCGGACGCGATTCTGGTGGGTGAAATGCGCGACTTGGAGACCATCCGCCTGGCCATGACGGCGGCTGAAACCGGCCACCTGGTGTTTGGCACGCTGCACACCTCCAGCGCGGCCAAAACCATTGACCGGATCATCGACGTGTTCCCGGCCGCCGAGAAAGAAATGATCCGCGCCATGCTCAGCGAATCGCTGCAAGCCGTGATCTCGCAAACCCTGTGCAAGACCAAGGACGGCCAGGGCCGGGTGGCCGCCCATGAGATCATGTTGGGTACCGGCGCCATTCGCAACCTGATCCGCGAAGCCAAGGTGGCGCAGATGTACTCAAGCATCCAGACCGGCAACAATGTGGGCATGCAAACCCTGGATCAAAACCTGACCGACCTGGTGCGGCGCAACATCATCAGTCCGGCCGAGGCCCGCACCAAGGCCAAAATCCCCGAAAACTTCCCCGGATAAAAGTATGGAACGCGATCAAGCTACTTCTTTCATCACCGACCTGCTCAAGCTGATGACCAGCCGCGGCGGCAGTGACCTGTTCATCACCGCCGATTTCCCGCCCGCCATCAAGGTGGACGGCAAGGTAACCAAAGTGTCGCCGCAACCCCTCAACGAAGGCCACACGCTGGCGCTGGCGCGCTCCATCATGAGCGACAAGCAGGTGGCCGAGTTCGAGCGCACCAAAGAATGCAACTTTGCCATCGCCCCGCCCAACCTGGGACGGTTTCGGGTCAATGCGTTCATGCAGCAAAACAAGGTCGGCATGGTGTTGCGCACCATTCCCATGACGCTGCCCAATCTTGACAACCTGCAGTTGCCACCCATCCTCAAGGAAGTCATCAACAGCAAACGCGGGCTGTGCATCATGGTGGGAGCGACCGGATCGGGCAAATCCACCACCCTGGCCGCCATGATCGACTGGCGCAACAGCTCCACCTACGGTCACATCATCACCGTCGAAGACCCGATCGAATTTGTCCACCCGCACAAAAACTGTGTGGTCACGCAACGCGAAGTCGGGATTGATACCGACAGTTGGGAAGCCGCCCTGAAAAACACCTTGCGCCAGGCGCCTGACGTGATTTTGATGGGTGAAATCCGCGACCGCGAGACCATGGAGCATGCCATCGCCTTTGCTGAAACCGGTCACCTGTGCGTGGCCACATTACATGCCAACAGTGCCAACCAGGCACTGGACCGGGTGGTCAACTTTTTCCCCGAAGAACGCCGCGCGCAGTTGCTGATGGACTTGTCGCTCAACCTCAAGGCCTTGGTGTCGCAGCGTCTGGTGCCCAAGCAGGACGGCAAGGGGCGCAAAGCCATTGTCGAGATCTTGCTCAATTCGCCCCTGATTTCAGACCTGATCTTCAAAGGCGAGGTCGCCGAGATCAAGGAGGTCATGAAGAAAAGCCGCAACATCGGCATGCAAACCTTTGACCAGGCCTTGTTTGATGCCTATGAAGCCAATGAAATCTCTTACGAAGACGGGCTGCGTAATGCCGACTCGGTCAATGATTTGCGCCTGCAAATCAAGCTCAACAGCCAGCGCGGCAAGAGCCAGGACCTGAGCGCCGGCACCGAGAGTCTCACCATCATTTAACCTAGATTCCGCAGTTGACCGCTTTGGAATCTCAATAAGATCATGAAATGATTAAATTTTTTTGCTCCGATCAAGTTCACCCGTTGGGTGAGAGCGCTACGCACCCGATTGAGCCGCCCTGGAGCGCCCTGGCGGCGTTGCTTCTCCTTGCTGGCAGGAGCCAGCCGCGTCGTCGCGCCTTGCCAGTGCACCCCATGACAGCTCACTC
>MESQ01000067.1 GCA_001771065.1 Burkholderiales bacterium RIFOXYD12_FULL_59_19 | reverse complement strand
CTCACGCATTACTACCGGCCGAGCGGCTTGCCGCGCGAACAGCAGCCGTGGCTGGCCAGTGTGTGGCGCAAAGGGGGCGAATGACGTAGTTTTTGGCGGCATAATTGGCTGAAGACACCCAGGTTTATGCTGGCATGGTGGCTAATTGGAAGGCGTTCATGGTTTGTTTCTGCATTACGGCGCGCAAGATAAACGCTATTCGTTAGCGATCCAGCCGGTCGTGCCCGGACTCCGTATCGAAGAAACTTGGTTTTTTAGATCGTTGATTTGTATGGATATTTTTGAAGTTTATGCCGCCGCGGCCTTGAACAAGGCTTCCGCCAGCAACAAGCCAAAACGTGCGGCCTAACTCGAACGTTGGGAGTTCATATGGAACTGAATCGCAGACTCCTCAAAGAAGCCGTGGGGAATGGGCTGCTCAGCGAGTTGCAGGCGGATCAGCTCTGGCGCTTTCTGAGCGAGCGAGGACAGGACACCCCGAGCTTCCGCTTCACGCATGTTCTTTACTACCTCGGAGGCTTGATTGCCATCGGCGCAATGAGTTTGTTCATGAATCTTGGGTGGGAACGCTTCGGAGGATGGGGGTTATTCTTCATTGCTCTTGCCTATGCTGGTGTCGGACTTTGGCTCACGGAGTTTTTTCTGAACCGCAGCCACTTGCCGATTCCAGCCGGAATCATGGCGACTTTCGTCGTCGTCCTCACACCCTTGGCAGTCTATGGCTTGCAAGCTGCACTGGGTTGGTGGGCTGAGGGCAAGATTTACCGCGAGTACCACACACACATCGACTGGCGTTGGATGTTTATGGAATTTGCCACGCTTGCAAGCGGTGCGGTCATGCTGTGGCGCTACCGCTTGCCGTTCCTAGTCATGCCCATCGCGGTAACGCTTTGGTACATGAGCATGGACTTGACGCCATTTTTGTTCGGCGAAGCCGACGCGACGTGGGAGCTACGAAAATTCGTGTCGCTGTGGTTTGGACTGCTTATTGCCTTGCTTGCCTTCTGGGTGGACATCCGCACACGACATGAAAAAGACTTTGCATTCTGGCTTTATCTGTTCGGCGTTATTGCGTTTTGGGGCGGTTTGTCTATGATGAGTTCCGACAGCGAGCTGAATAAATTCGTCTATCTGTGCATCAACCTCGTGATGATTGTTGTGGGTGCTATGCTTTCGCGCAGAGTCTTCGCCGTCTTCGGCGGCCTAGGTTCCGCTGGGTATCTTGGCCACTTGGCCTACGATGTGTTCAAGGACAGCATGATGTTTCCGTTCGTTCTGACAATCATCGGCCTTGTGGTTATTTACCTCGGAATAGTCTGGCAGCGTCACGAAGAAGAATTCAGCAACAGGCTGCGCGGGCTGCTCCCACTACACATGAGAGAACTAATTGAGAGACGACATTGAACTCTTTTAATCGCACCCGAAGAAAAACTCCCAACCCGGCAGTCGAGAGGGGCTGCGCCAAAGCGCGCAGCCCCTCACTTTGACGTTGACGACGCCTTGGCGCCGATCATCATGATGGTTCATGGCGGCGGATGGTGCGTGGGGGTGAATGCGGATGCGCGGATTCGTCAGGCGAGTGGCATGCGCCCGGTACTGGGTACGGTGTCGCTTGATGCCGGTGCAATCGACGTCGTCAGACAGATGCCAAACGTTTATCCGTTCCTGAAAACGCGTTACTGATGGCACAGTCTGGAACGACCTTAGGGTGCTAGTCGCATCGCCAAGCGGCTGTGCTCACGAACGAAAAATTATCCCCGAGGCATTTTTGCGTGGAATGCCGTTTACTCGGTGAGTAGCGCCGCGATCATCGAACCCGTGCTTTGGGAAACCGCACAAGCGCAAAACAGAAAAATCCGGCACACTGCGCAAATGACGAAAAGATTTACCACCCAAAGTCACAGGGCACCGGCTGCAAGGCTTGGCGCTACAAAAATTTTGTTTTTTTTGCAGCCTTGTTAGAGTTCCGCCCGAGGAGATCACATGGAACTGGAAGATCAGGTTTTTAATTCACTGCTCAGGTACACCAAAGCCTTGTCAGTTGCGCTGGGTTACCGTGATCTTTTAACACGACTCCACTCCGAGCGTGTGCAAGGTCTTTCTGTCAATATCGGGGAATATTGTGGTCTGTCGCATAAGGAGATCAACGCCCTTACTATCGCCGCTTCGTTCCACGACATAGGCAAGATCGGAATACCCGACTACATTCTGTTGAAGCCGTCTCAACTTGACGAAGCCGAGTGGGAAGTAATGAAACGGCACTCCGAGATCGGAGAAAAAATATTGCTCTCAACAGAACTCGAAGGCTCGCAACAGGCAGCTCTGGTGATTCGCCACCACCACGAGCATTACATCGGGACGGGCTATCCAGATAAACTCTCAGGAAAAAATATTCCGATTTGCTCCCGAATTATCACGATCGCCGACAGCTACGACGCGATGGCCACGACGAGGTCATACCATCACGAGCGAACGCACCTGGAAATCATGGCTATCTTGCATGAAGAAACTGGGAAAAAGCATGACCCAGAACTAATGCCTGTCTTTTGCGAAATTATTGAGTCCAGCAAATTTAGGACGGCAAAAAGCTAACTCTGCGATTCAGGGGACACGCATGAAGCCGCGCGCGCCTGCTCTTGAACGTAGGCCGACATCCGAACATGCGAGAGGAGAATCATGAGCAAAGTATTCGTCAACATTGGACTTAGCCTTGATGGCTACGTGGCACCGGATGGCATGACCATGGGCAAGCCTGAGTACAAGAACTGGGGTGCCAAGTGGGGTGCGCTGATGGCCTGGATCCTCAATCAACAGTACTTTCGCGAGAACCTCAAGCTCGGACCAGGGGGTGAGACCGGTCCGGTCAATGACCTGCTTCGCAACACCACGGAGCGCATCGGTGCCAACGTCATGGGCAAGCGAATGTTCGACCAAGGCGAGGTCGCCTGGCCAGAGGAGGCTCCGTTTCACACACCGGTATACGTTCTTACCCATGAGAAACGCGAACCCTGGGTGCGCCCCGGTGGGACGACCTTTTACTTCATCAATGACGGGCCGGCGCGTGCCCTGGCGCTGGCTCGGGAATCCGCAGGCAGTCGTGATATTCGTATCGCGGGTGGGGCGGATGTGATCCAGCAGTACCTGAACCTGGGTGTCGTCGACGAGCTGGAAATCGCCCTGGCACCCGTGTTGTTCGGCGGCGGGCGGCGTCTCTTCGAGAACCTGCGCGAGCCCGGGCCGCAGTTTCGCATTGACAAAATGCTCCATAGTCCGGCAGCTACCCACATTCGCTATGTGCATGAGTAAGGTCGGCTTGCAGATGTCGTCTGCTTAGCTTGAAGGTTGAACGTCTGCAGTCTGGAAATTTAAAAATCGGCTTCGGGCCTTGTGCTGCCTGAATCGGCCAGACATCAATTGACATCCACGTCTTTCGCTTCACGACATCGCAAGATGCATCCGCCCTGAGAATGTTAGCATCGCCAATCAACCAGACGACAGGACAAAATGGGCAAGATCGAAGACACATTTGCCATGCTTGCTACCGACAACGCGCCGGGGCAAGAGGGACGACAAAAGGCGGCCGATCTGGGGCCTTTGCTGCGCGGCGGCCCGCTTGAAGGCAGGCCGGTTGATTTTTCGCATGGCGATGTCAATGCGTTCGAACCCACCCCTGGCGCATTTGAGACCTTTGTCGCGGGTGTCGAAGCCGGTGCCGACCAGGCCTATACCGAATACCGCGGCAAGAAAAACATCCGCGACCTTCTTGCCGCCAAACTCGCCGAGTTCACCGGCGCACCGGTCTCGTCTGACGATGGGCTGATCATCACCCCGGGTACCCAGGGCGCGCTTTTTCTGGCCATCGCCTCCACTGTGTCGGCAGGCGACAAGGTGGCGATTGTGCAACCCGACTATTTCGCCAACCGCAAGCTGGTTCAATTTTTCGGCGCCGAGATCGCGCCCGTCAAGCTGGACTACCTTGCCGCAAGCGACCATGCGGGCCTCGATTTGGGGCAGTTGGAAGAGGCTTTCAAAGCCGGGGCCAGGGTGTTTGTTTTCTCCAACCCCAACAACCCGGCGGGTGTGATTTACGCTGAGAGTGAAATTAACGCCATTGCGCGTTTGGCACAGGCTTACGGCGCCACCGTGATTGTTGACCAGCTCTATTCCCGGCTGCTTTATCCGGGCAGCCACTACACGCATTTACGGGCCAACCCGCATGCCCCCGACAACCTGATCACCATCATCGGCCCCTCCAAGACGGAATCGCTTAGCGGGTACCGCGTGGGTGTGGCCTTTGGCTCGGCGGCGCTGATTGACCGGATGGAAAAGCTGCAGGCCATCGTCTCCTTGCGGGCCGGGGGCTACAGCCAGTCGGTGCTGCGGACATGGTTTGCCGAGCCCGCTGGCTGGCTGCAGGAACGCATTGCCCTGCATCAGGTAATCCGCGACGCCTTGCTGGCCAGGCTCCGTGCGGTGGATGGGCTGGCTGCCCGCACCCCGCAAGCGGGCAGCTATTTGTTTCCGCGCCTGCCCGAACTGGCCGTGCCGACCCAGACCTTTGTCACTGTGCTGCGCCATCAGGCCGGTGTGACGGTTACCCCCGGGGCGGAGTTTGGCCCCCATTCCATTAACAGCATCCGCTTTAACTTTTCGCAAGACCGTGAGGCGGCGGTTCAGGCGGTCGAGCGCACCTGTGCCCTGATCGAGCGGTACCGGACATGACGCGCTGGTATTTCTACGCAGTCAGCTAACACGCCCGGTAACACCATCATGGTTGGTAGCGGTGCGAAGCAAGTCATGCGGCACCCAGCGGCCACCCAACTGGATCAAGCCAAAGTCCGCTGCCCCAACCACTCGCGCAAGGCATCGTTCATCCGGGCCTGCCAGCCTGGGCCGGTGGCTTTGAAGGCGGCAAGCACATCTGGGCTGTAGCGCACCGTCACGGCTTGCTTGGTGTCGGCCTTGCGCGTACCTACCGGGCGACCACGGGTTTTGTATTCAGCGATCATTTCAGGGGTATGTACCGCGGCAAATTCGCCACGCTTGGCCTGCCGGATGGACTCGGCTACATCGTTCGCAAACGCCAACATTTCAGCGTCCATTTTTACTTCAGCCATCGTAGGCCTCCTTCCACATTTTCAAAATTGCTATGGGCATGTTGTCAAACTTGGCCTTGGCATAGGTTGCCACCAAAATCACGACCCCGCTGGGGAGCCGATTGAAATAAATCACGCGCGACCCACCACGTTTACCCATCCCGCTGCGCACCCAGCGTACTTTTCGCAAGTCACCCGTACCAGGAATCACATTACCCGCCAGCGGTGTGGTGCTGATGAACGTGACAAACTCAGCCAACTCAGCCAACTCAGCCAACTCAGCCAACTCAGCCTCATCCATCACACCACGAACCATGCGCTGGAAAATTGGTGTTTCGATGACGGTGTACATGATTTAATTGTAACTTCAAATAATTAAATAGTCGAGGTTGCTGCGGGATCAACCGGCCTTAGTCCTTTGCCCCATTTTTGCTGACGATGTCAGCGTCCGTGCCATGAAAACCCAACACTGAGCCCGCGCCGTGGCTGGCTGGGCTACACGCCGCCTTGCCGCAAGCACAAGCGACCGTTTGGCAGCCGGGTGCACCAGTGGCTGACGTGGCGGTGGTCTGGCAGCCGCCACAGGTGTTTTTTGATGAACAACCGTAACTTAAAGCGGCGGATTCAAGTCCGAAGTGCATCCGGCTGGTTGCAACGACGCTACCGATCAGTATTTTTGAATCAGCCGGTCCGGGTGGCGGCAAAACGCTGTTCCATCTCGCGACGCATTTGTTTGCGCAGTTCAGCGGCGGCATGACGGCGCAGCTCGTCAGGGGTGGTGGCTTGCAGCGGCGTCACATGGGCTGGTTTTTTGTCATCGTCGACCGCCACCATGGTGAAAAAGCAACTGTTGACGTGGCGCACCACGCGGTTCTGGATGTTCTCGGCAATCACCTTGATGCCGATTTCCATCGACGAAGAACCCGTGTGGTTCACCGACGACAAAAACGTGACCAGTTCACCGACATGGATGGGTTGGCGAAACATCACCTGATCGACGCTGAGTGTGACCACATAACGCCCGGCGTAACGGCTGGCGCAGGCAAAAGCCACCTGGTCCAGCAGTTTCAGAATGGTGCCGCCATGCACGTTGCCGGAAAAATTGGCGGTGTCAGGGGTCATTAGCACCGTCATCGACAGTTGGTGAATGGGTAAATCCATGGGCAGTGGCTCCGGTTACAGGCGCAGCGCGAGCGCCAGGGGGATGAAAATAGCGCCAGGGCATTGCCGATGATGACAATGCTGGCCGACCTTGTCGGTTTCTTGTCGGCGGCGTTCAGCAATGATAAAGCGCAATATCACTCAGGCTGACAAAAAACCCGGCGCCCGCTGCCGCCAGCAAAGGTTCGCACCAGCGCATCGACGTATGGGCGCCCAATTATTTCCAGTTTTTGGGCAGTCCAGCCAGTGGGGTCATGCCATAGACCGGCTCACCCGGCAGACCGGCCATCAAGGGCGCGCGTGCAGCGATGAGTTTTTCGAGGTCGACACCGGTGTTGATGCCCATGGCTTCGAACATGAAGACCAGGTCTTCGGTGACCACGTTGCCGGAGGCGCCCGGCGCATAAGGGCAGCCACCCAGGCCGCCCAGCGATGCGTCAAAGGTGCGCACCCCCACGTCATAGGCAGCCAGGCAATTGGCCAGGCCCAGGCCGCGTGTGTTGTGCATGTGAGCCGCACCGGTCTTGTCGCCAATGGCAGCGCGTACCTTGTTGAACAGGCGGCGCACTTGCGCCGGGTTGGCCATGCCGGTGGTGTCGGACAAACCGGCTTCGTCGACGCCGGCAGCCACGACTTGCTCGGCCATCCAGACCACGTCGTCATCGGTCACTTCACCCTGAATGGTGCAGCCAAAGGCGGTGGACAAACCGGCTTCGATCTTGACCCCCGGCGCGATGGCGTCGCGCAGGCGCACGATGGCGCGCACTTCTTCGACCATGTCTTTGCGGCTCTTGCGGACATTGGCCAGGGAATGCGCCTCGCTGGCCGAGCACGGGATGGTGAGCTTGTGCACGCCCGATTTGAGCGCCGCTTCGGCACCGCGCAAATTGGGCACCAGCGCCATCACCGTCACGCCGGGGTATTGCAAGGCATGTTTGACGACCTCGGCCGCATCGGCCATTTGCGGCAGCAATTTGGCGGGTACGAACGAGCAGACTTCGATCTCGCTCAGGCCGGCCGCCACCAGGGCGTCGATCCAGCGGAATTTGTCTGCGGTGGGCATGGTGGCTTTGACAGACTGCAGGCCGTCGCGCGGACCGACTTCAGAGATCAGGACGTCGGCAGATGTGGAGGTGTTCATGGGCTGGTTTTTAATGGGTTAAACGGACAATTGCGCCGCTTCGCGCAACGCGTCGGGTGTGGGCACCGGGTAGCCAAAATACTCCAGGTACGCGGGAATCTGCTCATAAAGCATGTCGGCCCCCATCTGGATGCGGCACCCGCGCGCCTGTGCGGCTTTCAAAAACGCCGTCATGTCGGTCTTCATGACCACTTCCCCAACAAAGGTGGCAGCGTCAACCCGTGACATATCGACGGGCAGGGGGTCGCCGTCTTTCATGCCCATCGGGGTGGCGTTGACCAGCAGTTCGTAGCCGGCCGGATCGTTCGAGCCGGTACGGATGGTCATGCTGGGGTAATGCCGCATCAAGCGGTTGGCCAGGCCCTTGGCGGAGGCATCATTCACGTCAAACAAGTCCATCGCCAGCACACCGGCAGCGGCCAGTGATGCGGCAATAGCACAACCGACGCCGCCCGTACCCACAACCAGGGTCCGCTGGCCTTTGGGGTCGAACCCCTTGCGTTTGAGGCCACGCACAAAACCCTCGCCATCGAACATTTCGCCCTGCAAGCGGCCATCGGGCAAACGACGCACTGCGTTGCACGAACCCGCTATGGCCGCAGTGGGCAACACCTCGTCGACCATGCCCACCGTTGACACTTTGTGCGGCATGGTGATGAGTGCGCCACGAATATTGCCCAGATGAAAAATCGAGCGCAAGAAACGCGGATAGGGTTCAATCTGGCACGACATCGGCACCACGATGGCATTGATACCGACCTTGGCAAACCAGGGGTTGTATATCAGCGGTGCCCGAAAGGCATAGGTGGGGTAGCCGATGTGGGCGATGAGCTCGGTATTGCCGTCTATTTTCATTTTTATTAGCGCATTTTGGCCAATTCTGCCTGGACTTCCTTGACGGTCTCGTCGCCCACGTTGGCGCTGAACTGGGCAATTACCGGCTTCATCTTGTCACGCAGTTTGGCCACTTCAGCTGGTGCAAATTCCGACACGGTCATGCCATTTTTCTTCAGCAACGCCATGTTGACGGCCACGGCGGCACGCGCCTGCTCGCGCTGGTACTTGGTCGCCTCATTTGCCGAGTCGTCCAGAATCTTGCGCTCGGCTGGGCTCAGAGCGTCCCAGATTTTTTTGCTGAAGATCACCGACTGCGGGTTGTACTGGTGGTTGGTCATCGTCATGTACTTTTGCACTTCCCAGAACTTGCTGGTGGCAATCACCGACACCGGGTTTTCCTGACCGTCAATGGCTTTTTGCTCGAGTGCGCTGTACACCTCGGGGAAGGGCAGTGGTGTCGGGTTGGCACCCAGCGCCTTGACCCAGGCCACGTTGATCGGGTTCGGGATCACGCGCAGCTTCAGGCCTTCTATGTCTTCGACCTTGACCAATGGACGCTTGCTGTTGGTGATCTCACGGTAACCGAGTTCCCAGTAGGCCAAGCCGACCAGGCCCTTGGCTTCAAGTTTCTGGTGCAGCTTCTTGCCCACCGGGCCGTCCACCAGCGCGTCAGATTCATTGCTGTTGGCAAACAGGAACGGAAAGTCAAAAATAGCCAGTTCCTTGGCCACACTGGCCAGAATACCGGTGTTCATGACAGCCATTTCCAGCGTGCCGCCCTGAATGGCGGACACATTGGCCTGGTCGCTGCCGAGCACACCACCAACAAACATTTTGACCTGCATCTTGCCGCCGGACTTGGCCGCTACCAGTTCCGAGAATTTTTTCATGCCGGCTACCGACGGGTGCTCGCCAGCGCCATTGGTGGCGAATTTGAAGGTGTGCTCTTTGATGTCCTGAGCAGAAGCCATGCCAAAAGCGGCCAGCGCCACGGCGGCGACGAGGGATTTAAGGACGAGTCGTTTCATGTGTGTCTCCATCTACAGTGCAATCGGGACGCCGTTGAAAGGGTTGTAGCGGCGGCGTGCCCAGCACCACAACAACCCGAAAAAATCATTTGTAGAAGAAGTTCATGGGTGCAATGACTATTTGCGGGAAAGCCACCAGCAGGAACAAAACAATCACGTCGGCAATCAGGAACGGCATCACACCACGGGCCACCTGGTCCATCTTCATCTTGCCGACACCGGCCACCACATTGAGCACCGTGCCCACCGGCGGTGTCACCAGGCCAATCACGCCCACCATCACAAACAGCACGCCAAAGTACACCGGGTCAATGCCTGCGGCCTTGACCACCGGCACCATCACCGGCGCCAGAATCAGGATGGTCGGCGTCAGGTCCATCACCATGCCGACCAGCAGCAGCACCAGCATCAAAATGCACAGCAAGGTGGTTGGGCTTTGCATGAAGGGCTCAAGAATGACGATGAGTTGTCCCGGCAGGTCGGCCACGGCGATCAACCAGGCACTGACGGCGGCAGCGGCCACCATGAACATGATGATCGAGGTGGTTTTGGCCGAAGCGGCAAATACCTCGTACAACTGCTTCAGGCTCAGCTCGCGGTACACCACGGTCGCCACAAAGAAGGCATAGACGGCAGCCACCACGGCGGCTTCAGTTGGCGTGAAGACACCAAATTTCAGGCCCACCAAGACAATGAGTGGTAACACCAGTGCCCAGGTGGAGTCGCGAAAGGCCTTGAACAGGGTGGCACGGGTGGCCCTGGGCGGGGTCACCACGGCCTCGGCGCGTGCGGTCAGCCACCAGGCTATTGCGCAGGCGATGCCCATCATGAGGCCGGGCACGATACCCGCCAGAAACAACTTGCCGATGGACACGTTGGCGGTCACACCAAAGATCACGAACGGGATCGACGGTGGAATGATTGGCGCAATGATGCCGGCCGAGGCAATCAGGCCGCCAGAGCGCGCCTTCTGGTGGCCAGCGCGCACCATCATGGGCAGCAGCAAGGCGGTTAGCGCGGCGGTATCCGCCACCGCCGAGCCCGACAGTGAGGCCATCAGACAGGCGGCGATGATGACCACATAACCGAGGCCGCCCCGCACATGGCCCACCAGCGCAATGGCCAGGTCCACAATGCGCCGCGACAAACCACCCACATTCATGATTTCACCGGCCAGCATGAAGAAAGGCACGGCCAGCAACGGAAAGCTGTTGGCGCCCTCCAACACGTTTTGCGCCAGAATCTGCGCGTCAAAATTACCCAGGTGCACCATCAGTGCAACACCGGAAAGCAGCAGGGAATAAGCAATCGGAATACCGAGCGCAACTGCGCCGATTAAGGCAACCAGAAATATGGCAATGGTCATTGCGTGCTCCGTATCAAAGGCGGGTAGCCGACTTGCCAGCCTGCTGTTCCGCGGCACGTGCATCGGCTTCAAACTGCGCCAGCTCAGCGGCGTGGTGCGCTTTGCGGGTCTGTACCGGGGTGAGTTGGCCGCGCAGCGTGAACCACATGTCACTGAGCAGCATGAGCCCGGTGGAAACCGCAAACACCACACCCGTGCTGTAAACCCAGGCCATGGAGTATTCGGTTACGGGTGCCAGTACCTCCCAATTGATCTTGGTTTGCGCCAGACTGCCAGAGAATATCAGCCAGGTCACCCACAGCATCAGCAACTGACCGACTACGATGGTCACTTTTTTCAGCTTGGGTGGCAGCAGATCCACCACCATGTCGCTTCCCATGTGAGCCTGCTCATGCACCGCAACGCTGGCCCCCAGGAAGATCAGCCACAGGAACAACCAGCGGGACAACTCTTCGGATACCGAAATGCCGGAGTTAAACGCGTAGCGCATCACCACGTTGCCAAACACCATCAACACCATGAGCACCAGGCAGATGACGATGATCGCCGTCAGCAACTGGCAGTAGCGCCCAATTAATTTTTGAACCATGGTTGTCTTTATAAAATCCGGATGCATTAATGTACTAACCAGTTAGTTTTTGAAAATTGGGGTTTACCCTAGGCTATAAAAATACCTGGGGAGGCGGCTGACTGAACGTCAGGCGCGCATGTAGCGCAGCACCATCTCGATGACGTTGTTGCGTCGGGTGGTGATGGCGTTGGTCACGGCTGGGTCCTGCTTGAAGATCAGGCCAAAGGTGTGCTTGTTGGAGACATTAAAAAACGTCAGCGCGGAGATGGATGCATGAATGTCCACCGGGTCGAGCCCGGCGCGAAACACCCCCGACACCACGCCCCGCTCGTACAACTCCTGGATCGCTGCAATGGCCGGCACATTGAGGTCCTGAATACTTTTGCTTTGCGACAGGTAAGCCCCGCGCTGCATGTTTTCCGACATCACCAAGCGAATGAAGTTCTCGTTGCTGTGGTGATGGTCGAAGGTAAAGCTGACCAGCTTTTGCAGTGCTTCCACAGGCGGCAGATCGGCCAGATGCAAGCCTGATTCGATGCTGCGCATGCGTCGGTACATGTCCTCCAGCACGGCACGGTACAGACCTTCCTTGCTGCTGAAGTAGTAGTAAATCATGCGCTTGCTGGTTTTCGTAGCCGCTGCAATTTCGTCTATGCGGGCGCCGTCCAGCCCCTTCTCGGCGAACTCGACCGTGGCCACGTCCAGAATGCCCGCCATGGTGCGCTCAGGGTCGTTGGTGCGGGTGGGCGCCCGTGCCGAGGCTTTGGCTTTGACTGTTTTGCTTTTCTGCGCCTTGTTTAAGGGCAAATGGACAACTTGGTTCATCTGCAAAGTATAGGACAGTGCTTTGCGTGCCAGGTCGCACGCCTCAGCACAGGAAAAGTGGCTCGCCTAAATCAGCGCTTCAGCGTCTGTGGCCGCCTCGCACAGCAGGTCAACGGTAAAGACGGCGCCCGGTGAGTCCTCGCCCCGGTCGCGCCGGTTGCCGGCCCGGATGCCGCCTCCGTAGCGCTCCACCAGTCCCACGCTGATCCACAGGCCCAGGCCATTGCCGTCGTTTTTGGTGGTGTAGAAGGGGCTGAAAACGCGCTCCAGGGTGGCCAGGCTCAGTCCCGCACCGGTGTCACACACCTCAATCAGAACACCCGAGCGACCTTGTGCGTCGGTCTGGTCGACCGTGCGCAGCACCAATACACCGCCCTCGGGCATGGCCTGGATGGCGTTGATCATCAGGTTGATCAGCACCTGCTGCAACTCCTGGCGGTTGATGTGAACCGCTTGGCTGGCCTGCCAGTGGCGCTGCACGCGGATGTGGGTGTGGTTTAACAAGTGTTCCACCAGCACCAGGGAGCTCGCCAGGGCGTCGTTCACATTCACGGCTTCGACATAACCGGCGTAATCATTGGGGCGGGCGTACTGCAGCAACTGGGTCACGATCAGGCGCATGCGTTCAATCTGCTGGTCCATCAGCTTGAGTTCGGGGGCGATGGGTAGCGCCTGCTGACCCAGCGTTTCGCGCACCAGGTCCAGGTTGCCTTGCATCACGGCAATGGGGTTGTTGATTTCGTGCGCCACACTGGCGGTGAGCTGGCCAATGGCTGCCAGCTTTTCCGATTTCACCAGCTGCGCCTGCGCTTGCGCCAGGGACTGGTGACTTTCGGCCAGCGCCCGGGTGCGCTCGGTCACCTTGGCATCGAGCTCCTGACCCCAGTGCTGAAGGGTACGGGTTTTGTCATCCACGGCCACCAGCAATTGATCCAGATGGTTGGCCAGCGCCCCGAGTTCGTCCTGTTGCGGCAACGCCCCCACGCGTGCCGCTGCGTCGCCGTCCTGCACCTGCTGCATGGTGCGGTTCATGAGCTCCACCGGTTGAAAAATGCTGCGCGCCCAGCGCAGCGACAGCCAGGCCGCCAGTACCATGGCGACCGCAAAGATGCCGACGATGAGCCCCAGGATGCCGTATTTGGTCTGGCGAAACGGCGATTCCAGGTAACCCACGTAGAGCATGCCGACGCGCACGCCCTGGCCATTGTGCAGCGGCTCGTAGGCCGAGACATACCAGTCGTTGACCACAAAGGCCCGGTCCAGCCAGGTCTCGCCACGCACCAGCACCGCCTCGCGTACGGCCTGTGACACGCGGGTACCTATGGCGCGGCGGTCTTGAAACAGGCGCACATTGGTGGTCACCCGCACATCGTCCAGAAACAGGGTGGCGGTGCCGACGCTGCCCAGTGGCAAGGAGCCTTCGGGGTAGACGATGTGGTTGATGTGGTCGATCAGGGCCAGGTTCTGATTGAGCAGCACACCCGCGCGCAACCACGCCAGTGGCTTGCCCTGCGCGTCGGTGACGGCATGGCTGGCCAGCATCACCAGCGCCTGGTCCTCAACGCTGCGGGTGCTGGGTGCAGCGCTCTGGGTGGGAATCAGTGGGATGTTCAGGCGCGGCGCCAGGTGCGGTGCCAGCGCCAGCAAATTGGACTGGTTGAGCAATTGCAGCTGTGCATTTGGGGCGCCTGGTCGATGATCGGGTGTCAGGTCGGGCGACGCCATTGGTGTGCCTGTGCCTGTCGATGCGCTGGCGGTGTCCTGCCAGCTGGCGCTGAGAAGTTGCCCGTCGAGTGCATACAAATTGACAAAGTCAAAACCCAGCCGCTGTCGCGCTTGTGCCAGTTCCTGCTGGAATGCCAGGGGCTCTTGGGCGGCCAGCTCCAGGTGCAGGCTATGCGAATTGGCCAGCGCCTGGGTGCCGGTGCCCACTTCAGCCAGCACCTGACCAAAGTAGCCGCGTGCCACCGCCAGGTCGCTGCGCACTTTGGTGATCAGCAAGCGGTCATAGGCCGAGCTGCCCCAGAGCATCAGCGCGGCCACCAGCATGGGCAAGACCACAACGAGCGGCAGCAAGGACAACGCCATCAGCTTGTGGCGCACCGACAAATGCTGCCAGCGCAGACGCAGCCCTCGTGCGCTCAAGCGCCGGCCCATTCGGCGCAGCGGCGCTCCAGCGTGCGCCTTGAAATGCCCAGCAATTGCGCAGCGTGGCTCTTGTCGCCCTGTACGCTGTCGAGCACCGACTGGATGTGCTGCTTTTCCAGGCTTTGCAGGTTAGTGGTGGCGCTCTGGCTGGCCAGGGGACGGCGCACGGCGGCATCGTAAAGGGCCGACACGTTGAGCTCGCCCAGAATCAGCGAGCGTTCGATCAGGTTGCGCAGTTCGCGGGCGTTGCCAGGCCAGTCGTACTGCATCAGGTAGTCCATTTGCGTCGCGCTGATGCGCAAGGGCGCCACGCCCATACGCTGTGCCAGTTGCGCGTTGAAGTGGGCAACCAGCTCGGTGACGTCTTGCCTGCGCTCACGTAGCGGCGCCATCGTGATGTCGACCACCTGCAGCCGGTAATACAGGTCCTTGCGAAAACGCCCGGCGGCTACTTCATTCTTGAGGGTGCGGTTGCTGGCGGCCATGATGCGCACATTCACTGGCACCAGCTGGCTGCTGCCCACCGGACGAATGTGCAGGTCTTCCAGCGCCCGCAACAGTGACGCCTGGACGGCCAGCGGCAGTTCGGCCACTTCGTCCAGAAACAAGGTGCCGCCCTGGGCGTAGTAGAACAGGCCGTCACGCGCGTGCTGTGCGCCTTTGACGGCGCTTTTGGCATAGCCAAACAGGCTGCCCTCCATGAGATCGGGGGACATGCTGGCGCAGTTGACAGGTACAAACGGGCCGCGCTGGCGTGGGCTCATCTGGTGCAGGGCGCGCGCCACCATTTCTTTGCCGGTGCCCGATTCGCCTTGTAGCAGCACCGTGCTGTCGACCATGGCCACCCGGGCCAGCGACTCGCGCAGCGCCTGCATAAAGCTTGAGTGGCCAATCAGGCCGGTGCTGGTGTCGATTTGCCGGGACAGGGTGTGCCTGAGTACAAAATTTTCCCGCGCTAATCTGGCACATTCAAAGCAGTGCTTGATGGCATTCAAAATCTGCGGTACCCGAAATGGTTTGAGGATGAAGTCGGAGGCGCCTGCGCGCAAGGCGTCTATGGCGGTTTCCAGGTCGGCAAACGCGGTGATCAAAATGACATGGCCCCGGAAACCCTGTTCCCGCAGCGATTGCAGCCAGGCCACGCCACTTTGCCCAGGCAGCGAAATGTCCAGAATGATCAGGTCCACATGCTGCTGTTGCAGGCATTGCGCGCCTTCTTCGGCGCTGCTGGCCACATGCACTTGGTGGCAGCGGGGGGCCAGGCTTTTGAGCAGGAAGTTGCGCATGCCGGGCTCATCGTCAACGACCAAAATGGACCAGTCCGGCCAGCCCTCAGGGTGTGTGGCGGGCGTTGAGTCAGACCGTGTGGGCGCAGGAATAGTCGTCATGGGGTGGCCGAATTCTAGCGATGGACCTGACTAAATTAGTCAGGAATAAATATTTTCTGTCCTGGTTGAGCGTCGTGGCCACCGTGGCAGCGTTGCCTGTGCCGCCGACCAACCGCTGTGGCCTTGTGACAATTTGTCGCAAACCGTATGACAACTTGGCGTGCCAAGTGCAGGGTTCACACTTCGCCATGATGCTGCAGGAATCAAATGCCATCGCGGGCAATGGCGCTGCTCCCGCAGGGAGCCTGGCAGCTTGTGGGAGGCCCGCCCTCGGGCTTTTCATGGCATGTAATCTGCTTAGGCGCGGGCGGGGCATCACAGCCATGCCATTGGCCGGAGCGCGCAGCGCGTGTGGCCCCTGACGCCCCGGAGACAGCGCTTGGGTTTACCCCCTTGAACAAAGGCACGCTTGTTGTTAGATTTAACACTATCAAGGATATGTTCTTGCCTTCATAAGCATTTCACCTGAGGAGACTTTTTATGCCTTCATCCCCCTCCAGACCGTCGCGGCGCACCCTGTTTGCCGGTGTCGGCACCGCCGGTGCACTGGCTGTTGCCGTGAGTGTTTTGCCTTCAGTCAAGGCGCTGCCTGAAGCCAGCGTATCGCTGCCCCGGCCCAAGCCTGAAAAGGGTGGCGGCTACGCGTTAAGCGAGCACGTCAAGCACTATTACCAGACCGCGCGGGTTTAATTGGTTGGGGTCAGAGCACGTCGCTTCGCGAGTGGTCTGACCCACAAAGATTTAATTAGTTGGGGTCAGAGCACGTCGCTTCGCGAGTGGTCTGACCCACAAAGGTTCAGATATTTTTTTCGGAGACTCCCATGCTGTTAACCAAGAAATCTGGTGCCCCTGGTGTGGCGCGCTCAACGTTCGTTCACAGTCTGCGCCGTGGTCTGTCACAGGCGCTGCCGACCATGGATCGGCGCGCCTTTTTGCGCCGCTCGGGTCTGGGCGTGGGCGTCGGCTTGGCGGCGTCACAGCTGACGCTGGTGAAAAAGGCCGGTGCGGCCACCGGCAATGTGGCGGTGGGCGAGGGCAAGATCGAAATCAAGCGCACCGTGTGCACCCACTGCTCGGTGGGTTGTGCGGTGGATGCGGTGGTTGAAAACGGTGTCTGGGTGCGCCAGGAGCCGGTGTTTGATTCGCCCATCAATCTCGGTGCGCATTGCGCCAAGGGCGCGGCCCTGCGTGAGCACGGCCATGGCGAGTTCCGCCTGCGCTACCCCATGAAGCTGGTCAACGGCAAGTACCAGCGCATCAGCTGGGACACCGCGCTGAACGAGATCAGCGGCAAAATGCTGGAGCTCAAGAAAGCCAGCGGCCCGGACAGCGTTTATTTTGTCGGATCAAGCAAACACAACAACGAACAGTCGTATTTGCTGCGCAAGTTTGTCAGCTTCTGGGGCACCAACAACTGTGACCACCAGGCGCGCATCTGCCACAGCACCACGGTGGCCGGGGTGGCCAACACCTGGGGTTATGGCGCCATGACCAATTCGTACAACGACATGCAAAACAGCAAGTGTGCGTTGTACATCGGCTCCAACGCGGCCGAGGCGCACCCGGTGAGCCTGCTGCACATGCTGCACGCCAAGGAAACGGGTACCAAGATGATCGTGGTGGACCCGCGCTTTACCCGCACGGCGGCCAAGTCTGATGAATACGTGCGCATCCGCTCGGGCTCCGACATTGCCTTTTTGTTTGGCGTGTTGTACCACGTGTTCAACAACGGCTGGGAAGACAAACAGTACATCAATGACCGGGTCTATGGCATGGACAAGGTCAAGGCCGAGGTGATGTCACAGTGGACCCCCGACAAGGTCGAAGAGGTCTGCGGTGTCAAGGAAGAGCAGGTTCTGCGCGTGGCCCGCATGATGGCCGAGAACCGTCCCAGCACGTTGGTCTGGTGCATGGGTCAAACCCAGCACACCATCGGCAACGCCATGGTGCGCGCCTCGTGTATTTTGCAGCTGGCACTGGGCAACGTGGGCAAGAGTGGTGGCGGTACCAACATCTTCCGCGGTCACGACAACGTGCAGGGCGCCACCGACGTTGGCCCCAACCCTGATTCGCTGCCTGGCTATTACGGCATTGTCGAAGGTTCCTGGAAACACTTTGCCAAGGTCTGGGGGGTTGACTTTGAGTGGATCAAAAAGCAGTTTGCCACCCCGGCGATGATGAGCAAGCCGGGTATCACGGTGTCGCGCTGGATCGACGGTGTGCTGGAGAAAAACGAGCTGATCGACCAGGACAGCAACTTGCGCGGTGTCTTCTATTGGGGCCATGCGCCCAATTCACAGACCCGCGGCCTGGAAATGAAACGCGCCATGGACAAGCTGGACTTGCTGGTGGTGGTTGACCCGTACCCATCGGCCACCGCGGCCATGGCCGCCATGCCCGGCAAACCCGAAGATTTGAACCCGAACCGCGCAGTCTATTTGCTGCCAGCGGCCACCCAGTTCGAAACCAGTGGTTCGGTCACGGCCTCGAACCGTTCACTGCAATGGCGTGAAAAAGTGATCGAGCCTTTGTGGGAAAGCCGTTCCGACCACATGATCATGCAGCAATTCGCCGACAAGCTCGGCTTTGGCAAGGAGCTGTCGGTCAATTACAAAATGCAAAAGGTCAACGGCATGGACGAGCCAGTGCCGGAAGACATCCTGCGCGAAATCAACAAGGGGACCTGGACCATCGGTTACACCGGCCAGAGCCCGGAGCGCCTGAAGGCGCATATGCGCAATATGCATTTGTTTGACGTGAAAACCTTGCGCGCCAAAGGTGGTAAGGACAAGGAAACCGGCTACGACTTCACTGGCGATTATTTTGGCTTGCCCTGGCCCTGCTATGGCACGCCCGAGCTCAAACACCCGGGTTCACCCAACCTGTACGACACCTCCAAACACGTGATGGACGGCGGCGGTAACTTCCGTGCCAACTTTGGGGTTGAAAAAGACGGCGTCAACCTGCTGGCCGAAGATGGCTCCCACTCGCTCGGTGCCGACATCACCACCGGTTACCCCGAGTTTGACCATGTGCTGCTCAAAAAGCTGGGCTGGTGGGACGATTTGACCGATGCCGAAAAAACTGCCGCCGAAGGCAAGAACTGGAAGACCGACCTGTCGGGTGGCATTCAGCGCGTGGTGCTCAAGGTGCACGGCTGCCATGTGTTCGGCAACGCCAAGGCGCGCGCCGTGGTGTGGAACTTCCCCGACGCCATTCCCAAACACCGCGAGCCGCTGTATGGCATTCGCCCCGACCTGGTGGCCAAGTACCCGACACACGACGACAAAAAGGCCTTCTGGCGTTTGCCCACGCTGTACAAGACGGTGCAGGACAAAAACATCGCGGACAAGGTGCACGAGAAGTTCCCGTTCATCATGACTTCGGGGCGCCTGACCGAGTACGAGGGCGGCGGCGAGGAAACCCGCTCCAACCCCTGGCTGGCCGAGTTGCAGCAGGAGATGTTCATTGAGATCAATCCCAAGGTGGCCGCCGACAAAGGCATTCGCAATGGCGAGCGGGCCTGGGTCTCAACACCCACCGGCGCGCGCCTCAACGTGCAGGCGCTGGTGACAGAGCGTGTGGGCCCAGACACGGTGTTTATGCCGTTCCACTTTTCCGGGCGTTGGCAGGGCGCCGACATGCTGGCCTATTACCCGGCCGGTGCGGCGCCGGTGGTACGCGGCGAGGCCATCAACACCGCCACCACCTATGGTTATGACAGCGTCACCATGATGCAGGAAACCAAGACAACTGTTTGCAACGTGGAAAAAGCGTGAAACATTGCGGGACAGACCAAGATTTGCGAAGCAAATTTGCTTTGTCCTCAACAAGCTTGAAACATTGCGGGACAGACCAAGATTTGCGAAGCAAATTTGCTCTGTCCTCAACAATTTAGGAGAACAACATGGCCCGTATGAAATTTGTCTGCGACGCAGAACGCTGTATTGAATGCAACGGTTGCGTCACCGCCTGCAAGAACGAGCACGAAGTCCCCTGGGGCGTGAACCGGCGCCGGGTCGTCACCCTGAACGACGGTGTGCCCGGTGAAAAATCGATCTCGGTGGCCTGCATGCATTGCAGCGACGCACCCTGCATGGCGGTGTGCCCGGTCAACTGCTTCTACCGCACCGACGAAGGTGTGGTGTTACACGACAAGGACGTGTGTATTGGCTGCGGCTACTGCTCCTACGCCTGCCCGTTTGGTGCGCCGCAATTTCCATCGCAAGGCACGTTTGGCGTGCGCGGCAAGATGGACAAGTGCACCTTCTGCGCCGGTGGTCCCGAGGCCAATGGCAGCCAGGCCGAGTTCGAGAAATATGGCCGCAACCGGCTGGCCGAGGGCAAGTTGCCGGTCTGCGCCGAAATGTGCTCGACCAAGGCCTTGATCGCTGGCGACGGCGACGTGGTGGCCGACATCTTCCGCAACCGTGTGTTGCGCCGTGGCAAGGGTGCCGAGGTCTGGGGCTGGGGCACGGCCTACGGGTCCAAACAGGCGGGTCAACCCGGCGTGACCGCCCCCGAAGGAGCAAAGTCATGAAAAAAATCATTTTTACAGTCGTCCTGGTGGCCGGTTTAAGTGCCTGCGGCGACCAGCCGCAAGCGCTGGAAACCAGCACCAAGGACAGCGCGGCCTATACCGGAACGGGCAAGGCGTTTGTTAATCAGGACTGGAAGCAGGGCGACAAGGCCAGCTGGGAGTCGCAGCTGAAGGCGCGCAACCAGTACGGTCAAAACGATTACACCCGCATGAATTGAGCAGGAGGTCACCATGATCAAAGCCTTTTCAGTCGTCGCTGCGCTGGCCCTGTGTTGGGGCAGTGCCGTGGCCCAAACCGCACCGGCAGCTGCTCCCGCACCCGCTGCGGCCGTCATGCCGGGCATCCAGAGCCAAAACATCGTGGATGTGAAGCCCGATGCCAGCGAGGTCCCCGGTTACGCCAAACAAACCAACGGCGAACGCGCCAAGGTGCAGCCCGGCAACAACGCGCCCATGTGGCGCCAGGTGAACTCGGGTGTAGCAGGTTTTAGCAGCCTGCCCAAATCCGAGGCGCCCGAGGCTGGGGTCTTGATCCAGCCCTTTGTCCAGTACCCGGGCTCACGCGTGACCAATGCCGGTGAGGCCTGGCGCCAGGTACGCAACAACTGGTTGATTCCCTATGGCGGCTCGCTGCTGCTGATTGTGTTGGCTGCGATTGCCTTGTTTCACTTCAAGGTGGGTCCCATCAAGGTGCATGGCGAGCCGACCGGGCGGATGGTTGAGCGTTTCTCGGCCTTCGAGCGGGCCGCACACTGGGCCAATGTGGCGGCTTTTCTCGTGCTGGCGGTGTCTGGTGTCGTGATGGCATTTGGCAAGTTTTTCCTGCTGCCGATCATGGGCACCACGCTGTTTGGTTGGTTGTCCTACGCGCTCAAGAATGCGCACAACTTTGCCGGTCCGTTGTTTGCGGTGTCTTTGTTGGTGGTGATCGTGACCTTCATGCGCGACAACCTGCCGGCCAAAGGCGACCTGGCCTGGTTGCTCAAAGGCGGGGGCATTTTTTCGGGTCATGAAATTGACTCGGGCCGTTACAACGCCGGTGAAAAAGTGGTGTTTTGGGGCGGTGTCTTTGTATTGGGTATCACGGTGGTGGTGTCGGGCCTGGCCATGGACAAGTTGTTGCCGGGTTTGAGTTATGACCGCAGCACCATGCAGATCGCCCATATGGTGCATTCGGTGGCCAATTTGCTGATGCTGGTCATGATGATGGGCCACATTTATCTGGGCACGCTGGGAACCAAGGGCGCTTATGAAGGCATGAGATCCGGCTATGTGGACGAAATCTGGGCCGAACAACACCACAAGCTTTGGCTTGATGACATCAAGGCCGGCAGAATTCCGGCGCATCGGACCCCTGTTGCAGCACCCTCGGCCCGGTCGGGCGATCCGGTTCAAGTCTGAGAGACCTGGAGATATTCTTATGAAAAAATTGATGAAAACCCTGTGTGCCGCGGCGGTGCTGGCCGTGCTGAGTTCAGTGGCACTTGCCAAATTGCCGCCACCCACGGACGAGGCCAAGGCCAAAGCCGCCGAGGCGGCGCCCAAAGCGGCCTGGGCGGGCAAGGTGGATGCCTTCAAGCTGTGCCAGGCACAAGACCGGGCTGCGGCGCATTACCTTAAAACTGCCGGGAAAGGTGCCGCACCCGCCAGCAGTTGTGTTGATCCCGGGCCGTTTGTAGTGAGCCCGGCGGGTGCTGCCGCTGCTGCGTCAGCGGCGGCTCCAGCCAAAAAATCCTGACCTTGCTGCCGCGTCTTACCCATGCTCGCGCACCACTCACGCGCGAGGTACTTGTCGTCAATGAGTTTGGTGAGACCGACACCGTGTCTATTCCCGCTGAGCGCGCGCTCACGGTGTACGTGGACAAGCGTGAACTGGTCACGCTCATGACATTGGGTGCGCACCCTGAACTGCTGGTGCTGGGTTTTTTGCGCAACCAGCGCCTGGTGGCCGATGTGGACGAGGTTGAGTCCATCACGGTCGATTGGGAGGTGGGTGCCGCCGCCGTCAAAACCCGCCAAGGCATCTCTGACATCGAAGCCCGCACCGCCAAACGGGTGGTCACCACCGGTTGCGGCCAGGGCAGTGTCTTTGGTGACCTGATGGCCGAGGTCGACAGCATCACGCTGCCCGCTGCCACGCTCTCGCAAGCCGACTTGTACGGCATTGTCAACGCCATCCGGCTGCAGGAAACCACCTACAAATCCTCGGGCTCGGTCCATGGTTGTGCGTTGTTTCATGGTGCAGAGATGCTGGTCTTTGTCGAAGACGTGGGCCGCCACAACGCCATCGACACCATTGCCGGCTGGATGTGGATGAATTCGAAAGAAGAGATGTCTGGCGCCGACAAGGTGTTTTACACCACCGGCCGCCTGACCAGCGAGATGGTCATTAAGTCGGCGCAAATGGGCGTGCCCATTGTGGTGTCACGCAGCGGCATCACCCAAATGGGCCTGGACCTGGCCCAGCGCCTGGGCCTGTGCGCCATTGGCCGCGCCACCAACAAGCGGTTTCTTTGCTACAGCGGGGTAGACCGGTTGAGGCTGCAGCGTGAGTTGATGGAAAAGGGCCTTTCGTTCACGGCTCAGACGGTGTGAGCGTTGATCCGTGCAGCGGTCGTGACACATAGTGAAGAGATCGCTGCTGAACAACAAATGAATTGGCCGACTGACGTGGCGCTATCTCGCTATGCCAGGTTGAACGATGGTGCGGCCGTTTTCATGCCATATAGCCTGACGAGAGGGCGCAGGCCCAGTCTTGCCTCTGACGCACTAAAGCAAGTTTTGCCATTGCTTGGTGGCAGTACGAGACCGAAATCAGATTGGAAACCCACTTTCCTGCCAATCGCTCCACAATGGCGTAGCGGGCATCGGGAGAACCTGTTTCGACGATGTGTGGATATGGCCGGGTATCGTCGTAAGCTGGTAACCCAACACTTCCCGGATTGACCACCAACTGACCCGTTGAGGCGCGCATTGATCGAGGGATGTGGGTGTGTCCACAAGCGATCAGCTCCGCGTCAACGAGGCCAAGCCGTTCATCGAGTTCAAATAACGTGGCTGCACGAAGCCGGTTTGGCTCAACTGTTTCAAGAAAATATTCGATATCGCTGTTTGGCGTTCCGTGACAAAGCAGTATCTCCGAGCTGTACCTGAGACATGGTTTGAGTGATGCTATCCATTCAAGCTCCTTTGCCGTGAGCTGAGCGTATGTGAATTCGTCGGACGGTCCCCTGTGACCAGGACTCAGGGTGAGATGACGTTCATGGTTTCCGGCAAGGTGAACCCAATCTTGTGCCATCAAAAATTGAGCAGTCTCAAGAGGTAAGAGGGGGCCGGACAGACTGTCCCCCAGATTGACGATCGCATCAACGCCACGACGGTCAATGTCCTTGATGACAGCCTCAAGAGCTGGCAGGTTTCCATGGATGTCTGAAATAATTGCTATACGCATCGTGCGGCTGACGTTCAGGATAGCGGCACAAAGCCACTATCCGTAGTGATAACGCCCTTGCAAGAACTCTATTCGATCCACCTTGACCAGATAGACGCAGCGGTGCTCCTGGGTGATTCGGCGTGACCAGACATCGGAGCCCAGATACTTCAAAGGCTCCGGCTTGCCGATGCCATCAAACGGGTCACGTAACGCGTCGCGCATGAGGTCAAGCAGTCGTTTTGCAGTACGCCGATCAGTCTGAACCCAGTATTGCAGATCTTCCAGAAACTCTGGTTGACACACTGCAAGACGCGTCTGCTCAGGCATCAAAGCCCACCATGTGTTGCAGGTCATTCATGGGGATAGGCGCAATGGATTCGGTTCTGGCGCGCGCTAAAGCGTTCAGCAGCCGCTGCGCATTTTTGGGTGAACGCAACAGGTGAGCCGTTTCCATCAGACTTTGTAGTTCGTCAGCCGCAATCATGGCAACATCACCTCCCGTGCGGCGTTTCACCAAAATGATTTCACGGTCATCAACCGCGCGATCCATCAGGGTTTTGAGCTGCTCACGTGCTTGGCTGTAAGTGGTTTCGACGGTCATGGCGTTGCCTTTAGTTGGACAGAAACATTGTACATAATCAAAGTGTCGATGCAGGGTCAAACACACCCGCCGCGTCGGGTTGCTGAACCCGCCTGGCCCCGGTTTGGGCCTGAGTGCGCTATCGTTGCGCCATGAAAATCTCTTTTTTGCAATTGGGTTGGCGTTCTCTCACGCGTGATTTGCGTGCCGGAGAACTGCGTTTGTTGATGGTGGCCGTGACGCTGGCGGTGGCGGCGCTGACGGCGGTGGGCTTTTTTGCCGACCGGCTCAAGGGTGGTTTGCAGCGCGATGCGCGCCAACTGCTGGGGGGTGACGCCGTGGTGGTCAGTGACAACCCGATTCCTGAAACCTTTTTGGCGCAAGTCAAGGCACTGGGTTTGCAGCAGACCATCAACCTGAGTTTTCCGACCATGGCGCGCGCGCCGGAGTTGGCCGGTGGCAGCATCAAGCTGGTGTCCCTGAAGGTGGTGACTGACGGCTACCCCTTGCGCGGGCGCTTGCGTGTGGCCGAGCAAGCCGATGCCGCCGGTACCTTGACCAGCGACATTCCCCAGCGCGGCCAGGCCTGGGTCGATGCCGCTCTATTGGATGCGCTTGGGCAGCCTGTTGGAGGCGAATTGCTGCTGGGCGACAGCACATTCAAGGTCAGTCGCATCATCGTCAACGAACCCGATCGGGGTGCCGGCTTTATGAATTTTGCGCCGCGCGTCATGATCAACCAGGCCGATGTGGCTGCTACTGGTCTGATCCAGCCCGCCAGCCGCCTGCGTTATCGGTTCGCGGTGGCGGGCGAAGACCGCGCGGTCAAAAGCTTTGTTGATTGGGCCCAAGCGCAGCTTGACGCGCATGCTGTGCGGGGTGCCAGGGTGGAGGCGCTGGAAGGCGGCCGCCCCGAGCTCAGCACCACACTCAGCCGGGCGGAAAAGTTTTTGAACCTGGTGGCACTGTTGGCGGCGCTGTTGAGTGCGGTGGCTGTCGCCTTGGCCGCGCGGGGCTTTGCCGCCAGCCACCTGGACGACTGTGCCATGCTGCGCGTGCTGGGTTTGCCCCAGCGCACCATTGCCGCGGCCTATACCTTTGAATTTGTCCTGATCGGCCTGCTGGCCAGCGCCATGGGGGTATGGCTGGGTTACCTGGTGCACTACGGTTTTGTGGCGCTGCTCGCCGGCCTGGTGGACTCGGCCTTGCCGGCGCCGGGCATCTGGCCGGTGTTGTTTGGTATGGGCATGGGGCTGACGCTGCTGCTGGCGTTTGGCCTGCCACCGGTGTTGCAGTTGGCCCAGGTGCCGCCGCTGCGGGTCATTCGCCGTGACGTGGGCGGGCTTAAACCGGCGTCCCTCATGGTGCTGGGTGTCGGTGTACTCGGCTTTGCCGCCTTGCTGCTGGCCGCCAGCAGCGACCTTAAATTAGGCCTGATTGCCGTGGGTGGTTTTGCGGTGGCAACGCTTCTTTTTGCTGGCCTTAGCTGGCTGGCCGTCAAGCTGCTGCGTGCCGTTGTTAACGATGCCACGGCACCCACTGCCGTGGTGCTGGCCACGCGCCAAATAGCCGCCCGTCCGGCGTTTGCCGTGGTCCAGGTCAGCAGCCTGGCGGTGGGCTTGCTGGCACTGGTGCTGCTGGTGCTGCTGCGCACCGACCTGATCAGCAGCTGGCGCGCGGCTTCGCCGCCCGGTGCGCCGAATCGCTTTGTCATCAACGTCATGCCTGACCAAGGTCCGGACTTCACACAGGCACTCAAAAGCGCGGGTGTGACCCAGTTTGACTGGTTTCCCATGATTCGCGGGCGTCTGGTGGCCATTAACGGACGTAACGTGAGCCCTGAGGACTACACCGATGATCGCGCCCAGCGCCTGGTGGACCGTGAGTTCAACCTCTCGCACAGTGCCACCCAGCCCAGCCAGAACGTGGTGGTGGCCGGGCGCTGGCAGGCCGAGGAAGCCGGTGCCATCAGCGTCGAAGAGGGTATTGCCGAGACTTTGGGTCTTAAACTGGGTGACAGTCTGACTTTTGACGTGGGCGGCATGCAAACCGTGTCCAAAATCACCTCGCTGCGCAAGGTGGACTGGGCTTCGATGCGGGCCAACTTCTTTGTCATGTACCCGGTCGACAAGCTCGAAGGCGTGCCCGCCACCTACATGAGCGCGTTCAAGGCGCCCGACAGTCCGGGTTTCGACAACGCGCTGGTGCGGCAGTTTCCCAACATCACCAGCGTCAACATGACCGCCACCATTGCCCAGATCCAGCGTGTGCTGGACCAGGTGATTGGCGCAGTGGAGTTTTTGTTTGCCTTTGCCCTGGCCGCCGGTCTGGTGGTGCTGTTTGCCGCCGTGACCGCCACACGTGAGGAGCGCGCCCGCGAATTTGCCATCATGCGCGCGGTGGGTGCGCGTGCCAGCCTGCTGCGCCAGGTACAGCGCATCGAGTTGGCCGGGGTGGGCGTACTGGCCGGTTTTTTGGCTTCCATCGTGGCCAGTGCGGTGGGTTGGGCGCTGGCGCGTTATGTCTTTGAATTTGACTGGGTGGTATCGCTGTGGGTGCCGCTGCTGGGCGCGCTGGCCGGTGCCGTGCTGGCGCTGGCGGCGGGCTGGTGGGGCTTGCGCGAGGTGCTGAATCGCCCGGTGGTGCAGACGCTGCGCAATGCGGCGCAATGATGCTTACGTTTCGCTCAAGCGCCCCAGCATGTCCTTGAGCGTGATGTACTGAACCGCCACATTTTCGTCAAGTGCCTACTATAAAAGGCACGATGGCCTGGCGATATTCAAGGCAAATTAAAGTGCCCACTATGCTAGGCACAATGACCGGAAAATCCGACGCAATGTACTGAAGTTAACATCAGGCACAAGACACACCACGCACAGGAACACCGACGTTGCTGCCTGTGGTGCAACAACGCATGGCAAGCTGGCACGCCAAGCGTGCCACCAACCGAGAACCCCATGCCTGAAATCGTCTTCAAAGGTAAAGAGTACGTCTATAACCACCACCTCACGGTGCCGTACCGGCCGCTGCGGGTGGATGTCGCCAAAGGCATTGGCCCGGCCGATCTGGCCAGCAACCTGATCATTCACGGCGACAACCTGCATGCACTCAAAAGCCTGCTGCCGCGCTACGCCAATGCGGTCGATCTGGTGTTCATTGACCCGCCCTATAACACCGGCAACGAGGGCTGGTGTTACAGCGACGGCGTCAACAGCCCGATCATGAAAGAGTGGTTGTCCACCAACCCGGTGGACGGTGAAGACATGCTGCGTCACGACAAATGGCTGTGCATGATGTGGCCGCGGCTGGTGCTGCTGCGCGAGTTGCTGTCCGAGCGCGGTTCCATCTGGATCACGCTCGACGACAACGAGGTGCACCATGCACGGAGCATTCTGGACGAGATTTTTGGTGCAGATAATTTTGTGGCGACGTGTGTTTGGCAGAAGAACTACGCACCCAAAGGGTCTGCACAATTTTTCAGTGAAGACCATGACTACATCCTGATCTACGCCAAGGACAAGCAGGTATGGCGACCGAATTTGTTGGAGCGCACCGAACAAATGGACGCGGTCTACAAAAACCCCGATGCCGATCCGCGAGGTCTTTGGCGGCCCAATAACCTGGCGGCGCGAAATTTCTATAGCAAAGGCACATACCCCATCACTTGCCCCAGTGGACGGGTCATCAACGGGCCTCCAACTGGATCTTATTGGCGGGTTTCGGAAGAGAAGTTTCGTGAGATGGATGCGGACGGACGAATTTGGTGGGGTGAAGATGGTGGCAACATACCTGCCCCCAAGATTTTTCTAACCGAAGTCAAACAAGGCCGCACCCCCCAAACCCTCTGGTTCTACGACGAGGTCGGCCATACACAGGATGCCAAGAAAACGCTGCTGGAAATGGGTGTTCTGAAAGACCAGGAAAGCACCATCACGCCCAAGCCGGTGGCCTTGATCGAGCGCATTCTGGCGCTGGCCAGCGAGCCTGATTCGCTCATTTTGGACAGCTTTGCCGGGTCCGGCACCACGGCCCATGCCGTCCTCAAAACCAACACCAAAGACGGTGGCCGGCGCAAGTTCATACTGGTTGAAGGCGAAGATTACGCCGACAAACTCACCGCCGAGCGGGTGCGCCGCGCCATCAAGGGCTACGCCTGGGTTGGCACCCAGCGCGAGACGCTGCTGGAAGAAAAAATCAACTTCACCCAATTCAAAAAAGCCGACCAGTGGCTAGCCAAGATCGAAGCCATCAAGGCCAAAGAAGGTTTTATTGAAGCAAGCTCACACGCACAAATGGAGCTGGGAGGCTGGGTGGCACCGTATTCTGCGGAGGTAAAGGAGGAGCCCGCGCAGCGGGCGGGGGACACGCAGCAGAACGCGGTGCCACCCAGCCTCCCGGCGGGTTCACCCGAAAGCCCCACAGCGGGTTCGCCTAATACAGCCCAAACACCGGCGAAGAAAAAACGCTTCAACAAGTTAAACATCGAACTCAAAGACGGCGTGCTCAAGGTCGAAGGCGAAAAGCGGATCTCGGAAATGGTGGAAGGCCTGGGCGGCGAGTTCACCTACTGCACGTTGGGCGAGCCGCTGGACATTGAAAAACTGCTCTCGGGTGAATCGCTGCCCACGTTCGACGCTTTGGGCACCTGGCTGTTCCACACCGCCACCGGCGGCATCTTGCTGAGCGCGCCCAAGGACGCGCCGCCGTGGTACCTGGGCGAGGCCAAGGACGCGCATGTCTGGCTGGTATACCAGCCGAACCTGATGTTTTTGAAGTCGCCCGAGGCGGCGTTGACGCTCAGCCGTGCCAAAAGTTTTGCCGACTGGGGCCACGCGCGCAACGGTGGTGCGGGCGACGGCAAGCGCCACCTGGTGTTTGCGCCCGCCAAATACATGAGCAACAAACAGTTGCTGGCGCACGGCGTGGACTATGCACCGCTGCCGTTTGCGTTGTATCGGGAGGGATGAGCATGGCCAACAGTGATCGTTTTGACATTGCCCACACGCAGTACAAGCGTGCGTTGGACCGTCTGCATGAGGTGGTGGCGCTCGATGAGAGCGACATCATTCGTGACAGCCTGATTCAGCGCTTTGAGTTCACCTACGAACTGGCCTGGAAGTGCATGTTTTACTGGCTGCGCGACCAGGGCGAGCAAGTGCCCGAGATGCAAAAACCCATTCTTGCCGCGGCTTTTCGCTGCGAACTCATTGATGACCCCAAGCTGTGGGAAGAGATCAAGAAGCAGCGCGATGAAACCAGCCACACCTACAACGAAGCCAACGCGGTCAGTGTGTCGGCCTTTGTGCGCCGCATGGCTTTGCCTGAGTTCGATCACTTTAGCCAAAAGCTCGCCACCTTATGAGCTTGCCAGCCGATGCCAAAGACTGGCCGTTTGGCATTGCGCCCAACGCCTACGCGCGCATGCAAGCCTTGTTTGAAAAAACGCCGGGTTTGGCGCGTGTCTGGGTGTTTGGCTCCAGGGCACGGGGTGACCATCGCCCTGCGTCTGACATTGATCTGGCAGTGGAGTGGCAGGACGAAGACAAGCCGTGGCATTTGTCTGCTGCCCTGGAAGCGCTTGAACTGATTTACCGCGCTGACCTGGTTAGCCTGGACAAAGCGCTTAATCCGGAATTCAGGCAACGCATCGAGAGCGACCGCAAGCTCTTTTGGGAACCGCGTCGCCACGCCGTGCAGGCCCCGGCGCTGGCCGGCATTGAACTCAAGCGCTTTCAAACCGAGGTATTGGTGCAACTGGACCTCTATCTGGCCGAGCTCAAGAAGCATCAAGTGCAGGCAGCCCCAGTGGTACAAGCCTTGCGTGCCATGGAAAATGCGCAAGAACTGCTGCGCGAGGCTTCGGACTTTCCCAAAAAAACCTGGAGCGCGCTCAAAACCCTGGGTCTGCTGCCGCTCGCCTTTGCCAGTCAACCGTATTCGAGCCGCTTTGACGGTGCTGGCCGCGCCATCCCCAACGTGTGTCTGAAAGTGCCCACCGGGGGCGGCAAAACACTGCTGGCTGCGGCCAGCGTGGGCCGGGTGTTTTCCAGTTACCTGAATCGTCATACCGGACTGGTGCTGTGGATCGTTCCCAACGAGGCCATTTACCGCCAAACGCTCAAAACCCTGGCCAACCGCGACCACCCGTACCGCCAGATGCTCAATACCGCAGGGGCGGGGCGCGTCAAGATTTTGCAGAAAGACTCGCCCCTGACCCGGCTCGATGTCGACAGCCACCTGTGCGTGATGCTGTTGATGCTGCAGGGTGCGGCGCGCAAGGACGAGGCACAGAAAAAGCTGAAGGTCTTTCGGGACCGTGGCAATGTGCTTGGCTTTACCCCGCGTGAGGACGACATCGAGGCGCACTGGCAACTGTTGGCCGAGGTGCCCAATCTGGATGCCTATACCTCGTGGGGCACCAGCCAGGCCGAGGCCCGCGCCAACAAGGGCAGTATTGTCAAGAGTTCGCTGGGCAATGTGTTGCGGCTGGTGCGGCCGATGGTGGTCATTGACGAGGGTCACCACGCGTACTCCGAGAACGCCTTGCGCACGCTGGATGGCTTTAACCCAAGTTTCATGCTGGAGCTGTCGGCCACGCCGCGCGTCACCTCCGACAAGGCCGGCAAGGCGGTGTCGGGCTCCAACATTCTGGTCGATGTGCGTGGTACCGACCTGGAACAGGCCGAGATGATCAAGCTGCCGATCAACGTGGACTTGCGCGGCTGGCGTGATTGGCAAAGTTGCCTGGCGGCGGGCGTGGCGCGGCTTGACACTCTGGCGGCAGAGGCGGCTGCGTTGCAGAGTGAAACCAATCGCTACATTCGCCCGATTTTGCTGGTGCAGGTGGAGCGCACCGGACGCGACATGCGTGACAGCGGCTTTATTCACGCCGAGGATGCCAAGGCGTATTTGCTGCAGTTGGGCCTGCTTGATGCCCAAATTGCCATCAAAACCTCGGACAAGGACGAGCTCAAGGCCCCTGAAAACATGGACCTGCTCAGCCCCACCTGCGAGATTCGCGCCATCATTACCAAACAGGCGCTGCAGGAAGGTTGGGATTGTCCGTTTGCCTATGTGTTGTGCGCGCTGGCAGCGGGCAAGGAAATCAGGGCGATGACGCAGCTCATGGGCCGCATCCTGCGCTTGCCGCATGTGGCCAAAACCGGTCGCGCCGCTTTGGATGCCTGTTATGTGCTGTGTTTTGACGCCAAAACCGGTGAAGTCATCACGGCCATCAAGCAGTCTTTGGAAACCGAGGGTATGGGCGACCTGGCGCTGTCGGTGCAGGGGAGTGCGGGGGATGCAGCGCTGCCCAAGCCGGTGACCTTCAGGCGCCGTGCGGCATTTTCACCGTTACGGCTTTACCTGCCACGGGTGACATGGGTGGACGCGTTGGCGCCAGGGCAGCCGACCCGGCGCGAGCTGGTTTACGAAAATGACATCCTGGCGCAGCTGGATTGGTCGCAATTGCAGACAGACGTGCTGGCGCGTGAATGGTCACCGGATGCGGCTGGGACCATGGGGCAGGCGGGTCAGCAACTGCAGGTGGGGCTGGACGTGCTGCAGCATCCGCAAGCGGTGCATTTTGATGCGGTGGCGATGACCGATCTGGTGCTGGACCGTGCCCGCCTGGTGCGCGGTTTGCTCGACCTTGCGCCCAATGCCTGGTGGGTCTGGGACTGGGTGAATGCGGTGCTGGCGCGCTTGCGGCAAAGCTTTGCCGAAAAGGCCATCGCGGCCAGCAGTGCCTCGCTGCTGGAGCGCCTGCGTATCGACCTGGAGGCTGAGCGCGACCGCCTGGCGCAAGCCGTGTTTGATGCCGGGGTGGCCGCTGGCCAGATTGAATTCAGGTTGCGGGCCGATCAAACCGATTACGCCATTCCCGAGGAATTTAGCTTGCCGCTGGCCGGCACGCCGCAGCCGCTGGCCCGCATGGATGGCCGTCCGGTAGAAAAAAGCCTGTTTGAACCCGCCCTGACCGCCCTGACCGACAGTGGTCTGGAGCGCGAGGTGGCTTGCTATTTGGACAGTCAGTCGGCCCTGGTCTGGTGGCACCGCAATGTGGCCAAGTCGCAGTACGGCCTGCAAGGCTGGAAACGCAACAAGGTCTACCCTGACTTTGTTTTTGCCCGGCTGGGCCGCGCGGGCGATGCCGCCGGCGCGGACAGCGCACAACTGGTGGTGCTGGAAACCAAGGGCTTGCATCTGGCCGGTGCCAATGACACCGTGTACAAGCAGGCGCTGCTGGCTCGGCTGACACAGGCATTTGCCGACGCTTCGCTGGCACGGGTGGGTGAACTGGAACTGGTGGGCGTTGCGCAATCGGTGCAATGCGAGCTGGTGTTTGAGGGCGACTGGCGCGGCACACTTAATGCTAGGCAGTTTGGTGACGCCGTTTGAGGTCACTTTTTTTTGCCTGATGAACGGTTTAATCATTTTTTGAGTGCTTTTGAGGTTTATTTGTTATGAACATTGAAGAAAAACCCACCTTTGACACGCCATTCGAGTGGATCGGTGGCGAAGAACGCGTGCAAGCCCTGGTCGAGCGCTTTTATGACCTGATGGACCTGGAGCTTAATTACGCCGAGTTGCGGGTGGTGCACGGCTCGGTGCTCGACGATGCCCGGCAAAAGCTGTTCTGGTTCTTGTGCGGCTGGCTCGGCGGCCCGCAGCACTACTCTGACCGATTTGGCCACCCACGCCTGAAAGCGCGGCACATGCCGTTCAAAGTTGGCGTGGTCGAGCGCGACCAGTGGCTGGCGTGTATGGATCAGGCCATGACCGAGACCGGTGTGCCTGTGGCGTTGCGCGAACGTCTGAACAAGTCGTTTTTTCAGACCGCAGACTGGATGCGTAATCAGGCAGAAGCGCAAAAAATGCCAAATTTTTCTGAGTCCTGAGGGATGCCGGGCTCGAAATAGCGGGTTTTCATTGCTAGAATACGCAGCTTAGCGGCTGTAGCTCAGTTGGATAGAGTATCTGGCTACGAACCAGAGGGTCGTGGGTTCAATTCCTGCCAGCCGCACCAAACGGATAACCCTAGAACAGCGATGTTCTAGGGTTTTTTCGTTTGTGCCGTTGCCACGCGATTGCGGCCATTTTTCTTGGCCACATAAACGGCGTCATCAGCGCGTTTTAAAAGATCGTCAGACACCTTCATGTCGGACGTGCGCTCGGCCACGCCGACGCTCACGCTGCCATGCCAGACCCCCGCACCCGTTGCAACGCGTAATGCAGCCACTTCGCGCCGCAGTTTCTCGGCGATGGTGATGGCGCCTTCCAGTGCAGTGTGCTCGCAAAGGATCAAAAACTCATCGCCGCCAAGGCGACAGACCAGGTCGTCGTTGCGAACTGAATGTTTCAGGCAGCGCGCCAGCTGCAGCAGCACGGCATCGCCGGCGTCGTGGCCGTAGTTGTCGTTGACCGCCTTGAAGCCGTCCGCGTCGATCATCATGCAGGCCAATGGCGTCCCGGTTTTTGTGGCCTGATTCCAATATTGCGCCAGAGTCCGCATGGCATGGCGGCGGTTGGGCAGTCCGGTTAACACGTCGGTCATGGCCATGTCTTCAAGCTGGTGGTTCATGTCGACCAGCTCGCGGGTGCGCAACTCAATTCTGGCCTCCAGGGTCTGGTTCAGCTCAAGCAAGGCCCGGTTGCGCTCCGAGACCTGATTGAACAAAACGGTCATGGACCGCAGCAGCGTTGCGGTGGCAGGATCGTGATTGTCGTGCTCGGCCAGATAAGCTTGTTGATGCGACTTGCCTGCCTTGACTGCGGCCACCAGCCGAGCCATGTTCAGGTCTGTACCCAGGATGTGATACGCCAGCCAGTTGGTCAAAAACGCGAGCAGATGACTGGCCGATTCAGCGTTGCCTCGCGACATGGTTGCATGCATGGTGGTGACATCTTTCAGGAATTTGGTGTGTTCCTCCTGGTGGTGCCTGATATGGCGACTGTCAAGGCCGGTGGCCTGCATCATGGCTTCTTCTTCGGTGAAGTGAAACTTTGCGTAGCTTGCCAATTCGTCAAAGACACGATCCACTTCAGCCTGTGTGGTGCCGCCCGGTTGCGTCAATAAATCACCGAAGCGGTTCATGATGTCGACCAGCGCGTGATGTTGCTCATCCACCAGCGCCAGACCGGTGACGAAACATTCGTCCCATTGAAATGCATCCATTAAATGATCTCGCTGTTGAGCTGCATGCTTCAAAAAAATCATGCCCGCTTTTGCCGCGCGTCAGATCGCGCCCAAAGTGCTTCGGACAGCCGCCAGGGTTTTTGCTGCTCGGAATGTGCATTTTGACCGCTTGGCTCATCCATCAGCGCAAAAATTGTGAATTTATTGCAAAATTTTTTGAATTGATGCCTCAAATTTGCCAGGCCTTTGGGGCCAAAGCCGGCCTTGAAAAGTAGCCTCGGGGCCGCCACGCTGCCATGTGAATTGCGTTTGTGCGGCTTGCCGAAGGGTTGTTGTACTGGCGTTTGAAGCGATCAAAGAGAAGGAAAAGATTCCTTCTTTTCAACAGATCAAGATTGCAAAAAAAACAGAAGATAGCCACCATCAAGAGAAGTGCAGAGCAAAGTGCTCTCCTTCTGTTTAGGAGTACCTGATTGAGTCCCCGAAATCGGTCTGCCTGGTCTCATTACTACCCTGCCGTGTTGGGCTTGGCGGGATCAGGCGCCATTCTTGGTGCGGGTGGTCTGGACTGGATCGCGGGCAGTCAGGCCGGCCTGCTGCTGCTGGCCGGCTTTGTGATCAGTCGACAACAGGCGGCAAGACATGCCCGTTTGCTCAAGTCCATTGACGACTACCTGGCCGGACAAATCGAATTTAGCGCGCAACTGTCTCCGGTCTGGAGCGGTCACATAGAAATGTCGCGCCAACAGATGGCCAGCGCCATCGAGTCGCTGTCAGATCGCTTTTGCGGCATTGTTGACAAGCTCGACGAGGCGGTCAACACCTCGGCCATGGAAACACAGACCATTGAGAACAGCGACAAAGGCCTGGTCGCCGTGTTTGCCCGCAGTGAGCAAAAGCTGGGAGACGTCATTACGTCGCAAAAAGCGGCCATGAGCGGGCTGGTGAGCATGTTTGACAAAGTGCAGGGGCTGAACCATTTCACCGCCGAGCTGAAGGAAATGGCCGAAGAGGTCGCCAAGATATCACAGCAGAGCAACCTGTTGGCGCTGAATGCCGCTATCGAGGCGGCGCGCTCCGGTGAGCACGGGCGCGGGTTTGCCGTGGTGGCCAATGAATTCAGGGTGTTGTCGGGCCAGTCAGGCGAAACCGGCCGACGTATTGCCGGCAACGTCCGCATCATCAGCAATGCCATTGTCGAGACCTGCAGCGTGGTGCATGAGGCCGTGCAGCAACAGGACGACGCGATGCTGACCGCGCAGGGCACGATCCATGAGGTGCTGACAGATTTTCAGGTCCTCACCGATGCGCTGCTGCGTTCTAGTGCTTTGCTCAAAAACGAAAGCATTGGCATCAAAAGCGAGATCAGCGACTCGCTGGTGCAGCTCCAGTTTCAGGACCGGGTGAGCCAGATCATGAACCATGTCAAGGACAACATTGAACGCCTGCCCGGCTTCATGCAGCAACAGCAACAACAGTATTCAAAAGACGGGACATTGCAGGCGCTGGATCCGCAGGCCATGCTGACCGAACTGGAGCAGACCTACGTCATGAACGACCAGCATGTGGTCCATGACGGTGGCAAGGTACAGCAGAGTGCGGCAAGCGACATCAGTTTTTTCTAGAGGACACCATGGCTAAAACCATCATGATTGTGGATGACTCCGGCTCAATGCGAAAAGTGGTGGGCATTGCCCTGAAAGGCGCGGGCTATGAGGTCATTGAAGGCTGCGACGGCAAAGACGCACTGAGCAAACTCACCGGGCAAAAGGTCCACATGATCATCAGCGACGTCAACATGCCGGTTATGGATGGCATCACGTTTCTCAAAGCCGTCAAACAAATGCCGGCCTACAAATTCACGCCGGTCATCATGCTCACCACCGAGTCTGAAGAATCCAAAAAGCGCGAGGGCCAGGCCGCTGGTGCGCGCGCCTGGGTGGTTAAACCGTTCCAACCGGAACAATTGATCGGAGCAGTCCAGCGGCTGTGCTTGCCATGAGTCAATCAAATCGCTTGCGGATCGAGGGTGAACTCACTATTTTTCGGGCCATGGAGCTCAAGCCCATCATGCTGGCGACGCCCCCTGTTGACGAAATTGACCTGTCTGGCGTCACCGAACTCGACACAGCCGGGGTGCAATTGCTGATGCTGGCCAAAAAAACAGCGCTTGCCGATCAGCGCGACGTCAAGCTGACAGGGCATAGCCCGGCGGTGATCGAAGTTTTTGAGCTGCTCAATGTGGCGGCTTATTTTGGCGATCACCTGGTCATGGACTCGCGCACCGCCAGCGGTGCTGCAAGGAGCTGATATGGATCTGGATGACGCACTGGAGACGTTCATTCTGGAAAGCCGCGAGCTTCTGGAAGACATGGAGACCGCCCTGTTGGCAATAGAAGGCGCAGATGACAAGAGCGAGATGGTCAACGCCATCTTTCGCGCAGCCCACACCATCAAGGGTTCGGCGGGTTTGTTCAGTCTGGACCATGTGGTGGCCTTTACCCATGTGGTGGAAAGCGTGCTCGACAAGGTGCGCGGTGGCAAGATTGCGCTGGCGGACAAACTGGTGGTGTTGTTGTTGGCTTGCGGCGACCACATTGGTTCCCTGGTTGACAGCGTGGCGGCTGGCGAACATGACGGTAATGCCGAACTGAAGGCCCACGGTGAGCCCCTGCTGGCACTGCTGCGGGTTTATCTGGACGTACCCAAAGCTGCGTCCGGGCCGGCCAAAGCGGCAGGTAATCTGCCGACGGTCGGCACCGGGCAGGTGCAACGTATCAACGGCAATACGGCCAATGCCGACCACTGGCATATTTCGGTGCGCTTCAGCCCCGACGTGCTGCGCAACGGCATGGACCCGCTGTCGTTCATTCGTTATCTCAACACCATGGGCCAGATCATTGGTATTGCCACGGTGACCGACGGGCTGCCCAATGCCGAGCAAATGGACCCGGAGCTGTGTTATCTGGGGTTTGAGATGGCGTTTCAAACCAAGGCTGAAAAGGCGGCGATTGAAAGCGTATTTGAGTTCGTGCGTGACGACAGTCGCCTGGTGATCTTGCCGCCACACAGCCGAATTTCCGAATACATCAGCCTGATCAGCCTGCAGCAAGGTGAGGCCGTGCGGCTGGGCGACATGCTGGTGCGTTGCGGCACCCTGACACCGCAAGAGCTCGACATGGCGCTTGACGCCCAGTCCGACGAACCCAGTAAACCCATTGGCACTATTTTGGTGGAACAGGGTTCGGTTCAGCCCGAGGTGGTTGAAGCCGCCCTGAGCAAGCAAAAGCTGGTCAAGGAGATCGGTGCCGCCGAGAGCAAGTCGATCCGGGTCGACGCCGACAAGCTTGACCAATTGATCAATCTGGTGGGCGAACTGATCATTGCCGGGGCCAGCGTCAACCTGATCGCACACCGTTCCAAGGTGATTGAACTCACCGAGTCCACCTCCAAACTGGCCACCCTGGTTGAAGAGGTACGCGACAGCGCGCTGCAATTACGCATGGTGCGTATTGGCGCCACCTTTAGCCGTTTTCAGCGTGTGGTGCATGACGTCTCGCGTGACTTGGGCAAGGACATTGCCCTGGTGATTGATGGCGAAGACACTGAGCTGGACAAAACCGTGGTCGAAAAAATTGGCGACCCGCTGATGCATCTGGTGCGCAATTCCATGGACCACGGCATTGAGAGTGCCGAGGTGCGCGCCGCGTGCGGTAAACCGGTGCAAGGCGCGCTCAAGCTCAACGCCTACCACGACAGTGGTGCGATTGTGATCACGGTCGAAGACGACGGCGGCGGCCTGAAAAAAGACAAGATTCTGACCAAGGCGATCGAGCGCGGTCTGGTGGATGCCAGCCATCATTTGAGCGACAGCGAGATTTACGGCCTGGTTTTTGAACCGGGCTTCTCCACAGCCGAGAAGGTAACCAACCTCTCCGGCCGGGGGGTCGGGCTGGACGTGGTCAAACGCAACATCACCGCGCTGCGCGGTTCGGTGGGCATCAGCAGCGAAGAAGGGGTGGGTACCAGGGTCACGGTGCGCCTGCCGCTGACACTGGCCATCATCGACGGCTTTTTGGTCGGGGTGGACAAAGCGGTGTACGCCATTCCGCTGGACATGATCGAGGAGTGTGTGGCCTATACCGCCGAGCCCGGCCACGACTACACCAACCTGCGCGGCCAGGTGCTGCCTTTCATTCGCCTGCGCAAGCTGTTTTCGGTGCCCGGCAAGCCGACCAAAGGCGAAAACATCGTGGTGCTCAAACACGCCGGCCAAAAAGCCGGGTTGGTGGTGGACACGCTGCTGGGCGAGTTCCAGACCGTGATCAAGCCGCTGGGGCAAATGTTTGCCCAAAGCAAGTGCATCAGTGGCTCCACCATTCTGGGCAGTGGCGATGTGGCCCTGATTCTGGACGTGCCCGCGCTGGTGCGCCAGGCCATGGCCAAGAGTGGTCAAGTGGCTCAAGAACACGCCCTGGTGGATTGAAACTGGTTTAAAAAAGGGGTACGGAAATGTTTGCAAATATGAAACTGGGTGTCCGGCTGGGGCTGGGTTTTGCCCTCGTGGTGTTTATATTCGTGACGGTGTTGGCACTGGTCGTCAACAATATGCTGTATGTCAAGGAAGACGTGAAACAAATCCAGGAAGAATCCCTTCCGTTCGCCATCCTGGCGAACGAAATGGACACCGCACAAAGCCAAGTGCAGCAGTTTCTGACTGACGTGTCTGCCACCCACAACACCAATGGCCTCAAGGAGGCTGACCAGTCAGCGGAAACTTTCCGAAAAGGCCTCTCACAATTCCGCGAGATGTTCCAACGTGAGAACGACACCCAGGGACTGGCCAAGGTCGACGCGCTGGAAACAGATTTCGGGAAATACCTTGACGTGGGCCGAGACATGGCGGCGACCTACGTCAAGGAAGGCATGGCGGCAGGCAATGTCAAGATGGAGAAGTTCGACGTCCTGTCCACCAAGATTGGCAAGCTGGTCGACGAGTTTCGCGAAACCCAGGTGAGCGAGTCCAATCAGCTTGTCAGGCAGACCCTGAGTCGTGCCGAGGCCACTGTGATCAATTCCCTTGTTGGCTTGGCTGTTGGCGTGATGCTGGCAGCCATCGCCGCCTACCTGATTACACGTACCATTACCGGTCCGCTGCATGAGGCCGTGAAGGTGGCCAACCGGCTGTCCGAGGGTGATTTGACCGTCCGCATCGAGGCCACGTCCAAGGATGAAACCGGCCAAGTGCTACAAGCCATGAGCAACATGATCAGCAAGCTCTCGGTGGTCGTGGCCGACGTCAACAGCGGCGCGCAGGCGCTGGCCAGTGCCTCTGAAGAGGTCAGCGCCACCGCCCAGTCCTTAAGCCAGGCCGCCAGTGAACAAGCAGCTGGAGTTGAAGAAACCAGTGCCTCCATCGAGCAAATGACGTCCTCCATTGCGCAGAATACTGAAAACGCCAAGATCACCGACGGCATGGCCAGCAAAGCCGCCAAAGACGCGGCCAACGGTGGCGAGGCGGTCAAAGCCACAGTGGAAGCCATGAAACAGATCGCCAAAAAGATCGGCATCATTGACGACATCGCTGCGCAAACCAACCTGCTGGCGCTGAACGCCGCCATTGAAGCGGCGCGTGCCGGTGAACACGGCAAAGGTTTTGCGGTGGTGGCCGCCGAGGTGCGCAAACTGGCTGAACGCAGCCAGGTGGCAGCGCAGGAAATTGGCGAGGTGGCGGGCAACAGCGTGGCGCTGGCCGAAAAAGCTGGTAAGCTGCTTGACGAAATCGTGCCAAACATCCGCAAGACCAGCGACCTGGTGCAAGAGATCACGGCGGCCAGCACCGAACAAAGTAGCGGTGTCGGCCAGATCAACAGCGCAGTTAACCAGCTCAACACCACCACCCAGCAAAACGCCAGCAGTTCTGAAGAGCTGGCGGCGACTTCTGAAGAAATGAGCAGCCAGGCCGAGCAATTGCAGCAGACCATGAGTTTCTTCAAGCTCGACAGCACCGGCGGCGGCAGCTTTAGCGTGCGCAAGAGCAGCGCCAGCAGCAAGAAGCCTTCTTCATCGAGGGCAACTGCCAGTGCTGCTGCCAGCCCCAAATCTGCCTCCAAAGCGGTGCAGACGGCCAGCGCAGAGCTGGACGAATCCCAGTTCACCAAGTTTTGAAACCTTGTGGGACAGATCTTCAGCTCTGTCCTCAACTGACTAGGAGACTCTGCCATGAACGCACTTGTTCAAACCAATGCAAAAACTGTCGTTGCTCAAGCAGGCGCAGTAGGCGCCGTCGAGGAAAAACAGTACCTGACGTTTATGCTGGGTGGCGAGATGTTTTCGCTCAGCATTCTGTGCATCAAAGAGATCATCTGGTACGCCAATCTGACCGAGGTGCCGATGATGCCCGCGTGCATTCGCGGTGTCATCAACCTGCGTGGTGCCGTGGTGCCGGTGATGGACTTGTCCAACCGCTTTGGCAAGCCCTCCACGCCGGTGGTCAAGAGCACCTGTATCGTGATTGTGGAAGTCCCCACCGCGGTGGAAGGTGAACACCAGAACATGGGGGTGGTGGTGGATTCAGTGCAGGCGGTGCTTGAAATCCCCACCGCCGAGATCGAGCCCGCGCCCAGCTTCGGGGCCAGGATTCGCAGCGAATTCATTGAAGGTATTGCCAAGGTGGGCGGCAAGTTTGTCATTTTGCTGAACGTGGCCAAGGTGCTGTCGATGGAAGAAATCGGCCAGATGGGGCAGGTGGCTGCGATGGCCGAACTGGAGGGGTAAAGATATGTATTTGACGCGTCATGGCAAAGCAGGGCACAGACCGCCCTTTCGCTGACATCGCTGCGCCTATCTGTTGGCCCGGATGAGCTTAGATGCCATCCGAATAAAGTTGGCATCTTCAGGAAAATCAGAGAAAAGCGACACCGTCGCCGCAACAGGAGATATTCATGTTCAAGAACTTATCCATCAAATGGAAGCTGACCACCTTGGTGCTCATCATGCTGTTGGCATTAACCGCCATTGGTTTGGCCGGTTACAGCGGCATCCGTACTGTGGGCAATGCATTGATCGAGGTGGGCGAGGTGCGCATGCCGTCGATCCAGGGCCTGCTGCAGGCCAGTGAGGGGAAAACGGCGGTCAAGTCGGCGACCCTGGCTGCGTCCATTTACGAGAATGACTATAAGGCACAGCAAGAGTTTGTGGGGGTGTTGGAATTGCGCAAAAAAGCCTGGGCCAATATTGATGCCGGGTTCAAGATTTACGAACCACTGCCGCAAACCCCAGAAGAAGTCGTGCTCTGGAAGGCGTTTAAGGCCGACTGGGCCGAATGGAAGCGCCTTGATGACCAGTTGGACAAGACCATTGTGGCGTTGGCCGGCAATCAGGACGAAGAGGCCCAAAAGCTCCTGTTCTCTACCTTCTTCAAACAGTTTCTGGACTCCCGTCCCCTGTTCAACAAGGCCGAGGTCAGTTTGAACAAGGTGGTGGAACTGAATGAAAATGTGGCCCATGACAGCCTTAAGGTCGGAGAAGAGGCGACTGCCGCAGCGCAACGCAATATGCTGGTGATGGCACTGGTGTCAGTGGCCATTGCTGTGGCCATGGCGATCTATATCACCCTGGCGATCACTGGCCCGCTGCACCAGGCGGTGCTGACCACCAACCTGTTGTCGGAAGGTGACCTGACGGTCAAGATCGAGCAGCCGTCCAAAGACGAAACCGGGCAGGTTTTACGGGCCATGAGCAATATGATCACCAAGCTCAAGCAAGTGGTAAGTGACGTCAACAGCGGCGCGCAGGCGCTGGCCAGTGCCTCTGAAGAGGTCAGCGCCACCGCCCAATCCTTAAGCCAGGCCGCCAGTGAACAAGCAGCTGGAGTTGAAGAAACCAGTGCCTCCATTGAGCAAATGACGTCCTCCATTGCGCAGAACACGGAAAACGCCAAGATCACTGACGGCATGGCCAGCAAAGCTGCCAAAGACGCGGCCGACGGCGGCGAGGCGGTCAACGCCACGGTGGAGGCCATGAAGCAAATTGCCAAGAAGATCGGCATCATTGACGATATCGCTGCGCAGACCAACCTGCTGGCGCTGAACGCTGCGATTGAAGCCGCCCGCGCCGGTGAACACGGTAAGGGCTTTGCGGTGGTGGCCGCCGAGGTGCGCAAACTGGCTGAACGCAGCCAGGTGGCGGCGCAGGAAATTGGCGAGGTGGCGGGCAACAGTGTGGCGCTGGCCGAAAAGGCCGGTCGCTTGCTGGCAGAAATTGTGCCCAACATCCGCAAGACCTCAGACCTGGTGCAGGAAATCACGGCGGCCTCTACCGAGCAGTCCAGCGGGGTCGGGCAAATCAATTCGGCGGTGAGCCAGTTGAATCAGACCACGCAGCAAAACGCATCAAGCTCGGAAGAACTGGCCGCTACCTCCGAGGAGATGAGTGGTCAGGCCGAGCAGTTGCAGCAAACCATGTCGTTTTTCAAGCTGTAAATCACAGGCCATGGACCCGACCCGGACCCCAGGACAGATTGCATGAAACCCATATCAGACGCTGAGTTCAGCCGGTTTCAGCGCTTTATTTTTGAAGCTGCCGGTATTTCCATGGCCGATGCCAAAAAGGCCCTGGTCAGCGGGCGCCTGAGCAGGCGCCTGGCGCACCATGGCCTGGACAGCTTTGGCGCTTACTTTCAATTGCTGGCATCGGGCAAACACCCGGATGAAGTGCAGATGGCGGTGGATTTGCTGACCACCAACGAGACCTATTTTTTCCGGGAAATGAAGCATTTTGAGTTTTTACGCAGCCAGGCCCTGGCCGCGCGTAGTCGGCCCCAGCCGTTTCGACTCTGGAGCGCCGCCAGTTCCAGCGGCGAAGAGGCCTACAGCATGGCCATGGTGTTGGCCGACTGCATGCAGACCACGCCCTGGGAAATTGTGGGCACCGACATCAGCACCCGTGTCATCGAGGGGGCGCGGCGGGCGCTGTATTCGATGGAGCGCGGGCGGCATATTCCACCGGACTATTTGCGTCGGTTTTGCCGCAAGGGCACGGGCCAGTTTGACGGGCATTTGCTGATTGACCGCAGTTTGCGCAGCAAGGTGAGCTTTCGCCCGCTTAACCTGAACAACACGCTGCCAGAACAGGGGCAATTCGACATTGTTTTTTTACGCAATGTCATGATTTACTTCAACAACGAAACCAAACGTCAGGTGGTGGCCCGGGTCATTTCGACCATCAAGCCGGGTGGTTATTTTTGCGTGGGGCATTCTGAGAGCCTCAACGACATCACCACCGCCGTGCAGATGGTTGCCCCCGCCATTTACCGCAAGGGAGCCTGATTTGACGCGGCTTAAGGACTTGATGGATATTTTTTTGCAGCCTGGCGAGCTGTTTGTGGCTGATGCAGGGTTTCAGATTCGGACCATTTTGGGTTCCTGTGTGTCAATCACGTTGTGGCATGCGCAGGCGCGTGTGGGCGGCATGTCGCATTTTTTGTTGCCCATGCGGGGTTCTGTGGTGCCCACCAACCTGCTCGATGGTCGTTATGGCGACGAGGCTTTGCAGCTCATGATCAAGGACCTGAAGGCGGCCGGGGTCTCGCACACGCAGTGCCAGGCCAAGATTTTTGGCGGTGGCAATATGTTTCCGGGCAGCTCAAGTGCTGTCGGCATCAAGGTGGGGCGGCGTAATGGCGAGGCGGCGCGCGCTTTGTTGCAAAGCCACGGCATCGAGTTGCTGTCGGAAAGCCTGTACGGCGTGGGCCACCGGCAAGTCATTTTTAACGTGAGTAATGGCGACGTCTGGTCGCGCCAGGTCAAACCGTCAACACTTGAAGTTGCCGCGGAACAAGCCGCCCAGGGCGGCACTCCCCAATAAGGAATGTCAATCATGACGCGTATCAAGGTGCTGGTGGTGGACGATTCTGCTGTGGTGCGGCAGGTGGTTGCCAGCCAGCTGGCGCATGACCCCGGCATTGAGGTGCTTGCAGCAGTGGCCGACCCCATTTTGGCCATGGCCCGCATGAAGGTGCAGTGGCCCGATGTGATCGTGCTTGATATCGAGATGCCGCGTATGGACGGCATTACCTTTCTCAAGAAAATCATGGCCGAGCACCCGACCCCGGTGGTGATCTGTTCCACCTTGGCCGAGGCCGGGGCACAAACGTCCATGGCAGCGCTGGCCGCTGGTGCGGTGGCCATCATCACCAAGCCCAAGATCGGCTTGAAGCAGTTTTTGGAAGATGCCTCCGAAGACCTGGTCACGGCTGTCAAAACGGCGGCCAAGGTCAATGTGCGGGTGTTGCATGCCACGATCAAAAACACCGCCGACGTGATCATGCCGGCGGCCGAAAAACACAGCGCCATGATTCAAACCACCGAGCGGGTGGTGGCGCTGGGCACGTCCACCGGCGGTACACAAGCGCTGGAATTGGTGCTGACCGGTTTGCCACGGGTCACGCCAGGCATTGTGATCGTGCAACACATGCCTGAAAAATTTACCGCCGCCTTTGCCGAACGTCTGAACAACCTGTGCCAGATCGAGGTCAGGGAAGCAAAAAACAACGACCGCGTGGTCAACAACCGCGCACTGATTGCGCCCGGTGGCAAGCACATGCTGCTGCGCCGCAATGGCGCCCAGTATTTTGTTGACGTGATTGATGGCCCGCTGGTCAACCGCCATCGCCCCTCGGTGGACGTGTTGTTTCGCTCGGTGGCCAAATGTGCCGGCGCCAACGCGCTGGGTGTCATCATGACCGGCATGGGCGACGACGGTGCGGCCGGCCTGCTGGAGATGCGCACGGCAGGTGCCCGCACACTGGCTCAGGACGAAGAAAGTTGTGTTGTTTTTGGTATGCCCAAGGAGGCGATCAAGCGCGGTGGTGTGGAGCGCACCGTGCCTTTGAGTGCCATCGGCCGCGAAATCATGCTGCAGCTCTGAGGCTGCTTGCAGGGATTACAGCGTTGACGAAGCCGGTGCGTCAGGTAAGGCTGGCGGTGTGTAGCCTGGCAGCCACTGTGTCAGCAGCTTGACAAGGGATTGCTGCGACACGGGTTTGAATGCCACGTCGTCCATGCCGGCATTCAGGCAGCGTAGGCGGTCTTCTTCGTAGGTGTTGGCGGTCACGGCCACAATGGTGCGTCGCGGCACATTGTTCTTTTTTTCCCATTGGCGTATTTGTTCGGTGGCGCCAATGCCGTCAAAGCGTGGCATGTGCAGGTCCATCAGGATCAGTGGCGCCGGCTCGCCGCCCAAAATGGCTTCAAATCCCTGTTGCCCGTTTTGCGCCAGCGCCACCTCGACTCCCAGCCGCTTCAGCAGGAACATCATCAGGCGCAACTGCACCACGTTGTCTTCGACTACCAGGACACGGTTTAACGTGGGCGCTGTTGGCGTACCGGGTGCCACCGAGGCATTTTTGCTGTCGCGTGTTGAATGCATTATTTTCTCATTCATGTTCATGCGTGAATTTAACACCCAAGTGGTGCGTCAGGGCCTCATAAATCTCAATGAACTGGTAGGGTTTTCGGACAACGGCGTCCATGCCCGCCGCCATCAGCGCGTCGCGTTCGGATTTCAGGCCAGATGCGGTGACGGCGATGATCTTGACGTCACGCCCGCCTTCCATGGCACGGATGCGTTGGGTGGCTTCCAGTCCGTCCATGACTGGCATCAGGATATCCATCCAGATCAGGTGGGGTTGCCATGCCGCAAATGCCTCGACGCCTTGCTTGCCGTTGTCGACCCCCCGCAGCTGTAAACCGTTGAAGTTGAGGATTTCTTTTAGCAGCAGGGCATTTTCGAGCTGGTCTTCGACAATCAAAATGCGATAGTCATTTTGCTTCGGCGCCAGATCCACAACCCGCCCTGGTTCGACCGCCATGGGGACTGGTTCGGGCGCTTGTGTGCCGTTGATCGGCAGCTCGACCCGGAACAGCGACCCAGTGCCGAGTGCGCTCTGGACCCTGATGCGTCCACCCATCATGGTCATAAAGCTGTGTGAGATCGTCAGTCCCAATCCGCTGCCATGTCCCAGCTTGCTGTTGATTTGGGCAAAGGGTTCAAAGATTTTGTCCTGGTCAGCCGCGTTGATGCCAATACCGCTGTCTTCTACCTCGATGATCAGCAACTGCTGCGAGGCTTCGCCGGGTACCGTCTTCACCCGCAGCGTCACGTGGCCCTGCTCGGTGAATTTGATGGCATTGCCAAGCAGGTTGATGAGCGTCTGACGCAGCATTAACGCATCGGTGTGGACAAAGTCCGGAAACCTGGAAGACGGGTCTACCGTCAATTGCAGCCCTTTGTCGCGGGCGCCGAGGTGCATCATGGCGGTGACCTCGCGTACCATCTCGCCGAGGTCAAAAGTCGTTTTGTCGAGCCGTATGTTGCCCGCGTCAATCTTCGCCATGTCCAGCACATTGTTGATCAAAGCCAGCAGTTGTTTGCCACTGTTGCAGATGATGTTCAGGCTGTCGCGCTGCTTTTCGGACGCCTCCGGGTGGATGCGCAACATGTTTGAGAAACCCATCATCGCATTCAGCTGCGTACGGATTTCATGGCTCATATTGGCCAGGAAGGTGCTCTTGGTCACATTGGCGGCTTCGGCCTCGAGTTTGGCCCGAGCCAGCAACTGGTTGGCCGTATGGAGGTCGACGGTGCGGGCCAGGACCCGGGCCTCCAGGTTGGCGTTGAGGTTTCTGCTCTCGGTTTCGGTTTGCTTACGCAACGTGATGTCCTGAACATTGGCCACCCGGTAGAGCACATTGCCATTGGCATCCTTCACTGCCGTGACATCAACCAGCACCGGGAAAATCACACCATCTTTTCGGATATGTCTGGATTCGAAGATGTAGTGGCCCAATGTTTGCGCCTGATGGATGTGGTGCGGGACCTTGGCGCGTTCTTCAGGGGCAAACAAGTCGGAAACCGGCAGGCCAATAAATTCGTCCGCACTGTAGCCGTATAGCCCGGCGCAGTTCGGATTGGCCATGTCGATGTGATTGCTGTCCGCATTGGTCACCAGCACGCCCCATTGCGTGTGCTCGAACATATGTTGCCAGCGGGCCAGGACTTTGGCTTGTGATTCCAGCTGTTGTTTTTGCTGCTGCAGTTCACACATCACGCGATGGGTCCGTAGCGCCGCATAGGCCCATGCGTGGAGATTGTCCGCATGTAACTCCGATTTCAGCTGATACCCGTTAATTTCATAACACTGCATCACCTCTCTTTGGGGTGCGTAGCCGGGTTGGCCTGTGACAAGAATGATCTGGACGGTGTGGTTGCCCAGCGCCTCGCGGATATGGCGAATCAGTTCCAGACCCGCTTGTTCGGTTTCCATCGCCACATCCAGCAGGATCAGGGCGATGTCAGGATGCTCCGTCAGTCGGGTCTTTGTCTCGTTGGCAGAGGCTGCGTCCATCAGCCGAAGCGGGCGTCCTTCTACCTCAACATCGCACAGGGCGAGACGCAGCACGGCACGTAGGTCGGGCTCGTCGTCAACCAGCAGCACCTTCCAGCCATCCACCGACAAAGGGGGCTTTGCTGTTGCAAATTCCGGGGTGAACAACGTGGAAAAATTGTCTTGCAGGCTCATTGTGGAATCTCAATGTGGAAAGATACGCCCGCTCCCAATTGGCTCTTGCATTGGATGGTGCCGCTCATGCGGTGAGCGATCAGATTATGAACCAGGTGCGTGCCCAGGCCCATGCCATGCGGGTGGTCGGTGGTGTAGAACGGATGGAAAATCGGGGTCTTAAAAAGTTGTGCAAAATTGACCAGAAAGGCGGCACCTTGACCGACAATTGAAACAATGAGTCCTGAATTCTCGGAAAAATTAACTGTTGCCGTTGACAACATGCCTGCGTTCCCAAAAAGCGTCCAGGAGATACTTGCGTTGACGCGCAATGTTGAGTGTGCGCCCAAAGACTTGGTGCAGGTCATTGAAAACGACCCGGTGGTGACTGTCAGGGTGCTGCGGGTGATCAACGCCGCCTACTTCAGTCTGCCCAAAAAAACCACCTCGATCAAACATGCCGTGGTGTACCTGGGCTTCAATACCATCAAGAACCTGGCCGTGGGCATTGCCGCCCTTGGTATGGTTTCGGCCAACCGCGTGGCAGGCCTGGACAACAAGGCGTTTTTGCAGCATGCCCTGAGTACCGCAGGCATTGCCAAATTACTGGCCCAGCGGGTTGACGGCGCCGATCCGATGGATTGTTTTGTGGCGGGACTGCTGCATGATTTTGGCAAATTGCTGCTGGCGCAGACCATGCCGGCAGAGTTTCAAAAAGCGCTTGACCAAAGCCGAAGCGGTCAAACTTCGCTGCACCTGGCCTTGCGCGAGGTCATGGGGGTTGACCATGCGGAAGTCGGCGCCATGCTGGTGAGCAAGTGGCGTTTCCCGGTGGACCTGGTAGAAGCCATTCGGCACCAGTATGGCCCCGAGATTCAGGACGCACCCATGACCGCCTGTGTTTTTGCTGCCAATCAAATCAGCAAGAAGCTGCAATTTGGTTTTGCCGGCAACTTCTATCATGAAGCCTTGCCGCCAGCCATCGCCAAACGTCTCGGCGGTGGGCTGGACGAGCTCATGGCCAGCCTGGGCGATCTCACACCAGTTTTTGAGGAAGCCAAGCAATTTTCCAATATATGAATGCCAGGCATTTTTTATATTAATCGCCTTTACACCGGGAAATGAGAAACACCAACATGCAACAAGAACAGTCACCTCAGACAGATGTACAGGCCGGACCCGTTCCTGGGCCCAGCGAGCAAGCCTTGGTCGATCTGGAAGAATTTCGGATCACGCAGCCCAAGGTCATTGGCGATGTGTTGCGGCAGTTGATGAACCGCAAGGATTTCTTAACTGTGGAATGTATGGACGGAAGCCATCGCATCGTGACCAGTGTCCTGGCGGTCAATCAGCTTGACGGTTTTTTTGTCTTTGACGGCAGCCCGGTCAACAGCCACAATCGCGGTCTGCTGGATTCTCCTGAGAATTTTTTCTCTGCTAATCAGGACGGTATTCGCATTCAGTTCACCGTCAACCAGCCTGAAACCGATGAATTTGAGGGTGGCTTCGCTTTGCGCGCAGCGCTGCCGCAGAGTCTTTATCGGGTCCAGCGCCGCGAGTTTTACCGCGCTGCGGCACCCCTGGTAGAGTCTTTCCGATGCAAGGCGGTGCTGCCTGATGGGCGTGAGCTGTCCTGGGAAATTGTGGATCTGTCGCTTGACGGGCTTGGTTTGCGCTCCAAAGACCCGATCTCGGGGGAGTTACCCATGGGTACGGTACTGAACCAGGTGGTGTTGGACTTTGGTCAAAGGGGGCGCATCGAGACTGACCTGAGAATCACTAACCTGCGCAATATTCGGGGACCCAGTAACCCGGTTTACCGCATAGGCAGCCGGTTCGAGCATTTTCCGAAGTCAAAAGAGCAGGTCTTGCAACGTCTGATTACCTACCTTGAGCTCACACGCCGAGGGCGTTCGTAAAACGCAGCCGGCCCATGACGTGGCCGACTCCCGGCCGCGTTAACCGCGTGCCAGACGGCTGCCGCCGCCCGTTCCGGGCCGGTGTCCACCATCGGGTCCGTACAGGGGGTGGCCACTGTTTTGCAGGAAGCTGATGGTTTGCCGGGTAAAGTCCAGATGGGCATGAATCATGACGCCATTACGCTGATTGCGGCTGCTGGCCAGCGTCGCACAGGTCAACAGGTCAGCCCAGGCCTGCGCCAGCGCCGGGCCAGCCCCAGCACAGGCGGCTTCTGTACCCGCACGGCCTGCCGGGTAACCTAACGCCAGTTGTTCCTGGTCACGTCGTCGGCCAAGACCGCTGATGTGATCCGCCAGTGTTGATTTGCGCTCGGCAAGCACGGGCAGGTTGGCAAAGTTGCTGTCGCTCAGAGCGTTGGCTTCCTGGTCGAGCAGCTCAATGTATTCCCCAACAGCGCTGACTTCCTGGGTCAGCAGGTCAAGCAGCGGCCGGCTCATGTTTAATTCCGGCCAATCAGGTCGCGCACCGAGTCGAGCAGGCCATCTGCAATTTTGGCGGTGTCCACCTGGTAGCGTCCGGCGCTGATATCTTCTCTGATTCTTGCCACCCTGGCGGCATCAAAGTCACCATGGGTCGAAGGCAGGACAGCCTCGGCAGAAGCGGTGCTGCGCAGTTTCTGCGCCGGTGACGCGACGCGTGACAATGACTGTTGGGCATTGACACCGTCCTTGGCAGGCGGTGTTGCCGGGTTCGTCATGGCTTTTAAATAAAGAGCGTTTTGATCGATTTTCATGATAATTCCTCAACGAATCTCAACGAGACTCAACGGTATAACGGCAGTTCATCTGAAAACTTTAGGCGGCAACACAAATTATTGAAAAATTAGGGTGATTTTTCAACCATGCCGTCTGATCGAACGATGCCACTGAGCATGTCCCCCTTGCGCGTTTTGACCTGAATGACGGCACCCGCCGGCGCATTTGTCATGGCTTTGCCCTCGGTGCTGACTGTAAAGCCGTTGCCTTGGGCGAGCACTTTAACAGTTTGTCCGCGTTGCACGATGGCCAATGGCTTGAGCCATTCACGCCGCAAAGGGGCTCCGGAGGCAATGCGGCTGGTTGCGACCACGCCACTGAGTTGCGCCAGGTCAACAATCACGCTGCCGGGCAGGGTGGTCAGGTCACCCTCGCGCACCTGCGTATTGGTGCTGCTCACAAGTTGCCCGGCATTGATTGGCTGTGACGCCATATAGTAGACCCCTACGACCGAGATGTAGGCGGACACATAACGTGTCCAGGGTGTGTCCGAATGGCATCGCACACCGATCGATACCCGTCCCCACAGGCGTGCACCGCTGGGCAGGAAGGGCTCAAGGGTGGCACAGGCAGGCAGTTGATCCAACAGGGGCGTATCCAGACTGATGCCAAGCTTGCCGGTCAAGCCGCTGGTCTGCGCCACAACAAACTGCTTGATCGCAGTGCTTGCTGTGCCCGGCGTGCCCTTGTGGGCCTGGTTGACCGAGGGCGCTATCGCCTGCGATGGGTTGACGCCAGCCTGGCTGAATGACCCGACGCTGGCGGCCAGCACAGCAAGCAAGGCGCTTGTCATCCCTCTGAAATAGGTTTTGTACAGGCCCATCAATAGCAGTGTCATGGAAGGCATGCACTGGATTCTAGAAACTCCATCCAGGGCGCCAAGGGCTGAATTGAGCCTTTAAACCCCATCTGATCCGCTGATTGCTGGCACCAGCGCTTCCTACAATTATTTCAAGCACACGGGTTTGGATGGATGACCAGGCTGGTGATTCACAACGATGGGAAAAACGATGATAGACAAACTGGACGCTTCTCTGCGTTTCCATCAGGAAGCGTTGAACTTGCGGGCACGCCGCCAGGAAGTCCTGTCGGCCAACATCGCCCATGCCGACACCCCCAACTACAAGGCCCGTGACATCAACTTCAATGCCGCTTTGACGCAAGCGGTGGAACGTGGCAGGCAGAGCCAGTCGGTGGCCATGGCCACCACCGCGACCGGCCATCTGGCGGCCAGCGCTGGTGCCGCCAACGACGCCAATCTGTTGTACCGCACACCAGTGCAAACCAGCATGGACGGCAATACGGTCGAGATGGATGTTGAACGTGTCAATTTTGCTGACAACGCCATGCGTTATGAAATGAACCTGACCGTGATCAGTGCCAAGATCAAGGGCATGTTGGCGGCCATGCAGCAATAGCGCCAAGGAGTCAAACCATGCCAATCGCCAATCGATCACTGGGTATTTTTGACATTGCGGGTTCTGCCATGTCGGCGCAATCGCAGCGCATGAACGTCACCGCCAGCAACCTGGCCAACGCCGACAGTGTGGCCGGCCCGGACGGCCAGCCCTACCGCGCCAAACAAGTGGTGTTTGAGCTGGCCGCCGCACAAGGACAAGCTATTGGCGGCGTCAGGGTGGCCAAGGTGGTTGATGACCCGTCCCCGCTGCGCATGCAGCACGACCCGCAAAACCCGCTTGCCAATGCCGAGGGTTATGTGGCGCACTCCAACGTCAACGTGGTGGAGGAGATGGTCAACATGATCTCGGCCTCACGCTCGTACCAGGCCAATGTTGAGGTACTCAACACGGCCAAGACCTTGATGCTCAAGACCCTTACGGTCGGCCAGTAGCCCAAATGACGGCCGCCTTCGTTCATTCACAGGAGTAATTGTTATGGCCCTGACTGTCCCCAATTCGGTGACCGCCACCAGTGCGACGGAGGCGTCAACCTTGATCGCCAGTACCAACGCCGACAGCGAGTCGCGTTTTCTCAAGCTGCTGGTCACCCAGCTCAACAACCAGGATCCGCTTAACCCCCTGGAAAACGCCGAACTGACCTCGCAACTGGCGCAGATGAGCACGGTCAGCGGAATCGAAAAGATGAACACCGCGCTGGCGTCCCTGCTGGCCCAAAGCGGTTCCAGCCAGGTCTTGCAATCCGCCAGCCTGATCGGACGTTCGGTGCTGGTGCCTGGGGAAAACCTGGAACTCAAACAAGGTGCCCCGGTGGATTTTGCGGTTGACATGACGGGAGCTGCCCAGTCGGTTGAGCTCAATATCACCGATGCGGCCGGGCATGTTGTTCGTAACTACCCACTCGGCGCTTTGCCAGCGGGTGTCAAGGCGCTGTCGTGGGATGGTCTGGACGGCGATGGTGCGCAAGTTCCCGACGGCAGCTACAAGTTCAACACCACCGCCACCGGCGAGGGCGCGGCTGGCGCGCGCGTTGGCCTGACCTATGCCGCCGTCACCAGTGTCGCCCTGGGAGCCAATGGTGTCGCGCTCGACCTGGCGGACAGTCGCAAGGTCAGCTTTGGCGACATCCGGTTGATTGCTGGCGCACCCGCTTCATCTCTTTAAACATTGATCTTTAAAAAGGAAATATCATGAGTTTCTCACAAGGTGTAAGTGGCTTGAACGTGGCTGCGGCCAATCTCGATGTCATCGGCAACAACATTGCCAACTCTGGAACCGTTGGTTTCAAGTCTGGCGCGGTACAGTTTTCCAACGTCTATGCCGGCTCCATGGCCGGGTTGGGGACCAAAGTCTCGGGCGTGTTCCAGGATTTCACGGCCGGCGCCATCCAGCGCAGCGCCCGGCCGCTGGATGTGGCCATTGTGGACGGCAACGGCTTCTTTCGTATGGCCAGTACCGGTGGCGAAATCAGGTACACCCGCAACGGGCAGTTTGATGTGGACAAAAACAACTTCATCACCAACGCCGCGGGCTTACGCCTCACTGGTTACGCCGTGGATGACACCGGTAAGATTTCCGTGGCCAGCGTGGTGCCGCTGGAGGTGCCCACGCTGCCCATGAATCCAGCCGCAACCACCTCGATCGTGGCCCAGTTCAATGTCGACGCGCGCAGTGCCTACCCGGTCACCGCCCCTTTTGATGCCCAGGATCCTTCCAGTTACAACTACTCGAACTCGGTCACCATTTTTGACTCGCATGGTGATTCACACGAACTGTCGGCCTTCTTTGTCAAGACCGCGCCTAACAAGTGGGAGGTGTACGCCACCACCGACGGCAAAGCACTGTCGACCGGTGGTGCCTTTGCCCCAGCGCCGGCTTTCCCGCCCTTGACCCCGGTTGTTGGCTCCGGCGGCACCCCCATTGGTTCGCTCGGATTTAACAGCGCCGGCAAAATGACGACGACCTCGTTGACGGGAACGGCCCTGACCGACGCAACCGCAGCACTGGTCACGGCGCAAGCGGAACAAGTCACTGCGCAGACTGCCTTTGATAACTCGGTAGAAGGCCTGGCAGCGAGCGCGGCAAAGGCTGCTTTGGATCTCACGGACGAGGGCATTGCAGCCATTGCGGCGGCCACAGCAGCCACAGCTGCAGCCGTCGCGGCAGCAGGGGCACCCACCGACACCGCGCTGGCGACCAAGGCCCAGGCCGCGGCAGAAGTCTCGGCCAAGGCCACGGCGACAGCAGCGAGCACCGAAGCGGGTGAATTGGCCCGAACCACCGCGGCCAAGGCCAAGGGATCCGCATCCGGTTTGGCCCTGGCAACCGCCAAAGCGACGACCGCCCGCGCCCAATCGACCTTGACACCGACGCTTGACAAACTGACTTTTGCCGGGCTGAGCTTCCCCAGTGGGGCCGCACCCATGGCATTTGAGATCGCACTGGCTGGCACCACTCAGTTTGCTTCACCCAATGAGGTCAGAAAAATGGCGCCCGACGGTTATGCCTCGGGCCAGTTGATCACCCTGGACATTGCGTCCGACGGCATCATCTCGGGCAAATACTCCAATCAGCAGACGCAGGTCATCGGGCAGATCGCCTTGTCCTCGTTTGCCAGTCCGAACGGGCTGCAAAACCTGGGTGAAAACGTCTGGGCCGAAACCCCGACGTCGGGCGCACCCCGCACCGACAAGGGCGGGCCCGGCTCCACTTTGGGCGCTTTGCTGGGCGGTGCCACCGAAGGCTCCAATGTGGACCTGACCGCCGAACTGATCAATCTGATCATCGCCCAGCGCACCTACCAAGCCAACACGCAAACCGTGAAAACGCAGGACCAGGTGGTGCAGGCCCTGATCAACCTGCGTTAACACCGGATGTAGCCCCCTGACGCAATGGCCATCAACCCACCCAAGACCAAGGAAACACCATGGACCGCATGATCTACATCGGCATGAGTGGCGCCAAGCAGGCCATGGAACAACAGGCGTCGGTGGCCAACAACATGGCCAATGTGTCAACCCGCGGTTTTCGCGCCCAGATCAACAGCTATCAGGCGTTGCCGGTGCTGGGTGACAGCCTGTCGACCCGCACCCTGGTGAGCGCCACCACACCGGCTGCCGATTTGCGCCCCGGCCCCATGCAACCCACCGGGCGTGCACTGGACGTGGCGGTGCAGGGGCAGGGCTGGTTGACCGTGCAAATGCCCGATGGCAGCGAGGCATTGACCCGTGTCGGCAACCTGCAGGTGGGCGCCGACGGACAGTTGCAGACCATGGACGCGCTCCCGTTAATGGGCGACGCCGGGCCGCTGGTGGTGCCACCTGGTGCTGTGGTGACGGTCACCCCTGACGGGGTGGTCAATGCCCAGGTGCCGGGCGACGCAGCCACGGGCGGGGCCGAAGTCGGGCGCCTGAAACTGGTTAACCCGCCGCCGGCCACTCTGGTGCGAGGCGCGGACGGCCTGTTTCGCCTGCAAACCGGCGCCGGGGCGGCCCAGGCCGACCCCAACGTGCGCTTGCGCAGCGGGGCGCTGGAGGGCAGCAACGTCAACCCGGTGGAGGCCATGGTCGCCATGATCAGCAACGCGCGGCGTTTTGAGATGCAGATGAAAACCTTGCAGACCGCAGAAAGCAATGACCAGCAGGCAAACAAATTGCTGTCGGCCAGCTAACCAGGAGTTTCCCCATGATCCGTTCTTTGTACATTGCCAAAACAGGTCTTGACGCCCAGCAAACCCAGCTTGATGTGGTGGCTAATAATCTGGCCAACGTCGGCACCACGGGTTTCAAGCGCAGCCGCGCCGTGTTTGAAGACCTGATGTACCAAAACCTGCGCCAGACCGGCAGCCAGACCTCGGACCAGACCCGCATGCCTTCAGGGCTGCAGCTCGGCACTGGCGTGCGTGTGGTGGCCAGTGAGCGCATTCACTCCCAGGGCAATGCCACCAAGACCGACAACCCCACCGATGTCGCCATCAACGGCGACGGCTTTTTCCAGATTCTGATGCCCGATGGCACCACCGCCTACACCCGGGACGGCTCGTTCCAGAAGGACGCCAGTGGCCAGTTGGTGACTGCCAGCGGTTACCCGGTGCAGCCTGCCATCACGGTGCCTGAGGGCACCACCAGCCTGACCATTGCCAGCGATGGCACGGTGTCCGTGATTCTGGCTGGCAGCACCGCCAGTGTGCCCGTCGGTCAGCTGCAGCTGGCCACTTTTCTCAACCCGGCGGGCTTGCAAAGTACGGGCGAAAACCTGTACAGCGAATCCGATGCCTCGGGCACGGCCAGCCAAAGCACGCCCGGCCAGAACGGCGCCGGCAACCTGAACCAGGGTTATGTGGAGTCCTCCAACGTCAACGTGGTGGAGGAACTGGTCAACATGATTCAGACCCAGCGCGCTTACGAGATCAACAGCAAAGTGATCACCACCTCTGATCAAATGCTGAGCAAACTGGCGCAGCTGTGAGCACGGCCATGAAAACCGCGCAGCGCTTGTTTTGGTGTTTGCTCAGTGCCCTGCTGCTGGCGGGCTGCGCCCAGTTGCCGCGCGAGCCGCTGGTACAGCAACCCATGACCATGCGCCCCGAGCCCATGCGCGCGGCACTGGCCAGCCCAGCGGCCAACGGCGCCATTTACCAGGTCGGGTTTTCATCCCAACCGCTGTTCGAAGACCGGCGCCCCCGTTATGTGGGTGACATCCTGACCATTCTGGTCAGCGAAAACGTCAACGCCAGCAAGAATTCGGCAGCCAATGTCAGCCGCAGTGGCAGTGTCAGCGCCGACCTGGGCCTGATCCCGAAATTATTGAGCGGCTTGTTTCTCAGCGATCAGGGCGCCGACGTGAGTGGCAAAAACATCATGAGCGCCAAGGGCGGCGCCAATGCGGCCAACACCTTTAACGGCGTCATCACGGTCACCATCGTTGACGTGCTCGCCAACGGCAACCTGCTGGTCAGTGGTGAAAAGCAGGTGCTGATCAACCAGGGCACAGAGTTCATCCGCTTCTCGGGGGTGGTCAATCCGCGCACGGTGGGCGCCAGCAACACGGTGGTTTCCACCCAGGTGGCAGATGCCCGCATTGAGTACAGTGCCAAGGGCTACATCGACGAAGCGCAGACCATGGGTTGGTTGCAACGATTTTTCCTCAACGTATTGCCCTTGTGATGATGCCTACCAAACGCTTCCTGCTGTGTCTGAGCCTGGTGCTGCCTTTGTTGACGGCGGAGCCTGTGCAGGCCGACCGGCTCAAGGACATTGCCAGCATCCAGGGCGTGCGCGACAACCCGCTGATTGGCTACGGCCTGATGGTTGGGCTCGATGGCAGTGGTGACCAGACCATGCAGACCCCGTTCACCACCCAAAGCCTCAACAACATGCTGGTGCAACTGGGCATCACGTTGCCGACTGGCAGCAGCATGCAGTTGAAAAACGTGGCAGCCGTCATGGTGACCGCCGTGCTGCCGTCTTTTGTGCGACCGGGTCAAACCATCGACATCACGGTGTCCTCCATGGGCAATGCCAAAAGCCTGCGCGGCGGTACCTTGCTGATGACCCCCCTGAAAGGCGCCGATGGCCAGGTGTATGCCCTGGCGCAGGGCAATATGGTGATTGGCGGCGCGGGTGCCTCAAGCGGCGGCAGCCAGACCAAGATCAACCAGATCAGTTCAGGACGCATCCCGGCGGGCGCCATTGTCGAGCGTTCGGTGGCCTCCAGCCTGGGTGGTGACGGAACGCTCATGCTGGAGCTCAATACCAGTGATTTTGGTACCGCAAGCCAGGCGGTGGAGGCCATCAACCGCGACTTTGGCGCTGACACCGCGCGCGCGCTGGACGGCCGCGTGATCCAGATCAAGGCGCCCGACCGGCCCGAGGCGCTGGTGGGTTTTCTGTCCCGCATTCAGGATCTTGAGGTGACGCCGACACAGGCCATGGCCAAGGTGGTTATCAATGCGCGCACCGGTTCGGTGGTGATGAATCAAAACGTCAGAATCAACGATTGTGTGGTGGCCCACGGCAGTTTGTCGGTCACCATCAACTCCGAACCCGTCATCAGTCAGCCCAATCCGCTGGCGGCTGGCAGTACCGTGGTGGCCCAGGTGGCCGAGATTCAGATTGACCAGGGTTCTGGCAGTTTGCAGACGTTGCGTAGCGGCGCCTCGCTGGCCGACGTGGTCAAGGGACTCAACAGCCTGGGTGCCAACCCGCAGGATCTGGTGTCGATTTTGCAAGCCATGAAGGTGGTTGGCGCCTTGCGCGCCGAGCTTGAGATTATTTAGAAGCCGCCATGACCAGCGCATCATTGTCCCCACTCCAAAGCCCGCAGGCATCCAACGCAGGCGTGCTCGACCAGCGGCTGGTACTGGATGTGCAGGGTGTTGATGACTTACGCCGCACGGTTCGCAGTTCCCCGCAAGAGGGCCTCAAGCAAGCCTCCAAACAGTTTGAAGTCCTGTTCATGCAAATGGTCCTCAAGAGCATGCGTGAGGCAACACCCTCTGAAGGGCTGTTGGGCAGCGAACAGGAAAAAGTCTATACCTCTATGCTCGACCAGCAACTGGCACAAAACCTGTCGGGTCGGGGCCTGGGGCTGGCCGAGGCCATGTTTGCCCAGCTCAGCCGCAACATGCAGCCGCAAGGCCAGCCAGACCCGTCGGCATTGTCTACTGCCCCCGCAGCGGCGCGGCCAGTGACCGCCACACCGCCACAGGCCAGAGTGACAGACCTGTCCTTGTATGAAGTCGCCACCGCGCAGGCAACGCTTAGCCGCAGCGTGTTGCCACAAGCGCATGTTGAACAATTTGTCACCCGTTTGTTGCCAGCGGCGCAGCGCGCCAGCCAGGCCAGCGGGGTACCCGAACAACTGATCATGGCGCAGGCCGCGCTGGAGTCTGGCTGGGGCCGGCGTGAAATTCGTGCTGACGATGGCCAAAACAGCTTTAACCTGTTTGGCATCAAGGCTGACAAGCAGTGGCGAGGGGCGGTGGTGGAGACCACCACCACCGAATACGTGAACGGGGTGGCACAAAAAGAGCGGGCCAGTTTTCGGGCCTATGGCTCCTACGAAGAAGGATTCCTGGATTACGCCAAATTGATCGGCAACAACCCGCGTTATGCCAAGGTGCGTAACGCCAATTCGGCCGCAGATGCGGCATTGGGCTTGCAGCAGGCCGGTTATGCGACCGACCCGAACTACGGCAGCAAGCTGATCCGCATCATGAAACAGATGAGCTGATGAAAAAAATCAAGCTAACAGATGCCCCAGGCCTGTATTTATTCCAGTCATTGCCGTTATAGACATAAGGACCTCTCATGAACGCAATACCCAATCAATCTGACGCGCTGGCGCCGCAGGCGCTGGAGTTCCTCTCCTTCACGCTGGGCCACGAAGAGTACGGCATTGATATCCAGAAGGTGCAGGAACTGCGTGGTTACGACACCGTGACCCGCATTGCCAATGCACCGGCGCATATCAAGGGTGTGGTCAACCTGCGCGGCATCATCGTGCCCATCATCGACATGCGCATCAAGTTCAATTTGGGCGAGCCAAGCTACGACCAGTTTACGGTGGTCATCATTTTGAACATGGACAAGCGCGTCATGGGCCTGGTGGTCGACAGTGTCTCGGACGTGATCACGCTGACCCCTGATCAGGTGCGACCACCACCAGAAATGGGTGCGCTACTTGATACGGCCTACCTGATCGGACTTGGCACGGTGGCGCAACGCATGCTGATTCTGGTGGACATCAACAAGCTGATGTCAAGCGCCGATATGGGTCTGGTTGAGCAAGCCTGATCAGACGCCTCATGCATGATTTGAAGCACCATTCCCTATTGATTTACTGAAAGAATGACATGAAGCTTGGCAACTTGAAGATCGGTACGCGGCTCGGCATTGGTTTTGCGCTGGTGCTGATGCTGCTCAGTGTGATTGCCGGACTGGGTGTCTGGCGTTTGCAAAGTGTCGGCGATACCTCGGTAGAAATGACCAGCAAGGCGATGATCAAGGAACGTCTTGCGGCGCAATGGCTCAAGGCAACCAGCGTCAATAGCGTGCGCACGTTTTCCCTGATCAAAACGACCAATCCGTCAGATGAGAGCTATTTCCAGAGTTCGATTGCGCAAACCAGCCAGGAAATCACAGCTACTTCGCAAAAGCTTGTGGCTATGCTGGACCAGCCCGAAGAAAAGCGTTTGTACGAAGACTGCCTTGCCAAACGCGCCCTGTATGTGGACATCCGGGCGACCGCCATGAAGATGAAGTCCGATGGCCAGCAGGAACTGGCGGTCGAGTTGACCGACACCAAGCTGGTGCCCGCCCTTGGGGCCTACGAAGAATCGATCAGGGCGCTGTTGAGTTTTGAGGCCAACCATATCGACCAGACCGCACGGTCCATTGATGACCTGTACCGCGCTGGCCAGTTGAATCTGGTCGGCCTGGCGCTGCTCGCCGTGGCCCTCGGATGTGTGTTGGCGTGGTGGCTCACGGTCGGTATTACCCGCCAGTTGCACCGGGCTGTGATCCTGGCGCAAAAAGTGGCCAGCGGCGACCTGACCAGCCACATTGGTCCCAGCACCAAGGATGAAACCGGCCAACTGATGCAGGCCCTGAGTGAAATGAACAACAGCCTGGTCAGAATTGTGGGCGAGGTGCGTCATGGCACCGACACCATTGCGTCGGCCTCAAGCCAGATTGCGGCTGGCAACCTTGACCTGTCGGGCCGAACCGAACAGCAGGCCAGTTCCCTGGAAGAGACTGCGGCGTCCATGGAGCAGCTGACAGCCACCGTCAAACAAAATGCCGACAACGCGCGGCAAGCCAATCAGTTGGCCATGGCGGCCTCGGGGGTGGCGGTCAGGGGTGGCAGCGTGGTGGCTGACGTGGTTGGCACCATGGGCGCGATCAACGCCTCTTCCAGGAAAATTGTCGACATCATTGGCGTCATCGATGGCATCGCTTTCCAGACCAATATTCTGGCCCTCAATGCGGCGGTCGAAGCCGCCAGGGCGGGTGAGCAGGGCCGTGGTTTTGCCGTGGTGGCGGCTGAAGTGCGCAATCTGGCGCAACGCTCCGCCGCCGCCGCCAAAGAAATCAAGATGCTGATCGGGGACTCGGTTGACAAGGTCGAGGAAGGCAGCAAACAGGTCGCAGAGGCGGGCCGGACCATGGATGAAATTGTCAACAGCGTCAAGCGGGTGACCGACATCATGGCCGAAATCTCGGCGGCCAGCCAGGAGCAGACCTCGGGCATTGAGCAGGTCAACCAGGCCATCACGCAAATGGACCAGGTCACCCAGCAAAATGCCGCGCTGGTGGAACAAGCAGCCGCTGCTGCGGCCTCCTTGCAAGAGCAAGCCAGCAATTTGTCACAGGGTGTCAGTGTCTTCAAGCTGGACCGTCGCCAGACCGCCATGTTTGCCCAGTCACGCAGCAACCCGGCGCCGGCACCACAGATCAAACTGCAGGCCGAGGCGCCCAAGCGCGAGCCCAAGATCCTGGCGACGCGACAATTGACCCGTGCGCCTGCCGCTGCTCCCGCTGCGGCCGGGGGTGATTGGGAAGAATTTTGATGAGGTAATCCCATGTCATTCGGAATGTTTTACACCGGCCTGAGTGGCCTGAACGTGGCCAAGGCAGCGTTGGTGACCACGGGGCACAACACCGCCAACGTCAACACGCCTGGCTACAGCCGCCAGTCGGCACAAATTGCGTCCAATGGCGGCATTTATGCACCGGGGGTCGGCTTTTTTGGAACCGGTGTCAAGGCGACCGACGTCACGCGCAGTTATGACCGTTTCCTCACAACGCAGCTCAATCAGGCGCAGTCGGCCAATCAGTCCTTGAGCACACACTACGGGCAAATCAGTCAGATCGACAACCTGCTGGCCAATCAGAGCGCCAGTTTGGCGCCCCTGATGCAAGCGGTGTTCACCAGCGTGCAAGCGGTTGCCAACACCCCGGCCGACCCGGCGGCACGGCAACAATTGATCGGTTCGGCGCAAGCGATGACCAACCAGTTCAGAGCCACCAGCGACTACCTTTCCGGCCTCAACACCAATGCCAATGATCAAATCGCCGGCAGTGTCGACCTGATCAACACCTATTCTGGCCAAATTGCCAGCCTGAACAAACAAATTGCCCTGGTCACCGATGCCTCTGGCAACCAGGCACCCAACGATTTGCTCGACCAGCGAGATTTGCTGGTGAGTGAGCTCAGCCAATTGGTGGGTACCAAGGTGGTGGTGCAGGATGGCGGCCAGTACAGCGTATTTATAGGCAATGGTCAGACCCTGGTGTTGGGTGATCAGGCCGCCAGCCTGAAGGCGGTCTCGTCCAGCGCCGATCCCGCACGCACCGGCGTGGCTTTGCTGGGTGCCAGCGGCCGCAGCGTGGAGTTGCAGGACACGGTGCTGGCGGGTGGTTCGCTGGGCGGTTTGCTGCAATTTCGCAATGAAACCCTCAACAACACCCAAAACGCACTCGGGCGCATTGCCATTGCCATGTCCGATACGTTCAATGCCCAACAGCGCCTGGGCGTTGACATGCAGGGTGTTCTGGGCAAAGACTTCTTTTCACAAGCGGCGCCCGGCATCATTGCCAACAACAATAACAAGGGTAATCTGGCTTTGGACGTGTCCTTTGACGACACCGGTAAATTAACCACCAGTGACTACCGTTTGAGTGTTGAGGCCGACCTGAGCCTGACCCTGACCCGGCTGTCCGATCAGCAAACGCTGACCTTGCCCACCGGCTTTCCGGCCAGCACCGTCAGCACGGCCACTTTTGATGGTGTGACGCTGAGCTTTGCCAGCGGCAGCGCCAGTGCTGGCGACTCCTTCCTGATTCAACCCACCCGAAGCGGTGCCCGCGACTTTGATGTGGTGCTGCTTGACCCCTCCAAACTGGCGGCAGCTGCACCCGTGGTGCTGGGCAACCCCATCAAGAATCTGGGCAGCGGGCTGATCTCGGGCGGCACTGTGGATGCCGACTATCTGGCCACACCACTGGCCAACAACGTGACCTTGACCTATGACAGCGCGAGCAACAGCCTGTCGGGTTTTCCCGATGGCAGCACGGTGACCTACAGTGCCGGTGCCACGATGCGTTTTGATGGCATCAGTGTCAAGCTCAGCGGCAGCCCGGCCAACGGCGACAGCTTTACCATCGAGAAAAACAGCGGTGGTGTCTCAGATGGTCGCAATGCCTTGTTATTGGCCGACCTGCAAAACAAGAAAACAATTGGCGACAACGCGTCGAGTTTCAACGATGCCTATGCCCAACTGGTGAGTACGGTGGGCAACAAGACCCGCCAGATTGACATTTCCAATACCGCACAGACCAGTTTGACGGCGCAAATCCGCACCGCACAGCAGTCGGTGTCGGGGGTCAATCAAGACGAAGAAACCGCCAACTTGTTGATCTTTCAACAGATGTACCAAGCCAATGCCAAGGTGATCCAGACCGCCTCAACCATGTTTGATGCGATTCTGGGCCTTCGCTAACCCGCCTTTTCAAGGAGCGCACCATGCGTATCAGCACCGCAACTTTTTTTGAAAAAAGCAAGGCAGCCATCAGCTCGCAGCAAGAAAGCCTGTTGCGGGTGCAGCAGCAAATGGGCGCCATGACCAAGACCCTGACCCCCTCGGACGACCCGATCAGTGCCACCCGTGCGCTTGGCGTGACGCAGTCCATCGCGCTCAGCAAGCAGTATGCGGCCAGCCGGGCGCAGGCAACCCAGACGCTTTCGCTCGAAGAAAACGCGCTCCAGAGCGTCACCTCCATCTTGCAAGACGTCAAAAGCCTGGTAGTCCAGGCCGGCAACGGCACACTCGCCGATGCGGACCGTGCCAGCATTGCCATGGCGATGCAGAGCAACCTGGACCAGCTGCAGGGGCTGGCCAATGCCGACGATGGCAACGGGCAGTTTTTGTTTGCCGGTTTTAAAAGCAGTACGCCACCTTTTGTGACCCAGGGCGATGGCCGGGTACAGTACGCGGGCGACCAGGGGCGGCGCCTGATGCAGGTGGATGTGTCGCGCCAGATGGCTGCCAGCGACGATGGACGCAGCATCTTTCAGGCGGTGCAAGGCGGGGCGGGCTACGTGAACTCGGCCAACCCGCTCAATACCGGAACCGGGGTGTTTACTGCCAATACCGTGGTTGACGCCACAGACCCGAACTTTGGCAAGGACTTTGTGATCAAGTTCCTGACTGCCAACACCTTTGAGGTCAACACCACGGGTGTGCCCGCAGTCAATGTGGTGCCCAGCACGGCGTACACCGAGGGCAATGCCATCAGCTTTGGTGGTGTCAGGCTCAGCTTGACTGGCGTGCCCGCCGCCGGCGACAGCTTTGATGTCTCAACTGCCAAAAATGCCGGCACTGACATCTTTGGCGCCATTGCTGACGTGCTTGCCGTGCTTAAAAAGCCGGTCGACAGCGGCAGCCCGGCGGCGCGCGCGCAACTGCTCAACGCCTTGAGTACCGCCAATAAAAAGGTCACCAACGCGCATGACAATGTGTTGACGGTGCGCTCGTCGGTGGGTTCACGCTTGCAGGAGCTTGACGCCCTCAACACCACCGGCAGTAACCGGACACTGTTCGACCAGAGCCAGTTGTCAGACTTGCAAGACCTGGATTACGCCAGTGCCATCTCGGAGCTTTTTCAGCATCAGACGGCGCTGCAGGCCACCCAGCAGGCTTTTGTGAAAATTGAGAAGTTGTCACTGTTCAATTATTTGTAGCAGGCTGGCGCGGCACATCACCGCAGCGCTTGCAAAAATCGGCCAATCAGCTCAAAACCGGCGCTAAAGCGCGGCAACATAAAGGGACCGAGGTAGGGCATCAGCAACTGCAACATGCCAATACCGGCCAGCAGCGTGATCGGAAAACCCACCGAAAAAATGCTGAACTGGGGTGACACCCGGTTCAAAATGCCCATCGCCAGGTTCAGGCTCAACAGGCAGGCCACCAGGGGCAGTGCCAGCATCAGGCCGTCCGCCACCACATTGCCGCCTGCGGCCACCAGCTGGGCCCAGCCGCCCTTGGACAACGGCGCATCAGAGATGGGCAGGGTCACAAAACTTTCGGCCAAGGTTCGGATCAATATCAAATGGCCGTCGACCGCCAGAAAAAGCAACATCACCAGCACATTGAGCAGGCGTGCCAGTACCATGGTGTTGCCGCCGCTGCTGGGGTCAAAAAACGTGGCAAAAGACAGGCCCATTTGCAGGCCCACATAGTCGCCCGTGGCCTGCACAGCGGCAAACACCATGCGCATGGCAAAACCCATGGCGGCGCCGATCAGAATTTGTTGGACCAAAATCCAGAACCCGCCCGCAGACATCAAAGGGGTGCTGGGCATGGGCGCCAGCGTGGGCACAATCACCAGGCTCAGCAACACCGCCATGGCCACCTTGACATTGCGCGGCACCACACTTTCGCCAAACAGGGGGGCGCTGGCAAGCAGCGCCAGAATACGCACAAAGGGCCAAAAAAAGCCCAGCAACCAGAGGTTCAGCTGCTCTGAGGTGACCGACAGGATCGGGGCCATCAGCCCACCAGTTGCGGAATAGAGGAAAACAGCGTGCGCATGTAGTCAAGCACACTTTCCAGCATCCAGGGTCCGGCAATGACCAGGGTGGCAAAGACGGCCAGAAGCTTGGGGATGAACGATAGGGTCATCTCATTGATCTGGGTAGCCGCCTGAAACAGGCTGATGAGCAAGCCGGTGACCAAGGCCACCAGCAGCAGCGGTGCGGCCAGCAGCACCGACAGCTGCATCGCCTGGTAGCCCATGGTCATGACTGTTTCGGGGGTCATGCTGTGGCCTTAACTGAAAAAGCTTTGGGCCAGCGCGCCCATCAGCAGTTGCCAGCCGTCCACCAGCACAAACAGCATCAATTTAAAAGGCAATGAAATGGTGGCGGGGGGCACCATCATCATGCCCATTGACATCAATACGCTGGCGACCACCAGGTCAACAATCAGGAACGGGATAAAGATCGTGAAGCCAATCTGGAACGCGGTTTTGAGCTCGCTGATGACAAAAGACGGCAGCAGAATCCGCAAGCTGATCTGCTCCGGACCCTGCATGGGCTCGGCGCGCGCCAGCTTGGCAAACATCGCCAGATCGGCTTGCCGGGTTTGCTTGAGCATGAATTCCTTGAACGGTTCCACCCCGCGTGTCATGGCCTCTTCGGCACTGATCTTGTTTTCGGAGAACGGCTGGTAGGCCTCGTTGTAGGCCTTGTCCAACACCGGCGACATGACAAAAAAAGTCAGGAACAGCGCCAACCCGACCAACACCTGGTTGGGTGGCGAGGACTGTGTGCCAATGGCGGTGCGCAGCAGCCCGAGCACAATCAGAATGCGGGTGAAGCTGGTCATGGAGAGCAGCAAGGCCGGCAGGAACGTCAGCGACGTCAGCAGCACCAGCGTTTGCACGCTCAGTGACCAGGTCTGGCTGGCGCCGGGTCCCTGGCTGCTGACAATGCCGGGCAGACCTTGGGCCACGCCCACCGACGGCAGCGTCAGGCACAGCAGCGCCAGCAGGGGCAACAGCAACCGGGTGAACAAACAGCCCCCTACTTTTGTCATGGTGCCGACTTTCCGGGCTGGCGCATGGGGCTGAGCGACTGGCGCAGTCGGTTGGCAAACGTGTCAGGGTCGGTGTCGTCCACCTTGGGTGAAGCATCCGGGGCGTGTTGCGCCGCCATGGTGTGCAGCGTGTTGACCTGCCCGGCACCCACACCAAGCAGCAGCCAGGTGTCGCCAATTTCCACCAGCACAACACGTTCGCGCTGACCCACCATGAGGCTTGACACCACCTTGAGCAGGCGGCCACCCTGCCGGTTTTGCAAGCCGAGTCGGCGCACCAACCAGCCCGCGGCAAAAATGAGCGCCAGCACCACGGCCAGACCCAACCCCACCTGCAGCAAGCTGGCCAGGCCGGAGTCCTGGCCTGTTTCTGCGCTGGCGGTGGTGGCCACCGCGGCCAGCGTCATACCCAGCAGGGTTCGCCCACGGGCTGCCTGCAGGCAAAGACTTGGCGTTTTCATCGGCTCAATTTCTGGATGCGCTCCGGCGGCGTCAGAATGTCGGTGAGCCGAATGCCAAACTTGTCGTTCACCACCACCACCTCGCCCTGCGCAATCAGATAGCCGTTGATCAGCACGTCCATGGGTTCACCCGCCAGACCGTCGAGTTCGACAATCGAGCCCTGTGACAGTTGCAGTAGGCTCTTGATGGTGATACGTGTGCGCCCCAACTCGGCCGTCAATTGCACCGGCACGTCAAGCACCCGCTCAATGTCGCCGGGTGCAATGTCCGACCCCGGCTGGCTCGGCAAGGGCTGAAAAACATGCTGGGACGCCGGTCTGGCCGGGCTGGCGGGTGCCACAAACGGACTCGCCTTGGGGCTGCTGGCCATGGCCTGTTCGGCCAAGGCACTGCCCCAGTCATCGTCAGAGACTTGCGCTGCTTCCAGCGCGTTGTCGTCGCTCATAGTCGTTGCTCCTTGCTTGAGTCGCTTTCCTGGTGGTAGATCATTTTCTTGACCAGCAGGGCGTAATGGTTGTTGGACGTGCCGTAGCCGCATTCGAGCACCGGAACACCGTTGACGCTGGCAACAATGGACTGCGGAATATCGATCGGCAGCACGTCGCCGACCTGTAGTTTGAGCAGCTCGCCAATGCTGGATTGCATGGTCTGAAAATGGGCCCGTAGTTCGACATCGGCACTTTGCACCTGATGCGACAGTTGTTTCACCCAGCGCTTGTCAACCGCAACGCTGTCCTGAACCGGATTGACCAGCAGGTCCCTGATCGGTTCAATCATCGAGTAGGGAATACACACGCTCAGCGTGCCGCCAATGGGGCCAAATTCGATTTCAAACGTGGTGTTGATGATCACCTCGTTCGGCGCCACAATGTTGGCCAGCTTGGCGTGCATCTCGGAGCGCACATATTCAAAATCCAGTGGATAGACCGGTTGCCAGGCACTGCCGTAACTTTCCAGGGTGACATTGAGCAGGCGTTTGATGATGCGCTGTTCGGTGGGCGTGAAGTCGCGGCCCTCAATACGGAAGTGGTAGCGGCCATCACTGCCAAACAAATTGTCAACCACCAGAAACACCAGTTTCGGGTCGAACACAAACAAGGCGGTGCCGTGCAAGGGCTTCATCTGCATCAGGTTGATGTTGGCCGGGACCGGTAAATGCCGGATGAAGTCCCCATATTTCTGAATCTGTACCGCACCCACCGAAATATCAGCATGGCGGCGCATGAAGGTCAGTAGTGAAGCACGCAGATTGCGCGCGAACCGTTCATTGATCACCTCCAGCGTGTGCATGCGTCCGCGCACAATGCGCTCGTCGGTGCCTAGGTTGTAGGTTGGTAGCGACTGGCCCGAGGACGGGGAAGCGTTGCTGGCCCCGCTGTCACCGCCCACACCTTGTAGCAGGGCATCAACCTCGTCTTGAGAGAGCTGCTGGTCATAGGTCATGGCTTGAGATCCTGAAGTGACTTTGCTGAATTTACTGAAACATGAATGGAAACAGTTCCACTTTGGAAATTTCCGCAGGCGGCAGGTTGGGTGCAAAAGGCTTGTTCAACGTCGCCTTGATCTCTTCGCCGAGTTTGGCTTTGTCTTCTTTTGTCAACAGGACATCGGATTGGCGATTGGACAGCACCGACAAAACAAGCCCATGCACCAAGGGCAAATATTTGGTCACCATGGCCTGCGACTGGGTGTTGGCGACCTGCAGTGTCACCACGGTGTGCAACATGCGGTATTTGTCATTGGGTTGCAGGTTCACGGTAAACGCCTGCAGCGCCACATAAATGGGGTCTTCCGGCACCACCACGGCCGGCTTGTCCGGCTGGTCATAACCCAGCAGGTAATACGCCCCGGCGCCGACAATGCCGGTCACCAGCATGCTGCCAAGCACCACGAGCAGGAGTTTGCGTCGTCTTGGTTTCTTGACTTTGGCGGTGTTGGGCGCGCCGGGCGTGCCAAGGTTGTTGGTGGTGCTGGTAGCCATAGGGTCGCTGAGTTTGGATCTGGTCTCGATTGTTGGGCAAATTCCCGCACCGGCATCACTTGATCACAAGGCGTAAAGGGCTTCAAATCTTGGCTTTGCCGTGTGCCGTATGCCGCTGTTGGGCCCGTGATCGTCAGGCAAAAGTGTCCACTCTGCCATGGCTGGGTTGGCTGCGGCCTGAAGCCGGGCCCGGATTGAAAGATGCCGGGGTGCTCTGGCTGGCCTGCCGGTAGGCCCGGCGCTGCTGGGAGGCATTCTGTTGGCTTTGGGCAAATGCCGCCTGGGGCTGGTTGTCGGCGCTCACCGTGGTGTTGCCCAGACTGATGCCAGTGTCGGCCAGACTGGCGCGTAATTGTGGCACGGCCGCTTCAACTGCCGCCCGCACGGCGGCATGGGCAGACACAAACATGAGCTGCATCTGCTGATCAACCATCGCCAAGGTGACCTTCAAGGGTCCCAGGCCAGGTGGGTTGAGTTGTAACTCGGCGACCTGCTGATCAGACTGCTTCAGATGCACCACCTGCTGGCTCAGTGCGTGACGCCATTCCTTGCTGCTGACTTCGGGGCTGAGCAGTGCCTGAACCACGTTGGCGTCGGTCGGGTGGGTGTTGGCGAGGCCCGTAGCTGCTGCCGCAGGGTTGGGCGCTGTCGGCCCGGGTTGCGGCAGAAAACCTGTGTTGACGATGTTATTGGCGGTGTTGTCAAAGGTGTCGCCGTGGCCGAGGTTGTCACTGTTGCTGCTGAGGATAAAGCTGCTGGCTGCCTCCGTTGACGACGTGGTGTCAAGGTTTGGCAGCAGCGGTGCGGTGCTCCCGTCGGTGGCAAGTGCTTCGGCTGGCGCGTCGTTCACAAGGGCAGGGCGAACTGGCGAGGCAGCGGGCTGGAGTGGTGTGGCCTGTTTTTGCGCCATCAGGCTGACGGTCCGGATCAAGGTCTCAGCCATGCCGTTCATGACCGTGGCCGTTGCCAGGGCGGGGCCTGTCGGGACGGCACTTGCCGTCGCTGGTATTTCTGTGGTTTGGTTGCCAGTACTGCTGCCAAGGCTTGTCTCTGGCAGGGTGCGGGCGGTTGACTGAGCTACCGGAGTTTGAATTGACACGGATGTCGTATTGGCTGCAGGCCGTGTGGGTGCGGCAGCGGGCGCTGGGACTGATGCTGCAATCGGCGCTGCAACCAGCGCTTGCGGTGTCAATGGTGTTAAGCCTGCCGGGCGAACTGGCTGAGTGAGCCCATCAGCCACGCGGTTGAAAGTGGTGACTGGTGTCATGACTGGGCTGGCTGTCGCAGGGCTTCTTGTCGCAGCAGGGCTGGCTGTGTCCGGTAGGCCGGTAACAGGGGCTGCCGTGATTGTGCCTTTGGCGAGCTCAATCGCAGGGCTTGTCGGGGGGGCATCTTTGGCTGACGCACGCAAGGTGTTTTGCCCGCTGGATTGCGGCGCTTGGGGGATGTGGCGTGAGGTGCTGCCAACAACGGCTGCTTCTGGCGGGGTGCGGGCGGTTGGTTGGGCTGCTGCTGTGTGAGCCGACAAGGGTGCTGCATCGGCGGCAGCTTGTGCGTGCGATGCAGCGGGCGATACCTCGGACGCCGCAACAACGGGTACCGCAACCGGCGCTTGCGGTATGAATGGCGTAAAGGCTGCCGGGCGAACTGGCTGAGTGAACCCGTCCACCATGCGGTCGACGGCGGTGATCGGTGCCATGACGGGGCTGGGCGCAACAAGGCTTGCCGCGCCTGGTAGATCTGTAACAGGCGCCGCCGTGATTTCACCTTTGGCTGGCTCGGCTACAGGGTTTGTCGTGTTTTCACCTGTGGCTGGCATAGGCAAGGCGCTTGGCACCGTGTTTTGCCTGCTGGACTGAGGGGTTTGGACGGTGGGACTTGGGGTGCTGCTGGCAACAGTTGTCACTGGCGGGTTGCGGGTGGCTTGTTTCGCTACCGGTGTGTGAGCTGACAAGGGTGCCGGATCGGCAGCAAACTGCGCGGGTGCTGCAACGGGCGACACCACGGACGCAGCAATAGGCGCTGCGACGGGTATTGCGACCGATGCTTGCGGTGTTAATGGCGTTAAGGTGGCCGGGCGAACTGGCTGAGTGATCCTTTCCGCCACACTGTTGAAGGCGGTGACCGATGCCATGACGGGGCTGGCCGCCGCAGTGCTTGCCGTGTCTGGTAGGTCGGCGACAGGCGCCGCCGTGATTACGCCTTTGGCTGGTTCGATCGCAGTGCTTGTCGAGGTGTCATCTTTGGCTGGCACATGCAAGGCACTGGTCATTGCCTTTTGCCCGCTGGATTGTGGTGCTTGGGCTGTGTGGCTTTGGGTGTTGCTGACGATGGCTGCCTCAGGCAGGGGGTGGGCGATTGACGGGGCTGCTGGTGTGTGACCAGGCATGGGGGTCGTATCGGTGGCAGGCCGCGTGGGCGCTGCATCCGGTGCGGCAACTGGTGCTGGTGTTAAGTCGGCAGGGTGGACTGGCTGAGGTGCCCCAGCGGCCATTGCGCTGACGATGGGGGTTGTGGTGGTGGCCGTCTCTGGGGCCGGGTGGTGGCTGCCTTGGGTGGCGGTCAGGCCCTCAGGGTCAGTTGGTGCCGATTTACTCCTAGCGGCTGTCGTGATTGCCGGGGCTGTGGGCATGGCCCGGTCAAGGGTTTGCAGGGCCATCACCATGGCGCCCAGCAGGTCTGCGGGATAACTGCCCTCTGCCTGGGGTTCCTCTGGCGCTTTCGCAACGACTGCTTCAACAGTTTGGGTAATGACCGTGGCCGCCCCGGCTTTGGTGCCGACCGGCGCTGTTTTCAGCGACAGCACAAACACCTCGCTGAAGCTGAGCGATTCAGCCGAGGTTCCCATGCTGCTGGCGCTGGCCTTGGCGGCCCGGCCGCCTGTCAGTGGTGTCAGGGCAGTAGCTGGAAGAATGACAGACATGGTGTGTTCCAGGGTGCGCTCAGTCGTTGGCGGTGCTCATGCGCAGGTAGAACTGGCGCGCACTGCGTTCGTCGGAGTCGCGCTGTTCACGCTTGTTCAGGGCCAGCATTTCCTGCTGTTGCACGCGCTGGGCCAGGGTGTCAAAGGAATTGAGCCGGCACTTGTTGTGTTGCCAATCGGTGCGGCCATGGGCGAGCTGGTTGTCGGCTTGTACGCTCAACAGGCGCTGCTGCTCAATGGCGTTATCGAGGGTGCGGATAAAGTTGTGGAAGTTGCGCAACTGGGCCGCGGCCAGACCGTCGTTCAGGTGTGTTTGTAGCTGGCTGAGGTATTCCTGCCGGTACTGCTGCAGCATGTCGAGCTTGCTGGCAGCGCTGGTTTGTGCACCTTGCAACTTGCCAAGCCGGCGGGTGGCCTCATCCGTTTTGTTCTGTGCCAGTTCGATCAGGGTGGCAAGTGGCATTTTGTTGGACATGACGTTTTCTCGTTAGCGGTGCGGCATCAGCCTTGGAACAAGCTGTCGAGCTGGCCCACCGCGGCTTCGTAGTTCACGCGTTCATGCATGGTTTGCTGCAGGAAAGCCTCAATTTTTGGGTACATCGCCACCGCGCGATCAAGCTGGGCGTCGTGCCCCGGGGCATAGGCGCCCACGCTGATCAGGTCGCGGTTGCGCTGGTAGCGCGACAGCATCTGCTTGAAGTTGCGCACCAAATCAAATTGGGACGGCTCAATCAAGGCCGTCATGGCGCGGCTGATGGAGGCCTCGATGTCGATGGCCGGGTAGTGGCCTGATTCGGCCAGATTGCGTGACAGCACCACATGGCCGTCAAGAATGGCGCGGGCTGAATCTGCAATCGGGTCCTGCATGTCGTCGCCTTCGGTCAGCACTGTGTAAAACGCGGTAATGGAGCCGCCTCCGACTTTGGCGCCGTTGCCGGCACGCTCCACCAGCGCCGGCAATTTGGCAAACACCGACGGCGGGTAGCCCTTGGTGGCCGGCGGTTCGCCCACGGCCAGCGCAATTTCACGCTGGGCCATGGCGTAGCGTGTTAAGGAATCCATGATCAACAGTACATGTTTGCCTTGGTCGCGAAAATATTCGGCCAGGCAGGTGGCATAGGACGCCCCTTGCAGCCGCAGCAGTGGCGACGTGTCGGCCGGTGCCGCCACCACCACGGCGCGTTGCATGCCTTCTGGGCCGAGCGTGTTGTCAATAAAATCCTTGACCTCGCGACCACGTTCACCAATCAGGCCCACCACAATGACGTCGGCGCTGGTGTAGCGGGCCATCATGCCCAGCAGCACGCTTTTGCCAACACCGGAGCCGGCAAACAGCCCCATGCGCTGGCCGCGGCCCACGGTCAGCAGGGCATTGATGGCGCGCACACCGACATCGAGCACGCTGTCAATCGGGGCCCGGCTCAGGGGGTTGATGGGGGCCGCCGACAGCGGCACTTTACGCGAAAATTTGAGCGGCCCGAAGGCGTCCAGCGGTCGCCCCATGGCGTCAACCACACGTCCCAGCATGCCTTCGCCTACCGGCAGCCGTTTGGTTTTTGGGCCGCTGCCGTCGCCCCGGCCGGGCGCCGATTCAAGTGCAAAAACCCGGGCGCCGGGAAGTAGTCCGTCGACCTCGGTTTGCGGCATCAAAAAAATGCGTTCGCCGGCAAAACCAACCACCTCGGCTTCGGCCGTTTTGTGCGCATGGCCGGGCGGCAGTTCAATCAGGCAGTCGCTGCCCATGGGTATTCTCAAGCCCACCGCTTCCAGCACCAGGCCCACCGCCCGCGTCAGCCGGCCACAGGCCAGTACCGGCGTACTTTCGGTCACGGCAGCGCGCGCCTGGCGCAACTCGGTTTGCCAACGCAGCAGGGGCGAGTCAAGGGCAGGCGCACTGGCGGTGTCAGTCATGCGGTTCTTCTGGTGGCGGTGTCGCGCTGCGCACAAATGCGCTGGCCACGCGTTCCCAGCGTGTTTCCAGGGTGGCGTCCAGCGCGCCGCTGGCGGCATGTACGCGGCAGCCACCGCGACTGATGGTCAGATCGGTGCGGATGCGCCAGCCGGCGGCATGTAAATCATCGGCCAGATGCTGCTGTACCAGCGCGGCGTCATCTACATGCATCAGCAGCCGGGGCGTGCCGCTGAGCGTTGGCTCGGTGCGCAGCAATTCGCGCACCAGCGTCAAGATGTGTTCGGGCTCGGTCACCAGCGCCTGGCCCACCATCTGGCGCGCAATGTCGAGCGCCAGCGCCAGCAAGTCGTCGGCCACCTCGCGTTCGGCCGCCTGCAAAGCCGCTGGCAGTGACGCCAGCAGGGTCCGCAGCGCCTGCGCCTGCGCCTGCGCCAGCTTCAGGCCCGCGGCATAACCGTCGGTCTGGCCTTGTGCCAAGCCTTGGGCATAACCCTGCTGCCGGCCTTCGATTTCACCCGACCGCTGGGCCTGTTGCCTTAGCTCGGCCAGTGCTGCCTCGTCCAGCACCAACGGCGGTGCCGGTGCCGCACTGCCGGCGTCAACCGGGCTGGCTGCACCGACGGGCTGTGTTGAAATCATGTTCATCTCCCAGCGCTGCCAGGCACTCATCAGTGCCGGCGGGACACCCTGACGCGGTGCATGGGTGATGCGCTCAGACATAGGCATCCTGGCCCGAGGCACCGGCGGTGATCTCGCCGGCGTCGGTGAGGCGGCGCACGATCATCAAGATGTTCTTTTGTTCTGCCTCGACCTGAGACACACGCACCGGGCCGCGTATTTCCAGGTCTTCGCGCAAGGCTTCGGCTGCGCGCTGCGACATGTTTTTGAGAAACTTGTCGCGCATCTCCTGGGGCGAACCCTTGAGCGCAATGATCAAAGACTCCGACTCCACCTCTTTGAGCAACAGTTGGATCGCCTTGTCCTCAAGCTCCAGCAGATTTTCAAACAGGAACATCTGGTCGAGAATTTTTTGCGCCAGGTTTTCGTCATGTTCGCGCACATGTTTGATCAGATCTTCTTCTTGGGTGCTGCTCATCTGGTTGACAATTTCTGCCGCCGCCCTGACGCCGCCCAGCCCGCTGTGCTTGACACCTTCGCCCGATAGCATTTCGGAAAGCACCTCGGTCAGCTCCTTGAGCGCGGCGGGTTGCACGCCGCCAAATGTGGCCACACGCAACAGGGCGTCGTAGCGCACCCGCTCAGACAGGTGCTGCAGCACGTCGGCGGCCTTGTTGCGCTCCATGTGCACCAGCAGCGTGGCAATGATTTGCGGATGTTCGTCGCGGATCAGTTCGGCCACCTCGGCGGCAGCCAAATGGTTGAGCCGCTCGATGCCGCTGGCCGATTCATTTGACTGGGAAATGTTTTCCAACAGGTCGGCCGCCCGGTCATTGCCCAGCGCCTTGTTCAGCACACCGCGCAGGTAGCTGCCTGAATCGAGGTGCATGGCCGAATATTGCTCGGTTTCCATGCGGAACTCTTCCAGCACGTTCGACACTTCTTCGTGCCTGACCTGTTGCAAGCCGGCGATGGCCTCGCCCAGCGTCTGTACCGCTGTTTGTGACAGGTGTTGCAGCACGCTGCCGGCGCCTTCTTCACCCAGCGACATCAGCAGGATGGCACTTTTTCTGATGCCTTCATTCATTGCTTTTTCCCATCCAGTTCTTCACCACCATGGCCACCATTTGGGGGCCCTCAAGCGCCGATTTTTGTGCGTATTGGATATTTTCCTGGTGCCGCCGCACTTGCGGGTCATGCGCTGGCGCTGACTGCGGCGCCGTGGCACTGGCGCCCATGTCGGTACCCACCTGTTCGGTGCCATTGGCCTGGGCCGGGGCGTGTGCAGCGCCCGCTGGCTGCAAAAACTTGTTCAACAAAGGCCGGAACACCCCCAGCAGCAAGTACAAACCGAGCACGCCCATCAGCAGGCCTTTGCCCGCCACCGTGGCCAGCTCAATGTTTTCGGGCTGGCGCCACCATGGCAGCTCAGGCAGCTCGACCTTGGGTTCCTCGGCGAAGGGGCTATTGACCACGTTGACCGAGTCGCCGCGCTCTGCGCTGAAGCCCATGGTTTCCTTCACCAGGTTTTTGATCTGTTCAAGTTCCTCTGCCGTCAACGCCTGGTTGTCGCGCTTGCCCTGTGCATTGAGCTGGCTGCGGTAGTTCACCAGCACCGCCGCCGACAGGCGTTTGATGTTGCCAGCACCTTGCTGCACATGGCGGATTGAGCGGTCCAGTTCATAGTTGGTGGTGCCATCAGAGCGCGCATTGGCTGCTGCCACGCCAGCGTTGGTGTCTGGCTGGGGTTGCGATGCGGTGGCGGCCGGTGCCGCTGCACTGGCCGCCGCGCTGGCAAGCAGCGGCGTTTGCGGTGCCTGGTTGCTGAGCGCCCCCGGTACCCCGCCAGCGGCACCGCCGCCAGCCTGGCTGGATTCGCTGATCTGCTGACTGCGGATGGCCGCGTTGCCGCTGCCGTCGTTGGGACGGTATTTTTCGTCGGTGTTTTCAACCACGGAAAAATCGACATCGGCCGACACCTGGGCATGGACATTGCCGGGCCCGACGATGGGCAGCAAAATGGCCTCGATACGGCGAATGTAGCCCTGCTCAATCTCTTGTGCGTACTTCAGCTGGCTGGTGTCCAGACCACGTGTGTTGACATTGGCCGCAGACAGCAGGTTGCCGGCCTGGTCGACCACGGTAATGCTTTTGGCCGACAGTTCGGGCACGCTGCTCGAGATCAGGTGCACCACGGCGCTGATCTGCGCCTCATCAATGCTGCGGCCCTGGTGCAGGGTCAACACCACCGAAGCGCTTGGCTTTTTCTGGTCGCGCACAAACAGTGAGGGCTTGGGCAGGGCCAGATGCACACGCGACATGCTGACTGCCGAAATCGAATTGATGGAGCGCGCCAACTCGCCCTCCAGGGCGCGCTGGTAGTTGACCTGTTCGGCAAACTGGCTGGTGCCAAACTTCTGGTTGTCCAGCAGCTCAAAGCCCATTGTGCCGCCCTTGGGCAAGCCTTGTGCCGCCAGTCGCAAGCGCGCCTCGGGCACCTTGTTGGCAGCTACCAGCAAGGCGCCACCGCCGTCGGTGAACTTGTACGGGATGTTCATTTGCTGCAGCGAGGCAATGATGGCGCCGCCATCACGGTCCGACAAATTGCTGTACAGCACGCCGTAATCGGGGGCCCGGCTCCACAGCCACATGGCAGCCACAGCGGCCACCAGGGCCGACACCCCCAGCATCAGCGGCAGCCGCGGGTTGGCGCGCCACTGGTCCAGCAAGGCCGGGTTGGGGGCGGTGGCGTCATTACTCATGCCAAGCATTGTGCGATTAGGGTCGGTGGGCTGATCGGCTGAACAACTGGTGCTTTTGCCGTCTTTTGGCGCGATGCACCATGGCTTTACGCGGCTACGCTTGGGGCACTTGGATCAATCATGGGCGCTTGGGCGCCAAAGGAACTCCGCATGGCGCTACCGACTCTCTTGTCAAACGCACCGATTGAATCGGCGCTAACGCAAATGCGCCAGCTGCGCCAATCCGCCGGAATGGCAGACGCAGACCAGGCGTCGGCGCTGAATGGCGACGCCGCCAGCGTCAACTTTTCGGACACCCTGAAACGGTCGTTGACGCGTATCAGTCAAAGCCAAAACAAGGCCTACAGCCAGGCCGAAGCGTTTGAACTGGGCAAACCCGGGGTGGCGCTCAATGACGTGATGGTCGACCTGCAAAAAGCCAGCATCAATTTCCAGATGGGTGTGCAGGTACGCAACAAGCTGGTGGCCGCCTACCAGGAAGTCATGAGTATGACGCCGTGACATGGCGCACCCGTTGAACGGCTGAACCACTGGCACTTTTATGGCTATCTCGTCTGTCTCCTCTGGCGCGTCCATTGATTCGGTGCTGGCGCAAATACGCCAGGTGCGCCAAATGGTCAAGGTTGACGACCCGTGCCAGCTGGCAGCGCCAAAGATTGAGTCGTCCAGCGTCAGTTTTTCAGACACGCTAAAACATACGCTGGCGCGCGTCAATGAGGCGCAAAACAAGGTTTCTGGCCCAACCGAGGCCTTTGCCCTGGGCGAGCCTGGTGCCGTGCTGAACGACGCCATGGATGGCCTGCAAAAATCTGGCGACAATTCTCAGCTGGGGATGTACTTGCGCAACAAGCAGGTGGCGGCTTACCAGCAAGTCATGAACATGAAGCCCTGATCATCCGGGCAGTAATGCCCGGATTACGCGTTGCTTCAGTCGGGCCACGGCGCTGCATCGTCGATTGAAATCGACAAATACCATGACGCCTTGTGGGGCGGGTTTTAACCCCCATGGCCCCATCGGCCAAACAACCGGGACATTTGGCGTCTTTTGGCATCATGCGTATGGGGCCTTGCTGCTACGCTATCAGTTAGGCATAAGCCACGGGTTGGTCTGCGGCCCGGGGACCGGCCAGCCCGGCTACTGCTTGGTGTGCTGGCGCTGGCCAGGGCGCACATATAAATAAATTTTTGACTTCAACCCTAAAGGTTTTTAAAAACTGGCCGATAACCTAAATAACGGTGGCGAACTCCTAACAACTGGATAACCCCAACGTTTCGGCAAACGGCCGAGTCCATTAACTTTTGCCTACAGGAGCTTTTATCATGGGATCAGTCATCAACACCAACACGCTCTCGTTGCTTACCCAAAACAACTTGACCAAATCGCAATCTGCAATGGAAACCTCCATTCAGCGCCTCTCGTCGGGCATGCGCATCAACAGCGCCAAAGACGACGCTGCAGGTCAGGCCATTGCGAACCGTTTCAACGCCAACATCAAGGGTTTGACACAAGCACAACGCAATGCCAATGACGGTATCTCGCTGGCGCAAACCACGGAAGGCGCCTTGAACGAGGTCAACAACAACCTGCAACGTATCCGTGAGTTGGCTGTTCAAGCGGCCAATGGTTCCAATTCGGCTGAAGACAAGACTTCGATTCAGGCGGAAATCACTCAGCGCTTGGCGGAAATTGACCGTACCTCTACTCAGACCGACTTTAACGGCACCAAGGTGTTGGCGAGCAATCAAACCCTTTCAATTCAAGTTGGCGCTAACGATGGCCAATCAATTGACATCGGCTTGAAAAAAATTGACTCAACAAGCTTGGGTTTGGCTGGCTTCAGTGTTTCGGGCTTGTCAGCGCCACTTACCAGTTTCACTGATACCTCTGTAGCAGGTACTTCAACCACGGTTGATGTTGCTTTCACAGGCGTTGCCAACGGCCCAGCTGGCGTATTGACACTTCATGGCTATGGTGCGTACACCGCCAATACCCAAAGCTACGCAAATTACGCCGTACAAGATGAGTCAGGCAATTTGTATGAAATTGGTGCCGCCGCTGTGAATGAAGCAACTGGTGTTGTGACCTTTGACTTCGTGAACGCAGCCGGCATTGCGACAGCAAAATCTAACTACGAAGCAGATGCAGCCGCTGGACTGACCGCAACGGCAAATCCTCTTGCAGCGATTGATGCAGCTCTGTCGGACGTTGATTCCCTTCGCGGAGATCTCGGTGCGGTTCAAAACCGCTTCGATTCGGTGATCTCGAACCTGGGCACCACCATCAACAACCTGACGTCTTCCAAGTCGCGGATTGAAGATGCAGACTACGCCACGGAAGTTTCCAACATGACCCGTGCGCAGATCCTGCAACAGGCTGGTACCTCGGTGCTGGCCAAGGCCAACCAGTCCACCCAGGGTGTGATGGCGCTGCTGCAATAAGCCTTCCAACTTAAAGCCAATCGGGTCACAAGCCCGATTGCGCTTTTCACTCCGGCCTGGTGATTTGATCCGGCCCGAGCGACAAGCGGTTTTGACAGGAGTACAACATGTCGATTTCAACAACCCCACTGCCAGCAGCGCCCAGCGCGCTGCCCAGTCGCACCACGGTGCAGCCCAGTGCTGCCAGCAAGGCGCAAGCGGGCTTGTTTTCGGCACAAGGCGCTGCGCTGCCACCACCCTCCAGCAGCCCCACAAGCAAAGCCGCGCATGAAGTGGGACAAGCAGCGGCCAAGCAACTCGATACGGTGCGTGCCGAGACGGACAAACTCACCACAGAGCAAACAAAAAAAGCGCTGCAAGAGGTGAACAAGGTGATGGACGCGCTGTCCATCAGTGTGCGCTTTCAGGTGGACCCCGAAGACCAGCAAATGGTCATCAAGGTGGTGGACCAGGAGAGCGGCAAGGTGATTCGCCAGTTTCCGTCCGAAGAGGTGGTGCGTATTTCCAAGGCGCTCGACAACCTCAAGGGCCTGTTGTTCGCGCAAGCGGTCTAACGCCATACCGCAACAGGAGCAGACATGGCCACTATTTCATCGCTCGGTATTGGTGCCAACCTTGACTTGGGCGGCTTGCTTGAGGGCATCAAGAGTGGCGAGCAGGCCCCGTTGGTGGCGCTGCAAAAGCAGCAGACCGCGTTTACAGCCAAGCTCAGTGCCTATGGCCAGCTCAGCAACGTCCTGAGTGCGCTGCAAACCGCGTCAGAAGCGCTGGCCAAACCCGAACTCTTTACCGCTGTCAAGGCCAGCTCAAGTGACAGCGCGGTGGTCACCGCCACAGCCACGGCCAGCGCCAGCAGTGGTGTCTATGCGCTCAATGTGACGCAATTGTCGCAAGCCCAGTCGGTGGCTGCAGTCGGCGTGGCCAGCACCAGCACAGCCATTGGCGCTGCCGTCACCAGCACACTCACACTCGACTTTGGCACCATTTCCGGCGCCACGGTGGACCCGGTCACCGGCAAATACACCGGTGCCACCTTTACCCCGGACGCCTCACGCACCGCCACCAGCATCACGCTTGACAGCAGCAACAACACGCTGGCCGGCATTCGTGATGCCATCAACGCCAATGCCGACATGGGCGTGACGGCCGCCATAGTCAATGACGGCAGTGCCAGCCCCAACCGGCTGGTGTTGACCTCCAAGCTCAGTGGCGAAACCTCCAGCATGCGTATTGCGGTTGCCGGTGACGCCAACTTGGCCAGTTTGTTAAACCACGATCCGGCGGGCTTGCCAGCGGCCCAGTTGCAACAGACCGTGGCCGCTCAAAACAGCCAGCTCACCGTGAACGGCATTGCCGTCACCAGCACCAACAACAGTGTGGTAGACGCCGCGCAGGGTGTCACCATGACACTGTCCAAGGTGGGCACCAGCACCCTGACGGTGCAGGACGACACTGCCAGCGTGGAAAGTGCCGTCAACAACTTTGTCAAAGCCTACAACAGCTTGCAGTCTGTGGCTACCACACTCAGTGCTTATGATGCCGACAAGGCGTCCGGGGGGGCCTTGCTGGGGGATTCGGTGTTGCGCAATATCCAGGTCGGCATTCGTTCGGCTTTGACCAGTGCCCAGGCAGATGATGGCAGTGGCTTGACCATGCTGTCAAACATTGGTGTGTCGTTTCAGAAAGACGGCACACTGGTCACCGACGCCACCAAGCTCAAGGCGGCCCTGAGTAGCAACTTGAGCGGTGTGGCCAATCTGTTTGCCGGCAGCGCCGGTGTGGGTGGTTACGGCACACAAATGGCGGCTTTGATTACCGGCTACACCGACACGGATGGCACCTTGTCGTCAGCTACCAAGGGCATCAACACCAGCCTTGACACCCTGAGCGATCGTTATGACCAGGCCCAGGAGCGTATTGACGCCACGGTGGCGCGCTACAAGGCGCAGTTTACTCAGCTTGACCTGATGATCAGCCGCATGAGTGCTACCAGTTCTTATCTGACCCAGCAGTTTGATGCTTTGAACAACACGACAACCAAGTAAGGTGAACACCATGTATGAACCCAACATTCTGGCGCGCAACGGCGCCAACCTGTATGCCCGCGTGGGCCTGGAAAGTGGCGTCATGAGTGCGTCGCCGCATCAGATCATCACCCTGCTGTTCAACGGTGCCAAAACCGCCATCATCATGGCCCGCCACCACATGGCGCAGGGCGAAATTGCGGCCAAAGGCAAGGCTATTTCCAAGGCTATCAACATCATCGACAACGGCCTCAAGACCAGTTTTGACGTAGAGGCGTCAGATAAGGACGCCGCCGCACTGGTGGCCAATCTGATGGCCCTGTATGACTACACCAGCCGCCGCCTGATGTTGGCCAACCTGCGCAACGATGCCGATTTGCTGGATGAAGCCGAGCGCTTGCTCGACACCATCAGTTCGGCCTGGCTTGAAATTGATCCCCAGCGCAGCCATCGGCCCATCGAGGCCGCCAATGGCCCGATGACAGCGCGATTTTCCATAGGAGCATGAGATGGGTTGTCAAAGTGAAGTGATCCATTGTTATGAGCAGATGGCCCCCCTGACCGAGCGTATGCTGATGTTGGCAAACTTGGGCCATTGGGGTGATTTGCCGGCATTGGAGGAGCAACAAAGTGAGCTGGTTGACCGCTTGAGGGCGCTTGAGCCCAATGAGTCGCTCTCTGAGTCGCAAACGGCGCGCAAATACCAGTTGCTGGTGCGCATCAGGGCGCATCAGGACGCGATTGGCAAGCTGGTGATGCCGCAGCTGCAAGAGCTGGGTCAGACGCTGAAGAGCATGATGAGCCAGCACATGCTGCAACAGGCCTACGGACGGCCCAATTAGCGGGTGTTATGAGCGGTATCACACCTCTGGTTGATACCCTGCTGGCCACGCGGCTGGCGCAGCGGCTTGATCTGGTGCCCCTGAAGGGGCAATTTGACATTACGGGTCCGGTCACGGTGAACCCGGTGGGGCAGGTCACCAACGATGTGCGCCTGTCGTCGCGGGCGGCGGCGCAGCAACAGCTGGGTGGCGTGTTGCCGCAGTACGCCGACACGGCCAGGCCCGTGCCCACGGCAGGCCTGAACCAAACGGTTACTTTGAGTGCTATGGCGCGGGCGCTCACTGCCATTTTGGACCCGCCTGCCGCCACGCCAACTCGAATTTTTGGCACCGCGCCGCTGGTGTCAGACGCGCAGACGCCCAACACCCCGCAATTAGCCGCCACCCTGGCTAGCACGGTCGCCCATTCCGGGCTGTTTTATGAGGCGCATTTGCGCCAGTTTGCCGTCGGCACACGCACACAAGCACAGTTGGCCCAGGAGCCGCAGGCACAGCTGCAAACCCAGGTTGCTTTTGCACCAGATAGCCACACTCAGGCGCCCATGCCGGGGCAGGCTGAGGCTGTCAACCTCGCCACGCTGCCACTGGTTCGCCAGCAGCTTGAATTGTTGGCCGCGCCGCAGTTTCGCTGGACTGGCGAGGCCTGGTCAGGGGTTGTCATGGACTGGGATGTAGAACCTGACCCTGATGCCAGCCCCGCTGCCGATGCGGCCCCGGCGCCCACGCGCTGGCGCACCCGGCTGGCGCTGAATTTGCCCACGCTGGGGGCTGTTGAATTTCGCTTGCAGTTGGCGGGCAACACGCTGCAATTGCGTGTGGTGGCGCAAGAACAGGCCACGGTGGGCCTGCTTGACGCTGCCGGGGCCGAGTTGCCCGGGCGTTTAGGTGCACAAGGCCTGCAGCTGACAAGCTTGTTTATTGGTGCACAAGGCACGGCAGCAGGGCCTGCGTCATGACGGTCAATCAGCCCGCCGACAACCGCATCAGCGCGGTTGCGCTGGCCCACTCCGACAAGGACATGACGCCCATTGTGGCGGCCAAGGGCTATGGCGCGGTGGCCGAGTCCATCATCCGGGTGGCGCGTGAAAACGGACTGTATGTGCATTCTTCGCCCGATTTGGTGAAGCTCCTGATGGACGTTGATCTGGATGCCCGCATTCCGCCGCAACTCTATGTGGCCGTGGCAGAATTGCTGGCATGGTTGCATCAGCTAGAAACCAAACCAGAAACACAAAAATACATGGACGAGATCAAACGATTGAATCGGGAGTCCCAATGAAGCAGACCACGGTATGAACGAAGATTACAAAAAACAGGCCTACCTCACGCCCAACGAGGTGGCCCAGTGGATGATGGTGTCGCCCGTGACGGTGCGCGGTTGGGCACAGCGCGGTTTGTTGCAGGCTGAGGTGACACCCGGTGGGCACCGACGGTTTCGTTCACAGGAGGTGGAGCGTTTTGCGCGTCAATGGAATCCGGTGGGCAACAAGGGCCCGTTGCGTGTGCTGATTGTGGACGATGACCGTGGGGTGGTCGGGTTCCTACGCGAGCTGCTTGAAGGCGGCGACGCAGCGGTGGTGGTAGAGACCGCGCACGACGGCTTTGAGGCCGGGCGCAAGGTGCACACTTTTGCGCCTTCGGTGGTGCTGCTGGACTTCATGATGCCCGGTATCAAGGGCAGCGAAGTGTGCCGCCAGATCAAGCAGTTGCCCGGCCTTGCCGAAGTGCGTGTGATTGCCATGAGCGGCTATTTGAATCCGGAAACCGAAGCCGAACTGCTGGCCGCCGGCGCCGAATGCTGCCTGACCAAACCGATTGACGTCAGCCGCTTGCTGAAACTCCTGATGCTTGAGGCTTAACACGCCACACACTCGCCTCAAATCTGTCAACTGCACACCCGTCGAATGAATCGCAATATATCTGACCGAAAAAAAGTCGTTGGTGATGTGCTTTTGTTACGCCGACAAATTGGCTTGGTGAGTGTGCTGGTGGTGCTGGCCTTGTTGGTGATGCTGGTGCCATTACCCGACCTGGATGCTGCGTCGCAGGTCAATACAAGGCTTCAGGTTGCGCTTGAGTTCCCTTTGGTGGTGCTGGTGGTGTTGGTTTTTGCAACTGTATGGCATACGCCCGCCAAAGAGGTTTCTACCTCTTACCTGTTGATCGCCATTGCGCTTTTAGCGTCTGGATGGCTTGACTTTGGCGATGCGATCCTGTTTCAGGGGCCGTTTGGCGCGGTGGGCGCGCTGGCAGCAGAAAAAAGCAATTTGATGCGGCTGCTCGAGGGCCTGGTGGTGGCCACAAGCTTGCTTGTGGTTGGCTTTTTTCCAGTGCTGGCGCCGGCCTCGGTCAGGCTGCGTGTTGCTATTTTTGCCGCTTTTGTGGTGGTTAATCTGCTGCTATTTTCAACGGTTTTTTATGCTGATTCACTGCCGATTCTGAACCCAAAATATGCTTGGCCAATGCCACTTGGGGTGCAAATCAATGGCCTGATCACGGCGCTTTTTGCCATAGCCGCCTGGCGCGCCTACTGGCTTGCCGAGGACAAGGGGGATGACGTTTGGTCACTGCTGTTCAGTGCCATTGCCCTGGCCGGTTTGAGTCAGGCGCTGGTGAGCCAGTCGGTACGCGCCACCGATGTGCACAACCTGCTGGGCCATGCCTATAGGCTGCTGAGTTACGGCATTTTTTACCAGGCCATGTTTGCGGTGTGTGTGAACCGGCCCTATGAGAAGTTGACGGCGCAAATGCAATTGCGCCGCATCAGTGACCAGACCCTGCGCAACCAGGGGCTGGCCTTGAACGCCACCGGCACACCGGTCATTGTGTCTGACCTGCAGGGCAAGGTGCTTTGGCGCAACCGGGCCAGTTTGGCGCTGCTGGGTGCGTTGCCCAAGACGACTGCTACTGGCTTGTCGCTGTTTGCGGCCCCCATCACGCCCGACCCGCTGGTCGCGCAGCGGATGCAAGACACCTTGACCAGCACGGGGGTCTGGGAAGGCCTGATTTACCTGCGCGACCAGCAGGGCAATGAGGTGGTGCTGGATCAAACCGTGACGCTGGTGCACGACGAAAATTCGGCGCCCCACGGCTACATTGCCGTGGCCGAAAACGTGACCCAGCGGGAGTTGGCGCAGTTGCGCTACAAACGTGTGCTCGACATGTCGATCGACGGGTTTTGGGTGGCGGATGCGGTGGGCCAGTTTCAGGAGGTGAATGAGGCCTATGCCCGGATGTCAGGTTACAGCGTTGACGAACTGCTGACCATGCACATCAGTGAGTTGGAGTCGCCAAAGTCCAGCACCGGTTTGGCGCAACACATGGCAAAAATTCGCAGTGTTGGCAAGCACCAGTTTGAAACCCAGCTTCGGCACAAAAATGGGCAGGAATTTACCGTCGATTTGTCAGTGATTTACGACCCTGAGCACGCGCTGTTTTTTACCTTCGTGCGTGACAGAACCGAGATGGTGCAGGCAGCAGCAGCCAGAAAGGTACTCGAGCGACAACTTCAGCAGTCCCAGAAGGTAGAACAGTTGGGGCAATTGACGGGCGGTATTGCGCACGACTTCAACAACAACCTGGCCACCATTCTGGGTTATTCGCGTCTGGCGCTGGAGCGTTTTGTGCCTGACCGGCAAAGCAAATTGGCCGATTACCTGGGGGAGGTGATTGGCGCCAGTGAACGTGCCCGTGACCTGATTGCCAAGATGCTGACGTTTGCCGGAACCCGGCCAAGCTTGGGTGCCGAGGTGATCCTGCCCTCGGCGGTGGTGCATGAAGTGGTCAAGATGATGCGGGTGTCGATTCCGTCGAGTATTCAAATCAAGACCTGGATCGAAGACGATGTTGCCATCCGCATCGACCCGAGTGAGCTGAGTCAGGTACTGGTCAACCTGATCATCAACGCGCGTGATGCGATTGGCGAACAGGGCACGATTGATCTGTTGTTGCGTCAGGTTGAGGTCAAGGGCCAGATTTGCAGCGCCAGTCATTCGGTGGTGTCGGGTACCTTTGCCGCACTGGAGGTGTCTGACACCGGCAAAGGCATTGCCGCTGAGCACATGCCGCGCTTGTTTGATCCGTTCTTTACCACCAAGGAGGTCGGCAAGGGCACCGGGCTGGGTTTGTCCATGGTGCAGGGCATCATGCGCCGCTCCAATGGGTATGTTCTGGTCAAGTCCGGGCCCGACGGGAGCTGGTTTCAGCTGTTGTTTCCATTGGCTGCGTCACCCGTGTCCAAGACCGTTCCTCAGGTGTCGAAATTTGCGGAGCCGATGCGCACGGGGCAACGTATTTGGGTGGTTGACGACGAGCCCTCCGTGGCCCGTTACCTGGGCGAGTTGCTGCAGGAGTGGGGCTACCGGGTCAGGTTGTTCAATCACCCCTGGGACTTGTTACTGGCATTTGACGCCAAACAAAATGACGTTGACCTGGTGATTTCTGACCGGACCATGCCGGGCCTGACGGGGCTGGCGCTGGCGCAGCAGTTGCATCGGGTGCAGCCCGAGCTGCCCATTTTTCTTTGCAGTGGCTATACCGATCCGCTGGACCAGAGCGAGGTGCTGCGCCATGAGATCCTGCGCTACTTCATGAAACCGATCAATCCCGATGAACTCCAGGCAGCACTGGCAGCTTGCCTTTTAACATCAAAAACTCTGGATGGGCAGGAAAAATTAAGATTTTGACGATTTGTTGCGTTAAATCAACTTAATCAATTAAATCGCACAAATCGATTAAATCGATATTAAAGATCAATTCGATTTGATACACTTCGTTACGAATTAGCGCTTTTCAACGGCGACACAGGAAAGCGTTCTGTGAGCTGCCGCAACACGCAGCTTGTCAACTTAGGAGCATAAAGTGATTGATTCTGATAATTTTCACGAGATCGGTGATTTGAATTTGGCTTACCTTTTGTTGGCGCAGCGGCTGGTGAAAGAGGACGCTGCCTCTGCCATGTTCCGCTTGGGCATGAGCCGGGAATTGGCGGATTTGCTGGGCAATTTGTCACTCGCACAAATCGTCAAGCTGGCCTCTTCAAGTCTGCTCTTGTGCCGTTTCCGGTTTGACGATCACCCCATTTTGTCGACCTTGTCACATGACCATAACAACCTGTCCTTGCGGCAGGCACATACCGCTATTATTTTGTCTGGTCAAGCTGTTGCCGCGGCAAACTGATGCTCCACCTCGTGTTGGGCGTCCCAGTTCTTCAAATTTCTTGCCCTTGAGCTCAGCATGTCCGGCAAAAGTGTCATCCGGGAAGCGCAAGACATCGCGCTGGCCATCGACCTGATTCACCTTGGCGCCCGCCTGCAGTTTCTGGAAGCGGAGACCAGCCTGAGCCGGGACCGCCTGATCAAGCTCTACAAGGAACTCAAGGGGGTTTCCCCACCCAAAGGCCTGTTGCCGTTTTCCACCGACTGGTTCATGACCTGGTTGTGCAACATCCATTCGTCGATGTTTTACAACATTTACCGGTTCATGATGACCCAGGGTGGCTGCACCCGCATTGAGGCTGTGATCAAGAGCTACCGCCTTTATCTGGAGCAGGTCAAGCTCCAGGGCGCAGAGCCCGTGCTCGATTTCACGCGGGCCTGGACACTGGTGCGATTTTTTGACAGCGACATGCTCCAGTTGAGCAGTTGCACCCGCTGTACCGGCCAGTTTGTGGCCCATGCCCATGATGCGCAAAAGAACTATGTGTGTGTTTTGTGTCGACCGCCGTCGCGCGCTGGCAAGGTAGGCAAGAGTGTCAAGCCTAAAAACGAACCCGGCGAGGCGTCACCGGGCCACAGACAAGAAGAGCCAATGCCTTCTTCATCACAATGGCTGGCAGCGGTGATGAACGGCGTGAGAACCTGAAAGAACAACGTGCTGGTCATTGTTGGTTATCTGATCGTCGTTTCTTCCGTCTTTGGTGGCTATATGGCCATGGGCGGGCATCTGGGGGTGCTTTACCAGCCGCTTGAACTGCTCATTATTGGCGGTGCAGCGGTGGGCGCTTTTGTGGCCGGCAATGACCTCAAGACGCTGCGGGCCACCATGAAAGAGTTGCCCAAATTGTTGCGCAATGCAAAAAAACTCGACAAAGCGCTCTACATGGAACTGCTGGCCTTGCTGTATGTGATTCTTGCCAAGGGCCGCAAGGACGGCATGATGGCGCTGGAGTCGGACATTGATGACCCCCAGAACAGCGCGATTTTTGCCCCCTACCCCAGGATTTTGAAAGACCTCAGGGTGACCGAATTTTTAACTGATTACTTGCGCCTGGTGGTCAGCGGCAACACCGACCCGTTTGAGATTGGCGAGTTGATGGAGCATGAAATCGAGACCTACAAACATGAAGCCGAAGTCCCTGCGCACAGTCTTGCACGCATGGGCGACGCGTTGCCCGCCCTGGGTATTGTGTCGGCCGTGCTGGGGGTGGTGCATGCGCTGGCATCAGCCGACTTGCCGCCAGCAGAGATGGGACAGTTGATTGCGCATGCGATGGTTGGCACTTTTCTGGGTATTTTGTTGTCTTATGGTTTTGTGACGCCGCTGTCCACCCTGATCGAACACCATGTGGCTGAATCGCTCAAGGTCTACCAGTGCATCAGGGTCACGTTGCTGGCCAGCCTGAATGGTTATGCGCCCCAGTTGGCGGTGGAGTTTGGCCGAAAAACCTTGTGTTCGACCGAGCGCCCTTCGTTTACTGAACTTGAGGGGCACGTGCGTGAGGTCAAAAACCGATAACACGACCCGGCAGGACACACCATGAGCGAAGTTGCACGCCGCATCATCATCAAACGCCCGATTCAGGCGGCTGGACACCACGGCGGCGCCTGGAAGATTGCCTTTGCCGACTTCATGACGGCCATGTTTGCCTTCTTTCTGGTGATGTGGCTGTTGGGTAACTCGTCGTCGCAGCAGCTGGCCGGTATTGCCGAACATTTCAAAATGCCGCTCAAGGTGGCCATCAATGGCGGCCCGAAAAGCAGTATGTCTGCCAGCGTGATTCCGGGTGGTGGCAGTGACCCGATCCAGTTGACCGGTGAAGAGAAAAAATCAGATGGCGACAAAGAAGATATGAGTCGCCTGAACGAGCTGAAACAGCGCCTGAACGACATGATTGAATCCAACCCGGTGCTGCGCCAGTTCCGCCACCAGTTGCTGCTTGACATCACGCCGGAAGGACTGCGCATTCAGATTGTTGACAGCAACAACCGCTCCATGTTTGACCGCTCCAGTGCGGTGGTGTTGGCCCACATGCGCATCATCCTGCAAGAGATCGGACCGGTGCTCAACGAACAATCCAACAAGATTACCTTGTCCGGGCACACCGACGCCACGCTTTACCCCAAGGGCGACAAAGCCTACAGCAACTGGGAACTGTCGGCCGACCGGGCCAATGCGTCGCGGCGCGAGCTGGTTGCTGGCGGTATGCGTGACGACAAGGTGTTACGCGTGATGGGGGTGGCTGCGAGCATGCACCTGGACCGGGACGACCCGTTGGCAGCCATCAACCGGCGCATCAGCATTGTGGTGCTCAATCACCGGGCGCAGGCCGACATTGAGGCTGCCAATGCGGCGCTGCCTGTGAACGTCAGCAGTGCGGCCGTGGTTGGTCTGTCAATGTCTGATGCGCCGGCCGCCACTGCCAGTCAGCCGGTGACAGCTTTGTCGCTGGAGACGACAGTGAATAAACTTGACTGAAGAACGACAGACAGGCTGGTTATGGACATCAAACAGTTTTACCAAACATTTTTCGAGGAAGCTGATGAGTTGCTTGCCGAGATGGAGCGGCTCCTGCTGGAGCTTGATCTGCAGGCGCCTGACATGGAGCAACTCAATGCCATTTTCCGGTCGGCCCATTCGATCAAGGGCGGGGCGGCAACCTTTGGCTTTCAGGCGCTGACCGAGACCACCCACTTGCTTGAAAATTTGCTTGATCAGGCGCGCCACGGCAGCTTGCACATTACCTCGGACATGGTGGGGGCCTTTCTGGAGACCAAAGACGTGTTGCAAAAAGAATTGAGCGCTTACCGGGCTGACGCTGAGCCCGAGCCGGAGATGGTTGGAAAAATCTGCGAGATTCTGCGCCAACTGGCCTTGGAGTCAAGCGCTAAGGGGGCGGCGTCTGCCGTGCCGGTACCAGTGCCTGCACCTGTGATCGAGCCCGAGCCGCCGGTGGTGGTGTCCGAGTCCGTGGCAACACCCGCTGGCAACATGCTGGCGCCGCCGGTCCTGAAGGTTTCCTTTTTCAAGGTGGGCGCCGCTGACCGCAAATTACTGAGTGAAGAATTGACGAATCTTGGCACCGTGGTGTCGCAGCTTGAAACCGACGACGGCCTGACCCTGAGCCTGGAAACCAGCTGTGATGCCGATGATGTGATTGCCGTCTGCTGTTTTATTGTTGACGTCGATCAGATCGAGGTCAGTCTGGCCACGTTAGACCCGAGCCCGGTGGCTGAGCACGCACTGGCGAGTCCAGTTGTGCTGCCAAACCCGGTCGAGCCGCAGCAGCCTGAAGCGCCTGTGCCTGCACCGGCACCGGCACAGGCGGTCAGGGCGGCCAAACCCGTGGCAGCGCCAGCCGCAGCGGCGCCAGCCGTTGCCGCCAACAAGGATGCAGGATCGATCCGGGTCGATGTGGACAAGGTCGACCAGATCATCAATCTGGTGGGCGAACTGGTCATTACCCAGTCGATGTTGACGCAAATTGCGTCAACGCTGGACCCGGCGTTGTATGAGCGTTTGTTGAGCTGTATGGGACATTTGGAGCGCAACGCCCTGGACTTGCAGCAGTCGGTGATGTCGATCCGAATGATGCCCATGGACTACGTGTTCAGTCGTTTTCCGCGCCTGATCCACGATTTGTCGGCCAAGCTCGGCAAGCAGGTGCAGTTGGTGATGATTGGCAAGGAGACCGAGCTAGACAAGAGTCTGATTGAGCGTGTCATTGACCCGGTTACCCATCTGGTGCGCAACAGCCTTGACCACGGTCTGGAGAGCCCGGAGCAGCGCGCCCTGGCCAAAAAGGACCCAATGGGACGTCTGACGTTGTCGGCGCAGCACCAGGGTGGCAGCATCGTGATTGAGGTCAGGGACGATGGCGCCGGTCTGGATCGGGACAAAATCCTGGCCAAGGCGATCCAGCAAGGCTTCGATGTGGATGCGTCGATTGGCGACGATGAACTTTGGCAGTTTATCTTTGCCCCGGGTTTTTCCACCGCAGAGGTGGTTTCGGATGTCTCGGGTCGGGGCGTGGGTATGGATGTGGTGCGGCGCAATATTCAGGAAATGGGTGGCCACGTAGAAATAGCCTCGGTGCGCGGCCAGGGCACCAGTATCAAAATCGTGTTGCCGCTGACGCTGGCCATTCTCAATGGCATGTCGATCAAGGTGGGTGCCGAGATTTTTATCTTGCCTTTGAGTTACGTGATTGAGTCATTGCAGCCGCTGGCCCAGGATCTTCATTCCATCTCGGGCGGCGAGCAGGTGATCCATGTGCGCGGGGAGTACCTGTCCATGGTTGAGTTACACAAGTTTTTTGATATCGCTGATGCGGTGCAGGACCCAACGCAGGGCATTTTGGTGATTTTACAGACTGAGGGCACCCGCTTTGCCTTGCTGGTCGACCAGCTGGTTGGCCAGCATCAGGTGGTGGTGAAGAACCTTGAAACCAATTACCGCAAGGTGCCCGGCATTTCTGCTGCCACCATTTTGGGCGACGGCAATGTGGCGCTCATCATTGATGTGGTCAAGGTGCGTCAGGCAGCGTCTGGCAGGGCCCGCTGGTAGGCTGATTCAAAAAAGTCCATGAACCAGATGATTAAAAAAATCAGCATCCATCAACTCCAGCCCGGCATGTTTGTGCATGACATGGACTGCGGCTGGATGGAGCACCCTTTTTTGACCGGCTCATTCAAGGTGCGCGTCGACAAGGACATTGAGCGCATGGTCGAGTACGGCATTCACGAGCTGTACATTGATACCGACAAAGGTTTGGATGTGCCCGACGCGCCCACACAGCGTGAAGTGGCTGTTGTTCTCACGCGCCAAATGACGGCACTGTTCGAAACCCGGCAACCGGTAGAACCCACCTCGCTGCACGATGAGATGGGTCGCGCCCGGGTGGTGCTGTCCGAGGCCAACCGCATCATTGGTGAAGTGATGCATGGGGCGCGTCTGGGCCGCCAGATCGAGCAGGAAAAAGTTGACCATGTGGTGAGCGAGATGTCGGAGTCGGTGCTGCGTAATAAGGACGCGCTGCTGAGTCTGTGCCGCATCAAGGAAAAGGACAACTACACCTTTTTGCACTCGGTCAGTGTGGGTGTGTTGTTGATGAGTTTTTCACGGACCTTTAATCTCAAAAACGAAGACATGCAGTTGCTTGGTACCGGTGGCATGTTGCATGACATCGGCAAAACCAGGGTGCCAGATCGTATCTTGAACAAGACCGGCGCCTTGACGCCTGATGAATTCAGCACCATCCAGAGGCATGTGGTGTATGGCCAGAACATTCTGGCCGAGATGCCCAACATCAGCCAAACCTCGTATGAGGTGGTTGCCCAGCACCACGAACGTTACGACGGCAGTGGTTACCCGCTCAAGCTCAAGGGGGCAGACATGTCCATTTACGGACAAATGGCGTCCATTGTGGATGTGTACGACGCCATCACCTCTGACCGCTGTTATCGCAAGGGCATGGACCCCACCGTGGCGCTGAGAAAAATGTTTGAATGGAGCAAGTTCCACTTTGACCCGGTGCTGATCCAGACCTTTGTGCGCACCATTGGCATTTATCCGGTGGGCACCTTGGTGATGCTGGAAAGCCGCAAGATTGCCGTGGTGATTGACCAGCAAGGCCGGGACTTGACGCGGCCGCTGGTGCTCGTTGTGTTTGATGCCCTTAAACACTGTCACCTGACGCCGCAAGATGTCGACTTGTCCAAACCACTGGGCCATGGCGGCGGCGACAAAATTGTTAGCCACGAATCTGCCGAGCAGTGGCGCATTGACCCGTACCAGTACATTTAGCGCTGCACCCTGGTCGGCCAGGCTACTGTTGGCTCAGTTGGCCATGGTTTCAATTGACTCGCTCAAACTGGCGCGCAGCCGGCTGATGGCCTGGCTGTGCAACTGGCACACGCGCGATTGGGTGACCTCCATGACAGCGCCAATCTCGCGCAGGTTCAACTCTTCATCGTAGTACAAGCTGAGTAGCAGGCGCTCACGCTCGGGCAGGCGCTCAATGGCGTCAATCAACTGGCGCCTGAAGTCGCCCTTGAGCAACTGGCTCAGGGGTTCGTTCAGCAAAGAGGCCTCACCCTGGTTTTGCCGGTCCAGAAAATTGTTGTCTTGCTCGTTGTGGTCAAAGTCGTCGTAATAGACCAGTTGACAACCGTGAATCTCTTGCAGCAGGTGTTGGTAGCTGTCCAGCGACATTTGCAGTTGTTCGGCGATTTCGCCTTCGGTGGGAGCGCGCCCGCGCTTGTTTTCCTGGGCCTGTACCGCACTTGCCACGCTGCGTGACGACTGGCGCAAGCCGCGCGAGACCCAGTCATTGGCGCGCAATTCGTCAAGCATGGCACCGCGAATGCGCTGTGTTGCGTAAGTCTCGAATTTTGCGCTCTGGTCGTCCTGATAACGGCCAGCCGCTTCAAGCAAGCCCAGCATGCCGACCTGGATCAGGTCATCAAGTTCGACGCTGGCCGGCAGTTTGGCAATCATTTGCAGGGCCAGACGGCGCACCAGTGGCGCATACTGGATCAGCATGGCGGACGGGCCGGATTTGTCTATTTTTCCCTGGGCTGTGTACATCACGGGTTCCTTTTGCTGCTGTGTGATCGACGTTGACCGTGCTTGTCGAAGTGCTAGTGCAGTGCCAGCTCTGGCTGGTCTTTTTGCCCGCTGTTGGGCAGTGCCATGGCGGACGCCGTTTGCACAGGAGACGCAGCCCATGGCCATTGCAGCAGATTGGCTGCAATGTGATGAAAGTCGAGCGCCGCCGGGCTATTTTTATAGGCCTCCACCACGCTCAGGTTGAGTTTTCTGGCTTGTGCCAGCTGTGGATCGGCGCGCACCAGGCCGGCCGGTTCCAGCGTCAGTGCCAGATAGCGGCCGCTGGCCAGCACCAGGTTGTCCAGTATGCGCTGCGCCTGCGCGGCATCGGTGGCGTAGTTGACCAGCACGCGCAGGCGTTGTAGGGCATGGGCATAGTGCAATTTTTTGATGCAGGCGTAACAGTCCTTGATCGATGCCGCATTGGGTTGCAAGACCACCAGGATGTGATCTGCCTGCGACGCCAGCGGTGACAGTGCACCTTGCAAATCAAGAACGCTGTCAATCAGCAGCAAGTGTCCCTGGCGCTCAGCCAGCGTGGGCGCTGCGCCACGTCGCTCGTCGTGCAACAGCACGTCCTTGCCCTGTTGTAGCAGGGCGGCCGCCAGATTCAGGGTGACGCTGGTCACGCCCACGGCGGTTGAACCGCCGACAACAGCCACCCGTTGACCAGCGTGTCCGGCCATCAACTGGCGCAAGCCATCGGCCTGATCGTTGATTACTTTTTTCACAATTCACTCCTGCCTGATGGGTGCACCGGGGGTGATGTTGGCACCGAAGTCCTGCACCTGTTCGGTGCCTTTCAGGGTTTCTATGACCTGCTGGCACTGCGAGCGCAAACGCCAGATGGCGGTAGCGGTGGCCTGTTCGGCTTGGGTGGTGACGGGCTGCGGCTTTTGGTCAAGGTCGGCCTCGCCGGGGACAAACAGGGCACTTTGGCTGTTGGCCATAAAGACCTGTTCGATCAGGGCTTGACGATTGACTGACAGCAGGTCTTCGGGCACCTTTTGGCCGTTGGAGATGTAGTGCACCGGCAGTTGGTGGCGTATCGCCATGTCCACCAGTGAACCCGGGTGGGTGGCTTCATCGACCTTGGTGAAGATGCAGCCTGCCAGGTCGGGGCCGCCTGGTGTTTGGGTGCTGTGCCGATAGGCTTGCACCACTTCATTGAGGGTGTCGCCGTGGCTGCTGGCATTGAGCAGCAACAGGCGTTTGATCGGGCGGCTGGAGGTGCACAGCATCGCGATTTGGTCAGAGACGGCGCGGTCGCGCTGGCTCATGCCGACGGTGTCGATCAGCACCATGTGTTTGTCGGCCAGGTCCAGCAGGGCGCGCTCCAGGTCGGCCGGGTCTTTGACGGCATGCACGCTGACCCCCAGGATCTGGCCATAAATCCGCAGCTGCTCATAGGCGCCAATCCGGTAACTGTCGGTGGTGACCAGGGCCAGTTTTTTTGAGCCAAAGCGCATCACGCAGCGCGCTGCCAGTTTGGCTGTGGTGGTGGTTTTGCCCACACCGGTGGGGCCGATCAGGGCATACACCCCGCCCTGGTCCATCAGGGCGGTTTCGTCTTCTAGCAGGGGCAGTTGGCGCGCAAGCTCTGACTTGGCGTAGTCGAGTCCGCTGGTGTAACTCTGACCGCTGGGCATGGTGGCCAAAATGGATTGCGCCAAACGGGCGCTGAAGCCCGCCGCCAGCAACGCGCGCAGCAGGCGGCCCGAAAGCGGGTCTTGTTTTTGCTTTTCGCTCCATGACAAGCTGGCCAACTGGTCTTCAATCATGCCGCGCATGGCGTGGATTTCGCGCAGGATGCTGCCTTCCTCGGGTGCGGCCGCCGGCGCCAGTTCTGACTGAATGTTTGGCACCGGGCTGCCAGAGCGTGCACCCGCAGTCATCATGGTCGCCAACTCTTCTTCCAGAGTGGCCATGATTTCAATGCCGTGGGGTGTCACCCGATTGGACAGAACAAGGGCATCCGGCCCCATGTTTTCGCGCAACAGGCGCAGTGCCTGGCGACTCGAAGGTGCCAGTACCTTGCAGGCGGCGCTGCTGACTTCTGTGGTGGTATTCAAGCTCTTGCTCCAATGGTGGCTGTCACTTTGATGGTGCGGTTGTCGGGGATTTCATTGTGCGAAAGCACCTTGAGTTGCGGCAGGTTACGGCGTAAAAAGCGGGCCAGCAAGACGCGTAATGCGTGTTGCACCACCAAGACACTGGCCACCCCCAGTTGTGATTGACGGTCCATGGCCGACTGGGCTTCGCGCAGCAGGTTGTTGGCCAGCCCAGGTTCCAGCCCGCTGCTGTTGCTGAGTGCTTGCAGCAGCACGCGGTCAAGCGAGTTGTCCAGGCCAATGACCTGCAGCTCGTCGCTGTCCGGGAAAATGTGCTGCACGATGGCGCGCCCCAAGGCCAGACGGATCAGGCTGGTGAGTTCGGTGGTGTCTGAGACGGCGGGCGCATGTTCGGCCAGCACGTCCAGAATGGTGCGCATGTCGCGGATCGGCACCTCTTCGTCGAGCAGGTTTTGCAGCACTTTTTGCAGGGTGGTGAGCGACAGGGTTTTGGGCACCAGGTCCTGGATTAGCATGGGGGATTCTTTGCCAATGCGGTCCAGCAGCTGCTGCACCTCCTGACGCCCCAGCAATTCGGCGGCGTGTAAATGAATCAGGTGATTGAGGTGGGTGGCCACCACGGTGCTGGCATCCACCACGGTGTAGCCATAAATCTGGGCCTGCTCGCGCAAGCCCGGGTCGATCCAGATGGCCGGCAAACCGAAGGCCGGGTCCTTGGTCTGGGTGCCGGGCAGCGAGGCGCTGACCTGGCCCGGATTGATCGCCATCCATTGGCCCGGTGCGGCTTCACCTTGGCCAATTTGCACACCCTTGAGCTTGATCACATAAGCATTGGGCTTGATCTCGAGGTTGTCGCGAATATGGACCACCGGCACCAGAAAGCCGATGTCCTGGGCAAATTTCTTGCGGATGCTCTTGATGCGACCCAACAGCTCGCCATTTTGGGCCTGGTCAACCAGCGAGATCAGGCGGTAGCCCACTTCAAGCCCGAGCGGATCGACCAGGGCTACATCATCCCAGCTGGCTTCCTGCGTTTCGGGTACCGGCGGCGGCGGTGGGGGCGCCACGGCGGCACGGCTCGCGCTGCTGCTGGCTTTTTGCGTGATGCGCCGGCCGAGCCAGATCAGGCCACCCGCGATGATGAGAAAGGACAGGTTGGGCATGCCCGGAATCAGGCCCATCAGGCCGATCACGCCGGCGGTCAGATACAGCACCTGCGGGTTGGCAAAGAGTTGGCCTGTGAGCTGGCCGCCCACATCTTCGTCGGTGGCGACGCGCGACACAATCACGCCGGCTGCGGTCGAGATCACCAGTGCCGGAATTTGGGCGACCAGGCCGTCGCCAATGGCCAGCAGGGTGTAGGTGGTGGCCGCCGCCGAGAAAGACAGGTCGTGTTGCCCGACACCCACAATCAGGCCGCCAATGATGTTGATCACCATGATCAGCAAGCCCGCCACGGCGTCGCCGCGTACAAATTTGCTGGCACCGTCCATGGAGCCATAAAAGGCGGCTTCCTGGGCGACTTCCGAGCGCCGCTTGCGGGCGTCGTCTTCGCCAATCAGGCCGGCGTTGAGGTCGGCGTCAATGGCCATTTGTTTGCCGGGCATGGCATCCAGGGTAAAGCGCGCGCCCACTTCCGCAATGCGGCCGGCGCCTTTGGTGATCACCATGAAGTTGATGACCACCAGGATGATGAAGACCATGACACCCACCGCAAAGTTGCCACCGACCAAAAAGTGGCCAAATGCTTCAATCACCTTGCCGGCGGCATCGGGGCCGGTGTGGCCATCCATCAGCACCACCCGACTTGATGCCACGTTGAGCGACAGGCGCAGCAGCGTGGTGAACAGCAGCACCGCCGGGAAGGCGGCAAAATCAAGCGCCTTCATGGTGTACATGCTGACCAGCAGCACCATGATGGACAGGGCGATGTTGAAGGTGAACAGCAGGTCGAGCAAAAATGGCGGCAAGGGTAGCACCATCATGCTCAGGATCAGGATGATCAGGATGGGGCCGACCAGCCCTTTGCTTTTGTCGCCGGACATGATCAGCCCGGCCAGCCGCAGCCATGAATTCGGGAGCGTCATGCGGTGTGTCCCAGGGGGTCAAGCGCTGCCGGTACCGGCAGGTCGCGGGGCGGGGGCGGCAGGTTGCTGGCAGTCGCACCCAGACGCCTGAGCTGGTAGGCCCAGGCTAACACTTCGGCGACAGCCGAGTACAAGGCCAAGGGGATTTCCTGATTGACCGCCGTGTGTTTGTATAGGGCACGCGCCAGCGGGGGCGCCTCAAGGGTGGGAATGTGGTGTTCTTTGGCGATCTCACGGATCCGCATGGCCACCAGATCAGCGCCTTTGGCAATGACGCGGGGGGCCTGCATTTCTTTGTCGGTGTACTTCAAGGCCACAGCAAAATGGGTTGGGTTGGTGATGATGATGTCGGCCCTGGGTACTTCGGCCATCATGCGGCGTTTGGCCATTTGCTGTTGCTGGCGTCGAATCTGTGCCTTGACCTGGGGGTCGCCGTCGTTTTCTTTTTGTTCCTGGCGCAGATCTTCGCGCGACATACGCAGTTTGTGGGCATGGCTCCAGAGCTGGTAGGGAACATCGATCAGGACCACCAGCAAGAGCGAGCCCACGATCAATGCGCAGGTGCCAGCCACCAGGCGCAAGCTGTGCGACAGCGCGGCGTGGGTGGGTTCGCTCATGAGCGACATGATGGCGTCTATCTTGGCGCTGATGACCCACCAGGCAATGCTGCCAATCAGCAGCGACTTGACAATGGTTTTGACCAGTTCGGCCAGTGATTCGGTCGAAAACATGCGGCCAATACCGGCGATCGGATTCAACTTGGAGAACTTGGGCGCCAGCGATTTGGTTGACAGCAGCCAGCCGCCCAGCATCATCGGCGCAACCAGTGCCGCGATCAGCATCATGATCATCAGCGGCATCAGGGCGAGCAGGGTGTTGGCCGCAATGTTGCCAGCCAGATTCATCATGTGCGGCGGGTCGAACGCGGACATGCGCTCGAAATGCAGCGTGGTGCGAAAGACGTTGCCGAAATGCAGGCTGATGCTGTCGCCCATGACCCACAGGCCACCCAGCGCGGTGACCAGCATGACAAAGGTAACCAGTTCGCGCGAGCGCGCCACCTGCCCTTCCTGGCGTGCCTTTTCCAGCCGCTCCGGGGACGCCGGTTCTGTTTTTTCGAGATCACTTTCTTCCGCCATCAATACTCCGCAGCGTGAGGCGCAATGCGCCGCTTCTGAATGATTATGAAAGCAAGCGGGGGTAAACGATCAGCCAAACAAAGCAGGCTTCAAGCTGCTCTTTGGCCAATCAGGGCGGGCGATTCAAAAGCCGAGGCTGGCCAGCAGGTCGTCGACCTGTTCCTGATCGTCCAGCGTGTCGGCGTTGCCCATTTTGATTTTGGGGCCGTTGAGCAGGCCGCTGCTCAGTTCGGGACGTTTTTCAGGCGGCGTGTTGTCCACCAGCAGTTGCAGCAACTGCGTCTCCATGTCCTTGATCACGTCCATCATCCTTTTGATGACCTGCCCGGTCAGATCCTGAAAGTCCTGAGCCATCATGATTTCCATCAGCTGGGCATTGGTCGCCTGCACCTGCACGGGTACCTGTGACAGGTACTGGCGGGTGTCGTTGACCAGATCACGGGCGTCCGACAAGTCAATGGGAGCCGCAAACCAGAGGTCCCAGCGCGCGTTCAAACGCGTGCCTTCGGCGGACAAGGTAAGCTGGATCGGTTGCGCCACGTCAATGGCATTGAGCGCCCGTTCGGCCGCCCGCTCGGTCATTTGAATCACATAATGCAGCCGATCCCTGGCATCGGGGATGGCTTCGGTGACCTTGGCGATATTTTTGTCCAGACCCAATTCGCGCATGCTCTCTAACATCTGGCGTGTTAATTGACCAATACGATTGACCAATTGTTCGGTTGAGTCGCCGGGTGTGGCGGGTTCGGGTTGTTGCTGGCTCATGTCAGGCCCCTTCTCGTTCTAGTTTTTCAAAAATCTTGTTGATTTTTTCCTCCAGCGTGACGGCTGTAAAGGGTTTGACCACGTAGCCGCTGGCACCGGCCTGGGCTGCTGCAATGATATTTTCCTTTTTGGCTTCGGCGGTGACCATCAGCACCGGCAGTTTGGCCAGCACGGGGTCGGCGCGGATGGCCCGGAGCATTTCCAGCCCGTCCATGTTGGGCATGTTCCAGTCCGAGACCACAAAGCTGTATTTGCCACCCCGGACCTTTTCCAGGCCAATGGCGCCGTCTTCGGCTTCGTCGACATTGGCAAAGCCCAATTCCTTGAGCAAATTACGAACAATGCGGCGCATGGTCGGGAAATCGTCAACGACCAGAATCTTGATGTTTTTGTCAATCACGGTTACTCCAAAAAATGAATGCCAACGCGGTCCTTGAGGGTGCCTTGATTGGCTGCCGCAAGGGCTGGCACCGTTGAACGCTTTTATACACGATTGCTGCGTTCTCCATGCGACGTCAGGTGCGCCATGACACGCTTGCTGATTTCATTGAGGGGCGCCACCTCGTCGGCGGCGCCGAGTGCAATGGCTTCTTTGGGCATGCCAAAAACCACACAACTGGCCTCGTCTTGCGCCAGTGTATGCGCGCCCGCCTGATGCATGTGGAGCAGACCTTCGGCACCATCACGGCCCATGCCGGTGAGCAGCACACCAATGGCATTTTTCCCGGCATGAACGGCGGCGGAGTCGAACAGCACGTCGATCGACGGACGGTGTCGGTTGACGACTTCTGCCTGGTCCACATGGGCGACATAGTTGGCACCGCTACGCCGCAGCGACAAATGGTATTCACCCGGTGCAATGTACACATGGCCCGGCAAAATGCGCTCGCCATGGACCGCTTCCGAGACCTGGAGACGGCACAGGTTGTTGAGGCGACTGGCAAAGGAACGGGTAAAGCCGGCCGGCATGTGTTGGGCGATCATGATGCCCGGACTGTCCGGGGGCATGGGCAGAAGAATTTCGCGAATGGCTTCCGTGCCGCCTGTCGAGGCACCGATGATGATCAGTTTTTCGGTGCTCAGGCGGGTGTTGTGCAGCATCGGGGCATTCGGGGCGGCATCGGATTTGGCCGTGCTGGAGGCGCGTTTGGCTGGTAGCAGGCGGGCCGCCGCGGCAACCCGGATCTTGCCGGTAATCAGTTCGGTATAGGCCAGCAAACCATCACGTATGCCAAGCCGGGGTTTGGTCACAAAGTCGATGGCGCCAAGTTCCAGGGCGCGCAGCGCCGCTTCCGAGCCGCGTTCGGTCAGCGAGGACACCATGACCACGGGCATGGGCCGTAGGCGCATGAGTTTTTCCAAAAAATCAAGGCCATCCATGCGCGGCATTTCGACATCCAGGGTCATCACATCGGGGTTGTGCAGCTTGACCAGATCGCGGGCGATCAGGGGGTCGGCGGCCGTTGCAACCACCCGCATGTCAGGCTGGCTGTTGATGATTTCAGTCATCAGGCTGCGTATCAGTGCCGAGTCGTCGACACATAGGACGGTGATTTTCTCGTTGCTCATGGTGTCCACGTCCTGTGGTTGACAGCCAGCTCAGAATCCAGCAACAGCAGTTGCTTGTCGATGGGTTGCCGTGACAAGGCCTGGGCCAGCGCCTGCTCTTCGTTGCGCACCAGCAAGCTGTCTTCCTGGCGCCGGAGTTTGCGTAGCGTGACCCGGCCCGTGGCCGGGAAATAGTTGATGCGACGCGGCAGGTTTCCGCGCAAATCCTGGGCCACCACCCGAATCTGTTCGGCTTGCAGATAACGCAACACGAAGTCGGCATTGTGGTCACCAATATTGATGGTGGTCATGCTGCTCATGACGGCACCTCCGCCGAACACTTTGGCTTCCAGGTGTTCACGTCGGGCGCCGGCCTTGAACAATTTCTGCATCAACATGGCCATGGCATAGGCCCCATAACGCATGGCGACGGTGGCGCTTTGGGGGTTGTGGAGGGTCTCCTCGGGCAGCATAAAGTGGTTCATGCCACCCACACCCGTGACACCGTCGCGCACACAGGCGGCCACGCATGAGCCCAAGACCGTGGTCAGCAGCATGTCCTTGGACGTGACGTAGTATTCGCCGGGCAAAAGTTTGACCGCTGGGGTCGCAAACTCACGGTCAAAATAGTGCAGGGTGGCGGTGGATTCCATGGGGACAGCGTTCATGCGCTTGACTTCGCTTGCTGTGTCGCCAGTTCATAGATCGTCTTGCCGCGGGGTCGAAACAGATGTTGGGCAAATGAAAAATTCTCGGAATGCCCGGCAAACAACAGTCCATGCGGTTTGAGCAGCGGGACAAAACGCTGCAAAATCTTGATTTGGGTTTCACGGTCAAAATAAATCATGACATTGCGACAAAAAATGACGTCAAACGGTTCGGCTAGCTGCCATTTTGGGTCCAGCAGGTTCAATTGTCCAAATGTCACCATGGCCGCGACGTCGGGGCGGATCCGGACCTTGCCGGCATGTGCGCCAGCGCCTTTCAGGAAAAAGCGCTTGAGTTGATCTGGTGCCAGTTTGCTGGCCTGCTGGTCTGAAAACACGCCCTCGGCCGCCACTTCAAGCACATGGGTGTCAATGTCGGTCGCCAGCACCTGGGATGTGGCGGCCTGGTTGCCGAGTGCTTCCATCAGTGTGATGGCAATGGAATAGGGCTCTTCACCGGTGGAAGCGGCCGAGCACCAGACCCGTAGCGGGGTCGGGCGGCTGCGCGCAAATTCGGCCAGCACCGGAAAATGGTGGGACTCGCGAAAGAACGACGTCAGGTTGGTGGTCAGCGCGTTGGTGAACAATTGCCACTCTTCGCCGTTCGGGTTGACCTCCAGCAGGCGCAGGTAGTCCGAGAATTCCTTCAATTTGAGCTGGCGCAAACGGCGCGCCAGGCGGCTGTAGACCATTTGCCGCTTTTGTTCGCTCAAGGCGATGCCGGCACGTTGGTGGATCAGTGCCCGGATTCTGGAAAAGTCAGCCTCGGTCAGCAGGAAATCCGGCGTGATTGTCGCCGTGTTCGCAAGAGAAGGGTTTGTACTCATACGCTTTCGTGTTCACGATTGCGCAAAATTTGCGTTTCGTATGCCAAGCCATTGATTTACTGACCAATGTACCAAAACGAAACGGCTTTAATTGGTGAATCACCGTGGCAAAAAGCCTTCTCTTTTGTTCATACAGGGGCACAGCCTGGGTTTGTCATTCCGGACTTGATCCGGGATCCAGGACATCCGGGCGTCATGGATTGCGGGTCAGGCCCGCGACGCCATCAACAGCACCACCAGGGCACCGGCGCCGCCGTCGGCCGGTTTGGCCTGCACAAAGGCCAGCACCTCGTTTTTTTGCACCAGCCAGCTGTGGACACGGCTTTTCAAAATGGGCGCTTTGCCGGGTGAACCCAGGCCTTTGCCGTGCACCACACGCACACAGCGAATGCCTTGTTTGTGCGCCTCGCGGATGAAGGTGCTCAGGGCTTCTCGGGCGTCGTCGCGGCGCAGGCCGTGCAGGTCCAGCTGGCGCTGAATGGACCATTCGCCGCGACGCAGCTTGCGCGTCACGTCGGTGCCGATGCCGGGGCGGCGAAAGCTCAGGTGCTCGTCGCATTCGAGCAGCGTGGACACATCAAACTCGTCGCTGATGGCTTCTTTCAAGACCGCTTTTTCATCGCGCCGGTATTGCATCGCCTGCGGCATTTTGGGCTCAGTCTTGTGCAGCAGCTTGCGCTTGTCGGGCAGGGGTTTGACGGCGCCAGCCGCCCGGATGAACAAGTCCTTGTCGCTGGCGGCCTGTTGTACCGCCTTGACTTGCTGACTGGCTTTCAGGGCGCGTTGTTGGGCTTGCTCGGCAATGGCATGTTTGACCACTTTCAGGTCGCGCAAGGCTTTGACTTTGATCAGTGTCACAGCAAGCCCCGTTCGGCCATGCTCAGTGCTTCGCCTGGGGCCACAATGACGTGGTCGAGTACCCGCACGTCGATCAGCGCCAGCGTGGTTTTAAGGGTTTGCGTCAGCATTTCATCCGCCCGCGACGGCTGCACCGAGCCACTCGGGTGGTTGTGCGACAGCACCACGGCGGCGGCTTGGTGTTTGAGGGCACGCAATACGACTTCACGTGGATAAACGCTGGTTTGGGTCAAGGTGCCCTGAAACATTTCGTCATAGGACAGCAGCCGGTTTTGCACGTCCAGAAACAGCACCGCAAACACTTCCTGCTGACGCGCCGCCAGTTTGAGTTGCAAAAAATGCTTGACCGCGTCGGGCGTGGCAAAAACCGTGCGCTCCTGCAGTCGCTGCGACAGGGCGCGCCGGGCCAGCTCCAGCACCGCCAACAGCTCGGAACGTTTGGCTGGCCCCAGCCCCTTGACTGGCTTGAGGTCCTCGGCCGTGGCGTTGAGCAGCCCGGCAATGCCGTCAAATCCGTTCTGGCCGTCTGCGCCGGGCTTGATGTCGAGCAATTCACGCGCCAGTTGAAACACACCCTTGCCCTTGATGCCGGTACGCAGCAGCAGCGCCAGCAATTCCACGTCGCTTAAAGCGCCAGGGCCACGGGCCAGCATCTTTTCACGTGGGCGGGCATCGGGGGGCAGGTCTTTGAGGGGCATGGTGCAGGCTTTTACAATGGCTTGCAGTTTATGCCAGCACCCACAGGTTTTAAACCCGGGGGTATTCAAGAATTTACAGGAACTTCATGACGACCTCTTGCCCAACCGTTCAACCCGGCTCTTTTTTGACGCTGCATTACCGCCTGAGCGGCCCGGCTGGCGACGTGGTCAACACCTTTGTGTCGGCCCCGGCCACGCTGACCCTGGGCACCGGTGAGTTGTCGCCGGCCCTGGAATTGCGCTTGATCGGTCTGGCCGAGGGCAGCCGCACCACCCTTGAATTGGCGGCAGGCGAGGCTTTTGGCCCGCGCAGCCCCGACATGGTGCAGTGGATGGCGCGCAAGGAGCTGCTGGACCTGGGCGGGGCCGGAGAAAGCTACGCCGTGGGCGATGTCGTCAAGTTTCCCACGCCCGACGGTCAGGGCGAATTTGCCGGGGTGATTGTCGACTTTCGCAGCGACCACAAGGGTGAGGCGGTGTTGTTTGACTTTAACCATCCGCTGGCAGGCCAGCCGGTGACGTTTGAAGTCCAGCTGATCGGGGTGTTATGAACATGAACGCAGGGCTTGAGGTGTTGTTGGCTGAGCCGCGAGGATTTTGCGCCGGGGTGGACCGCGCCATTGAAATTGTGGAGCGTGCGCTGGCCAAGTTTGGCGCCCCCATCTATGTGCGCCACGAAATTGTGCACAACACCTATGTTGTGAACGACCTGAAAGCCAAGGGCGCTGTTTTTATAGAAGACCTCGATGATGTGCCTGTAGGCGCCACGCTGGTGTTTTCGGCCCACGGTGTCAGCCGGGCCGTGCAACAAGAGGCCGCCGCGCGCAGTTTTCGCATTTTTGACGCTACCTGTCCGCTGGTCACCAAGGTGCATGTGGAAGTGGCCAAGCTGGCCAAAGAGGGGTATGAGTTCATCATGATCGGCCACAAGGGCCACCCCGAGGTGGAAGGCACCATGGGTCAGCTCGACAGCGGTATCCACTTGGTGGAGGACGTGCATGATGTGGCGCGTATTCAGCCCACGCAGACCGCCAAACTGGCCGTGGTGACACAAACCACCCTCAGTGTGGACGACGCCGCGGCCATTGCGGTAGCCATCAAGACCCGTTTCCCGAACGTGCGCGAGCCCAAGCAGCAAGACATTTGTTACGCCACGCAAAACCGCCAGGACGCGGTCAAATTGATGAGCCCACAGGTCGATGTGGTGGTGGTGGTGGGAAGCCCCACCAGTTCCAACAGCAACCGACTGGCTGAGGTGGCGCGCAAGCTGGGCACACCCGGCTACATGGTCGACAGTGCCGACGAGTTGCAGCCGCAGTGGTTTCAAGGCAGCACTCGGGTCGGCTTGACGGCTGGCGCGTCAGCCCCGGAAATTCTGGTGACCCAGGTGCTGGCGCGGCTGAAAGCGCTGGGCGCGGTGTCGGTGCAACGTATGCCCGGCGACCCCGAGAGTGTCAAGTTTCCGCTGCCTAAGGGCTTGCGGCCGGACCAGAATGAAGAAATTTAAGCCGGAAAGCGGTTGTCATGGCACCTTGCTACGTTCCTTTCCATGCAACCATTGCTAACGTGTTATCGGTCTTTTTTAGGGTCGACTTCAGTCGACCATGGCGGACTAAAGCACGCCCTACAGCACAACGTGCCATGACGGCGCCCCAACCCTGTCCTCGCGACGAACATCCTATCCCTTCATAATTTCACAATCATGCTAGACATTACCCTGCTGCGCAAAGACCTGGACCACGTGGTGGCCCGCCTTGAAACTCGCAAGAGCCCGCAAGCCTATTTAGACGTGGCCGCTTTCACCCTGCTTGAGACCGAGCGCAAAACCATCCAGATCCGCACCGAAGCGCTGCAGGCCCAGCGCAATACGTCGAGCAAGCAAATTGGCCAGCTTAAGGCCAAGGGCCCGGCCGGCGCTGCTGAGGTGGACGCCGTGATGGCGCAAGTGGCGGGCATCAAGGAGGAGCTGGAGGCCTCCAGCAAGCGGCTCGACCAGATTCAGTTCGACATGCAAACCCTGCTGCTGGCCGTACCCAACCTGCCACACGAGAGTGTGCCGCTGGGGGCGGACGAGCATGGCAACCTGGTGCTGCGCAGCTGGGGCACACCCCGCAGCTTTGATTTCGACATCAAGGACCATGTGGATGTCGGCACGCCGCTGGGTCTGGATTTTGAGATGGGCGTCAAGCTGACCGGCGCGCGCTTCACCGTGATGAAAGGCCCGGTGGCGCGCCTGCACCGCGCGCTTGCCGCATTCATGCTGGACGTGCAGACCCAGGAACACGGCTACACCGAGTGTTACACGCCTTATATCGTCAACGGCGACACCCTGCGCGGTACCGGCCAGCTGCCCAAGTTCGAAGGTGATCTGTTTGCCGCCAAAAAAGGCGGCCAGGAGGGCGAGGCACAGCCCGACAACACCGCGCTGTACCTGATTCCCACCGCCGAGGTGCCGCTGACCAACTTTGTACGCGACGTGGTGGTGGCTGAGGCTGATTTGCCCATCAAACTCACCGGCCACACGCCGTGTTTCAGGTCCGAAGCCGGTTCGTCCGGGCGCGACACCCGCGGCCTGATCCGCCAGCACCAGTTTGACAAGGTCGAGATGGTGCAGATCGTGCACCCCGATAAAAGCTATGAGGCCCTTGAAGCCATGACCGGCCACGCCGAAGCTATCCTGCAAAAGCTGGGGCTGCCCTACCGCGTCATGAGCCTGTGCACCGGCGACATGGGTTTTGGCGCCAGCAAAACCTATGACCTTGAGGTCTGGCTGCCAGCACAAAACACCTACCGCGAGATCAGCTCGGTGAGTAACTGCGAAGCCTTCCAGGCGCGCCGCCTGCAAGCCCGTTTCAAGAACGCCCAAGGCAAAAATGAGCTGGTGCACACCCTGAACGGCTCCGGCCTGGCCGTGGGCCGTACCCTGGTGGCGATGCTGGAAAATTACCAGAACGCCGACGGCTCGGTCACCGTGCCCGAGGCGCTGCGGCCGTATCTGGGTGGCTTGCAAAGCTTGCAGGCCTAGACGAGTTGATGACACCGGCAGATGGGATGCTTCAACCACAATGCATCTGCCTGATTGGTGCCGAGTGCACCGGCAAAAGTACGCTGGCGCAGGCCCTGGCGACGCATTTTGGCGGGCTTTGGGTGCCCGAGCATTTGCGTACCTTTTGCGACCTGAACGGCCGTACCCCCAGAATTGATGAGCAGGCGGTCATCATGCGTACCCAGTTTGAGCAGGAAGAGCAGGTGGTTGCGCTGGCCTTGCAAACGGGCTGTGGTTACGTGTTTTGCGACAGTGCGCCGCTGCTCACTGCGATTTACAGCGACTACTACTTCTCGGACCGCTCGTTGTTTGACTGTGCCCACGCCCTGCACGGGCGTTATGCCCTGACGTTGGTATTGCAGCCTGATTTGTCCTGGCAGTCTGACGGTCTGCAGCGCGACAGCGAAGTCGTGCGCGCCACAGTGCACAGCCGGGTTCAACGCGCGCTGCAGGCCATGCATGTTCCCCACATTGAAATCCAAGGCCAGCATGATGCGCGCTTGCAAGCGGCGATTTTGGCGGTGGAGACCCTCACCGGTTGAGCCTTGACTCTGCCTTATTACAATGGCGGCCTCACCGGGGGTGTCCGTTGCAAGACGGGCTGAGACAGTCCCCTTACCTGATCTGGATCATGCCAGCGTAGGGAGCGTGAAGGCTCGAAGGTCTGCCGTCTGGCGGTTGGCCTTTTGCCCAGCGACCCTTGTGCTGGCGCATTAAAAGGCTTTGCCATGAACCGTCGTTTGTTTGCCCTTGCAGCCACCGCGCTGGCCACTTTGTCTGTCTCTACCCAAACCCTGGCAGCCGATGAACTGCGCGTCATGGTGCACAGTTCGTTTGCCCTGCCCAAACCCCTGCTGGCGCAGTTTGAGGCTCAAAACGGCATCAAGCTGGTCATCATCAAGGGCGGTGATGCTGGTGAGATGCTCAACAAGCTCATTTTGACGCGCGCCCAGCCCGTGGCCGATGTGGTGTTCGGCATTGACAACACCCTGGTTGGCAAGGCGCTGGCGGCCGGTGTGCTGGAGCCCACTTTGCCCCAGACCGCGAATGCCCCCGATGCCAACCTGGGTCCGGCGCTGGCCGCCGTGGATTATGGTTTTGTCACCTTGAACTACGACAAGGCGGCAGTCGTCAAGGGCGGCGTGGCTTTGCCCAAGACCCTGCAGGACTTGACCCTGCCCGCCTACAAGGGCTGGTTGGTCACGCCCAACCCGGCCACCAGTAGCACCGGTTATTCCTTCCTGTTGGCAACCATTTCAGGCCTGGGCGAAGAGCCTGCCTTTGCCTGGTGGGCGCAGATGCGTGGCAATGGCCTGAAAGTGGTGAAAGGCTGGAGCGAAGCCTATTACACCGACTTTGCCCGCAACAAGGGTGCCTACCCGCTGGTGGTGAGCTACGCCACCAGTCCGGCAGCCGAGGTGTTTTACAGTAAGGAAAAAATTTCTGAGGCGCCCACCGCCAGCCTGAACCTCAAGGGCGGTGTGTTTCGACAAGTGGAGGGTGTGGGCCTGGTCAAGGGTGGCAGTCAGCGAGAGGCAGCGCTGAAGTTTGTCGATTTCATGCGCTCAGGGTCAGTGCAGCAAGCGCTACCGACCGAGATGTGGATGTACCCGGCGCAGGCCGGAACCGCCCGTCCCGAGGTGATGCGCCACGCTGCCGAGCCCGCCGCCTTTGAAGCCCCGGCCCCGCAAGTGGTGGCCAGCCAAGGCGCCGTTTGGGTGGCGCGTTGGACCAAGGTGGTGCTGAAGTAAACACATGTCTCAAGGGCAGTTTGTTTGGGTTTGCTGTAGGGTTGATGTAGGGTTGATGTAGGGTTGATGTAGGGTCGACTTCAGTCGACCAGGCGGACTGAAGTCCGCCCTTGTACAACGCCCTTCACGCCCTACAAAGACCGTGGAAGACCGTGGAAGACCGTGGAAGACCGAAATCTGCCCCACCAAGCTCAGAGTCAACACCAACTTTGAAGTGCCTCAACTGATGTCTTTTGTACGTGCCTGTGGACAGTCACAAAGCAGCCTGTGGCTCGCCTTGCTGCCCTTTGCCGCGCTGCTGCTGTTGCTGATCGCGCCCTTGGCCCGGCTGGCTTTGAGTGGCTTCACCGGCGAGGCCAGTTGGCTCGGTGCCGCCAGCAGCAGTTGGTCGCTCTGGACGCCGTGGCAAGACGATTACTTGCGTTGGCGCGTGTTGTGGTCGCTGGCGCAGGCGGGCATTACCTGTGTGCTGGTCTTTGTGCTGGGTCTGCCGCTGGCCTGGGTGCTTGCGCGTTTTGAATTTGCCGGGCGCGCACTGGTGCTGCGTCTGTTGATGCTGCCCTTTGTGGTGCCGACGCTGGTAGCCGCACTCGGCGTGCTGGCGCTGTGGGGTCCGCGTGGCCTGCTCAGTGGTTGGCTCGGTGTCAATTTGCAGGACACGCCCTGGCTGCTGCTGTATGGCAATCTGTTTTTCAACCTGTGCCTGGTGGTGCGCGCCGGGGTCGATGCGCTGGGTCAGATCAACGCGCGTCAGGTGGCGGCGGCTCGCTCTTTGGGTGCCACGCCGTGGCGTACCTTTTGGCGTATTGAGTGGCCAGCCATTGCACCGTGGCTGATGTCGAGCTTGTGCCTGGTTTTCTTGTATTGTTTTGCCGGTTTTGGCCTGGCCCTGGTGCTGGGCGGCCAGCGTTTTGCCACGGTGGAGGTCGAGATTTACACCCTGGTGGCACATGAGCTGCAACTGGGGCAGGCCAGTGTGCTGGCGCTGTGGATGCTGGGGCTCACCGGCGGTGTGGCCTTGCTGTATGCGCTGCTGGAGAAACGCCTGGCTGCACCCAGCCGGGTGCAACCGCTGGCACGGCGGCCGCCTCAAGGCCTGGCGCAGTGGCTGGCCTTGCTTGGGGCCTTGCTGGTGCTGTTCGCCATTTGCGCCTTGCCGATTCTGGCGATTGTGTGGCGGGCGCTGGCGGCTGGGTGGAGCACCTGGGTCACGCTGCTGGACTTTGAGGTGGCGGCGGCCTTATGGAACACGCTGCGGTTTTCCAGCATCGCCTTGCTGCTGGCCACGTTGCTGGGCGTTTTACACGCGCTGGCTGCGCAGCGCTCGGTGTTGTGGCGTGCCGCTGCCTTTTTGCCGTTTGTGGTGTCGCCGGTCACCGTGGCGTTTGGTCTGCTGTTGTTGTACCCGGACTGGACCGCCAGTTTGCCCTTGCTGCTGGCGGCCTATGCCGTCCTGGCGTACCCGTTTGTGGCCAAGTCCATGGCAGCGGGGCTGGACAGTTTGCCGCCGCATGTTCTGAACGCGGCGCGTACGCTGGGCGCCAGTCCGCAGCGGACCTTTTGGCGTGTCACCCTGCCGCTGTTGCGCCCGGCCTTGCGCCGCGGCATGGCGTTTGCGGCGGCCACCGCGCTGGGCGAGTTTGCCGTGACCTTGTTTTTGTCGCGCCCCGAATGGGCCACGCTTACCACCCTGATCTATCGGCGCCTGGGCCATCCGGGGGCCGCCAGCCTGGACCAGGCTTTTGTGCTGGCGAGTCTGTTGATGCTGCTGGCGCTACTGGCATTTTTGCTGATCGAGTGGCCGGTGGTGGAGCGCGAGGTGCCCGGTTGGCCAGTTGCAGGGAACGTGCCGATGGGAGAATTGCGCCATGCTTGAACTGCGCCACATCAGCCAAAACTACGGCGATCGCGCCTTGCTGCAAGACATCAATCTGTCGGTGGCGGCTGGCGAAATTGTCGCTTTGCTGGGACCGTCCGGCAGCGGCAAAAGCACGCTGCTTGCCATCGTGGCGGGTTTGCAGTCCCCCTTGGGCGGCAGCGTCTGGTTTAACGGCCAGGACATCACCCGGTTGCCACCCGAGCAGCGCCGGTTTGCCCTGATGTTTCAGGACTTTGCGCTCTTTCCTCATCTGTCTGTGCTTGACAACGTGGCTTTTGGTTTGATTGAGCAGCGGCTGGACAAGTCCAAAGCCAGAGCAAAAGCACTGGCTATGCTGGCGCTGTTTGGCCTGGCTGACCATGCGCGGTACAAGGTCTGGCATTTGTCGGGTGGTGAGCAGCAGCGTGTGGCGCTGGCACGCGCGCTGATCACCCAGCCGCGTGCGCTTTTACTCGACGAGCCTTTCTCTGCGCTGGATGCCGACTTGCGTACCAGCCTGCGCGATGAATTCAAGGCCCGTATTCAGGCCGCTGGCGTGCCGACCTTGCTGGTCACCCACGACGAACAGGAGGCCCGCGCCATGGCCACACGTGCAGTGCGCCTGAGTCATGGCCGTCTTGCTGCTTTGTGGTGAGCTGTTCAAGCCCCATGGCAAAGGTGTCAATTTAGATGTCTTGCGGGTCAGACCACTCGCGTAGCGACGTGCTCGGACCCCAACTAACTTGAGACTTTGCGGGTCAGACCACTCGCGTAGCGACGTGCTCGGACCCCAACTAACTTGAGACTTTGCGGGTCAGACCACTCGCGCAGCGACGTGCTCTGACCCCAACTAACTTGAAACTTTGCGGGTCAGACCACTCGCGCAGCGACGTGCTCTGACCCCAACTGATTAGATGCCTGAGTTCAATCGGATCACGCGGTGCACCGGGCGCAAGGATTCGGGCATAAACTGTCAGGCGCCATGAACCAGACCCTTACCCCGAGCCCGCTAGAGGCGGCACTTGCGCTGCAGCGCCAAGCCTATTTGGCCCATCCTGTTCCCGCGTTGGCCGAGCGCAAGGCAGATTTGCGTACGCTGCAGCGCTTCGTGCGCGAGCACAAGGAAGCCCTGTGTGATGCCATCAATGCCGACTACGGCCACCGTTCGCGCGTTGAAACCCTGCTCGCCGAGGTGTTTCCGGTGGTGGACGGCATTGACCACGTCATCAAACAACTGCCAGGCTGGATGAAGCCGCAGCGCCGCGCTGTGGACTGGCGCAATTTTCTTGGGGCCAGCAACCGCGTCATGGCACAGCCGCTGGGTGTTGTGGGTGTGATCGTGCCGTGGAACTTTCCGCTCAATCTGAGTCTGGTGCCGCTGACCTACATCTTTGCGGCAGGCAACCGCGCCATGGTCAAGATGAGCGAAAACTCGCGTCACCTGGCGGCTTACTTGATGGCCCACATACCGACTTACTTTCCGCCGGAAAAGCTGCAGTTTTTTGACGAAACCGGGGGTGTGGGTATTGCCTTCTCACAACTTAAATTCGACCATTTGCTGTTCACCGGCTCCAGCCAGACGGGCAGGGCGGTGATGGCCGCCGCCGCACAGAACCTGTGCCCGGTCACGCTGGAGCTGGGCGGCAAGGCGCCGGCCATTGTCTGTGATGACTTCCCGCTGCAAACGGCGGTCGAACGGATCATGTTTGTCAAGTTGCTCAATGCGGGCCAGATCTGCACCACCGTGGACCATGCCTGGCTGCCGACGGGCAAGGTCGATGAATTTGTGCGCCTGGCGCGCAGCTTTGCCCGGCAACGCTACCCGCAGCTCGACAGCCCGGACTACACCGCCATCATTGATCAGCGCGCTTTTGAGCGGCTGCGGCACGCGCTGCAAGACGCACAAGACCGCGGCGCCAAAGTGCTGCCCCTGCTGGACGGGCCCGCCTTTGATGCGGCCACCCGCAAAATCGCGCCGCACATTGTGCTGGACGCGCCCCTGGATTGCCTGCTGATGCAGCGCGAAATCTTTGGTCCGATCCTGCCGCTGTGCAGCTATACCGCGCTGGGCCAAGTGATCGACACTATTAACGCCGGGCCGCGACCGCTGGCGCTCTACCCGTTCAGCTTTGATGCGGCGCAGGTGCAAAGCATCATCGAACGCGTCATGTCGGGCGGGGTCTCTGTGAACGATGCGCTGTTTCATGTGGGCCAGCACGATCTGCCCTTTGGCGGCGTGGGTGATTCGGGCATGGGCCACTACCACGGCCACGAAGGCTTCGAGACTTTTTCCAAAATGCGCCCGGTGTTTTACCAAGCCCGGTTCAGCACGCTCAAATTCCTGTGGCCGCCCTATGGCAAGCTGGCCGAGCGGGTGCTGGCGTTTTTGATCCGGTAGAGATGCTACTTGGCGCTTAAAACCCAAGTAGCCAGTTTTTTGACATCAGCGGCTGAGAGTTTGGGGTGCGCTGGCATGGGTAAATCGCCCCATTTACCGACGCTGCCATGACGGACGCTGTCTGTCAGTTGCTCCAACCCATCACTCCGGCCAGCATATTTGGTTGCAACGTCGTGGTAGGCCGGCCCTACCAATTTGACATTCACCGCATGGCACCCCAAACAGCCGCTTTTCCTGGCCAATGCCTCGTTTGCAAGGCCGCTACCCGTACTCCCCCAGGTAGCTGCCAGCAACAGGACTTTTAATGCGAACGGGCTGAACCCTTGGCGGGCAATATGACGCATGAACATTAACGGCCCAGGCCTTTGAGCCTGGACGGCTCAATGATTTCAATCCAGTAGCCATCGGGATCTTTGATGAAGGCCACGTCCTTCATCTTGCCCTGGTCGGGACGCTTTACAAAGCTCACCTGATTTTCATCAAACCAGGCAATGGCCACATCCAGGTCAGGCACGGAAAAACAAAGGTGGCCAAAGCCCTGGGGCTGGGCATTGCCGTCGTGGTACCTGAATTCCGGGTCGAGTTCGGTACCCCAGTTGTGGGTCAATTCGAGGATGCCCCTCTGGGCGAAGGTCCAGGCCGTGCGCTCACCGACATCACCGGGCGCACTCTCGCCGTCAACACTGAGGTGCAAGAAATACAGTGAAAATTTCATCTCGGGAAAGTCCAGCTTGCGCAATACGCGCATGCCCATGACACGGGTGTAGAAGTCCAGCGCCACTTGCGGCTCTTTCACGCGCACCATGGCGTGGTTGAAGACAAATCCGCGGGTGGCATCGACCACGCCTTGGTAGGCGCCAGGGTGGGTCTCGGTAGTGAAGCTCATGGTAAAAAATTTTCTTAAGAAATTGAAGCAGCGTTCCCGACGAGCATCGGATGGACGGTCCGACGCTGGCCACGCTGCGATGGGCAGTGAAATTACATGCCCACTGCCAGCAACGGTTTTGGGACGGGTTCAAACGGCTGCACCCGGCTAACGTTGTTGATCACGGCTAGCGCAGGCGCGGTGGGGGTCTGCATTCTTTCAAGCGCCAGCATGCAACGTCGCAAATAACGCATGCTGGTCACCCGTAAAAACGAAGCGAAGTTGGGGACCTCGCCCCGATGAGCGAATATCTCGTCGTGAAACTTGGAGATCAGCGCGTTGGTGGTACAGCCTTCTTCCTCGGCCATTTCGGCCAGGATGTCCCACACCATGTTTTCCAGACGCAAACTGGTGAGCACGTTTCTGATCCGAATCGTCCGCGAGCGCTGTTCATACTGGATGGGATCAGCCTTGACGAAATATTCACACATGGATGGCTCCAACATTAAAAAGGAACATGTTAAATCGCGTGCTCTGTCATCTGCTGGGCGATGTAGTCTGCCTGACGAATCGCCAAAGTGACGATGGTCAGTGTCGGATTTTCCGCACCCCCGGTAGTGAACTGGCTGCCGTCGCTGATGAACAGGTTGGGAATGTCATGGGTTTGGCCCCATTTGTTCACCACGCCATCCTGTGCTTGGGCGCTCATGCGGCTGGTGCCCATGTTATGGGTCGACGGGTACGGCGGCGTGCGGAACGATTTGATCGAGCCAGCCGCCTCGTAGATACGCTCTGCCTGGGTGAAGGCGTGGTTGCGCATGGCGATGTCATTGTCATGGTCGTCAAAGTGCACATTGGGCGCGTAGTTACCCCATTGGTCCTTGACATTGGTGTTGAGCGTGACGCGATTGGTTTCGCGTGGCATGTCTTCCCCCACCAGCCACATGCCTGCCAGGTTGGTGTAGCGGTCCATCCACCAAGTGAACTCTGAACCCCAGCCACCTGGGTTCAGGAACGCAGCCATGAACGGAATGCCAAGCGCCAGCGTTTCCAATTCGTAACCGCCCGCAAAGCCGCGGTTTGGGTTGTGTGCCGCCTCGTCGCGCACAATGCCGGCCATGGTGGTGCCGCGGTACATGTGCACCGGATTCTTGAATGCGGCATACACCGAGCCCGTCATGTGGCGCATGTAGTTGCGCCCGACCTGGCCCGAGGAGTTGGCCAGACCGTCCTTGAACATGTTGGAGGCTGATAACAACAGCAGTCGCGGGGTCTCGATCGAGTTGCCTGCCACGCAAACGATGCGGGCTTTTTGGCGCTGTTCCTTGCCGTCCTTGTCAAAATAGACCACGCCAGTGACCTTGCCCGCCGCGTTGTGCTCAATGCGCGAGACATGGGACAGTGGGCGAATTTCAAAATTTCCGGTGGCCTCGGCCTTGGGGATCTCGGTGTACAGCGTGGACCACTTGGCACCGCTTTTGCATCCCTGGAAGCAAAAACCCAATTGCATGCAACGGCCCCGGCCATCACGTGGCTGGCTGTTGATGGCCATGTTGCCGGTGTGCACCTCTTTGTAGCCAAGCTTGGTAGCGCCAGCATGCATGACCTTGAAGTTGTTGTTGCCGGGCAAGCCGGAAATGCCGTTGGTGCGGGTTACTCCCATTTTGTATTCAGCCTTGGCGTAGTAGGGCTCCAGGTCCTTCAGGGTAATGGGCCAATCCAACAAGTTTGCGCCTTTAACCTCGCCGTAAACCGACCTGGCGCGAAACTCATGCTCCTGAAATCGCAGCGAGGCGCCAGCCCAGTGGGTGGTGGTACCGCCGACGGTCTTGCAAATCCACGCGGGCAGACCGGCAAAGTCCTTGGCCACGCGCCAGGAGCCTGACGTGGTGCGCTTGTCCAGCCAGGCCAACTGGCTGAAGGACTTCCACTCGTCATTGATGAAAGACGCCTGGGACTGCATTGCGCCCGCTTCAAGGACCACAACTTTGATGCCTTTTTGACAGAGCTCGTTGGCCAGCGTGCCGCCGCCCGCGCCCGAGCCGATGATAAGGACGATCGAGTCGTCTGCGAAATCAAATTTAGCCATGTCTATCTCCGGAATTTAGTTGGTTTTCTGTCGCGATGGCTTAGCCCATGTAGGGCGGTGGGCTGGCTTCCTTGGAGGGGGCCGGCAACCACTTCAGGTCCTGAAAGCCGCGGGTGATGTAGCCGCCTTTCTCCCAAGCCGAGCCCGGATAGCCGAAGACGGCGTAGGCCATGTCGTTGTCATAGAGTGAGGTTACGCACTGGCCACGCACCATGGCAAAAAACGCGGTGCCTTCCATGCCGCGCACGATTTGCTCGCGCGTGGCCCGGCTGGCTTTGGCGAAATTGCCAGCTGCCGACTGATTGAGCCAGGCCGCACCGTCTTTCAGCAACTTGGCGGAAGCAGCGTCGGTGTCGGCTTTGGCGTCAAGGTCCTTTGCCAGCAGGGCGTACACAGCGTCAGGCAGTTTTTTGTGCGGAAAGAGAATGCGTCCCATAGCCATCAGGGTTTGCCCTTGCTCGCTGGAAAGCGTCTTGAGTTCCAGTGCCCAAGCGCTGGATGGAGCCAAACCCGCCAGCAGCGTACCGACCGCCAGCGAGCCGAATAGCACGCCGGAACCTTTGAGAAATTCACGCCGCGCCAGCGGCAGGGTTATCTTGCGGATTACACCGCCTTCTTCGTCACAGCCGCCAAGCTCGGGGCTCGCTTTCGCAATGGCAATCACACGCATAATTGTCTCCAGTGGGTTATTCGCATCTGCATACTTTGTGCAAATGACCAAGGAAGTATTTCACCAAAAACAGTGCAGCAGGTAATAGCTGACTACTTACAGGGCAAACCCTTGGTTACTGTGATTCCTCCACATAGCGAGCACACGTCGTGTTGAATCCAACCCAGAGACGCATCTGCGTCACTTAAAAGATCCAGCAGACGGGGCCTTCCAGGCGATGGCGCCGCGCCTACCGCCTGAGCCGCACCACCCGACCCGGGTTCAGCAAGTTTTGCGGGTCCAGTGCCTGTTTGATTGCGCGCATGGTGTGTAGCGCCACGGGCGATTTGTAGTGGGTCAGGTGATCCACCTTGAGGCTGCCTACGCCGTGTTCGGCCGAAATGGAGCCACCATGGGCCTGCACCGCGTCGAACACGATCCGGTTGACGTGTACTTCCTGCTCGCGCAAAAAAACAGCGGCGTCCTGCCCCTCGGGGGCCTGTACGTTGTAGTGCAGGTTGCCGTCGCCCAGGTGGCCAAAGTTGACCAGCCGCACGTGAGGAATGGCTTGCGCCAGCAGGGCATCGGTCCCGGCGACAAAGGTCGCCATGGCAGACACCGGCACCGAAATGTCGTGTTTGATGTTGAGGCCCTCCTGTGCTTGCGCCAGCGGAATGCTTTCGCGGATCTGCCAAAGGCTTTGCGCCTGCGTGAGGTTTTCGGCTACCACGGCGTCGGTCACGCAACCAGCTTCCAGCGCGGCTTCCAGCAAGCCCTCTAACTGTGCCCGGGCATGGGCTTCGGATTCGGCATCGGCGTTCTCCAGCAGCACGCAAAAGGCGTTGCTCCGGTACAGCGGCACGCGTAAATTACTAAAGTGTTTGGCCACCAGGCTCAGGGCAAACTGGCCCATTAGCTCAAAGCCGGTCAGGCTGGCGCCCAGGTGCTGGTGCGCCATGCCCAGCAGTCGCACCGCAGCTTCCATTGAGGGCACGGCAGCCCAGGCGGTGAGCTGCGCCTTGGGGCTCGGGTACAGCTTGAGTGTGGCGGCGGTGATGATACCCAGCGTACCCTCGGCGCCAATGTAGAGGTTTTTCAGGTCGTAACCGGTGTTGTCCTTGCGCAGGCCGCTCAAGCCCTGCCAGACTTCACCTTGCGGCGTCACCACCTCCAATCCCAGGCACAGGTCACGGGTATTGCCAAAGCGCAGTACCTGGGTGCCGCCGGCGTTGGTGCCCAGATTGCCACCAATGGTGCACGAGCCTTCGGCCGCCAGGCTCAGCGGAAACCAGAAACCTGCGGCCTGGGCCTGCTCCTGTACCGTTTGCAAAATGCAGCCGGCTTCCACCGTCATGGTCAGGTTGGCCGCATCAATGTTGCGCACCGCATTCAGGCGTTGCAGGCTCAGCACGATTTGCCGGCCCGACTCGTCGGGTGTGGAACCCACCACCAGCCCGGTGTTGCCACCTTGCGGCACGACGCTCAGGCCGCTGTCGGGGTGCTGCGTCAAAAATTCAGCGCAGGCCTTGACCACCCGGGCGACCTCGTCGGTACAAGCTGGCCGCACCACGGCCAGGGCCTTGCCCGAAGTGCGTTTGCGCCAGTCCTGGGTCCAGGCGCTGAGGTCGCCTTCGGTCAGCACGTGGGCGCTGCCGACGATGGCTTTGAGTTCAGAGAGCAGGTTTTGCATGGCTGGATGCGGAGGGATCTGGGGTCTCAAGGGCTGGCTTGGCTGCCTCGGCGGCGTTCTTCAGGCGCAAGCGCACATGCAGCGCGCAAGCAGTAAACAGGGTCAGGCACAGGGCAACTTCCACCATCGCCAGGGTGTTGCCGGGCGCGGCGTCGCTGTAGGCGCGCACCGCGCCTTCGGTAAAGTACAGCCACACCAGCAAACTGACCCAGCGGTAGGTGTACATGCGGTTTTTGAGCAAACCCGCCAATGGCAGGCACAGTGGCAATACCTTGAGCGCTAGCCAGGAGCCACCCGGACGCAGTGGCGCCAGCAGCAGTTCCCAGGCCAGGCCCAGGGCAATGAGGCCCAGCAGGCTGCCCACGGCCAAAATTCGGGTCAAGGCCACGCCGGGGGTGGCAGGTGTTGGGGGAGGGGTGGGAAAAGTGTTCATGACAATGGCATCATAGCGGCCATGAGTTCATCACCCACAGCACGCATAAGCTGGCCCCAGAGGCTGGATGTCTTTTTAAATGACCTGTCCAATTTTCCCTGGAAAAATACCGCCCACACCCTGCGCGAGCGCTTTCGTGAAGACCGTTTGGGGCTCACCGCCAGTAGCCTGACCTTTACCACCACCATTGCGCTGGTGCCGCTGGTCACGGTGCTGCTGGCGGTGTTCACCGCGTTCCCCATGTTTGCCAAGTTCCAGGGGGTGCTGCAGCAGTGGCTGATTGAAAGCCTGATTCCCGACACCATTGCACGCCAGGTACTGGGCTACCTGACGCAGTTTGCTGGCAAGGCGAGCAAGCTTGGTGGCGTCGGTCTGGCCGTGTTGTTCATCACCGCATTGGCCCTGATTTTGACCATCGACCGCACCTTGAATGCCATTTGGCGGGTACGCAAATCGCGCCCGCTGGGGCAAAGGGTGCTGGTGTACTGGGCGGTGATGACGCTTGGCCCCATTTTGCTGGCCCTGAGTTTGACTCTGACGTCTTACGCCTTGTCGGCCTCCAAAGGTCTGGTGGGCGGCTTGCCGGGCGGCGTGCAACTGCTGCTGGACAGCCTGCAATTTGTGCTGCTGGCCTTGGGGCTGGCCGCGCTGTACCGCTATGTGCCCAATACCCAGGTGCGTTGGGCCCACGCTTGGGTGGGTGGCCTGTTTGTGTCGGTGGGTTTTGAGGCCGCCAAAAAGCTGTTGGTACTCTATTTAGGTAAGGTGCCGACCTATTCGGTGTTGTATGGTGCCTTTGCCACCCTGCCCATCATGCTGATCTGGATTTATGTGGGCTGGGTCATTGTGCTGCTTGGCGCGGTGATTACCGCCTATTTGCCCAGCCTGCTCAGTGGCGTGCAGCGTCGTGCCACGGCCCAGGGCTGGCAGTTTTTGCTGGCCGTCGAGGTGCTGCAGCATTTGGCGCCGCTGCGCATCAAGCCCGATAAAGGTTTGACCATGGCCGCGCTGACGCATTCGCTCAAGGTGGATGCCCTGCAGCTAGAGCCCGTGATGGAGGCCTTGTTGGCGCTGGACTGGGTTGGCCAGTTGCAGGAAGAGTGCGCCGACGGCGAAGCGCGTTACGTGCTGCTGGCCGACCCCGACAGCACGCCGTTGCAAGCCTTGTTGCACACCTTGTTGTTGCCTTACGAGCCCAGTACCCTGCATTTGTGGGAAAACGGACGCTGGCAGGAAATGACGATGCGTCAGGCGCTGTGAGACGTCTGGAATTTGCCGCTGCCGAATGTTGGAAAATAGGCTCCTTTCACCCCTTTCATTTTGATAGCCAAAGAAGTACCCCATGACCGACACCCCACAAAAACCCGAGCTTCCCGACCACCTGTCTTCAGACGCCCGCAGTCCGCACCACGTGGCGGCCGTGTTTGAGCATGATATTGGCATTCGGCTCAATGAAAAGGAACTCTTCAACGTAGAGGAATACTGCGTCAGTGAAGGCTGGGTCAAGGTGCCCGCTGGCAAAACGCGCGACCGCAAGGGCAACCCGCTGCTGATCAAGCTCAAAGGCAAGGTGGAGGCTTTTTATAAATAAGTGACAAGTAATGTAGTTGCTTGATGGGAGGGTTTGCAGGCCAGTAAAAACCGATTGCGAGATTGGGTTGTTGAATGTCTAATTAATCAATGATAATTCCCAAATTGTTCGTTAATTTTTGAATTTCGGTGGGGTGCAGACATGAAAGCAATCAAAAAATCGGTAGCAGCGCGGATTCGCGATGCGATGCGCCGTGACGCCTTTCGGATTGAGCCTCTGGAACCACGGGTTTTGCTGTCTGCTGACCCCATTTTTGCGCCCGCGCTGATTGCACTTGCACCGGATCGCCACGATATTCAAAGCATCAGCGAAGCCTATGCTGCGGCCCAAGAAAACAGCAGTCCGTCGATTTCGGTGCCCATGATGGCGCGGCTGCTGTCCAACCCGGCAGCCAACAGCTCGGCCAAAAACTTTGCCGTCGATGCGGTGTTATTCGATATCGGTCAGATGGCGTTGCAGGCGGGCTTCATGGACGCCTCCTTGCGGGTGGCTGCCAATGAGGTGCTGGGGGGCAGTGGTTCGCTGGATGTTGATTTGTTCAATATGGGTGTGGTCAGCCCGGGTTATTCGCCCGGGGTTGAAAACGTGACCAGCTTCACCCAGGATGCCAGTGGTACGCTGCTGATCGAGATTGGTGGCGACACGGCTGGCACCGGGGATGGTCATTACGATCAGTTCAATATCAGTGGCGCAGCGGTGCTTGATGGCACGTTGGCTGTGGACTTGTGGGGTGGGTACAAGCCGCAGGATGGTCAGGTTTTCAACGTCATGAACTTTGGCTCGGTCACGGGCAAGTTTGACGTGGGATCCGGCTTGCTCAAGACCAATGAAGGCCTTTATTTTGAGGTTACCCAAAACGCCACCAGCCTGACCCTGACGGCTCATACGATTGATCCGTCGATCGACTTCGTGCTCGATGCGTTGGATGCTGATCCCGCCGATGCCTTGGGTTTGGGCGTGGACCAGACCAACCAGATCGGGCAATGGCTCAACTACAACTATTTTCAGGATCTCGCGCCGGTCACTTTCAGCGGTAACCTGAACCTTGCCAACACCCTGACCGCCAGCGGCAGCTTCACCCTGGGCTACAACGCCGATGAAAGCCTGACCCCGGCGGGTGGCAGTGCCCTGAATACCAACATCTGGAGCTTGAGCGCCAGCAACCTCGATGGTTTCATGGGGGTGTCGGGCAAAGGCCTGACGCTCAGCGGGCTCAACTTGAATCTGGCCTTTGTGCAGGCCAAAAACACCGGTTACGGCTGGGTCATGGGCCAGGGGACTTTGGACAGTGCCAGCATCAGCGGTATCGCTGGACTCAGCTTGTCAGGCAGCAATCTGGCGCTTGATGTGAACTGGGGTTATGGTAATTTGACTGACGGCAGTGCCAACAACAGCTTGCTCAACCTGTCCGCCACCCCGATTACCGTCGGCAGCAGCACCTTTAACAGTGATGGCGCTAAAGGTGAGTTCCTGCTGGCATCGGGCACGCTGGCCGGTTCGGTCGGTGACGTGTCTTTGAGCGCCACCGTGGGCGTGTCGATTCTTGACAGTGCCTTTGTCATGGCTGGTCGTGATGTCAGCGCCAGCTTGGCCGCGGGCGGCATGTCGGCAGGATTAAGCAGTGGCGCGTTTGGCCTGGTTTCGGATGCGTCGGGCCTGGTGTTTGAGGCGGTGGGCGCCTTGAGTCTGAGCGGCGGCGGTTTTGCCAGCGTCAGTGCGTCTTCGGCGCGGGTTGTCTTCAATAACACCGGTGTTTTGCAGACCGGGCGCACGCTCAGCTTTGCGGGCGATTTCAGCTACACCTTTGAGGATGTGGCGGCGTCAAGCAATCTGCAGGCCGTCGGCGTCACCGGCTTGTCAGCCAATCTGGGTTCGGGACTGAGCATCGGTGGTAATTTTGCGTTTGAAAAAGATGCCAGCATCAACGCCATGCGGGTTGTGGCAAAAAATGCCTCGGCTCAAGTGGGCGCGGGCAGCATGGCGGTGGGTGTATCAAACGCCAATTTGGGTTTATCCGTTTCGGCAGCGGGCCGCGTGCTCGAAGCCAGTGGTGCGCTCAGCGCCAGTTTGGGTGATGACGTGGCGGTTTCGGCCAGCGCGGTCACCCTGCGCCTGAACGAAACGACCGCAGATGCCAGTGGGTCCAGCATCACCGCTGCAGGTCAGTCCCACACCTTTGGCAGCACCATGCAAGCGGGCGCACAAGAGCTGTCAATTGTTGGGGCCGAGCTGACTCTGGCGGGCTTCATTCAGGCCTCAGGCGCCCTGGTGGTACGCTGGGCAGGTCAACCGGCTACCCTGACGCTGGCCGATGGCAGCACCCGCAGCGCCAGCCAGATATGGGTGGCTGGTACCGGTTTGTCCGCCGCTGTGGGCCTGAACCCCGGTGAGAGCAGTTTTATTGGTCTGCAGGCGACCGGGCTGGAGTTTGTGCTGGGTCTGTTCTCTGATACAGACAATGCCCTCAACCAGTGGAAGAGTTTGTCCGGTACCCTGGGCGCGGCCAGTTTGTCCGGTATTGCGGATTTCACTCTGGCCGCCAACGCACTGGCGCTGACCTACAACACCGCCAGCAACCAGCAACGTGTCGCAGACTTCTCAGGCAGCCATGCCATGGGCATCACGCTCGATGGCAAAACTCTCAATGTGTCGGCCGATGCCGCCAAGGGTGAATTACTGCAAGCCAGTGGCAACCTTGAGCTGGACGTGTTTGGTTTCTTTGGCGTCAAGGGCAACCTGGCGATAGAAAAGAGC
>MESQ01000066.1 GCA_001771065.1 Burkholderiales bacterium RIFOXYD12_FULL_59_19 | reverse complement strand
GGTGGCACATGCAATTTGATTTTTTCAACGACAACCAAGCCGTTGTTTTACGCAACGATGTGATTTTTGCGCTGGAAAAGTTCGATGCGCCGGCGGCGCAACAGGCCTGCGAAACCCTGACCCGGTATGACCCGTATGATGTTGCTGCCCCGCCCCTGTTGCTGCTCATCGTGACTCTGTTTGAAAGCACAACCATACCGTTTCAAAGCCATACCGACATGCGTGCGGCCTGCCTGGAGCTGCAACGCAAAATCACCCCGGCGGCGATTGCCGGCATGGGCCCTGCCGCAGCAAATGCCTGGCTGAACACACGCTGGCAGGCACTTGCCGCGCGCGCTGTAGCGCTGCCGTATCACACCGGGCACCCGGACGAGCACGCCGCACCGCTTTGGTTGCAGGCACGGCAATGGCAGGCTGCAGCCGATGCGGTGGCGCAAATCGCATCATGGCGCCGCATTCCTGCCCCCTTGTCCTGGATGCTGCACGCGCGCTTGCAACTGCAGGGCCTGCAGGCCAACTGGGGTTTGCTGGCCGAACTGGCCTGGCTGGCCCCGCAGCGCCTGGAAAACGTGGTACAGCAAGCCGCCGAGCCGATTCTGCAAGCGCTGGTGCGCAAATTTGAAGAAGACTTTGAGGGTGCGGGCGACGCCGACGACCTGACCTGGTTTCCGGCCTGGGTGTTGACTGATCAACCGACCCTGGCACCGGCGCTCACCCAAGCGCAAGCCTCGCAACACACCCAGCCCGAGCGGGCCATGCGCGTCATGATCGAATTACTGGGTCTGGAGCGCCAGGGCCGCCAGCGCGAGGTGCTTGCGCACCGCAAGACGCTGCGGGGACTGAATGACGCGCTGTACGCCGCCTACATGGCGACGCGTTGAGTTTTTTGTCAGCGCTGTGCCGCCCCTCACCGCGCCCGCAGCACCATCTGGTTTTTACCCATGGTGATGTCAAATTTCGACAGGAACGACTGGCCCAGCAGCGCCGCGTTGTCGTCCCCCATGCGCAGGCCCACTCCGACCTTGACGTTGCTGACACGCACCGGCCCGATGGCCACGCCAACCCCGTCCACCACGCGCCCGGGGTGATCCCCGTTGGCAGTTCTGAAGGTCGTTGGCACACCGCCCTGCATGCGTGCTTTCTGGGCAAAGGCCTCACTCACGCTCACCAATGATGCCCCGGTGTCGACCATGAATTTGGCCTCTTGGCCATTGATGATGCCAGTGGTGTAAAAGTGGCCGTCCTGCGAGCGTTTGATCACCAGATCGCCATTGGCCAACACTTGGGCCTGCTTGGGCTTAAGGTAGTGCGTCATCAGCAGGTACAAAAGCCCCATCACCACACACCAGAAAATCATCATCGGAATCAGTCCGGTCCGGGTGGGGGAGATGGCCTTTTCACCCAGGTGTTTGCTGGAAAACACTGCGAACCTGGCGCGTGTGTCGTCCATCTGGCGCTGCTTTTCCCGCTCACGCTGGGCATCGCGATGCCAGTCCCTGTCTTCTATTCCCATGGTGGATATGCTCCTGTGTTCATTGACCACAACCGGTTCTGATCGTAGCCTGTCAACAGCCGCAGATGGCAGGCCTGACGTTCAAACACCTACCCTGCCGGAGCGGGCAGAGGTGGATTGAAATCACCCACCTTCAGCCTCTGGCCACAGGCTCGAAAAATAGAAACGCAGCGCATGCAAGGGCACGGCAAAGCGCAGTTTGCCCTAGGAGGTATCGCTTTTGAGCAACCCGCGCTTGAGCAAGACGCTGACCTGGGCTGTGGCCAGTCGGTCACCCAAGCCCAGCATAGCCTTGAAGTCGGCATGCTCCAGCTCGCTTTGTGTGGCAAACAGGAAGTGCAAAGCGCGCAAGGCTTCACTGCGAACGCCTTGGCGAACCACGTTTTCCTCAAACGCCAGACATGCCGCCATCCGGTCTTTCATGCCTGCCAAATCCAGCGCACCCGTCATAAAGGCCACCTGATCAACACAGACGTCGAGCACATAGGCAATCCAGTTCATCCAGGCACGTTCCGACAAGTTGCCCCGCCCGTCCAAATCGCCCGCGCGGGGTTCATCGGCGGTGGCCAGCAAGGCGTAATACGCCGACCGGGCTCGGGCAAATCCGCGCAGCACCGACCCCAGCCCATTGCTCAACCCCAACCGGATGCGTAACAAATGGGTGTACAGGCGCGCCACACGGCCATGGCCATCCCGAAATGGATGCACCCACGCCAGCCGCTGGTGCGACGCCGCCACCGCCAACAAGCGCAACTCCCCTCGGCGCACCCCGCCACACACGTCACCCCAACGCTGCAGCATCGGCACAATGGCCTCGTGAGCCGGAGCAGCATGAACGCCCACGCTCACATTGCGGTCACACAGCAGGCCAGGCACCAGCACATCCCCCTCAGGCAACATTCGGACAGCGTCAGCGAGAATTTTTGCGAGATAAGACGGGAAGCCGTACGAGCCGCACCAATGTGCAACGCGCACTCAGCTTGTGCCGTCCAGCCAGTCGAACGTGACATCGACAATTGGCTGGGCTTCTTACTGCAAGGCTGCATCATGTCCTCGGCATGACGGCTTTGGTTCTTTGTACGGTCAACGTCCGCCCGACACATCAATGAACGAACCGGTGGTGTAAGAAGCCTCGTCCGAGAGCAGCCACAATGCTGCCTTTGCCACCTCAATCGGCTCACCTCCCCGCGCCATGGGCACCGACGACTGCAGTCTGCTGACCCGGCCAGGTTCGCCACCGCTGGCATGTATGTCCGTATGAATCAGACCAGGGCGCACGCCATTGACACGGATATTTTCGCCCGCCACCTCCTTCGACAAGCCGATCGTCAGGGCGTCCAGTGCGGCTTTTGAGGCCGCATAGTCCACATACTCGCCCGGCGAACCCAGCACAGCACCGCGAGAGGACATGTTGACAATGCTGCCGCCCGAGCCGCCATGCCGGGTTGACATGCGCCGCACCGCCTCGCGCGCACACAAAAAACTGCCGGTGACATTGGTCGTCAAGATCCGATTGATACGCGTCGCATCCATTTGCTCAACACGCATCTGCGCCGACAATATCCCGGCGTTGTTGATGAGCGCATTCAAACGCCCAAATCGCTTGTCCACCGCTACAAACAGGCGCTCAACAGCCGACTCATCAGACACGTCGGCTTGTACCGACAAGGCCGCGCCGCCTGCGCGCTCAATGGCAGCCACCACTGCTGCGGCTGCGGCTTCATCGGCGACGTAACTGATACAAACCACGTAACCTTGCCGGGCTGCCAGCAGCGCGCAGGCGGCGCCAATGCCGCGCCCACCGCCCGTAATGAGGATGATTTTTTCCATGAGGATAAATACTCCAATTCAACCTAGATTCGGCAGTTGGACGCGCCCGAATGGGCTGTCACGGAGTGCACTGGCAAGGCGCGACGACGCGGCTGGCTCCTGCCAGCGAGGAGAAGCAACGCCGCCAGGGTGCTCCAGGGCGGTTCAATCGGGTGCGTAGCGCTCTCACCCAACAGGTGAACTTGATCGGAGCAAAAAAATTCAATCATTTC
>MESQ01000065.1 GCA_001771065.1 Burkholderiales bacterium RIFOXYD12_FULL_59_19 | reverse complement strand
TTGCCGAACAGTTGCTCCAGGTAGGACAGGGAAATTTGTTGGCGCTGGCTGATGGCGGCCAACGTGACGGGGCCAGCCGATTGGCGCAAGCCCAGATCAATCATGGCAGTGACCGCAAAACGGCCTTTGGTAGTTAAACGCATGGCAACACTCCTGAAGTTTTGTTATCGATTAAATTGATGTTTAACTGTGATAACGCGGTTCAGTATAACCAAAAACCTAGCGTTTTACTCGGGTAACTAGACTGATCAGTAATTTTTAAAGGTTATTTGCCCGCCAGCCCCACAAGCTTTCACATGACTACGCGGTCGTGGCCGGCCGCGCCAAAGGCCTGCTCCTTCAAAATGGCCAGTTGGTCACGCACCCGCGCGGCCTTTTCAAACTCCAGGTTGCGGGCGTGTTCCATCATGAGTTTTTCCAGGCGCTTGATCTCGCGCGAGATGTCTTTTTCGCTCATGTCTTCCACCTGGGCGCGCTGCATGGCATCGCGCTCCAGCTTCTCAGCCTCTTTGCCGGCCTTTTCGCTGTAGACACCGTCGATCAGGTCACGCACCTCTTTGACAATGCTGCGCGGCGTGATGCCGTGCGCCAGGTTGTGCGCCACCTGCTTGACCCGGCGACGCTGGGTCTCGTCGATGGCTTTGCGCATGGATTCGGTGACCTTGTCGGCGTACAAAATGGCGCGCCCTTCCAGGTTGCGGGCAGCGCGGCCAATGGTCTGGATCAGGGAGCGCTCAGAGCGCAAAAAGCCCTCTTTGTCGGCGTCCAGAATCGCCACCAGCGACACCTCGGGAATGTCCAGCCCTTCGCGCAACAGGTTGATGCCGACCAGCACGTCAAAGGTGCCCAGGCGCAGGTCACGCAAAATCTCAACCCGCTCCACGGTGTCGATGTCGCTGTGCAGGTAACGCACCTTGACACCGTTGTCGCTCAAATAGTCGGTGAGCTGCTCGGCCATGCGTTTGGTGAGTGTGGTAATCAGCACCCGCTCGTGTTTGTCGACGCGGATGCGGATTTCTTGCAACACATCATCCACCTGGCTGCTGGCCGGGCGCACCTCGACCTCGGGGTCGACCAAACCCGTGGGGCGCACCAGTTGTTCCACCACCTGGCCGGTATGGTCTTTTTCCCACTGGGCGGGTGTGGCCGAGACAAAAATGGCCTGGCGCATCTTGGTCTCGAACTCTTCAAACTTGAGCGGCCGGTTGTCCAGCGCGCTGGGCAGCCGAAAGCCGTATTCCACCAGCGTGGTCTTGCGGGAGCGGTCGCCGTTGTACATGCCGCCAAACTGGCCAATCAGCACATGGGATTCGTCCAAAAACATCACCGCGTCTTTGGGCAGGTAGTCGGTCAGCGTGGCGGGCGGTTCACCTGGCGCGGCGCCGCTCAGGTGACGGCTGTAGTTCTCAATGCCCTTGCAGTGGCCAACTTCGCTGAGCATTTCCAGATCAAAGCGGGTGCGCTGCTCGATGCGCTGGGCTTCCACCAGCTTGCCCTGGCTGACAAATTCCTTAATGCGCTCAGCCAGCTCGATCTTGATGGCCTCCACCGCCGACAACACCTGTTCACGCGGCGTGACGTAATGGCTGCTGGGGTAGACGGTAAAACGCGGAATTTTTTGCCGGATGCGCCCGGTCAGCGGGTCAAACAGCTGCAGGCTCTCGATCTCGTCGTCAAACAGCTCGACGCGGATTGCCATCTCACTGTGCTCGGCCGGAAAGATGTCGATGGTGTCGCCGCGCACGCGAAAGGCGCCACGACTGAAGTCGACGTCGTTGCGCTGGTACTGCATACGCACCAGCTGCGCAATCATGTCGCGCTGGCCCATTTTGTCGCCCGCGCGCAGCGTCATCACCATCTTGTGGTAGGCCTCGGGCTGGCCAATGCCGTAGATGGCCGACACCGTGGCCACAATCACCACGTCCCGGCGCTCCAACACACTTTTGGTGCACGACAGGCGCATTTGTTCGATGTGCTCGTTGATGGCGCTGTCCTTTTCGATGAACAAATCGCGCTGCGGCACATAGGCCTCGGGCTGGTAATAATCGTAGTAACTGACAAAGTACTCGACCGCATTCTTTGGAAAGAACTCACGGAACTCGCTGTAGAGCTGCGCCGCCAGCGTTTTGTTGGGCGCAAACACAATGGCTGGCCGCCCCAGCCGGGCAATCACATTGGCCATGGTGAAGGTCTTGCCCGAACCCGTTACGCCCAGCAGGGTTTGAAACACCTCGCCGTCGTTGACGCCTTCCACCAACTGCTTGATGGCCTCGGGCTGGTCGCCGGCAGGCGGATAGGGTTGGTGCAGCTCAAAGGGCGAGTCGGGGTAACGCACAAAGGTGCCCGGGCGAATCTGCTCAGACGCATCGCTCACGGCCAGGGACAGGGGTTCAGACATTCAGGAGGCTCACAATTCAAATCAGGGTGGGGATGTTATCCAATGCGCCCGGCCAGCGTGGTCAAACCGGGCTCATGCCCTGACATCGGGCAGTGCCTGCGCACTGAACCAGCGCGCTACATCCACAGGATCATGGAAGGTGCGCACCGTCTCAAACGCTGTTTGCGCCTGCGGGTAGACGCGCCGCAACAGGTTCAGCCACTGCTTGAGGCGCCCGGTTTGCTGGTCACGCTCCAGGTGCGCGCAGACCAGGCGCCAGAACTCAGCAATCAGTGTCATGAGTTGCGGCCAGCTCAGGCTGGCCAATTCGGCATTGCCGCCCAGCGCTGCGCGAATGCCGCGTGCCAGCGCCGGGTTGGCCACCATGCCACGCCCCAGCATCAGGCTTTGGCAGCCCGACACCTGCTGGCAGCGCAAGGCGTCGGCCACCGTCCAAATCTCACCATTGGCCACCAGCGGCAAACGCACCACCTGGCGGAGGTCGGCAATACGCTCCCAATAGGCGGGCGGCCGGTACCCGTGCGCCTTGGTGCGGGCATGCACCACCAACTCAGAAGCACCACCGGCCTCAATCGCCAGGGCGCAGGCTTCGGCCCGGCTGTCGTCATGCAGGCCAAGCCGCATCTTGGCCGACACCGGCAGGTGCGCTGGCACCGCCTGGCGCACCGCCGCCACGATGCGGTGCAGCAGTTCGGGCTCTTCCAGCAGGGCCGAACCGCCCCGGTGCCGGTTGACCACCGGGGAAGGGCAGCCAAAGTTCAAATCGATCCCCTCGGCCCCCATTTCCGCCAGGCGAGCGGCGTTGTCTGCCAGGCAGACCACGTCAGAACCCAGCAACTGCGGCCGCACCGGCACGCCCGATGCCGTCTTGCAGTCCTGTAATAGTTCGGGCACGTAGCGCAAAAAAACCCGCTCGGGGTACAAGGTGCCGGTGACCCGGATGAACTCCGACACACAGCGGTCCACGCCGCCCACCCGCGTCAAAATGTCACGCAGGACAAAGTCAAGCAAGCCCTCCATGGGGGCAAGAAGCAGGGTGGGCATGGTCAGAAAGGGGCAGCAGTCAGCAATGAATGAACAGGGGATTGTCGGCGCCAAACCGTTTGTTTTGACAGAATCAGCTGCCATCCTTACAGTCACAGGCTTCGTTTTCAACTTTTCATGGAAATCCGCTCATGGCCATCACCGTCAACATCGATCTGGGTTACGAATTTGCCGTCAAGGCTGACTATGCCACTGTGTTTGACACCCTGTCCGACGTGCCCAAGTCGGCCAGTTTTTTCCCCAAGGTAGATCAACTGGTGGACCTGGGTGATGGTGTGTACCGTTGGGAAATGACCAAAATTGGCATCGCCCAGATTAGCCTGCAAACCATTTACGCGTCGAAATACGTGTCGAACAAGGCCAAAGGCAGCGTGCTCTGGACGCCGGTGGCGGGTGAAGGCAACGCGCTGGTGTCGGGCTCCTGGAAAATCACCGACAAGAAAAAATCCACCCAGTTGGTGCTCCAGCTTCAGGGCGAACTCACTCTGCCGCTGCCCGGCCTGATGAAAAAGATGATCGCTCCGGTGGTCGAGGCAGAGTTTGAGAAACTGGTGGAGCAGTACATCGACAACCTCACCAAGCAGTTTGGCGGCGAGGTGTGACCGGCCGGAGACGAGGGATGACAAGGCAGAATAAATCGTTTATATTGGAATCTAATTCCAATATAAACGAAATAAATGTACACACGCACGCTCGCCCAGGCCGTTCAGGCCATCAGTAATAGCTTCCCGGTTCTGATGCTCACCGGCCCACGGCAGGTGGGCAAGACCACATTACTTGAGATGTGCGCCAAAGATGCGGGCCAGCACCCTCGTGGCTACGTCACGCTTGACGACATGGACGCACGCGCCCTGGCCCAGCAGGACCCGGCATTGTTTCTCCAGACCTGGCAAACACCCTTGATCATTGACGAAATTCAGTATGCACCTGCGCTTTTTTCTGCTATCAAAATGGTGGTCGACCGAAACAAGACCAATGGTTTGTTTTGGTTGACCGGATCACAAAAATTCCACCTCATGCGTGGTGTGACCGAAAGCCTGGCCGGTCGGGTCGCCATTGTTGATCTGCTTGGGCTGTCGCAGGCCGAGCGCCAGGGGCGCGCCACAGACTCACACCCCTTTGTGCCCACTGCTGACTGGATCGCCGGGGCACGCGCACACGCAATGCCCATGATCTTGATGCCCGTGTTTCAGCAAATCTGGTTGGGCTCCTACCCGCGTCTGAACGACCAGGGCGCGAAAGCTCGGGACGTTTTTTACCGCTCTTACATCCAGACCTACATTCAGCGCGATGTGCAAGACGTGCTGAAGGTGACCGACCAGATGGCATTCAACCGTTTTCTGGCCGCCGTTGCGGCTCGAACCGGGCAATTGCTGAACTATGCCAACCTGGCGCGCGATGTCGACATTGACAACAAAACAGCCAAAGCCTGGCTGTCGGTGCTTGAAACATCGGGCTTAATTTATCTGCTACAGCCTTACCACACCAACCTGACCAAACGTCTGGTCAAAACCCCAAAGCTGTATTTTTTGGACACCGGTCTGGCTGCCTATCTGAGCAAGTGGCCTGATGCGGCCTCTCTGGAGGCCGGAAGCATGTCGGGGGCCATACTGGAAACATGGGTAGTGAGCGAAATCATCAAGAGCTACTGGCATAACGCCCGCGAAGCCCCCTTGTATTTCTACCGCGACACAGACCAGCAGGAGGTGGATTTGCTAATTGATCAGGGCGATACCCTGTACCCCATTGAAATTAAAAAAACTGCCTCGCCTTCACAAAACGCCAAGCGTCACTTTCCGGCGCTTGGCAACCTGGGGCGAACTGTGGGACCGGGTGCCGTCATCTGTTTTGTGGCACGTGACATTCCCCTATCCAAAGACGTGACAGCCATCCCGGTGGGTTATTTGTAGGCGATCCATTGGCATCAGCCCCATGACACACAGCATCGTTCAGGTGTGTCGTGCCAACCAGGCCACTGCACCCCGCAGTTGCCCGAATTCATCAAGGGAACGCGCCGGGATGTCAGGATAACGCTCGTTCCACATCTTTGACAACGCTGACCCGGCACCAATTTCCAGCACACAGGCTACCTGCCGCTCATTGACCGCCTCCATACAAGCGGCCCATTGCACCGGGCTGGCGAGTTGTCGGCTCAGGGCCTGGCGCAACAATGCGGGTTGCCGGACCAGCGTGCCGTCGGCATTGGTGGCAATCGCGCAGTGTGCAGCGGCAAACGGCAACTCAGTCAAGGTGTCGGCAAAGGCCCGGGCGGCAGGCACCATCCATGACGAATGGGAAGCCACCCGCACATCAAGCCGTTTGCACACGGCACCCAGCGCCAGCAACCGGGGTGTGGCCCGGCTCAAGGCATCATCGGTGCCCGCAAAAACCGACTGCCCCCGGTGAATCCGGATGGCGCATTCCAACCCCAGGCCGTCGCAGGCGGTCAGCACCCTGCCCTCAGACAAACCCGTCACGGCCATCATGCCGGTCTGCCGGCCCGGCACGGCTTGATCCATCAGCGTGGCGCGCTGCTGCGCCAGGACGATGGCCTGGTCTGCCGAAAACACACCGGCACAGGCAAAGGCCGCCAGTTCACCCACGCTGTAGCCAGCGACCACAGCGGGGGCCTGCGGCAATGCATCCCGGAGGACAGCCCATGCCGCCAATGCCATGCCGGTGATGAGTACCTGGGCGAAGGCATTGTTGCTGCGGCGGCCCTCGTCTTGCAGCGCCGTGCGCCAATCGGCGCCAATGCGCTCTCCCATCGCGTGCAAGCTTGCCGCTGCCCTGGGTTCGGCTTCGAGCCAGGGCAACATCGTCGGATGCTGGCTGGCCTGGCCCGAAAAGACAAGGGCGTAACTCATGCGTCAGGTTCGGGCAGTGCTTGCATGAAACCCGCTGGTATTTGACTCTGTAGGGTCAACTTCAGTCGACCATGGCGGGTGCAAGTCCGCCCTACAGACCATGGCCTTGTAGGGTCGACTTCAGTCGACCACGGCGGACTGAAGTCCGCCCCACCAGTCCCCACCAAAACCGACTGAACCCAGCAGGCACTGGCCAATACATCAGCGGAACCACCGGGTGACAAGTTTCGCGCCACGAACGCGTTATGAATCTCGCGTGCCTGAGGCAGCCAACTGGTTTGCAGCACCCCGCCAGCGTTCAAAAATTCGCGGGCGGAGGTTTGCACCCAACGCAGTCCATCAATACCACCGCGGTGCGCACAATTGGTGTCGTCCAGCGCGGCCATGGTGGCAAACAGGGCCTGTACACGGGCGGCACGCTCACCGGTCCCAGCCTGCAAAGCGGCTTGCAGGGCAGGCAGAGTGACTTCAAACAGCACTGGGAATGCCTGCGCCGCTTCGTCACCCGCGCTGCGCAGCCCAAAACGCCGGGCCGCCATTTGGCCATTGGAAACCGGCGCGGTCAACCGTGCCGCCCTGGCGCGCTGCGCCAAAGCGTCGCCCCAGGTGGCCATCAACATGGCACGCACATGCTGCGGCGTGAATAGCACACCCTGGGCCAACAACTGGCCCGCGCTGGCGCACAACAAACCCAGGCCAAAAATGGCGCCGCGGTGGGTGTTGATGCCACGGGTGGCAGTCAGCATGCGGGCCTCGGCATTTTTTCCCAGGCTTTCCAGAACGGCAAAGGGTGCACCTGCATGGCCAGCCCACACCATGCGCGGGAAATAGCCGCGCAAGGCAAACAGGCTGCGCATGAAGGTCTGGGCATTCATGTCGGAATGGCTGCCACAGTCCCGAAACGACACCAGGCCAGGTTTGGGCTCCAGCGCCACCTCGGCGTAAAGCGCGCGCACCGCAGCCAGACCGAGGCCATACACGGCGTTTGAACCATGGTTTGGCGCTTGATCAGCGGGCATTTGGAGACCACCCGGATTGCGCTGCGCGTCATCCGGGCTACGGGCTACCATGGCGCCTGTAGGGCGGGCTTCTGCCCGCCATGGGCCCTGTAGGGCCGACTTCGGTCGGCCTAGTCGACTGAAGTCGACCCTACAGGACGGCAAAAGCCAGTCGGCACACTTTCCAAGTTTTTGCAGCTCTGTCAGTGTGGCCAGCCGGACGTTGTGACGGTCTTTCAGCAAAACTTGCGCGGTGTGGCCCGCCAGCAAGCGCTGCAACTCGCGCCAGGCGACGGCCTGGCCGCCCGGAAAAACAATTTCGCCATCGAGTCGCTGCCCCAACTCAGACGCAGCCAGCAGCGCCGTCACCCGACAAGCCGTCTGGAAATCCGGCACGTTGACGCTGACATCGATGTCCGAAGCATCGTGGAGATAGGGCTTCTTGGTTATGAACTGCCAGCCGTGAGAGCCGTACACCCGTGGCGTCACCGCCAGTGGTGTCAACTTGCCCTCCAGCGCCAATGCGGCAGACCCCCACGGCATGGCCTGCGCCACTTGCCGCAACGTGGGGAAGTCCCCAATGACGGCCACATGGTCCCGCCCGACCGTCAGCGCGAGGCGGCGCCGCGACCATTGCCGTGGTGCCGGCAAACCCAGGCAAAGCCGATCTGGCGCCACATCAAGGCGCTGGCGGCACACCACCAGCGGCAGCTTGTTGCGCTGCCAATACACCAGAATGGCTTGTGCCTCAGCGTCCCAGGCATAGGCTTGCACCTGCGACCAGCCCTGCGCATTGAGGCAGACCAATTGGTTGCGTCGCAAGTCCTGCATACCGTGTGCCGGGCCGCCCTGCCAGGCCTCAGGCATTAACCACGCGCACTGCAACCTGCGCCGCCAGCAAACGCCCGCCGCGCGCCGCGCCCTCGGCAGCACGCTTGTCCACGGTCGTGGCCTGCTGCAATGCCTCCACCAGGCAGGCCTGAAAATCACCACGCCAGAGCGCCTCGATGCCGCCCATGGCGACATAGTTTTCGACGCCCGGCGCAAACACCGGATTCGATTTGGAGAGCTCGGCCAGGCGTTGCTCGTCGAGCTTGGTCACGCGCGCCATGGCCGGCAAACGCATGACACGGATCTCGGCCTCGGGCAGCGCGTAACAGGCATCGGCCAACAGGCCCGAGGTGATGAAGCCACCCGACAGCGCCTGGTCATACACCAGGCCAATGACGCGGTGCCCCTGCTGGCGCGCCAGCTCAATACAGCAACCCATGTGCGCCATATACCGATTGATGCCGAGCAACTCGTCGCGGTGGCGCAAGCGCTGGCCCTGGGTGTCGACCAGCAGCACAACGGCACGCCCGGGGAAATCGCGCACCGTGTCGAGCACCACACGCGCCTGCGCTAAAGCCAGTTCGACGCCAATGGCGGCATGGTGGGTGGTGCCCACCACGGCAAGGGTTTGGCCGTTCAGCTGGGCGCTGCCGTGCAGCAGGTCGCCGTCACATTGAACATCGTGCGCCGTGCCAAACAGCATGGTCAGCAGTGCGGGCCAATTCATGCCGGCTCCCTGGGTTGGTCTTCGATCAACGCCTTTATGGCCACAATGTCATCGGCTTCCATGTCGGTCACCCGCAGCGGCTCTGACACTCCAGCGCGTTGCCAGATATCCAGCGCATCACGGCAGTCGCCATAACGCGTCAAGCGCTCAGTCAACAACGCATGTTCGGCCTCCAGCGCCGCCAGGCTCAGAGGCCGGGCCTGGTTGAGCAAACCCATGGCGGCACGGCGAAATTGGGCCACGTCGTCTTCCACCAGCACGTCGCAATCACCCGTCAGGTAGCGGTGTTTGCCGCCGGTGGTGCGCCACACCAGCGCACGGTCACGGGAGTCGAATTCTTCGACGCCGTGGGACGACTCGATCACCTCGGGGCCCGACATGGCCAGACGGCCCATGTCACTCATCACCACCCAGTCGGCACAACGCGCAATCAGGCCCATGCCGCCAAAACAGCCGTTGGCGCCGCCAATGAGCATCAGCACCGGAATGCCCGCCGCGCGCACCGCCAGCAAGGCGCGCATCACCTCCGACACCGCAATGAGTCCGGCGTTGGCCTCGTGCAGGCGCACGCCGCCGGACTCGGCCAGCACCATGACGGCAGCAGGCCGGTGGACCAGCGCGCGCTGGAACAGGCCGACCAGTTTGGCGCCGTGCACTTCGCCCACGCCACCGCCCATGAATTCGCCTTCCTGCGCGGCGAGCAACACCGGCTGGCCAGCCAGCAGGCCACTGCCAATGACGACACCATCGTCAAACGCCGAGGGTACGCCCAGCAGCGCCAGATGCGGGCTGACCACCCGTTCGGCAGGCCCCAGAATCTCATGAAAACTGCCGGCATCAAGCAGATGGGTGACCCGCTCGCGGGCGGTCAATTCAGCAAAACTGAGCATCATGCCAAACCACCGTCGACCAACACACACGCTGCAGGCAGCGCCGCTGCGGCCTGGTCCAGGCGCAGACTCACCACGGCCGGGGTGGCGCCCATGTCGTTGATCGACACGGCCACCCCTGCCAGGCCATGACGGGCCTGAAAGTCGTTTACCACCGCCTGCCAGATGGGGCCAAAACCGCGCGCCGAGGTGGTGATGGCGATCTGGCAAGCGGTGCTTTGGGGCACCGGCTCAATCATCACCTCCAGATTGCCCGAGCCCACCACGCCCACCAGCACGGGGGCAAAGTGACCTGGGGCGTGTTGCCCGGCAAATTCGTAGTGCAATTTTTCCATGCTGTATTCCTTGGGCGCTACCAGTTGCGAAAGCGTTTGGGCGGGTCATAGAGCCCGCCGGAAGCCCTGACCAGATCGCGCATGTTGCGGGCCGCCAGCAGGCTGCGGGTGGCGTCGCGCTTGTCGATGCCGAGGTCTTCGGCGCGCACGATGATGCCGCGGTCGCGCAGGTTTTCCACCATGGCTTTGTCACGCGCCAGGCCCACCGGGGTGTAACCGGCCACGCCGCGAATGGCCTGTTGGCGCTCTTCGTCGCTGCGGCACAAGAGCAGGTTGGCAATGCCTTCTTCGGTCAGGATATGGGTCACGTCGTCGCCGTAAATCATCACCGGCGGGATCGCCATGTGGGCCTGCTCGGCCAACTGCCAGGCATCGAGCGTGTCGACAAAGGCCGGCTGCATGTGTTCACGAAAGGTTTCCACCATTTGAACCACCAGCTTCTGGCCGCGTGGCATGCTGGCCACCCCGCTTTGCCCCTGGCGCGCCTGAGCGCCCGCCTTGAGCCAGGCCGGTGTGGCATGGCGGCGCCCGCGTGCATCGGCGCCCATGTTGGGTGCGCCGCCAAAGCCGGCAATACGCCCGGCAGTGGCGGTCGAGCTGTGGCCATTCAAGTCAATCTGCAGCGTGGAGCCAATGAACATGTCGCAGGCATAGTGGCCCGCCGCCTGGCACAAGGCCCGGTTGCTGCGCAAGCTGCCGTCGGCCCCGGTAAAAAACACATCGGAGCGCGCCTTGACATAATTTTCCATGCCCAGCTCGGAGCCGAACGAGTGCACCGACTCGACCCAGCCCGCCTCAATGGCCGGAATCAAAGCCGGGTGCGGATTCAGCGCCCAGTGGCTGCAAATCTTGCCCTTTAGCCCAAGCGACTCGGCATAAGTGGGCAGCAGCAGCTCAATGGCCGCCGTGTCAAAACCAATGCCGTGGTTGAGACGCTGCACGCCGTATTCGGCATAAATACCCTTGATGGCCATCATGGCCATCAGCACCTGAATTTCGGAAATTTGCGCCGGGTCACGCGTGAACAAGGGCTCAATGGCATGCGGCTGCGGCGCCTGGATCACAAAATTGACCCAATCGCCCGGAATGTCAACCCGCGGCAGGGTGTCCAGCAGCTCATTGACCTGGGCGATCACAATGCCGCCCTTGAACGCCGTGGCCTCGACAATGGCGGGTGTGTCTTCGGTGTTGGCGCCGGTATAAAGGTTGCCCTGGGCATCGGCCGCCTGCGCGCAGACCAGCGACACACGCGGCGTCAAATCGACAAAATAACGGCTGAACAGCTCCAGGTAGGTGTGGATGGCGCCAATCTGGATTTGCCCGGCAGACACCATGTTGGCCAGGCGCGCGGCTTGGGGGCCCGAGAAAGAAAAGTCGAGCTTTGACGCAATGCCGTTGTCAAAAATGTCCAGATGCTCTGGCAGCGCCAGCACCGACTGCAGCATGTGAAGGCTATGCACCTGAGCCGGGTCAAGCCGGGTCAGGCAGCGCGCCAGAAAGTCGGCCTGCTTCTGGTTGTTGCCCTCGATACAGACCCGGTCCCCCGGCTCCAGCACCGCCGCCAGCAGCGCCGTGGCCAGCTCGGCCGGCACCAGTTTGCCGCCCACCAGGCTAGCCGCACGCTTCAGCCGGGCGCTGCGGTTGTCTGCCAGACTGTTCCAGTTACGCATGTTCAACTTTCATCAGCCCATGACTTTGGTCGGCAACCAGGTGGCGATTTCAGGGAAAACGCACAAAATCAAAATGGCGACCACCATACACAGCATGAAGGGAAAGGCCCCCTTGAGGATGGTGGTCAGCTTGATGTCGGGCGAAATGCCGTTGATGACAAACAGGTTCAAGCCAACGGGCGGCGTGATCAAGCCCAGCTCCATGTTGATGGTGAGCACCACCCCAAACCAGATCGGATCAAAACCGGCTGCCGTGATAACCGGCATCAAGATCGGCGTGGTCATCAAAATGATGGCTGCGGGCGGCAAAAAGCAGCCGGCCACCAGCAGCATCAGGTTGATGGCTGCCAGCACAACCCAGCGGTTCACTTGCAAGGCGCCAATGGCTTCGGCCACCGACTGCGTGACCTGTAGCGAGGACATCATGTAGCCGAACAGAATGGACGTGCCAATGATCAACAGCAGCATGCCGGACTCACGCAGCCCGTCGCGCAAAATATGCCACATGTCGCGCGGCCGCCAGACCTTGTAGATCACGGCCACCATCACCAGACACAGCATGGCACCGACCCCCGCCGCCTCCGACGGAGTGGCAATGCCACCATACAAGGCATAGACCACGCCCGCAATCACTGCCAAAAAGGGCAGCAGACGCGGCAGCAGTTCGACCTTTTCCTTCAGCGAATAAATGCGGTCCTTGTCGACCAGCACCGTGCCGCGCTTCCAGCTCAAAAACAGCGCCCAGGCCATGAACAGGCCGGTGAGCAACAGGCCGGGAAGGATGCCGGCAATAAACAGGCGGCCAATCGAGGTTTCAGACGCAATGCCATACAGGATCATGGTGACGCTGGGTGGAATCAAAATGCCCAGGGTGCCGCCCGCAGCAATGGCCCCGGTAGCCAGGTCGGCGTCGTAGCCGCGCTTGCGCATCTCTGGGATACCCATCTTGCCAATGGCGGCGCAGGTCGCCGGTGACGACCCCGTGAGCGCCGAGAACAGCGCACAGGCCCCAATGTTGGAGATCACCAGCGAGCCCGGCACCTTGTGCAGCAGCCGCGCCAGCGCTTCATACAGATCACTGCCGGCACGCGACGAGGCCACCGCCGCCCCCATGATGACAAACATGGGCAGCGACACCAGCGTGAAGTCATCCAGGCCCGAAAAAATGGTTTCGGGCAGGAAGTGAACACTCGACCAGCCGTCAAAAATGATCATGAAGCCCAGTGCCACGGCTCCCAGACCAAAGGCTATGGGCAAGCCAGTGGCCAGCACCAGCATGGTGGTGGCAAAAACCAGCACACCAATCAACAATGGGCTCATAAGTGCACTCCTGGCGTCATGCCGTAGGGTTCTTCTTTTCCGGTCCAGACCAGCCAGATCTCGGTCAGGTACTGCAAACACAACAAGCCCATTCCTACCGGCACACTCAGGTGCGGAATCCACAGCCGGGCGCGCCACATGGAAGAGGTGGTGTGGCCCGAGTTCCAGGTTTCATGCCACCAGGACAACGAGGCATAAAAGAACAGCCCACAAAAGGCAAGCGCAACAAAGCTGCCAGCAAAATAGAGTGCGCGTCGTTTGTTGCCAGCCACCATCATGGGCAACAGGTCTACCCCCACATGGCCACGCGTCAGCAAGATGTAGGGCGCACCCAGAAAAGTGGCCGCCAAAATGGAGAAGGTGGCAAATTCGGTCTGCCAGATCGACGACTGGCCCAGCACCGCCCGCACAAACACCATCTGGCACACCACCACAATGGCCAGCACGATCAGGCCAGCAGAAAACACCCCGAGGGCGCGCGAGACGGCGTAAACCGTCTGCACCCACAGGGGCAAATTCTGTTCTTTCTCTTTATTTAACACTGAGCGCTTTCTCGATCAGCTCCTTGCCGCCAGGTACTTTTTCTGCAAAGACCTTGTACGACGTCTTGTTGGCCACAGCGCGCCAGGCTTCGGCATCGGCACTGCTCATGGTGACCACCTTGACGTTGTTCTTCTTGAAGGTCTCAACCATTTCGTCGTCCAGCTTTTTCGATTCGACGTTGAAATAGTCTTCGGCTTTTTTGGAGGCTGTTGTCAACGCCTTCTTTTGCGCGTCATTGAGCTTGTCCCAGCTGCGCTGGGAGATCAGCACCGGCTCGTACATGAACCACATGGCGTTGTCGCCAGGGGCTGTGATGCACTTGACCTGCTCGTACAGCCGAAACGAGACAAAACTGCCAGTGGAGGTGTCGGTGCCCTGGATCACGCCCTGCTGCATGGCGTTGTACACCTCATTGGACGGAATCGACACCACCGAGGCACCGGCACCCGCCCACATTTGTGCAAACGTGGCACCCGCAGAACGCACTTTCATGCCGGCGGCATCTTCGGGCTTGAGGATGCACTTGTCCTTGCCGGCAAAGGCACCCGCCAGCCAGGCATCAGCCAGCACATGGGCGCCGCCCTGCGCAATGATGGCCTTGATGTCCTGCATGAACGGTGAACTGTTGAGGCGCAACGCGTGCGCATGGTTCTTGACCAGACCCGGCATCAGCGTGGCGCCAAACTGCGGGTGAATGCCCGAGGCGTAGTCCAGCGGCAAGGAGGTCATGTCGATTTGGCCAGTCTGCATGGCCTTCCATTGGTCAGGCGCTTTGACCAAACTGGAGCCAGGAAACACCTTGATGGTGAGATCGACGTTGGCAGCGGCAACCTCCTTGGCAATCATCTGCACCATTTCGTCGCGCACATCACCTTTGCCCCCAGGGAACTGGTGCGAGGCCTTGAGTGTGATGCTGTCAGCCAGCGCTGCCGTCAAGGGCAGTGCAGCGACCAGCAAACCGGTCAGGGATTTGGCAAGGGAGGGGCATTTCATGGGGTTGTCTCCTGGATTTGGATGTCAATAAACAATTTTTTGGCTTCAAACGCATTCAACTAATGCATTGAATGTGTGCATTAATGTAGTTTTTGTATTTTTTAATTGCATTAGTGAATACCCTAAGAATTTTTTTGAATCCAGTAAAAACAGAAGTGAGAGAATTGCATGATGAAAATCTCCGATCAAGTGTGCGAAAAAATTGAAGAGCAAATCGCTACCGGCGAGTTGCCACCCGGCTGTGCGCTTGACGAGGCCACGCTGGCCGAGCTGCACGGGGTGTCGCGCACGCCGGTGCGTGAGGCGCTGATTCAATTGGCTGCCGAAGGCCTGATCGAGATCCGGCCGCGCCGCGGTGCCGTGGTGACCAGCATCGGCCCAGGACGCTTGCTGGAAATGTTTGAAGTGATGGCCGAACTTGAAGCCATGTGCGCACGCCTGGCCGCCCGGCGCATGAGTGATGCCGAGCGCAGCGCGCTGCAGGCCGCCCACCAGGCCTGCGAAGCGGCGCGCAACGCGCAGGACTCTGACGAGTATTTTTACTGCAACGAACGCTTCCATGTGGCCATTTACGCTGGCAGCCACAACGTCTTTCTGGGTGAACAGGCGCAGCAATTACAACGGCGTTTGCGCCCTTACCGGCGCCTGCAATTACGCGTGCGCAACCGCATCAGCACCTCGTTTACAGAGCACGACACCATTGTGCGCGCCATCCTGGCGGGCGATGCGGGTGCCGCTGCCACCGCGCTGCATGACCATGTGGTGGTGCAGGGTGAGCGCTTTGGCGACCTGCTGGCGTCGCTGGCGGAACTGGCCATGCCAGCGCAGGCCTGACCCAGTGCGCCCCAGCCAAGCCTGAAACCCAGCCATGATGACCTCGCAAAACACCACCCCCACCCCTTTCCCGCTGCAAAATTTTCAGTCGGTGCGTCAAGCCCTGCTGAACCAGCAAGAGATCGCCCTGCTTGACGTGCGTGAAGAAGACACATTTGCACAGGCACACCCTCTGTTTGCAGCCAATCTGCCGCTGGCGCGTCTTGCGCTGGATGCCCGTCGGCGCATCCCGCGTCTGGACACGCTGATCGTGGTCTACGACGATGGCGAAGGCCTGGCACACCGCGCTGCACAAACCCTGCAGCAGCTCGGCTACAGCCAGGTCCACCTGTTGGACGGTGGCCTGCAAGGCTGGCAGCAAGCCGGGGGCGAAGTGTTCAAGGACGTCAATGTGCCGAGCAAGGCATTTGGCGAGCTGGTTGACGCGCAGCGCCATACCCCCATGCTGTCGGCCCAGGAGGTCAAGGCCCTGCTCGACGCACAGACCAATGTGGTTGTGCTCGACGCCCGGCGCTTTGACGAATACCAGACCATGAACATCCCCACCAGCATCAGCGTGCCCGGTGCCGAACTGGTGTTACGCGTTGGCGCGCTGGCACCCGACCCCCGCACCCGCATCATCGTCAACTGCGCCGGACGCACCCGCAGCATCATCGGCACGCAGTCGCTGGTGAACGCGGGTATCCCCAACCCGGTGGCCGCCCTGCGCAACGGCACCATCGGCTGGACCCTGGCCGGGCAGACACTCGAACACGGCGCCGCTCGCCGGGCCACACCAGTGCCCGAGGTGCAGCGCCTGGCTGCGGCACAGCAGGCGCGCGCCGTGGCGGACCGTGCCGGTGTCAAGCGTGCGCAGCTGGCAGATGTGCTGCGCTTTCGCAGTGAAACAACACGCACCAGCTACTGCCTGGATGTACGCACGCCAGAGGAATATGCCGCTGGCCACCTGTCCGGCTTTGCCAGCGCACCCGGCGGCCAGCTGGTGCAGGAAACCGATGTCACCCTGCCGGTACGCGGCGCACGCGCGGTGTTGGCCGACCTGGACGGTGTGCGCGCCAACATGACGGCCTCCTGGCTGGCACAAATGGGCTGGGAGGTGTGGGTGCTTGACGGTCTACAAGCCACAGATTGCAGCGAAACCGGCCAACTGCCCCCCCCGGTCCCACCGTCCCCGCACCGTTATCGCCGCCCCTACGAAGGCACCGACAACCCGCATGAGGCCATGCAAGGCTATCTGGACTGGGAATATGGCCTGGTGGCGCAACTGGCGCGCGACGGCACGCACGGCTTCAAGGTGCTCTGAGCCCATTCAACCCGGACACCGCCATGCCTGAGGCCAGCCACTTTTACGAACCGCGCCTGGGCCATGGCTTGCCCCATGACCCGTTCAACGCCATCGTCGGGCCGCGCCCGATTGGCTGGATCTCCACGCGCAGCGCCGAGGGCCTGCTCAACGTTGCGCCCTACAGCTTTTTCAACGCCTTCAACTACACGCCGCCCATTGTCGGTTTTGCCAGCATTGGTTACAAGGATTCGGTGCGCAACATCGAAGCAACCGGCGAATTCGTCTGGAACCTGGTGACGCGGCCGCTGGCCGAGGCCATGAACCAGACCTGTGCCGCCGTGGCGCCCGAGGTCAGTGAATTTGAGCTGGCCGGCCTGACGCCACTGGCCTCACGTCTGGTGGCACCACCGCGTATTGCCGAAAGCCCGGTGTCTTTTGAATGCCGCCTGACGCAACTGCTGCAGCTGCAGGATGTGAGCGGCCAAAAATTGCCCACCTGGCTGGTGCTGGGTGAGGTGGTGGCGGTGCACATTGCGCAGCGCCTGCTGGTCAACGGTGTTTATGACACCGCGCGGGCCGACCATGTGCTGCGCGGTGGTGGCCCGGCGGATTATTTCTCGGTGGGACCAGAGCAGTTGTTCAAGATGTTCCGCCCGCGCGGCTGAACTTCAAAACCCGACACCAGATCGAACAATTCCTCGTCAATGCCACTTTGGCGCAGGCGGTGAAACGAGCGCCTCAGGGTTTCCAACAGCTCATCGATATTTTTTTCAGCGCGCTGCATGGCGGCCAACCGACTGGCGTTTTCGCTGGCCAGGGATTCGGCGCAAGCCCTGAACAGCGAGACAAACAGGTATTCCCGCACGAAGGCCCGCAAGCTTGCTGCACCACCACCCATGACCTCTGGCAAATTTTGGGTGGGCCAGGCCATGGCCGTCAATTGACGCCGCCAGACCTGGTCCAGTGGCAACAAGCGTTGGCAAACGGGGCGGTAAATCGCCCCGGCGTGGGGGCTGTTGTGAAATACATAAACCTGATTGATCGCACCTTGTTCACGCAGCGTTTCAAGCGCGACCAGTATCTGCCCGACCAGCGCAGTGATGGCGCCAATTGAGCCCGGTAGCATGAAGCTCTTGTCCAAGCCCAGATCGGTCTGCCTCAGCCTTGAGCGGATGCGTTCGCCGACGGTCCAGACGGTCTTTTGTGCTGGTAAATCTGCCAGCGTTGTGACCACAAAGCTGGCCATCACGTCGTTGAACTGGCCGACCAGGCCCAAGTCGGAACCAAACACCACGGCGGCTATTGGCCCGTTTTCCCTGCGCGGCGCCGGCGCCGGGACAAGCGGCGAGGCCATCTCGCGCAAGCACGCGACCAGCCCAAGTTGCACCGCCCGGTGGTAGTCGTCCAGGGCGAGTACGGCGCTTTCGAATTGACCGATGCTGGAGGCGGCCACCGCCTTCATCGTGCGCACCACGGATTGAAGGTCGCCAGCCGTGCCGATCTTGCGGCTCAGGCTGGCGATAGTCTGGCTCATGACAATGCCTTGTCGGCCACGCTGGCCTGGGCTGCCACAGCGGCTTGCGCCTGGGGCACTGCCTCGGGCTGAAAACTGGCAAGCGCTGTGCGGGCGATCTGCACAATCGTATCCCGGTCGGCATCACTCAATTTGGCGGCGGTATCGAAACGCGCCTGCAACGCTTCGGGTAACTGGGCGGCGGCCTCGCGCACCGCCTGCTCGGCCTGCGGCATATGGTCAAGCGGCACGCTGTCAAAGAGTTTTTCGGTCAAGGCCATGAGCACCGCAATTTGCGCGGCAACTGGTACCGGCGCAGACTGCGGCTGCTTGAGGCAGGCTCGAATGCGCCGTCCGTGAGCGATGATTTTGGTGCTGTCCTCGTCCAGCCTGGCGCCAAAGCGGGCAAAGGTTTCCAGCTCCTCAAACTGCGCATAGGCGAGCTTGAGGTCGCCGGCCACCGCGCGGTAGGAGGCGCGCTGGGCCTTGCCGCCCACGCGCGAAACTGACTTGCCAACATCAACGGCAGGCAGCACACCAAGCTCGAACAACGCGGGCGAAAGGTAGATCTGCCCATCGGTAATGGAGATCAAATTGGTGGGAATGTAGGCAGAGATGTTCTGCGCTTCGGTCTCGATGATCGGCAGCGCCGTGAGTGAGCCGCCACCGCGCGCCGCGCGCAAATGGGTCGCACGTTCCAGCAGGCGCGAGTGAATGTAGAAAATGTCGCCCGGAAAGGCCTCGCGTCCGGGCGGGCGACGCAGCAACAGCGACAGCTCGCGATAGGCGCGGGCGTGTTGCGTCAGGTCGTCGTAGACAATCAGCACATCGCGGCCTGCTTCCATGAAATGCTCGGCAATGCTGGTTGCGGCATAGGGCGCAATGTAGGCCAGTCCAGGCGGGTCATTGCCCTCGGTGACGACCACCACCGTGTAAGCCATCGCGCCCTTGTCCTTCAATACGGCGACCGCCTTGGCCACAGCGGATGCACGCTGGCCGATCGCGCAATAGACACATACCACATCCTGGCCGCGCTGGTTGAGGATGGTGTCAATTGCAATGGCCGTCTTGCCGGTCTGCCGGTCACCCAGAATCAGCTCGCGCTGGCCGCGCCCGATCGGAATCAAGGCATCGACGACCTTCAGGCCGGTTTGCAGCGGCACCGTCACCGGCGCGCGGTCCATGATGGGCGCGGCGGGGCGCTCAATTGGCAAGCGGGCGCGGGCGAGCACAGGCCCCTGGCCGTCAAGTGGACGACCCAGCGGGTCAATCACCCGACCCAACAAGCCTTCCCCAACAACAACGTCCATCACCCGACCGGTGCGCTCAACCCTGTCACCGGCCTGCAGACGCGAATAGTCGCCCAACAGCACAACACCAATCTCGTGCTCGTCGACATTGAAAGCGATGCCGAACACGTTGCCGGGAAACTTCACCAGCCCATCAAAACCCACACCCGGCAACCCGGACACCATGGCGATGCCGGTGGAAACGCTGGCGACCGTGCCCACCTCCTGCGGACTCAAGCGCGCCTGGTAGGTTTCGCGCCCCTGGCCTAAGCCTGCAAAGCTGCTGTCCAGGACACTTGCCAAGCTGTCCGATGGCGCGCTCATGAGGCCGTCTCTGACGCGTCAGCGTGGACTTGGCCGTCGGACTGTTTCTTGAGGAGGCCGTCAATGCGCTGCTCCAGTGACGCCAAAAAGTCTGCAATGTTCCAGGCCAACTTCCAACCGTTGGCCGTGAGTTCGATGCCGCTGATCAAGTCAGGCGTGGTGTCGAACTGAATCCGGATGTCGCCCGCGAAGCTTTCATTGAGCGCGCTTTGTATCGCGGCCCGCTGCGCCGCCGACAACACGAAGGCGCTGCACACGCGCACAGGGTTGGACGCTGTTGCCAGCACCTCGGCAAGGCCTGCCTTGGCCGCATCGTCAAGTTCTCGCAAGCGCTGCGTGAACACTGCGCACATGCGTTCCTCAAGTGATGTTCCGGCCAGATCGGTGAGTACCTTCTGCGCAATGGCCAAGACCTCTTCGCGGCTGCGACGGGCGATGTCCTCATGCAGGGTTTGCAACTCGCTGGTCAACGCGTCTTGTTTCTTGGCGCGCAAGGTGTCGGCCACTTGTCGCGCCTCGCCCTGCAGGCGTTGGCGCTCAGCGCTGGCCTCGTCTTTGGCCTGTCCCAGCAATTCATTGCGCTGCCGGTCAAAATCCTCATTCTTTTGATGGAACTCGTCGCGCTCCTTTTGCGCTGCCATTTGTTTCAAGGCAGCTTCGGCCAAGGCCAGGGCAATGCGCTTCTCGCGCGCGTCAACGGCGTCGAGGATAGGCTTGTAAAGAAAGCGCTTCATCAGCCACACCAGGACGAGAAAGTTGAGCGTCTGTGCGCCGACGGTGAACCAATCGAACAGCATGGCTTACTTTCCGGCAGCCAGGGCAATGGCATGGTTCCAGAACGGGTTGGCAAAAATCAGAATCATCGACACCACGAAGCAGTAAATGGCTGTGGATTCGATCATTGCCAGACCAACAAACAGGGTCCGGGTGATGGTGGCTGATGCGTCGGGCTGCTGCGCCAGCGCCGTGAGCGCCGTTGCAACGGCCCGCCCTTCGGCAAATGCAGGCCCCATGCAGCCAAAACCTGTGGTCAAGCCGGCGATGACGATGGAGGCCACCGCGATGATTGTCATGCTGTCCATAACGAGTCCTTCCTACTAAAGTTATTGTTCAATGTCAGGTGCCAGCCTTTGGCTTGCGCACATGGGTGGCAGCGGCGATGTAAACCGCCGCCAAGATGCTGAAAATATAGGCCTGCACCATGCCCGTGAGCAACCCCAGCACCGTCATAACAATGGGAAAGATGAAGGGTGTGATGCTCAGGAGAATGCCGATGATCATGGCCCCACTCATCATGTTGCCAAACAGGCGCACAGCCAGCGCCAGCGTGCGTGAGATCTCGCTGATGATGTTGAACGGCAGCATGATGGCGGTCGGCTCCAGGTAGGACTTGAGGTAACCGCCCAGGCCCTGATCCTCGATGCCGAACAGGGGCACGGCCACCATCACGCAAAGGGCCAGCGCGGCCGTGGTGGACAGCGAACCAGTCGGTGGCTCATAACCCGGAATGACGGTGCACAGGCTGGCCATGGCGACAAACAGAAACAGTGTGCCCAGAAAGCCGATGTATTGGCGTGGATGGCGCAAGCCGACATCTGCAATTTGCTGCACGATGCCGGTCACCACAATCTCCAGCAAATTCTGCCAGCGCGAGCGCGTATGGTCGGTGGAGAGTTTGCGCGTGATGAGTTTGGCGCCACCAACCAGCACAAGCATCAGTGCCCAAGTGGTCACAATGGTGGCGTTGAGCTTGAAAAATCCGTATTGCCAGAAGATGATTTCATCGGGGCTAAGACGCATGGCGGGCCTCCTGTGACTGGCGCGTCTGGTCTTCTTCAGGCAAGCGGGTCAGTCGCGTCACGAGCTGGCGCGCCATGACAAAACCGACCAGGCAGCTGAGCAAGCGCTGCCAGTCGCCGCCCGTGACAAAGTAAAAACCGGTCATCGTCACGCCCATCCGCAGCAGCAGGCTGCCAAACATCCAAAGCGCGGGCCTGGCAGAGGTCAGGCTCTTGCGAACCGTCCACCACAGGCCGCCGAAAAAAAACGCGCCAAGCGCTCCACCCGCGAGCCATGCCAGCACCAGGGCCAGTGTGTCATCCATCATCATTCCCCTGTTCCTCCCGCATGGCCTGTTCTTCCTTACTCACCCAGTGCCATGCATTCAGGCAGCCCAGCGTCAGCCCGGCCATCAACAGCGCCAACGTCCAGGTGCGCCCCCCGGGGTAGCGGCGGTCAAGCCAGAGGCCGAGCGCAGCGCCCAGCAGGGTTGGCACCACGACCGACCAACCGACGACACCCATCAGCCCCAGGCCAGACCACACACCCGGGGTGGCGTTGCGCTGTGCCTTGAGCTTGCGCGCAGCCTTGGCGCCGACCTGCTCGGCCAGGCCCGCATCCTTTTTCAAAGTTTTTCCGGACTCGTCAGTCATGTTGAAACGTCGCAAAGCGACGCAGAAAACCACTCTCCAGTTTCGCCAGCACCGAGCGCACGTTTTGCTCATGCGCGTCCAGTGCCAAAAACTCTTGCTCCACCGCCTGGCGCAACTGCGCAAGGTTCGCGCCGCCCATGGCCCGTCGGACTGAGACCAGCACGTCCGGCCCGGTCTTGACCAGCACACCGCCATCCACAGCGACAAAAACTTCTCCGTCGGACGCTGTCTCGTAGACCAGAATGCCTGGCGCCAGCGCCGCCACACAGTCGCGTCGGTGTGGCAATAAACCAAACGAGCCGGCGTGGGTTTCCGAGACGATGCGCAACACGCCTGTTTTCTCGGCAAACACCTTGAAGGGCAGAAGGATCTTAAGTTTCATCGGCGCTCGCCAATTGTTGGAATTTGGTCTTGGCTTCGTCAATCTTCCCGATCATGTAGAGCGCACGCTCCGGCACATCCTTGAACTCATCGCGCAGGATGCGTTCGCACCCGTCCAGGGCGTCTTCCAGGCTGACCAGCTTGCCCTGCATGTCGGTGAACTGCTCGGTCGTGAAAAACGGCTGGGTCAAAAACCGCTCTAGTCGGCGCGCGCGGCCCACGACGTTGCGGTCTTCTTGAGACAACTGCTCCAAGCCAAGCATGGCAATGATGTCCTTGAGCTGGGCATATTGGGCCAGCGTGCGCCTGATTTCCTGCGCCAAAGCGTAATGCCGCTCGCCCACAATGCTGGGTGTGGCCATCTTGGAACTCGATTGCAGTGGGTCAATCGCCGGATAAAGGCCTTCACTGGCGCGCTTGCGCGAGAGCACGATGGACGCCGACAAATGCGAGAACGTGTGCACCGCCGCCGGGTCGGTGAAATCGTCCGCCGGCACATACACCGCCTGGATCGAGGTGATGGCGCCGCTGTCGGTGTTGGCAATGCGTTCTTCCAGCCCCGACAATTCGGTGCCCATGGTGGGCTGATAGCCCAAGCGCGACGGCATTTGTCCCATCAGGCCAGACACTTCCGAGCCAGCCTGGATAAACCGAAAGATGTTGTCGACGAGCAGCAGCACGTCGCGGTGCTCGTCGTCCCGAAAATACTCGGCCATGGTCAAGGCCACGTGGCCGACCCGGAAACGGCTGCCCGGCGGCTCGTTCATCTGGCCAAAAACCATCACCATATTGGGCAGCACACCAGCCGCCTTCATGTCGCGGTAAAGCTCTTCGCCTTCGCGGCAACGCTCGCCAATACCGCAAAAAATGCTGACACCCTCCTGGTGCCCTACCATGTTGTGAATCATTTCAGTCAGCAATACGGTTTTGCCCACGCCCGCACCGCCAAAGAGCCCCGCCTTGCCACCACGCTCCAGCGGCAGCAGCACATCAATGACCTTGATACCGGTCTCAAAAACCTCAGACTGGGTTGAACGGCTTGCCAGCGGCGGTGGCGCCCGATGCACGGAGCGCCATTGCACCCCCTGCGCTGCTGGCTGGCCATCAATGGCATGGCCAAACACGTCAAACATGCGCGACAAAATCTCTTTGCCCACCGGAGCCTTGAGCGGTCCGCCCGTGTCTTGCACCGGCATCCCGCGCGCCAAACCTTGCGTGGGGGTCAACGCAATCGCACGCACATGGTATGCATCGCGCTGGGCCAGCACCTCAAGCACGATCTGCCCATCATCTGCATGCAGCACGGTGTGAATGGCTGGCAAACGCACGTCAAACCGCACATCCACCACGCTGCCACGCACAGCCGCCACGGTGCCCGAATTCATACGCCCCAGACGACGTCCTTGCCCGCCTGTGCGCTGGTTTTGAGCAAATCGATGAAGGGCGCGGCGCGATGGCGCAACATGACGCTGTCGCCTTCAACCTCAACCACGAGCTCTGGATGCTCGTGGCGCTTTGCTACAGCAGCCTCATGAACCTCGATGGCAGCGTCCAGCGCCGCAATGGCGGCCGGCATTTGGGCCACGATGATGATGCCCTGCGCTGAGGGCTCTTTGCCAATGATGCTGAGCATTTGATCCCCATTGGCCTGAAGCATGATGACATCTGCGTCAGCTTGAGATTTGAATTTATAGATCATGATGGGCTCCGGTAGTGAGTACGTGTACAAAGAACTGGCCAATGTCGTACAGGCTAGTCCAAGTTAACTGGGCCGCGTATGACAAAAATCAACACAGTCAGACAAAACGCCAAACAAGACAGTAGCCATGCCACGCGTGTTCGTCTGTGCGGTTCACCACACAGGCGCTGCAGCCGACCTTGACAGTTGAGAGTTACCTTCGCAAGCGCTGCCCCAGCGTCACAACCAGCAGCGCCGCGCCGCCGGCCAGCAGACCCAGCGCCATGTTGAGTAGCGCGCCCAGCACCGGTTGCAGCGTACTGCCCGCTGCGGCACTGAGTTGCTCGATGCCCTGCCCCACGTCATGCCAGCCATGCGCCAGAATGCCGCCGCCCACCAGAAACATGGCCAGCGTGCCCAGCACGGTCAGGCTTTTCATCAGCAGCGGCGCGGCCAGCAACAGGCCGCGACCCAGCTTTTGTTGCAAGGCCTGCGCCACGCTGCTGGTACGCTGGCTCAGGTACAGGCCCAGGTCGTCGATCTTGACAATGCCGGCCACCAGGCCATACACGCCCACCGTCATCAACACAGCCACCCCGGCCAGCACGGTGAACTTCGTCAAAAACGGGCTGGCCGCCACCGTGCCCAGGGTGATGACGATGATCTCAGTGGACAAAATAAAGTCAGTACGCACGGCACCCCTGATCTTGTCCTTTTCCACCGCCACCAAGTCAACTGTTGGGTCAAGCAGGGCGTTGACCAGTTGCTCATGCTTGGCTGCCTCTTCGTCCGGCTTGTGCAACAGCTTGTGCGCCACCTTCTCGAAGCCTTCAAAACACAGAAACAGGCCGCCCGCCATCAATAAGGGTGTGATCGACCAAGGCGCAATGGCGCTGAGCAACAAGGCGCCGGGCACCAGAATGGCCTTGTTGATAAACGAGCCCTTGCACACCGCCCACACCACCGGCAGTTCGCGCTCGGCCCGGACACCGGACACTTGCTGGGCATTTAATGCCAGATCGTCACCCAGCACCCCGGCGGTCTTTTTGGCCGCCACCTTGGTCAGCAGGGCCACGTCGTCGAGCACGCTGGCGATGTCGTCGAGCAACATCAAAAGACTAGTGGCCATGGCGGTCTCGTTTCATGAGGTTGAGGCAAGCTTGATCGCGATCAGTTCAGGTCGCGTTTGAAGCGGATTTCTTCGACCCGGGTGTTGCCCATGGGTACGGTTTTGATGCTGGTCATTTCGCGCTTGAAGCCGGCCATGTCAAAAAAGCGCAGAGCGCGCTCAAAACCCAGCGGTACCCAGGCGCTGACCTTGGTGCAGCCTTCGTAAATCAGACCTTCACGCGCAGCGTCCCACAGCGCCAGCCCGACTCCCTGACCCCATTGCTCAGCCTCGACGTAGAGCGCCCAGATCTCGCCCATGGTGTTGGGCGTCTTGGGGTCGCGTGAGCGGTCAAAACCGACAAAACCCACCACCGTTGACTTTTGCACGGCCACCAGCACCTGGGGTTCGCTGTATTCAATGGCCTCGCGCCAGTACACCAGGCTGTGCTCTGGGGTGCCACCCACGGGCACGGCTTCGCCAGGAAAAACAGCCTTGAAGGCGGCCTGGCTGGAACGGGTACGGATTTCGGCAATGGACTTGGCGTCGCGCAGAATCGCGGGGCGCACTTCGGTAGGCGTAATCAAGGACATAACAAGCGCCGGGGACCAGCCCGGCCATCAATCAAAATAAGCAGGCGATTGTCGCAGCAAGCACATGCATCATTCAGCTTGTAGGGGGGACTTGCACCCGCCATGGTCGACTGAAGTCGACCCCTGAAAAACAATCCGTGTCGGCTTAGTACGTGTAAACGCCCTGCCCGGTTTTGCGGCCCAGGCGACCGGCGGCCACCATTTCTTTCAGCAAGGGGCAGGCGCGGTACTTGCTGTCGCCAAACTCGCTCAGGTAAACCTCCATCACCGCCAGGCACACGTCGAGTCCGACCATGTCGGCCAGTGCCAACGGACCAATCGGCTGGTTGCACCCCAGTTTCATGCCGGCGTCAATGTCCTCAGCCGTGGCCAGGCCCTCAGCCAGTACAAAGAAGGCTTCGTTGATCATCGGCACCAGAATGCGGTTGACCACAAAACCGGGCGCGTTCTTGACCGTGATCGGGGTTTTGCCCAAAGCGGTCGCCATGGCGTGCACAGCGGCGTGGGTGGCATCACTGGTTTGCAGACCGCGGATGATTTCCACCAGCGCCATCATCGGCACCGGGTTAAAGAAATGCATGCCGATGAATTTGTCGGCGCGGGTGGTCACCGCGGCCAATTTGGTGATGGAAATCGACGAGGTGTTGGAGGCAATGATCACCTCCGGAGCCAGCATGGCATCGAGTTGTTTGAGTATCTTGACCTTGAGCTCGTGGTTTTCAGTGGCGGCTTCGATCACCAGTTGCGCCCCCTTGAGGTCGTCATAGCTGGTGCTGCCCTGAATACGCGCCATGGCCGCGGTTTTGTCATCGGCAGTGATCTTTTCTTTCTTGAGCAAACGGTCCAGGCTGCCTGACACGGTGGCAATGCCTTTGGCCACAGCGGCCTCTGAGATGTCAACCATCACCACCTTGATGCTCGACACGGCGCAAGCCTGTGCAATGCCGTTACCCATGGTGCCCGCGCCAATGATGCCAACTGTTGTGATGCCCATCTTGAAAACTCCTGAAAAATGAAGCTGCAATGGTAACGGCTTGAACCCCCGCAAAGCCTGACGCAGCAGGGGTCTCAGGCACCATGGACTGTGATAATGCGCTCACCTCAACCCAGGAGACATTCCACATGAATCTCACCGAACAACTGCTGACCGCGCTCAAAAAGCACGGTGCGCGGCAGATTTTTGGCATCCCCGGCGACTTTGCCCTGCCCTATTTCCGCATCATCGAAGAGTCGCAAATTTTGCCGCTCTACACCTTGAGCCACGAGCCCGGCGTGGGTTTTGCGGCTGATGCCGCAGCACGCATCAATGGCAGCCTGGGCGTGGCGGCAGTCACCTACGGCGCGGGTGCCCTGAACATGATCAATTCGGTCGCCGCCGCCTTTGCCGAAAAGTCGCCGCTGGTGGTGCTGTCGGGCGGGCCGGGCAAGAACGAGTCCCGCTCCGGCCTGCTGCTGCACCACCAGGCCAAGACACTCGACAGCCAGTTTCAGATTTTCAAGGAAATCACCTGTGACCAGGTACGTCTGGACGATGCCGACCGTGCCCCGGCCGACATTGCCCGGGTGCTGGCCAACTGCCTGCGCCATTCGGAGCCGGTGTACATCGAGATTCCGCGTGACATGGTGGCCGTGCCCTGCCTGGAGGTCGTGCCAGAGGCCGCCTTCAAGGTGGACCCGGACGCGCTGGATGCCTGCGTCGATGAAATCCTGGAACGCCTCGCCAGTGCCAAATCGCCCGTTTTAATGGCCGGCGTGGAAGTGCGCCGCTACGGCCTGGAGGACAAGGTGGCCACCCTGTCACGCCGCTTGGGGCTGCCGGTGGTGACCAGCTTCATGGGCCGCGGCCTGCTGGCAGACCAGGACGCACCGCTAGTAGGCACCTACATGGGTGTGGCGGGTTTCCCGGAAGTGACGCAACTGGTGGAAAGCTCAGACGGCCTGTTTTTGCTGGGCGAGATCATTTGCGACACCAACTTTGCTGTGTCCGAGACCAAGATCGACATGCGCAAGACCATCCAGGCCTTGAACGGCCAGGTCAACATCGGTTACCACACCTACGCCGATCTGCCGCTTGCCGCCGTGGTGAACCGTATGCTGGAACGTGTTCCGGGGCCCGACAAGGCCTTCAGCGTGACGCCGCAAAGCTTCCCCACCGGCTTGGCCGAGGACGACCAAAGCATCACCCCCACCGACATTGCCACGGCCGTGAACGACCTCATGGCCAGGCACGGCAAGATGCCAATGGCCTCCGACATGGGCGACTGCCTGTTCACCGCCATGGAAATCAGCCACACGGCGCTGGTGGCACCCGGTTACTACGCCACCATGGGGTTTGGCGTGCCCGCGGGCTTAGGGCTGCAAGCCGCCACCGGTGAACGCCCGCTGATTCTGGTCGGCGACGGTGCTTTCCAGATGACCGGCTGGGAACTGGGCAACTGCAAACGCTACGGCTGGGACCCGATCGTGCTGCTGTTCAACAACGCCAGTTGGGAAATGCTGCGCACCTTCCAGCCCGAGTCACACTTCAACGACCTGGGTCACTGGGGTTTTGCCGAGATGGCCGCCGGCCTGGGCGGCGACGGCGTGCGCGTGAGCACCCGGGCCGAACTCAAACGCGCGCTGGACAAAGCCATGGCCACGCGCGGCAAGTTTCAGCTGATCGAGGTGACCATTCCCAGCGGCGTTTTATCCAACACGCTGGCCCGGTTTGTGGCTGGGGTGAAAAGGCTCAACGCAGTTAAATAAGCGGTTAACTTGATGCGTCGGCAGCCAAATGCGGCAAATACTCTGCCACTAGCGCACTGACAATCGTGGCCTGAAGTGCGTCTTTACCGCGTTTGTTGGGGTCCCGGCCCAACTGCTGTGACAGCGCCAGCTTGATCCGCGCAAAATCAAGCGGGTGAACGGTGCGCATCAAGGCCATGTCCCCAGAGGTCCCCACCACCACCTGATCAAAGCGACGTGCTGCCGCGAGTTTGTCACCCATGGACACCTGAACAGCCCAAAAGTCATCTTCCGCATCGCTCATGCGCAGTGGGTGGGGATCTAGGTCGCGGGCCATGCGCCGAATGATATCCACCTCAAAACCGTCCTTGTTTCGAGCGGTGTAATGCTGCTCTTCGACCACCTCAAAACTGGCATCAACCTTGCGCAGCAAACCAATCAATGAACTGTCGAGCTTTTGCATAATGGTAAAAAATGCCAGCCGCTTGCGGGTATCAAACAACATATCCACATCCCGGGTGGCCATCGCCTGCTCGGCAATACGGACACCGGCGGCGGTCTCATAGGCGTAGAGGGCATGGGTACCCACCACCAAAAAATGCGCGGCCACACCCGCTTTTTCCAACTCGTTCAAAACATCGACCACAACGTTGGGCACCCGACCCACCCGCAGCGCCCGATTGAGCCGCTGCTGGATCACGAGTTGCGCCTTCAAGGCCTTCACGCGGGCCTCCACGTTGGTCTTGCGCTGCATGAAACTGTCAAACAATTTTTGCGTGACCTCAGAATACGCACCGAGAGATTTTTGCCCACCGGATGCCGTGCTCCGAATCAAGGTACGCGTGCCTTTGAGGTCGCGCCAGAACATGGAGCCACGCACCTCAAAGGCCGCCTTTTGTGCTTGCGCGGTGGCGAGGAAGACCGTTTCGGCATCAATGTACTGCCGTTTTTGGCTTTCCGAGAGCTCAAACAAAGTGTTGGCGGCTGGCATCGTTGGCTTGGTTCAACATAAATAAAAATTATCGCAATTTACATTGAACTTATTTATAAATCAATAGTTTATATTTCGAAAATCCAAATTCGAACCCCGAATTTGCACCTGCGCGTCACACCCAGGCACACTCACAAGTGAAGTGCCGCAAAAATTGCGGCTGCTTGGTGATGCGCACACCCCGGATGCTGGTCGCTTTTTGCTTGACCTCGTCAATCACCTCGGCCGCATAGTCGAAGTGGCTCTGCGTGTACATGCGCCGCGGGAAAGCCAGGCGCACCAGTTCCATGCTGTGAAACGTTTCCGTGCCGTCGGCCAGGCGCTTGCCAAACATGACCGAGCCAATTTCCACCCCGCGAATGCCGCCTTCCAGGTACAGCGCGTTGCACAGCGCCCAGGCCGGGTAATGGGCCACCGGCATGTCGGGCAGCACGGTGCGGGCGTCGATGTAAACCGCGTGGCCGCCGGTGGGTTTGACAAAACTCACACCGGCCGCCTCCAGGCGCTCGCCCAGGTACTCGGCGGTGCGCAGGCGGTAACGCAGGTAGTCTTCCTGCATGCCCTCCTCCAGGCCCACGGCCAGCGCTTCGAGGTCGCGCCCGGCCAGGCCGCCGTAGGTGGGAAAGCCCTCGGTCATGATCAGCACATTGCGCACCGCGTCCATCCACTCCTCGCTTTTGAGCACGATGAAACCGCCAATGTTGACCATGCCGTCCTTTTTGGCGCTCATGGTGGCGCCGTCGGCATAAGAAAACATCTCTTGCACGATGGCTTTGATGGGCGTGTTCTCATAGCCCGGCTCGCGCATCTTGATGAACATCGCGTTTTCTGAAAAACGGCAAACGTCCATGATAAAGGGCTTGCCATGGTTTTTAAGCAGCTTGGCGTAAGCGCGGATGTTGGCCATCGACACCGGCTGGCCACCGCCGGTGTTGTTGGTCACGGTGATCATGCCAAACGGAATCTGGTCGGCCTGGTCCTTGAGCAAGGCTGCCACCCGCTCCAGGTCAATATTGCCCTTGAACGGATGCAGGGTGGCGGGCTGCAAGCCCTCCGGGATCACCAGGTCCAGCGCTTGCACGCCGAGGTATTCGAGGTTGGCGCGGGTGGTGTCAAAGTGGCAGTTGTTGGGCACCACATCACCCTTTTTACACACCGCCGTGAACAGCACTTTTTCCGCGGCGCGACCTTGGTGCGTGGGCACAAAAAACTGCATTCCGGTGATGTCCTGGATGACTTTTTCCAGTCGGTAAAAACTGCGCGCCCCGGCATAACTTTCGTCGCCTTCCATGATGGCGCCCCACTGGCGCGACGACATGGCGCCGGTGCCGGAGTCGGTCAACCAGTCGATCAGCACGTCTTCGGCGTGTAACTTGAACACGTTGAGCTTGGCGGCCTCCAAGAGTTGCTCGCGCTCGGCGCGCGTGGTCATTCGGATGGGCTCGACACTTTTGATGCGAAACGGCTCGATCAGGGTTTTGGGCATGGTGTTTCCTTGCAGGATTTCTAAAGAAACTGAAGGTAGCACCGCTCAAAGGGGCGTGGTGTCGGTTATTTCCAACATGAGTGTCCGTTACCAGCCGTTCTCATTTTTGTTTTCAGGATGCTTGTAGCCCGGATGAAGCGCAGCGCAATCCGGGGGGTACCCAAGACCGCAGCGCAATGGCGTGTGATGAACAAGCGCCAAAAGTCACCCGGATTGGCATCCGGGCTACAGGTTGCTGGCAAAATAAGCGCTGCTGATCCGTTACACCGACCATCAGCCACCGATGATTTAGACTTTAAAAACGGCAAATCACCATGACAAACGGCATCGCAGAATCAGACTGGAAACTTTTTCGCAAACTGCATCCCGTAGCAGTTGAACGTTTTTGCAAGCAAATACTCAACGAGATTGACGCGATCGGTGCCGATGATGCCAAAACTTGTCATCAGCGCTATGCCGAGATTTACGGAATGATCGAACGCAGAGACAAAGAACTGGCATACATGTTTGACAACCCTCGCCGCTCAAGCGCCATGGGGCAGCTTGTTGCCATCTGCCGCCGCAGTTTGTTGACCAAGGATGAGCTGAACGGCTTTAGTCAAGGGCTTGTCAACTTTGTCAAATCGTTAACCGACGAAGACCTTGCCTGATTAACCTTCCAGCCGCAGCCGGATACCCTGCGCGCCCAGCGTCTGGCCGTACTTTTGACTTGACCACCATCCAACATGAGTTGCCTCACCCGCCCAACTGCTGCTCCAGTTCATGCAGCACCCGTTATCACGGCAACACGATGGCGACACTGCTGTTGGGCTGGTGGCCCTCGCGAATGGCGGCAAAGAGTTCACGGTCTTGCAAATCGATGCCGTTCATGCGACTCCCACCTGGAACTCTCACGCCAGGCCTGCAGCTTTGGCGCGGCGGGCCGCAAACTGCGCTTCAACTTCATCAACGGCTCCTGAAAGATACTGACGAAGTATAAATGCTGTCTGTACTTTTGGTGTGGCCAGTCTTTAATATGCTTGGTATCACCCACCCAACTGCTGCTCCAGCTCATGCAGCACCCGGTAACACGGCATCACGTCGGCGACACTGCTGTTGGGCTGGCGGCCCTCACGGATGGCGGCAAAGAATTCACGGTCTTGCAGCTCGATGCCGTTCATGCTGACAGCCACCTGGGACACGTCGATCTTTTCCTCTTTGCCATTGAACAGGTCGTCGTAACGCGCGATGTAGGTGGCGGTGTCGCCGATGTAGCGAAAGAAAGTGCCCAGCGGGCCGTCGTTGTTGAAGCTCAAGCTCAGCGTGCAGATGGCGCCATTGGCGGCTTTAAGCTGGATGCTCATGTCCATGGCAATGCCCAGCGTGGGGTGAATCGGCCCCTGGATGGCGTTGGCCTTGACGATCGGGCTGCCGCACTGGTAAGCAAACAAGTCCACCGTGTGGGCGGCGTGGTGCCACAGCAAATGGTCGGTCCAGCTGCGGGCCTGGCCCAGCGCGTTCATGTTGCTGCGCCGGAAAAAGTAGGTCTGCACGTCCATCTGCTGGATGTTGAAGCGCCCCGCCGTGACCTCCTGGTGCACGTACTGGTGGCTGGGGTTGAAGCGCCGGGTGTGGCCGCACATGGCGACCAGGCCCGATTGCGCAGCCACCTGCGCCACTTCTTCGCCGTCCTTGAGCACGTCGCACAGCGGAATCTCCACCTGCACATGTTTGCCGGCGCGCAGGCAGGCCAGCGTTTGCGCGGCGTGCATCTGCGTGGGGGTGCACAAAATGACGGCGTCCACCTCTTTCAGCGCCAGGCTCTCGGCCAGTTCGGTGGTGACGTGGCCAATGCCGTATTTGGCGGCGACCTCGCGGGTTTTTTCCAGCTCACGGCTGACCAGCGAAACCACTTCGACACCGTCAATGTGTCGGATGCCGTCGAGGTGTTTGATGCCAAAGGCGCCCGCGCCCGCCAGCGCGACTTTGATGGGTTTTGTCATTTCAAGAATTCTCCAGGATAAGGTGTCCAACCGCCGTGTTGCTGGCCGGCACATGATAAAAACGATGTCTAACGCTTACAGAACGTGCGCTGTCAGCGACATCTTGCATGGCGCCACGGGCAATCAGCCACATCACCAGTTCCACCCCTTCACTGCCCGCCTCACGCACATAGTCGATGTGAGGGGTTTGCGCGCAGATGGCCGGATTGGTGATCATCTGGTCCAGCCAGGCGTTGTCCCACTCGCGGTTGATGAGCCCGGCGCGTGCACCTTGCAACTGGTGGCTCATGCCGCCGGTGCCCCAGATGTGTACGTTGAGGTCTTCGTCATAACTCTCCACCGCTTTACGGATGGCCTGGCCCAGGTTGAAGCAGCGCTGGCCGCTGGGCACGGGGTATTGCACCACGTTGACGGCAAACGGAATCACCGGGCAAGGCCATGCTGCTGGCTCACCACACATCAGGCTCAGCGGCACGGTCAGGCCGTGGTCCACCGCCATCTTGTTGACGATGGTCAGATCGAAATCCTGCTGGATCACCGAGTGGGCGATGTGGCTGGCCAAGTCCGGGTGGCCAATCACTTTGGGCACCGGGCGCGGGCCAAAGCCTTCGTCCGCAGGCGTGAATTCTGCCGCCGTGCCGATGGCAAAGGTGGGGATCATGTCCAGGCTGAAGGCGGTGGCGTGGTCGTTGTAGACCAGAAAAATCACGTCGGGCTTGTTGTCCTTCATCCACTGTTTGGAAAACTCATAGCCTTTGAACAGCGGCTGCCAGTATGGTTCTTGCGTCTTGCCCAGGTCAATGGCCGCGCCGATGGCGGGCACGTGGGAGGTGTAAACGGATGCGGTGATACGTGCCATGGCTCAGTTTCCTTTGCGGCCAGCCTGGCCTTGCGGTTGGTGTTGCGGCTGGGCGCTGCCGTCTTCGCCCAGGTGGCGGTTGCCCTCGATGGAGCGGCCACCGGCGAGCATCATGGCGCGGTATTCTTCCTCGCTCATGCCGGTCATGCTGCCGGCCATTTGCTGAAAACTCAGGCCGTGGGTGGCCCCGATTTTGGCCAGAAAGTAGATGTTGCCGCCCAGCGCCATGGCGCGGTTCAGGTCCATGGTGAGCACGGCCTGTTTCTGCTCTTCACTCATCGGCCATTCGTTCAGATAGGCACGCTGATCCAGCTTGAAACGCTCACGGTTTTCGGCCTTCATCAGGCTCATGCAAAACTGGTTGAGGTGGTAGCCCTTGCGGCTTTGCTCGGCATCAAAAATGATGGTGCCGGGGATGTCTTGGTAGGGTTTGTCGAGTGCCATGGTATTAATCAGTTGAGGACAGAGCTGGTTCGCTTGGCGTAACTGCGGTCTGTCCCGCAAGGTTCCAATAGAGACGGTTGGGGTTGTCCACCAGCAACTTGTGCTGCAGCGCGGCAGTGGTGGCGATGTGCGGAATAAAGTCCACCAGCAGGCCATCATCAGGCATGTGGTCTTTCAGGTTGGGGTGTGGCCAGTCGGTGCCCCACAACACACGATCAGGGAACTCTTCAACAATGGCTTTGGCAAATGGCACCACGTCGCGGTAGGCGTTTTGCTCGCCGTTCAGGGCTTTCGGGCCAGTCAGACTCAAACGCTCGGGGCAGCTCACCTTGCTCCAGACGTTGGGGTGCTCACGCATGAAGCGTCGGAACAATTCAAACTGCGGCCCGTTGACCGGCAAAGACACATCGGGGCGGCCCATGTGATCGACCACCACCGTGGTGGGTAGCGCGGTAAAGAAGTCCCACAGTTCGGGCAGGTCCACCGCCTCAAAATAGATCACCACATGCCAGCCCCAGGCCTTGATACGCGCGGCAATCTCCATCAGCTCGTCCTTAGGCGTGAAGTCCACCAGACGTTTGACAAAGTTGAAGCGCACGCCGCGCACGCCGGCATCGTGCATGGCCTGCAATTCGGCGTCACTCACGCTGCGCTTGACCGTGGCCACGCCGCGCGCCTTGCCGTTGCTATTTTTGAGCGCATCGACCAGGGCGCGGTTGTCCGCCCCGTGGCAAGTGGCCTGCACGATGACGTTTTTCTCAAACCCCAGGTGGTCGCGCAGCGCAAACAACTGCGCCTTGGACGCGTCGCAGGGCGTGTACTTGCGCTCGGGCGCATAGGGAAACTCGGTGCCCGGGCCGAACACATGGCAATGCGCGTCGACCGCGCCAGCGGGCAATTTGAACGTGGGCTTGGCTGGACCGGCGTACCAGTCCAGCCAGTCTGGGGTTTTGGTGAAATCACCGGTGGTAGGTTTGCTCATGGGGTGCTCGTGCCAAGACAAAAGTTGTGTTGACTGCATTGTCAGCAACCAGCTCAACCTTGCCTATGTGCATAAGCGGCTAGCTGGTATGCCGGGATGGGATAACGAGGAATGATCTCTGAAAGCAGAAGAAATCACGCGGCAAGGCAACAGATGTATCTCGGTTGAAGTGGTACTCTCAATCGCGCCCCCTTCAACGAGTTTCGATCAGAAAGAACAGCCATGCGCCCCTCACTCGCGCTTGACCTCAAGCGAAGTGTCGTTCGTGAAGCGGCCAGCCGGCATCACACGGCAAATCCGCGCGTCTTTGGCTCGGTGCTTTGTGGCAATGACCAGGATGGAAGTGACCTTGATCTGCTGGTCGATGCCCTGCCCGGCGCAACTGCACCGAAGCGCCCCAACCAGCCAGCAGTGGCTAGATACATGGAAGTCAGCGTCAGTGAATTGGTGTCTGATGCCGACATCGCCACCGCACCCTATGCGCAGTTACCCCAGACCGTCCAATCTAGTGGCATTGCACAATATTACAAGCGAAATATCACTTTAGCCATTGCAAAATAAGCGCAAGAAACTATAAATAAAGTAGCACACTTTGCTAACCGGCGTAGCGTGGATAGTGTGGCATCGGCCCTGCGGATGTTGGCGAATGCCGTACGGCCACTCAAAGCCAGTGACCGCGACGGCATTGCGGCGCCGCTGGGTAGTTTTGGGCGCGACCCTGACAGCCGGGTGCTGGCTGGTTTGCTGGCGAGCCTGAACTTGGCAAATGCCAGCAGCCAAACCGAGGCCCCGGCACAGTCTTACAGTTCAGGCGACGGTTGAACACCCCCATAACGGAGGATAGTCAGCCTGCATAGGCAAAAAGACAATTTTTACAAGGAGAAAACATGCACGAGTTCATAGCCAAAGTCGCCAAGCACATCGATCACGTCAAGAAAGTGGGTGAGCACTGCACCACCGAAGAGACCACCAAGCAAGCGCTGATACTGCCCCTGCTGGAGATTTTGGGCTTCAACCCTTATGACCCCACCAAAGTCAGGGCCGAGCACGCCTCAGACTTTCCGGGGGTCAAAGTGGGTGAGCGAGTGGACTACGCGCTTTTTTGCAACAACGTGCCGGTGATGTTTATTGAGGCCAAGGGCTATGCGGCCAACTTGAACAACCACTGCCCGCAACTGTCGCGTTATTACAATGCGACCCCTGAAGTAACCGTGGGTGCCATCACCAACGGGCGCGAATGGCGCTTCTTCACCGACCTGGTGAATAAAAACATCATGGACAGTGAGCCGTTTCTGACGATCAAGTTTGATGGATCGCCCCAGGATGCATCCCACCAACTGGCCCAATTTCATCACGATAAATTCCAGCCCGAAGCTTTGCGTGCGCTAGCCGAGGAAAACATTTACCTCACCGCATTCAAGGCTTCCATTACCACCGTGTTGCGCGAGTGTGATGCCGATTTTGTGAAGTACATGGCGGGCCGCGCCAACATCCAGCGCACCTTCACCGCCAAATTCATCGAAGGCGTGCAGCCCATCATGAAACAGGCTCTGGCCAAGGCGATCAGCGACATGGTGACCAGCTCGCTTTCCACACCGACACCTGAGGAGCCACCACAAATCGCGCCAGTTGTATTGATCGATCCCGCTGCTCCCACCATCGATCCCACCAACGCAAAAATTGTCACCACCGCCAATGAGCGCCGGGTGCTGGAGATATGCCAGGAGTTGTTACCGGACGAAGATTTACACGGCAAAGATACTGAGAGTTACTTTACCGTGCTCTACCAGGGTAAAAACAACCGCTGGATGGTGCGCTACTGGGGTGACAAAAAGCGGCCGACCATCGCCTTTTGCATGCCGCTGACCGAGGCGCAACGCATCGAGATTAAGCGCTCAAAACTGGAAATTGGTGCGGGAGACACGATCATGCTGGATCGGCCAGAACACCTGCTGCGGCTGACCGGCTTGCTGGACGATGCCCTGGCGTTCAGCAAGAATAATGACAACTTCAAGCGAGGTGCAAGCGCCAGTGCAGCAAGTTGAATCAGGCCATACAGCCGCACCCTCGGGTGGGTTTTTTTACGCCTGCACAAACACCTCAATGCCAACGCCAAAACGCGCTGCCAGCAGCCGCGCCTGACGCAGGTTAATGCTGCGCTTTCCAGTCAGCAGCTCAGACACCACGCCTTGCGTGCCCACCTCGGGTAAATCGCACTGGCGCAGGCCGTGCTGATCCATCAGAAACGCCAGCGCCTCATTGGCGGACATGGCCTGGGGCATGGGGTGGTGCAGACGCTCCCATGCACTGATGCGCTCGCCTATCAAATCGGCCAGCCCGGCCAGCGGATTGGATTCGTCAGCGCCCCCTGCATCAAGCACCGAATCAAGCGACTCAACTGCCAGCGCATACTGCGCCTCACTTGAAATTGGCGCAACCATGGGCGCGATGTACCCCCAGTGCGCTAAAGCGACTCCCACTTGTGCGTTCATTTCCAGTCCCCTTTGTCGTACTCGTTGTGCGTCAGTATGGCTCGCACAAACAGCCTGCCCGTGTTGAAGTGAATAGCTGCGATAAGCCGCAACTTGTTGCCACCAATGTCAAACACATACTTGTCGCCCACCTTGTCTACCGCAGGAAAGCAAGCCTTAACCTGCGAAAAATTTTGCCACCGTACCCGTTTTGTAAGCCGATACCAGTTGTCCAACGCCACCAAACAAGATGGATATTGAGCCTGCGCTTGCAGCACTTTGGCGTGTGAAATGATGTGCATGACCGAATCATATCTCATATTGAGATATTCTCATGCTTTCTCACACTCAGGGTTTTTTACGCCTGCTGCGCCCGGTTGGCGCACAGGGATAAAAAAGATTGAAAGTTATCCGCTCAAGATGGCGAGTTTCGATGCGCCAGCATGCGGTCCGCTTCCACGCGCCAGTCGGCGCTGCGGGCAAATTCAGGTGTGCCTTTTTCACCAAACCAGCCAAGGTCAGCCCCATCGGCCACCCAGGCTTGGCGCTCTGCCGTGCCACTGGCAGACCAGGGGGTCAGGCCTGCATCACGCACGGTCTCGGCCACTTCACGCACTTCCTCGCTGCGGCGTCGGCCATGCTCGATGACCCGCTGAAAGAAATAGGCCGCCTGTTTTTCCCAATCGATACCGGGAAAGGTTTCGTACAAGGAGGCCACCACCGCGTCTTCCACGCCGTAATGGCGGGCCGTGGTGAAGCTCTCGATCACCATGGCTTCAAGCCCCTTGATCATGACGCTGCGGCACATCTTGGTGGCACTGGCCACGCCCAATTTGTCACTGGCCACCTTGCTGGCAAAGCCCATGGCATTAAGCCGTGGCGAAAGTTCAGCGGCAAACGCGCCGCCCAGCAGCAGCGGCACCTTGATGCGGTACAGCGGGATGCTGGTCATGACGGCGCCTTCCACGTAGCGGCCCCCTGCCCCGTCGATCAGGTTGGCCGCACGTTGTTTGGCACTGGGCGAGGCAGAGTTGAAGTCCAGAAAAAACGCACCCGGTTGCACTGATTGCGCGCAGGCTTGCGCCACCGGCACGGTCTGGCTGGCGGTGACGGCGCTGACGATAAAATCTGAACACGCGGCCACCTCGGCGCTGGAGGCGAGCAGTTGCACGCCGTGTTGCGTTGCGTGCGCCTGCAAGGGTGCGGCGCTGGCGGCATCGTCCAACTTGAGGTCATAGGCACTGACAGCCATACCCTGGGCGCGCAGGTCTTCCACCAGAATGCGACCCACCTCGCCGTAACCGACCAGACCGACGCGCCATGGTTTGGGATCTGTTTGCATGGAAAGGTGTTCAGTCAACATACCTCAGACCGGCTTTTTCCAGGCCTTCGCGCATCTTGTAATAGTCCAGCCCGAGCACACCAGAGGCGAAGATGGCACGTTTGTCGCCTTCATTGGCCTCGCGCGCTTCTGCGGCATCGGCCACTTTTTGCGCAATGGCAGCGGGCACCACCACCACACCATCAATGTCGGCAATCACCACGTCACCAGGGTTGACCTGGGCGCCGGCGCAGACCACCGGAATGTTGACCGAGCCCAAAGTCGCCTTGATCGTGCCCTTGGCATGGATGGCTTTGCTGAACACGGGGAAGTTCATCTCGGTCAGGTCTTTCACGTCGCGCACACCGCCGTCAATGATCAGGCCAACGGCGCCACGGGCCTGGAACGATGTCGCCAGCAGGTCACCAAAAAAACCGTCGGCGTTGTCGGTGGTGCAGGCGGCCACGGCCACGTCGCCGGGCTGCAGCTGCTCGGCGGCCACATGCATCATCCAGTTGTCACCGGGTTGCAGCAGCACGGTAACGGCGGTGCCGCAAATTTTGGCCTCGTTGTAGATCGGGCGCATGTAGGGCTTCATCAGGCCAACGCGGCCCATGGCCTCGTGGATGGTGGCCACGCCGAAGCGCGAGAGTTTGTCGACAGCAGCCTTGTCGGCGCGGACGATGTTGCGTTTGACGATGCCCAGATTGTTCATTTTGCTTCCTTTGCTTTCAACAAGGCATCCAGCCGTGGGAACACACGGCGGGCGTTACCTTCGTAAATCTGCTGACGATCCGCATCGCTGAGGATTTTGCTGGCCTCGATGTAGCGTTTGGTGTCGTCGTAATAGTTGCCGGTTTCGGGGTCGATGCCACGCACCGCGCCAATCATCTCGCTGGCAAAAAGCACGTTTTTCACCGGGATCACGGTGTTGAGCAGGTCAATGCCGGGCTGATGGTAGACGCAGGTGTCGAAGAAGATGTTGTTGAGCAAATGCTCTTGCAGCAGCGGCTTCTTCAATTCCTGCGCCAGACCACGAAAGCGCCCCCAGTGGTAAGGCACTGCGCCGCCGCCATGCGGGATCAAAAACTTGAGCGTGGGGAATTCCTTGAACAAATCGCTGGTCAGGCACTGCATGAAGGCGGTGGTGTCGGCGTTCAGGTAGTGCGCGCCGGTGGTGTGAAAGCAGGCGTTGCAGCTTGTGCTGACGTGGATCATGGCGGGAATGTCGTATTCCACCATCTTCTCGTAGATGGGGAACCAGGCTTTGTCACTCAAGGGTGGTGAGGTCCAGTGGCCACCCGACGGGTCGGGGTTGAGGTTGATACCAACATTGCCGTACTGCTCGACACACTTCACCAGTTCAGGGATACAAGTGGCGGGGTCCACACCGGGGCTTTGCGGCAGCATGGCCACTGGTACGAAGTGGTCGGGGAACAACTGGCTGACGCGGTAACACAATTCATTGCAAATGGCCGCCCAGGTGCTGGAGACATTGAAGTCGCCAATGTGATGCGCCATGAAGCTGGCGCGCGGACTGAACAGCGTGAGGTCCGAGCCCCGCTCGCGCATCAGGCGCAACTGGTTGGTCTCGATGGTCTCGATCAGTTCGTCGTCGCTGATGTGCAGGTCCGAGACCTTGGGCATCAGGGCGGGGTCCTTGATGCCGGCAATTTGTTGGTTGCGCCAGACTTCCAGCGCTTTGGGCGCGGTGGTGTAGTGGCCGTGGCAGTCGATGATCATGGCAGTGCTTTCTAAAAATCAGGGGGCGATCAAGGCCGGGGTTCGGCAAAATCGAGTGGCAAGCCGACGTAGTTCTCGGCAATCGACAGGGAGCCCGCGTGCGAGTTGAGTAGGTAGTCGAGCTCCGCTTCCTGGAAACGGCTGGTGATGGGGCCGTCGTCTGGAAAGCGGTGCATCAGCGAAGTCATCCACCACGAAAAACGCTCGGCCTTCCAGATGCGGCGCAGGCAGCGCGCCGAGTAGCTGTCAATGCCGGCCTCGCTGTGGTTTTGGTAGTAGTCCACCAGTGCGTTGCACAGGTATTTCACGTCGGTGGCGGCCAGGTTCAGGCCCTTGGCGCCGGTGGGCGGCACGATGTGGGCGGCGTCACCGGCCAGGAACAGGCGGCCAAAACGCATGGGTTCGGTGACAAAACTGCGCAGCGGGGCAATACTTTTTTCCAGTGAGGCACCCGTCACCAGTTGCTCGGCGGCATCGGCGTCCAGCCGCAGGCGCAGCTCTTGCCAGAAGGCATCGTCGGTCCAGTCCTGCAGGCGGTCGGTCAGCGGCACCTGCAGGTAGTAGCGGCTGCGGGTTTTGCTGCGTTGTGAACACAGGGCAAAACCACGCGGGCTGTTCACATAGATCAACTCGTCATGCACCGGCGGCGTGTCCGACAGCAGGCCCAGCCAGCCAAAGGGGTAGACCTTCTCGAATTCCTGAATCGACTTGCGCGGCACGCTGGCGCGGCACACGCCGTGAAAGCCGTCGCAGCCGGCAATGAAGTCGCACACCAGTTCCATGGCCTGACCCTGGTGGGTAAAGGTAACGCGCGGGTGAGCCGTGTCAAAGTCAGCCACTTGCACGTCAGCGGCTTCGTAATAGGTGGGCAGGCCCGCAGCGGCGCGAGCATCCATCAAATCATGCGTGACTTCGGTCTGGCCGTAGACCATGACGTTTTTGCCACCGGTAAGTCCGTTCATGTCGATGCGGTGGCGCTTACCGCCGTAAAGCATGTCAAAGCCGCCATGCACCAGGCCTTCGCGGTGCATGCGTGTACCGACACCGGCTTCATCGAGCAGGTCGATCGTCACCTGCTCCAGCACCCCGGCACGGATGCGGCCCAGCACGTAGTCGCCCGACACGCGCTCGACGATCACCGCATCAATGCCCGCCTTGTGCAGCAACTGGCCCAACAGCAGGCCCGAAGGCCCGGCACCAATGATGGCGACTTGGGTGCGAATAGAAGTACTCATACGGGTTTGCTCCAGATAAGTTTGGGGTCAGGCAGGCTCCATGCCCTGGCGCTGCTTGGCCGCTGCCGCCTCGGGTGAAGCCATGAAGTCAAGCAGCGCTTGCACCTCGGCTGGCCGCGTGCAGCCACTCGTCATGGCGGCAGAAAACGTGGTGGTGATCTGGATGGCGCCGGGCAGCGGGCCGACGATGCTGATGCCCGGCACATGGATGAGTTCGCTGAGCTGCTGAAAGCCCAAAGCCACCTCACCCTTGGCCACCAGGCTACCCACCGGCACGCCGGGCGGCGCGGTGACGAT
>MESQ01000064.1 GCA_001771065.1 Burkholderiales bacterium RIFOXYD12_FULL_59_19 | reverse complement strand
AATGCGGCTGAAAGACTTGAGGCATGGTGATTGGGTTAGGTGACCGGGCTTTGGTGCGAAAAGCGCGCGCAGAAAACATTCGCACACGAATCAGCACCACCGCGCGTGATTTCGCCCCAAAACCGCATGCACATGGCCCAGTCGCCAGGCCGTGCGTGAAAGCCGCTTGTCAACGCCCCGGAATCGACCAACGTAGCTCCCTTTTTTGCGCCCAGGCACTTTTCTGCGTACCATCCTGAAACCAAGGTTCAATCCATCATGTGCTTGGGTTTGCTGATGGGAACGATGCAAGTTATGGCGTTAAACCCGGCGCGGCGATCAGGCCATGTGCGTGCGGTTTTGGGGCGAAATCACGCGCGAAAACCCAAGTAAAGTGCGCCACCGACTGTCAGCGCGCGCCTTTCACCCCAAAGCCCGGTCACCTAACCCAATCACCACGCCTGACGACGTCGGCCGCAATGGGTGTTTGGGAGCTGGGGGCTGGGAGCTGGGCTGCAATTGGAACGGAATGCGGCTGAAAGACTTGAGGCATGGTGATTGGGTTAGGTGACCGGGCTTTGGTGCGAAAAGCGCGCGCAGAAAACATTCGCACACGAATCAGCGCCACCGCGCGTGATTTCGCGCCAAAACCGCATGCGCATGGCCCAGTCGCCAGGCCGTGCGTGAAAGCCGCTTGTCAACGCCCCGGAATCGACCAACGCCATACCAACGCGCCCCAATGCTTTCCGAAGGTCTAACCGGGCGCAGCCGCCGGGTTCAACGCCAGCTCCTTCTTGGGTCCAGGCACTTTTTTGCGCGCCAACAAGGTGTACATGGTCGGCACCACAAATACCGTGAGCAGGGTGCCCAGGCTCATGCCACCCACAATCACCCAGCCAATCTGGTGCCGACTCTCGGCGCCCGCACCGGTGGACATGGCCAGCGGCACGGCGCCAAGCACCATGGCGCCGGTGGTCATCATGATTGGGCGCAGCCGCTGTGCTGCCGACTGCTGAATGGCAGCCAGCGTGTCAAGGCCTTGTTCACGCAACTTGTTGGCAAATTCCACCATCAAAATCCCGTGCTTGGTAATCAAACCGACCAGCGTGATGAGCCCGATCTGACTGAATACGTTGAGCGTGCCGCCCGACCATTTGAGCGCCAGCAGCGCACCGGCCATTGACAAGGGCACACTGAACAAAATCACAAACGGATCGACAAAACTTTCGAACTGCGCCGCCAGCACCAGAAAAATGAACAACAGCGCCAGCGCAAACACCAGTGTGAGCGAATCGGATGATTTTTTAAACTCACGGCTGATGCCATTGAGGTCGGTGGCATAGCCAGGCTTGAGCACTTTCTTGGCCGTGGCATCCATGAAGTCCAGCGCCTCGCCCACCGAATAGGTGGCCGTCAGATTGGCCGTGATGGTGGCGGCGCGGCGCTGGCCAAAGTGAATCAGCTCGCGTGGCACCACCACCTCGCGGATGGCTACCAGCGCAGACAGCGGAATCAGGTCGGCGCCTTTGCCACGGACAAATATTTTTTCAATGTCATCGGGCGTGTCACGGCCACTGGGGGTGGTTTGCACGATCACGTCGTACTGTTCGCCACCGCGTTTGTAGCGGGTGACCTTGCGCCCGCCCAGCAGGGTCTCGATGGAACGCGCGATCAAGTCGACACTGACGCCCAGGTCAGCGGCGCGCTCGCGGTTCACTTCGAGCTTGATCTCGGGTTTGTTCAAACGCAAATTGGAGTCAACCTGGACGAAGCCGGGGTTTTTGGCCAGTTCATCCTGGAAAGCGTCCATGGTTTGCGCCAGATCCTGGTAACTGTCGGAGGTGATGATGACAAATTCAATCGGCTGGCTGCGAAAGCCCTGCCCCAGCGACGGTGGTGTGATCGGTGTGGCGTTCACACCCGACAAACCCGAAAAGCGCGGCGTCATGGCGCGCGCCATCTCAATCGTGGTGCGCTCGCGCTCATCCCAGGGCTTGGCCCTGAAAAATACATTGGCCTGTGACACCGTGGGGCTGCCGACCGTGGCAAAAATACGGTCGAACTCGGGGTAGTCTTGGGCAATACGTTCGACGCCGCGCACATACCGGTCGGTGTAAGCCAGTGTGGCACCATCGGGTGCGTTGACGCGCGCCAGCACCACACCCCGGTCTTCGAGCGGCGCCAGCTCACGCTTGATGTCACCCAGCACCCACCAGGACACCGCGCCACTGGCCACCATCACGACCAGCACCAGATAGCGCCGGTGCAACGACCAGGCCAACAAGCGGGCATACGCCCGTGTGACCCATTGCAGCAGGTTTTCCATGTGCGAGTCAAACCAGGTCGGGTGCGGGTTATGCCGCAGCAACAAGGACGACAGCATGGGTGACAAGGTGAGCGCAACAATGCCCGAAATCACCACCGCGCCAGCCAGCGCCAATGCAAATTCGGTGAACAGGCGGCCGGTGCGCCCCGGTGAAAACGCCAGCGGCGCATACACCGCCACCAGTGTCATGGTCATGGCGACAATGGCAAAGCCGACCTCGCGCGCACCCTTGATGGCCGCCTGAAACGGCGCCATGCCTTCCTCAATATGGCGGTAAATGTTCTCCAGCATGACGATGGCATCGTCCACCACCAGGCCAATCGCCAGTACCAGCGCCAGCAACGTGAGGGTGTTGATGCTGAAGCCCACCAGCGCCATCATGGCAAAGGTGCCGATCAGCGACACCGGAATGGTGATGAGCGGAATCAATGAGGCGCGCAAGGTGCGTAAAAAGACAAAGATCACCAGGGCCACCAGCACCGCCGCTTCAACGATGGTGATGAACACCGCCTTGATGGACTGCTCAATGAACACCGAGTTGTCATTGGCCACCTCGATTTGCACGCCCGGTGGCAAGTCACGGCGCAGTTTATCAAGCAGGGCACGTACCCCTTTGGTCAGGTCCAGCGGGTTGGCGGTGCTTTGCCGTACCACACCCACACCTACGGCGTCGCGCCCATTGAGGCGCACAAACGAGCGCTCATCAACCGGTGCCTCCTGCACGCGGGCCACATCACCAATGCGAATGGGCTGGCCATTAACCGTTCGAATCACCACCTGGGCAAATTCCTGGGGCTGCGCCAGGTCGGTGGCGGCGGTGACATTGAACTCGCGCTGGGCGCTCTCAATGCGCCCGGCCGGCACCTCCAGGTTGGCGCGGCGCAAAGCGTCTTCGAGGTCTTGCACGGTGAGCTTGTAGGCGGCCAGTTTGTCAGGATCAGCCCAGATGCGCATGGCAAATTTACGCTCGCCATACACATTCACTTCTGCCGCACCCGGTGCGGTTTGCAGTACCGGCTTGACCAGGGTGTTGGCCATCTCGGAAAGTTGCAGCGCGGTGTGGGTGTCGGAACTCAAGGCCAGAAAAATCACCGGGAACGATTCGGCGTCAACCTTGGCAATGACCGGCTCGTCAATGCCTTGCGGCAGCCGCTGGCGCACCCGCGTCACCTTGTCGCGCACATCGGCCGCGGCGGCATCGGCATCGCGGGTCAGGGCAAAACGCACCGAGATCTGGCTGCGCTCCTGGCGGCTGGTGGAGGTGATCACATCAACCCCTTCAATACCAGAGAGCGAGTCTTCCAGCACCTTGGTGACCTGGGTTTCCATGACTTCACTGGAGGCGCCGGCAAAGGTGGTGCTGACCGACACCACAGGTTCGTCAATCTTGGGGTACTCGCGCACCGTCAGACTGTTGAATGAGACCGCACCAATCAGCACGATCAACAAGGACAGCACGGTGGCAAAGACCGGGCGCCGGATAGAGGTTTCAGCCAGTTGCATGGTAGGTTTCCTGGCGAATCAGCGACTGGCCTGGGCCGCGGGCGGGGTGGCAGCTGCAGCCTTGCCTGCAAGCTTGTCGAGCGCAACGATGCGCACCGGCGAACCATCTTTTTGCAGCCGCTGCTGCCCGGCGACCACCACGGTGTCGCCCTCGGCCAGCCCAGCCACAACCTCAACCTGGCCACCGCTGCGCACGCCCAGCCTGACCTCTTGCCGCTGCGACACCCATTGCACGCCATCAGGCAATTTGGCGTCCGCATCGGGGGGCACCAGCCTGATCACCAACTGCTGATTGCCTTGTGGCACGATGGCTTGCTCGGGCACCACCAGTGCCGCCTGGTTGACCGAAAACACCGTGGCAACACGCGCTGACATGCCCGAGCGCAGCAGCGCACGTTCAGACCTTGACACCAGCGCACGCACCCCGACGGAGCGGCCATTGGCGTCGAGCAGCGGATCGACGGCTTCGACCGCTGCCTTGAAACTGCGCCCGGGCAAAGCGTCGAGCGTCAGCTCAACAGGTTGGCCCGGTTTGACCAAGCTGCCATAACGCTCCGGCAGGCGGTAGTCCACCAGCATCTGACGCGCGTCTTCGAGCGCCACCAGATCGGTACCGTCTTTCACATAATCCCCCACATTCACCATGCGGATGCCGGCCGTGCCGTCAAAAGGTGCGCGCACCGACAAACGGTTCAAACGCGCCTGGGCCAGGGCCAGTTGGGCTTGTGCCACCTGCACATTGGCGGCGCTGGTGTCGAGCGTTTGCTGCGCCATAAAATTGGCTGCCACCAGCTCCTGGGTACGCTTGAAGCCGGCCTGGGCAATCGCCAACTGAGCCTGCATTTGTTGCAGTTCGGCTTGCTGCAATTGGTCGTCAAATTGCACCAGGATTTGTCCCTTGCGCACCGGGCCGCCGTCCTTGAAATTGAGCGCAGTGATACGCCCCACCAGTTCGGGGCGCAGCATCACACTGTGGCGGGCGCGCAGGCTGCCCACGGCCTGTGCATCGTCACGCAGCGTCTGCAGCACCACTTTGGCCACCTCCACACCAACCACCCGGGGCGCACCCGGGGCACCATCAGCGGGTCTGGCGGTGCTTTTGTCAACGCCGACGACAGCGGTCGGCGTCAACGGGCGCGACTGCAACCACCAGGCGCCGCCCCCTGCCAGGGCCATGCCCACAACAGCCACTGCTGCAAAAAAAGATTTGGAAGCCATAAACATTGATCCAGTCAAAAACACCACGGTATGTACCCGGCAACTGTAGCGGCGCCAGGCACCCCTTGCAGCCAGAATGTCAGATTTACCCAAACTTCACCAAGACACGGTTTGGCCCACAGTCAAGCCTGGCGCAGCGCCATGGCCACACCCCGGTTGGCCAATTCGTCAGCGCGCTCGTTGCCGGGGTCGCCATTGTGGCCACGCACCCAGCGCCACGCAATCTGGTGCGTGCCGCTGTTGACCAGCGCGTCCAGTCGCTGCCACAGATCGACGTTTTTGACCGGGGCCTTGGCGGCTGTTTTCCATCCCCGCGCCTTCCAGCCCGGCAACCACTCGGTCATGCCCTTGAGCACGTACTGGCTATCGACATGCAGCGTGACCTTGCAGGGCCGCTTCAAGGCGGCCAGCGCTTCAATCACCGCCATCATTTCCATGCGATTGTTGGTGGTGCCCCTTTCGCCCCCAAACAGTTCTCTTTGGGCATCGGCAGATTTCAGCAGCGCCCCCCAGCCACCCGGACCCGGATTGCCTTTACAGGCACCATCGGTGTAAATTTCAATCGAATTCAAAAGCTTGACCTCATGTTGACTTGAAACTTTGCGGGTCAGACCACTCGCGCAGCGACGTGCTCTGACCCCAACTAATTAAGTAAAAAATAGTCAGACACTTGACTTGCTGGAGCCCGCGCTGTTGGCAACCGAAACAGGGGCATTTGGCAACAAACGCGCAGGTTTCCAGGCCGGGTTCAGCAGCGTCATGCCGCGCACCCGCTTGACCGCCACTAAAAAATAGACCGCGCCAAAAAAAGGCCACCAGCGTGCCCCGGCCTGGTCCATCCAGGCAAAACGCTGCAACCAGGGCTCGCTGGCAAAGGCCGGCCGATAACAACCAAAGTGCCCGGACTCAATCTCAAAACTCAGCAAGCGCAACCAGTCACGGCAGCGCAAGTAACCAATAAACTCGCCCGCCTGCGGCAAAAAAAGCCGGTTCATGCCAAGTCGCCGGTACACATGCGCACGTTGCTGGCGAAAGCCCCACAAACTCATGGGGTTAAAGCCGCAAATCACCACACGCCCTTCAGGCACCAGCACCCGGGCCACTTCACTCAAGGCCGTATGCGGGTCCGCGGTCAGCTCCAGGGCGTGCGGCAGCACCACCAGATCGAGGCTGTTGGCAGGAAAAGGCAGCGCGGCAAAGTCGGCCAGAAAAGCTGCCTTTTCATGGGGGGTTTCGGTGGCCAGCCAGTGGTGCGGCATGCGGTTGGCGGCCAAGGCATCCAGCTCAGGCAAACCCAGTTGCAGGGCATGAAAGCCAAACACATTGGCCACCGCAGCCGCCATTTGCGCACGCTCCCAAGCCAACAGGTAAGCCCCTGGCGGCGTAGCCATCCATTCGTGCAAACCTATAATTTGTTCAGCCATGAAGTTAATTCCAATCCCTGCTTTCAACGACAACTACATCTGGATGTTGCACGACGACCGTCGAGCGCTGGTGGTAGACCCCGGCGACGACCAGCCCGTGCTGGCTACCCTGGCTCAACTCGGGCTGACACTGACGGCGATTTTAGTCACGCACCACCATGGCGACCACACCGGCGGCGTGGATGCCCTGCGCCAAAGGACGGGTGCACAAGTGTATGGCCCCGCCGGTGAGCCGATGCCCGAGCCTTTGCAACGGCTGGGCGACGGCGACGTCATCTCGCCGCTCGGGCTGCACCTTGAAGTGCTGCTGGTGCCGGGCCACACCGCCGGCCACATCGCCTACTGGGGCCAGGTGCCGGGCGCAGACCCCGTGCTGTTTTGTGGTGACACCTTGTTCAGCGCCGGTTGCGGGCGCCTGTTTGAAGGCACACCAGCGCAAATGCTGGCATCCTTGACGCGACTGGCGGCACTGCCCGAGGCCACCCGCGTCTGTTGTGCGCATGAATATACTTTGGGCAGTTTGCAGTTTGCGCTGGCTGTTGAGCCTGACAATACCGACTTGCAGGCCTACCAAACGCAGGCTCAGGCGCTGCGCCAACAACGCTTGCCCACGCTGCCCTCCTCGATCGGCCTTGAAAGAGCCGTCAACCCCTTTTTACGCACCCATTTGCCCAAGGTGGCCCATGCGGTGCAGCAGATCGACCCCAAGGCGCGCGACCCCGTCGCTGTCTTTGCCGCCCTGCGAACCTGGAAAGATAAATTTTGAAACAGCTTTGTTACGCACTGGCCTTGCTGCCAGTCCTTTGGCTGGCCGGTTGTGCGACACCTGTGCCCGACGAAAATGCGGCGGCGGTCCCGACCACATCATCCAGCGGCCTGAGCGCCAGCCAGCCCGCCGCCGCTGACCACAATGCGGTCTACCCCGGCGGCGGTCTCAAACCCCTGTCAGCCGACCCCGCCCTGCGCTCGCGCAGCGTCCAGGCACTGCAGCCACCGGCCGACCTGTGGGAGCGGGTGCGCCGCGGCTTTGCCATGCCCGACCTCGACTCCGATCTGGTACGCGAGCGCGAACTCTGGTACAGCAGCCGCCCCGACTATGTGGCGCGTATGACCGAGCGCGGCAGCAAATACCTGTTTTACATCGTGGAGGAACTGGAGCGGCGCGACATGCCCAGCGAGCTGGCGCTGTTGCCGTTTATTGAGAGCGCCTTCAATCCACAGGCGGTCTCAAGTGCCAAGGCGGCCGGCATGTGGCAGTTCATGCCGGCCACCGGCAAGTACTTTGACCTCAAACAGAACATGTTTCGCGACGACCGCCGCGACGTGATCGAATCCACCCGTGCCGCGCTCGACTACATGCAGAAACTGTATGGCATGTTTGGTGACTGGCATCTGGCGCTGGCGGCCTACAACTGGGGCGAAGGCAGCGTCCAGCGAGCCATCAAGAAAGCCAAAAAGTCGGGTACCGGCACTGGCTACGACGCGCTGGTGATGCCCATGGAAACCCGGCTCTACGTGCCCAAGCTGCAAGCCGTCAAAAACATCATGGCGAACCCGCAATCCTTCAGGGTCACCCTGCCGGAGATTGGCAACCACCCCTATTTTCAAAGCGTTGAGATCGAGCGCGACATTGACGTTGCGCTGGCCGCCGAACTGGCCGAGGTGCCGCTGGATGACTTTCGGGCGCTGAACCCCTCCGCCAGCAAACCGGTTTTGTTGGCGGCCAGCAACTCCCAGATTTTGCTGCCCTGGGACAACGCCGAACGCTTTCAAAACAACCTGACCGCTTATACCGGTGGACGTCTGGCCAACTGGACCGCCTGGGTCGCACCCGCCACCCTCAGCCCGGCAGATGCCGCCAAGCGTGTTGGTATGGCAGAGTCCGAGTTGCGCAGTGTCAACAAGATTCCGCCGCGGATGCGGGTTAGGGCCGGATCAACCCTGCTGGTACGCCGCTCGGCCAGCCTGGACAGTGACGTCACGGCGCATGTTGCCAACAACGGCTATTTGACCCTGGCGCCCGACGTGGTGCTCAAGCGGACCGTGGTAAAGGCGGGTAAAAAAGACAATGTGGCCAGCATGGCCAGGCGCTTCAGCGTGAGTACCCAGCTGCTTGCCGACTGGAACAAGGTCAGCACCTCAGCCAATTTCAAACGGGGGCAATCCGTGGTGCTGTACTTGCCAGCCAAGGCCCGGTCTGGGCGCGGCGTCAAGGCACGCGGAAAAACAGCAGTTGCCAAGGCGGCGAAACGCGCGCCTGTCAAATCAGCTGCAAAAAAACAACCCGTCAAGCTGGCGCGCCAATAAACGCCCTAGCGGGTTAACGCCGGTCCACCAACGCGTGGGCAATGGTGCCCAAATCGACATACTCAAGTTCGCTGCCCACCGGCACACCACGCGCCAGTCGCGTCAGGTGCAGACCCCGGGCCTTGAGCCCCTGGCTGATGGCATGTGCCGTGGCTTCGCCCTCGGCGGTGAAATTGGTCGCCAGAATGACCTCTTGCACCGTGCCGTCCTGGGCCCGGTCAAACAGCTTTTTCAGGCCAATGTCGTGCGGGCCGATGCCGTCCAAGGGGCTGAGTTTGCCCATCAACACAAAATAGAGCCCCTTGTAAGCCCCGGTACGTTCCACCGCTGACTGATCGGCCGGGGTTTCCACCACGCACAGTTTGCTGGCATCGCGACGCGTGTCGAGGCAGGTGGCGCACACCTGCGCTTCGGTAAAAGTATGGCAGCGTTCGCAGTGCTGCACCGCCTGCGCCGCATGCGCCAGTGCCATCGAGAGTGTTTGCGCCCCAGCACGGTCATGCTGCAGCAAATGAAACGCCATGCGCTGCGCCGACTTGACCCCCACGCCCGGCAGCCGCCGCAGCGACTGGATCAGGGTTTCAAGCGCATTGGTGTCAGCCATTTAATTTAAGGTAACAGAACTTCTTCATTGCAAAACCAGTGAGCACATTACCGCCCATTTTTAAGGACTTTGTTGTTGGGCTTTGTCATTGGACTTTGTAGGGTCGACTTCAGTCGACCTGGCGGACTGAAGTCCGCCCTACAACGCCCTACAGGGGTCATGCAATTTAGAAAGGGAACTTCATGCCACCAGGAAGGCCGGGCATGCCGGCGGTGATCTTGCCCATTTTCTCGGTCGAGGTTTCCTCGGCCTTGCGCACGGCGGCATTAAAGGCGGCTGCCACCAGGTCTTCGAGCATGTCCTTGTCGTCAGCCAGCAGGCTGGGGTCAATGGTGATGCGTTTCACATCGTGCTTGCAGGTCATGGTGACCTTGACCAGGCCGGCACCCGACTCACCCGTGACCTCAATGCTGCCCAGTTCGTCCTGGGCTTTTTTCATGTTGTCCTGCATCGCTTGCGCCTGCTTCATGAGGCCGGCGAGTTGTCCTTTGTTGAACATGGGATTTCCTTGTTGAATTTAAATCGTCATTTGAAAAAGCACCGGATCACCAGCTGTGTGCGGCCGGCACCGATAAAGATCAGGAGGGTAAAGAGTGATTACCCCGGCTGGATGCTGCCAGGCACGATTTTCGCCCCAAAATCACGCATCAGCGATTGCACCAGGGGATCGTCGAAAACGATTTTTTCAGCCACCAGTTGGGCTTGTGCTGCCGCTGCCGCATTGCGCCTGGCCGGGCTGTCGGTGACACGCCCGACTTCTGCCACCAGACACACCGGGTAACCCGCTGTGGCCAGGGCCGCCGCCAGACGCTCGCGGCTGCCCGGCTGGTTGAGCGACTCGCGCTCCACACGCAACAGCCATTGGTCAGTATCACGCGCCACCAGCTGCGACTGCAAGGCCAACTCGCGCACCATGGCCGTAATAGCCTCAGCGGCAATCAAAGCCTGCACCGTACGGTACCAAAAATCGCCCTCCAGACTGCCTGGCACCCCCTCAGCGGCACGTTCAATTGGCACCTCGCGCCTGGAGTCTGGCTGCTCGTGCACCTGAACGGCTTCAATTTTTGCCACTGGCGAGGGACGCTCCGGCAAGACTTGCGCGTGATCCTGTGGCGCAAACGGTTCTTGGGCAGGCGCATGGGTCGGCGCGCCAGGCATGTCGCGTACCGGCAGACGCTGGCCCTGGGGCCTGACGGTTGCTGGCGTAATGGGCGGCGTGGCAACTGCAGCCGCAGGTACGGGCACAACAACCGGTGCCGTAACAGGTGCTTGCGATGGCGTGGCTTTTGGCTGCTGGGCTGGCGCCTCAGTGCTGGGACGCGGCGCAATTTTCAGTGTTTTTTTTTCCTGGGTGGCAGCATCGGCCGCGGCGGGCTTGAACGCCAGCAAGCGCAGCAGCACCATGGTGAGCGCGGCGTATTCATCGGGGGCCAGTCCCAGCTCTCCACGGCCGTGCAGACAAATGCTGTAGAGCAACTGGGTTTCATCAGTCGGCATCAGCGCAGCCAATTGCGCGATCTCGGCAAACTCGGGGTCGTTGTCATCCTGGACACTGCCCGGCACGGCCTGCAACACAGCCATGCGCTGCAGCACACCGCTCATTTCTTCCAACGTAGACGCCACACTCAAGCCGTGGGTACGCAAGGTCTCGGAGGTCTCGACCACGGTTTTGCCATCACCCTGGGCCAGCGCCTGCAACAGCCTGAACACATAGGAGCGGTCGACACTGCCCAGCATCTGGCGCACCGTGGCTTCCTGCAAAACGCCCGAGCCAAAAGCAATGGCCTGGTCGGTCAAGCTCAGTGCATCACGCATGGAGCCGCGCGCGGCGCGCGCCAGCAGGCGCAAAGACGGCACATCGGCCGCCACCTGCTCGGTCAACAACACTTTTTGCAGATGCTCACGAATGGTTTCCGGCGCCATCGGCCGCAAATTGAACTGCAAACAACGCGACAACACCGTCACCGGCACCTTTTGCGGATCGGTGGTGGCCAGCACAAACTTCAGATACTCGGGCGGCTCTTCCAGGGTTTTAAGCATGGCGTTGAACGCCGTATTGGTGAGCATGTGCACTTCGTCGATCATGAACACCTTGAACCGGCCCTGCACCGGTTTGTACACCGCTTGCTCCAGCAACGCCTGGACCTCGTCCACGCCACGATTCGAGGCGGCATCAAGCTCGGTGTAGTCGACAAAACGACCGCTGTCAATATCGGTGCAGGCCTGGCAAACACCGCAAGGCGTGGCGGTAATACCACCTTGGCCGTCGACACCCTGGCAGTTGAGCGACTTGGCCAGAATACGCGACACCGTGGTTTTGCCGACGCCGCGTGTACCGGTAAACAGGTAGGCATGGTGCAGGCGCTGGGTGGTGAGTGCATTGGTCAGAGCTTGCACCACGTGGTCTTGTCCCACCATTTCAGTGAAATTACGGGGACGGTATTTACGGGCAAGCACAAGGTATGACATCTCTTGATTCTAAAGGGCGACACGGCAGTAAACATGCCGGCATGGCGTCCCTGTTTTAGGACCACGGAGACCAGGGACATCGTCCTGCCCTTACAATTCCGCTCGACGGGCCTTCCCGCATGGTGAAGCGGCCAACCGGGTCAGGTGGGGAACCAAGCAGCCCTAACTGTAGAGCCAGTGCCGGGGTCAAGGCTCGTCACCCTATTTCAATTGACATGCCTCGAGCCCATCGTTGGAAAATTTCGTGGCTGTCATCTCTGTTACTACAAAATCTGTAGCGCGTTGAAAATTTGCGCTATAGTAAAAATAATTCATTCAAATAGTTCATTCCATCTGCAACAGACTTGGTTGTCAGTCCGGTTGTTTATACATTGGTGCCCATAGGAGATGCGTTTCATGAGTTCGAAAGACAATGTAGCCATTGGTCAATTGCTAAGCTTGTTGGAGTCCCGCTATGCGATCCGCGTTTTATGGGCACTCAAAGACGGCCATCCGCAAACCTTTCGCATTCTGCAAGACAGCGTTGGCAACATCACCCCCAACACGCTCAACACCCGCATCAAGGAATTGCGGGCGGCGGGCTTTTTGAACCATGGCAGCGACGGCTATCTGGCCACACCCATGGGCCTTGACCTGCTCAAGCGCATGGGCGACCTGGCGGCCTTTGCCAACAAATGGGTCAGCAGCCAAACGCCAGTTCAGGCGTAACACTTTCCTTCAACCCTTAACAACGATTCATATGACTACAACTGCTTCCGGCCTCACCTACGAAGACAGCATTCTGGGCAGCGGTGCCGTGGCCACTGCTGGCCAAAACGTGACCGTGCACTACACCGGCTGGCTCTACCAGGACGGCCAACAGGGAACCAAATTTGACTCCAGCAAAGACCGGCGCGACCCGTTCGTGTTCCGTCTGGGCGGCGGCATGGTGATCAAGGGCTGGGACGAAGGCGTGGCCGGTATGCAGGTGGGTGGTGTGCGCACCCTCATCATCCCGCCCGAATTGGGTTATGGCGCACGGGGTGCCGGCGGCGTGATTCCGCCCAATGCCACCCTCAAGTTTGACGTTGAATTGCTGAACCTGGCTTAGGCCCTTACCATCGGCCGCTTGGGCTGCCAAATGAACCAGCGGGCTTTTTTAGCCCGCTTTTTTCTGCCGCAAAGGGTCGCCAAACTTTTTTGCCCATGGACTCTTGCAAAAACAGCTTTCAGCCCAAATTTGTAACACTTGTTGCTAACAACCATTCCACCTGCATGACCCACCCCAGCACTCCCCCATCCGATGCGCAGCCCACCGCTGCCGACCCAGCCAACACCCCCGTTGACGCCGCCAACACCGAATCTGCCCTGCCTGAACTGGAAGTGCAGACGTTGGCCAGCTGCCAGGCCGAAGTGGTCCAGTTGCAAGCCAAAAACCACGAGTTGGCCGACCAGTACCTACGCGCCAAAGCCGACACCGAGAACGCCCGCCGCCGCGCCGAAGACGAGGTGTCCAAGGCGCGCAAGTTTGCGCTTGAGTCCTTTGCCGACAGCCTGCTGCCGGTGGTTGACAGCCTGGAAGCCGGTCTGGCCATCAAGGACGCCTCGCTGGAGCAATTGCGCGAAGGCTCCCAAGCCACGCTGCGACAACTGCTGTCCGCGCTGGAACGCAACAAAATCATGGCCATCAACCCGGCAGCGGGTACCAGGTTCGACCCGCACCAGCACCAGGCCATCAGTATGGTGCCGTCCGAACAGGAAGCCAACACCGTGGTTGCCGTGCTGCAAAAGGGCTACCTGATTGCCGAGCGTGTCATGCGCCCGGCGCTGGTCACCGTGGCCGCTGCAAAATAAAAAACCGGCCCGGCTTGAAATATCAAGCCTCAGCCACACCTTATTCACACTCGAATTTCAAAACCCTCCCGGGCTCTTGCACAGGCTGCTTAACAGCCCGGCACCGGCCCCAACACATTTAAGGAAGCATCATGGGAAGAATCATTGGTATTGACTTGGGCACCACCAACAGCTGCGTTGCCGTCATGGAAGGCAACACCGCCAAAGTGATTGAAAACGCCGAGGGTGCCCGCACCACGCCGTCCATCATTGCTTATCAGGAAGACGGCGAAGTGTTGGTAGGGGCATCTGCCAAACGCCAATCGGTCACCAACCCGAAAAACACCTTGTACGCGGTGAAGCGCCTGATTGGTCGCAAATTTGCCGAAAAAGAAGTGCAAAAAGACATCGACCTGATGCCCTACAAAATTGCCGCCGCCGACAACGGCGACGCCTGGGTCGAGGTGCGTGGCAACCGCATGGCGCCACAACAGGTCAGCGCCGACATTCTTCGCAAGATGAAGAAGACCGCCGAAGACTACCTTGGTGAGGCCGTCACCGAAGCAGTCATTACCGTGCCGGCCTACTTTAACGACGCCCAGCGCCAGGCCACCAAAGACGCCGGCCGTATTGCCGGCCTCGATGTCAAGCGCATCATCAATGAACCCACCGCTGCTGCGCTGGCTTTTGGCATGGACAAGAACGAAAAAGGCGACCGCAAGATTGCGGTGTATGACCTGGGCGGCGGCACCTTTGACGTGTCGATCATTGAAATTGCCGACGTCGATGGCGAGAAGCAGTTCGAAGTGCTGTCGACCAACGGCGACACCTTCCTGGGTGGCGAAGATTTTGACCAGCGCATCATCGACTTCATCATTGCCGAGTTCAAGAAAGAGCAAGGCGTTGACCTGAGCAAAGACGTGCTGGCCTTGCAGCGCCTGAAAGAAGCCGCTGAAAAAGCCAAGATCGAGCTTTCCAGCAGCTCACAAACCGACATTAACCTGCCCTACGTGACCGCCGATGCCTCAGGCCCGAAACACCTGAACATCAAGCTCACCCGCGCCAAGCTCGAAAGTCTGGTCGAAGAGCTGATCGAGCGCACCATTGCTCCCTGCCGTACCGCCCTCAAGGACGCTGGCGTCAGCGCCTCCGACATCAACGACGTGATTCTGGTTGGCGGCATGACCCGCATGCCCAAAGTGCAGGAAAAGGTCAAGGAATTGTTTGGTAAAGAGCCACGCAAGGACGTCAACCCGGACGAAGCGGTGGCTGTGGGTGCTGCCATCCAGGGTCAGGTGCTCTCCGGTGACCGCAAGGACGTGTTGCTGCTCGACGTGACCCCCTTGAGCCTGGGCATTGAAACCCTGGGCGGTGTCATGACCAAGATGATCACCAAGAACACCACCATTCCGACCAAGTTTGCACAGACTTTCTCAACTGCCGACGACAACCAGCCCGCGGTGACCATCAAGGTGTTCCAGGGCGAACGCGAAATCGCCGCCGGCAACAAGTTACTGGGTGAGTTCAACCTCGAAGGCATTCCGCCGGCCACACGCGGCACGCCCCAAATCGAAGTGTCTTTTGACATTGACGCCAACGGCATCTTGCATGTGGGCGCCAAGGACAAGGGCACCGGCAAAGAGAACAAGATCACCATCAAGGCCAATACCGGTCTGACCGAGGCCGAAATCCAGCAAATGGTCAAGGATGCCGAGCTCAACTCGGCTGACGACAAGAAAAAGCTGGAACTGGTGCAAGCCAAAAACCAGGCCGATGCCAGCCTGCACAGTGTCAAGAAGAGCCTGGCCGAGTATGGTGACAAGATTGATGCCGCGGAAAAAACCAGCATCGAAGACGCCATCAAACAGCTCGAAGACGCGCTTAAATCCGACGACAAGGCCGCCATTGACGACAAGAGCGCTGCTCTGATGACAGTGAGCCAGAAGCTTGGCGAAAAAATGTACGCCGACATGCAGGCCAAGCAGGCTGCCGAAACTGCGCAAGCCGGTGATGCCGGTCAGGGCGCGCAAGGCGGTGCGGCCCAAGCCGACGACAATGTGGTGGATGCAGAAGTCAAAGAAGTCAAGAAGCCCTAAGCACTGGCTTTCACGCTGTTATTAAACCGTTTGCGGGCGCCGCGCTGAACCCTAAAAAGTTCACCGCGGCGTTTGCATTGAAATCAGGCAAGACCAGACCATGTCCAAAAGAGATTACTACGAAGTGCTGGGTGTTCCCAAGAACGCGTCGGTAGAAGAAATTAAGAAGGCTTACCGCAAACACGCGATGAAGCACCATCCTGACCGCAACCAGGGTGACGCAGCCAAAGTGGCCGAAGAAAAGTTCAAGGAATCCAAGGAAGCCTACGAAATGCTGTCGGACCCGCAAAAACGCGCTGCCTACGACCAGCACGGCTTTGCCGGGGTAGACCCGAACATGCGCGGCGGCGCGGGCGGTGAAGCCTATGGCGGGTTTGCCGAGGCCTTTGGCGACATTTTCGGCGACATGTTTGGCCAGCAACGCGGGGGCCGTGCCGGAGGACGTCAGGTCTTCCGTGGCGGCGACCTGAGCTATGCCATGGAAATCACGCTGGAAGAAGCCGCCAAGGGCAAGGACGCACAAATCCGCATTCCCAGCTGGGACAACTGCGACACTTGCCACGGCAGCGGCGCCAAACCCGGCACCCAGGCCAAAACCTGTGGCACCTGCGGCGGCTCGGGTGCGGTGCAAATGCGCCAGGGGTTTTTCAGTGTGCAGCAAACCTGCCCCACCTGCCGCGGCAGTGGCAAGGTCATTCCTGAGCCCTGCACTGCCTGCCATGGCCAGGGCAAGATCAAAAAGCAGAAAACCCTCGAAGTCAAAATCCCGGTGGGCATTGACAGCGGCATGCGCATTCGCAGCGCGGGCAACGGCGAACCGGGCACCAATGGCGGTCCGCCGGGTGACCTGTACATAGAAATCCGCCTGAAGAAGCACGACATTTTTGAGCGCGATGGCGACGACCTACACTGCTCGGTGCCGATCAGCGTCATCACCGCCGCGTTGGGCGGCGAGATCGACGTGCCCACCCTCGAGGGCAAAGCCGCCATTGACATCCCCGAAGGCACACAATCGGGCAAGCAGTTCCGCCTGCGCGGCAAGGGCATCAAGGGCGTGCGCTCCAACTACCCCGGTGACCTGTATTGCCACATTCTGGTTGAAACACCCGTCAAACTGACCGAACACCAGCGCAAGCTGTTGCGTGAGCTTGACGAGTCTTTCAAACGGGACGGCAGCAAACACTCGCCCACCGGTGACACCTGGACGGATCGGCTGAAAAACTTTTTTAGTTGATATTTATCTCCTGAGCGACCTTTAAAAAGTCCAGAATCAAGCCACGCTGTTGCGTTACAACGGCGTGGCTTTTTAATTGGGCAACCTAAGGAGACCTTGAAATGAGTGTCACCATCACTTTCCTGGGCGGGGCCAGCACCGTCACCGGCTCCAAGTACCTGGTCCAGCATGACGGCAAACGCCTGCTGGTGGACTGCGGCCTGTTTCAAGGCTACAAACAATTGCGCCTGCGCAACTGGACCCCGCTGCCCGTACCGCCCGACCAAATCCATGCCGTGTTGTTGACCCACGCCCACCTGGACCACAGTGGTTACATTCCGCTGCTGGCCAAGGAAGGCTTTAGCGGCCATGTGTATGCCAGCCGGGGCACGCGCGACCTGTGCCGCATCCTGTGGCCCGACAGCGGTCATATTCAGGAAGAAGACGCCGCCTTTGCCAACCGCCACGGCTTTTCCAAACACGCCCCAGCCCTGCCGCTGTACACCCGGCAAGACGCGCTGGACGCCCTGCCCTTGCTCAAGACGGTCGAGTTTGACAAGACCATCAACCTCATGCCGGGCTGGAAAGCCAGCTTCAGTTCGGCCGGGCACATCCTGGGAGCCTCAAGCATCCTGCTAGAAGTGGCGGGGCGGCGCATCCTTTTCTCGGGCGACCTGGGGCGCCCCGATGACCTCATCATGAGCCCGCCTGATGATGCGCCGCAGGCCGACACTGTCTTGATCGAGTCCACCTATGGTGACCGCATCCACCCCAAGGAAGATATCCCGGCCGAGCTGGCGCCTGCCCTGCAGCGCGTGGCCAAGCGCGGTGGCGTAGCCGTGGTGCCGGTGTTTGCCGTGGGCCGGGCCCAGGCTTTGTTACACGCCATTCACCTGCTCAAGATGAAGGGTGAACTGCCAACCTCATTGCCGGTTTTTCTGGACAGCCCGATGGCGGTGCACACCACCCATTTGTTTGAAGACCACCCCGGCGAACACCGCCTGAGTCAACAGGACACCCGTGCCCTGACGCGCAACGCCACCATGATCAACAGCACCGACGAATCCAAGGCCCTGGCCAGCCGCCACGGGCCGATGGTGATCTTGTCAGCCAGCGGCATGGCCACTGGCGGGCGTGTGCTACACCACCTGGCGCACTATGCCGGCAACCACCGCAACATGATCATCCTGACCGGTTACCAGGCCCCCGGCACGCGCGGAGCCACGCTGGCCAGCGGCGCCAAGTCGCTGCGCATCCATGGGCGCGATGTGGATGTCAACGCCGAAGTGGTGCAACTTGTCTCTGCGTCGGCCCATGCCGACGCCAACCAGCTGCTGGCCTGGCTGCGCACCATGCCGCAGCCACCCGACCAGGTTTATGTGGTGCATGGTGATGCTGGCCCTGCCGATATGATGCGCAGCCGCATCACGCACGAACTGGGTTGGCGTGCCGTCGTGCCTGAACACGGCTCCACCTGGCCTACATAATGTTGGGGTCAGAGCACGTCGCTACGCGAGTGGTCTGACCCGCAAGCTACTCCAAGTTGGGGTCAGAGCACGTCGCTACGCGAGTGGTCTGACCCGCAAGCTACTCCAAGTTGGGGTCAGAGCACGTCGCTGCGCGAGTGGTCTGACCCGCAAGCTCCTTTAAGAAAAATTCATGACGCAATTCCTGACCGCCGCCTTTTACAAATTTGTTGACCTGCCTGACTACACCACACTGAAAGAACCCCTGTTGGCGTGCTGCCAGCAACACGGCGTCAAGGGCATGATTTTGCTGGCCACCGAGGGCATCAACAGCACCATTGCCGGCCCGGCCGGCGGCGTACACGCGGTGCTGGCCTATTTGCGCCAGGACCCGCGCCTGGCCGACCTGCAACATAAGGAAGCCTGGTCGGACAAAGCGCCGTTCTACCGCATGAAAGTGCGCCTGAAGCGTGAGATCGTCACGCTGGGCGTGCCCGAGGCCAACCCGGCCAAACTGGCCGGAACCTATGTCAAGCCGACCGACTGGAACGCCTTGATCTCAGACCCGGACGTGGTGGTGGTGGACACCCGCAACCACTATGAAGTGGACATTGGCAGCTTTGCGGGCGCGCTCAATCCGCACATCGACAGCTTTTCACAGTTGCCGCAGTGGATAGAGCAGACCGCAGCGCTGAACCCGGCCAGCGGCAAAAAACCCAAGGTGGCGATGTTTTGCACCGGCGGCATTCGCTGCGAAAAGTCCACCGCCCTGCTGCGCGCCCAGGGCTTTGATGAGGTCTACCACCTTGAAGGCGGCATTTTGAAATACCTGGAAACCGTGCCGCCGGAGCAAAGCCTATGGCAAGGGGCGTGCTTTGTCTTTGACGAACGTGTGTCGGTCGGTCACGGCCTCGAAGTCGGTGAATATGGTTTATGCCGGGCTTGCCGCTTGCCGATCAGTGAATCCGACAAATTGTCGCCGCTGTTTGAGGACGGTGTCAGCTGTGCCCGCTGCCACGCCATCACCGGCGACAACCAAAAAGCTGGGGCCCGTGAACGCAAACGGCAGTGGGACTTGGCCAAGGCGCGCGGACTGGACTGGGTTGGAGCGTGCAAGTAAACGCTTACCCGGTTCTGTACTCGTTTCGCCGCTGCCCCTACGCCATGCGCGCCCGCCTGGCGCTGGCGGTCAGCCATCAAACCTGCGAATTGCGCGAGGTGGTGCTGAGCCGCAAACCGGCAGAATTACGGCAAGCGTCGGCCAAGGCCACGGTGCCCGTGCTGGTCGATACAGACGGTCGCGTGCTGGACGAAAGCCTCGACATCATGCTATGGGCGCTGCAACGCCATGACTCTTTGTGTTGGCTACCTGTGCAAGGCAATCAGGCCGATGCCATGCATTTGATCAAGCGCTGTGACCATGAATTCAAGCCCCAGCTGGACCGCTACAAATACCCAAACCAGTTTGAAATTGCTGACCCTGGCACACCCCGCTTTGGTGGCGCCGGGTTTATCTTTGACCTGGAACAACATCTGACCCGTGCCCGGTACCTGTCAGGCGCCCATTGGAGCCTGGCAGATGCCGCCATCGCTCCCTTTGTGCGCCAATTTGCACACACCAACAGCGCCTGGTTTGCCAGCCAGCCCTGGCCCAAGGTGCAAACCTGGCTAGCGAACTTTGAGGCCTCGCCGCTGTTTCAAAGTGTCATGACAAAACACCCACCGTGGCAGCCGGGGCAGGCGCAGACGCTGGTGTTTGACTGACCGTCGGGGTGATGGAACATGTAGCCCGGATGGAGCGCAGCGCAATCCGGGGGGCGATTCGTTTGGGTTTCGAAGCCGCCGGGTCTCGCCCCGGGGGCGACTCACTTTTCTTTGCTTCGTCAAAGAAAAGTAAGCAAAAGAAAAGCGACCCCGCTGTCTGCGACCTTCCGCTTCGCTCCAGGCAACCTGCGCATACAGAAAGGGGGTGGGCATCCGGACATCCGACGGCGACTAGCGGGCTGCGTTGGGTGTCTGACGCAGCGTGGACTTGGGGTTTTGCCAAATAAAGGAGGAGGCTTGGGGCGCACGCCCCAAGCCGGGGGACATTCGCGGAGTCAGATACCCAATGCGCGCTGCGGGTAATGCGCTGCAGTTTTGAAATTCCCCGGATTGCGAGTCGGTGCCCGCAATGACAGCCTTCAGCCCTTGCTCGCCAATGCTTTGGCGTGGTGCGCCAAATGGTCGGCCATGAAACTGGCAATGAAGTAATAGCCGTGGTCATAGCGCGCATGGCGGCGCAGCGTCAGGGGCTGGCCTACCGCGCTGCATGCCGCCTCGAACAGAGCCGGGTTCAATTGATCGGCCAGAAATTTGTCGCCCAAGCCTTGATCAATGAGGATGCCGTCCGGGTAAGGCGCCTTCTGGCTCTGACGCATCAACACGCTGGCGTCGTGGCGCTGCCAGCCGGACTCGTCCGCACCGAGATACCCGGCAAACGCCTTGCGACCCCACGCACACTGCGTTGGCGCGCAAATGGGGGCGAATGCGGACACAGACTTGAACAGCCCCGGGTGGCGCAGCGCCAGCGTGAGCGCGCCGTGGCCACCCATGGAATGGCCAAAAATCCCCAGCCGTTCGGCGTCCAGCGGCAAAGCTTTAGCGAGCAGTGGCAGCAAATCGGCGGTAATGTAGCTCTCCATCCGGTAGTGCGTGGCCCAGGGCGGCAGGGTGGCGTCCAGGTAAAACCCGGCACCCACGCCAAAGTCCCAACTCTCGGCCTCGCCCGCCACACCGGCGCCGCGCGGGCTGGTGTCGGGCGTAATCAGGGCCAGGCCCAATTCGGCGGCCCGGGCTTGGGCCCCGGCCTTGACCATGAAGGTCTCCTCGGTACAGGTCAACCCCGCCAGGTACAGCACGGCGGGCACCGGGCCAAGCGCTGCTTGCGACGGCAGAAAAACAGAGAACCGCATGGGCAGGCCGATTTCTCGGGAATCGTGCTGGTAAAAGCGCTGCACACCGTCAAAGCAGGCGTGCTCGCTCAGCAAGGTCAGGTTGCCGGGGTTCATTAAAAAATCACCACGCCACGGATGGATTCGCCGCTTTTCATCAGCTCAAAACCTTTGTTGATGTCTTCCAAGGGCATGGTGTGGGTGATGAGGTCGTCGATGTTGATCTTGCCGTCCATGTACCAGTCCACAATTTTGGGCACGTCGGTGCGGCCCCGGGCACCACCGAAGGCCGAGCCTTCCCACTTGCGACCGGTGACGAGCTGGAATGGACGGGTGGAGATCTCGGCCCCGGCTTCGGCCACGCCGATGATGATGGAACGGCCCCAGCCCTTGTGCGTGCATTCCAGCGCTTGACGCATCACTTGCGTGTTACCGATGCACTCAAAGCTGTAGTCGGCGCCGCCGTCGGTGAGCTGCACAACGGCTTCCACCACGTTGTCCACCTCTTTGGGGTTGATGAAGTGGGTCATGCCGAATTTTCGGGCCATGGCCTGGCGCGCGGGATTGATGTCCACACCAATGATCTTGTCGGCGCCCACCATTTTGGCGCCCTGAATCACGTTCAGGCCAATGCCGCCCAGACCGAACACCACCACGTTGGCGCCAGCCTCGACCTTGGCGGTGAAGATCACGGCACCGATTCCGGTGGTGACGCCGCAGCCGATGTAGCAGACCTTGTCAAACGGCGCGTCCTTGCGGATTTTGGCCAGCGAAATCTCGGGCACCACGGTGTAGTTGCTGAAGGTGCTGGTGCCCATATAGTGAAAGATGGGGTCGCCATTCAGGCTAAAGCGGCTGGTGCCGTCGGGCATCAGGCCCTTGCCCTGCGTGCCGCGGATCAGCTGGCAAAGGTTGGTCTTGCGGCTCAGACAAAACTTGCACTGGCGGCACTCGGGCGTGTAGAGCGGAATGACGTGGTCACCCTTTTGCAGGGTGGTGACACCCGGGCCGACATCGACCACGATGCCCGCACCTTCGTGGCCCAAAATGGCCGGAAAGATGCCTTCGGGGTCGGCACCACTGAGGGTGTAATAGTCGGTATGGCAGATGCCGGTGGCTTTGATCTCGACCAACACTTCGCCAAATTTCGGGCCTTGCAGGTCCACGGTCTCAATCGTCAGGGGCTGGCCTGCTTTCCAGGCGACGGCTGCTTTGGTTTTCATGGTGTTTGTGTTTTTTGAAAAGTTGCTGAATGGGACGGGTTACTTAAGAGCTGGTTGCGATTGTCTCCTGCCAGCGGCCAGCACAGGCCTGTCACCTCAGACACCGGACAGGTCTTCAAACCAAACCTCAAGCGCCTGCGCCATCGCGACTGGATTGATCCATGCCACGGATATTCCTGAGCCAGACCGCGTTGAACGACCTGCTCCGGCTGAAGGAATTTTTCGCACAAGCAAGTGATCTGATCTGGCACGTTATGAATCTGACGATGTGCGCGATCTGGTGCTGAAGGCCCGCATTCGCCATTAACGTGAATCCGGCTACGCGGAGTTGGCGCTTTGACCGGACCGTAAGCCCGCATTTAATTCCCGGATTGCACTTCGCTGCATCCGGGCTACGTCTGTGTTCATGCCAAGGTAAATCAGGCAGGCGCTTGCATCGTCACCGTCAAAACGCGTCCAGCGCCAGCGCCGTCACGCAGCCCGCACCTTCCACAATGCTGTCGCGCAGGCCCGGGGCCTTGGTCAGCAGGTGGTCGGCGTAGAAACGCGCTACGACGATCTTGGCCTGCATGAAGGCCGAGTCCTGCCCTTTTGCCAATTGCACTTGGGCCACCAGCAAGGCGCGCGCCAGCTGCCAGCCCGCCATCAGGTTGCCCGCCAGCATCAGGTAGGGCACGCTGCCGGCAAACACGTCGTTGGGCCTGGTTTTGGTGTTGCCCGCGACAAAGTCCACCACGTCGATGAAGGCTTCGCGCGCTGCCTTGAGACGTTTGGCCACGGCCTGCGCATCGTCGCTGCCGCTTTGCAGCAGTTCGGCCTCGGTGGCTTCGATCTGTGCGGCAATGCCTTTGGCGGTCTGGCCGCCGTCGCGCGCGGTCTTGCGCCCCACCAGGTCGTTGGCCTGGATGGCTGTGGTGCCTTCGTAAATGGTGAGGATCTTGGCGTCGCGGTAGTACTGGGCGCAACCGGTTTCTTCAATAAAGCCCATGCCACCATGCACCTGCACGCCCAGCGATGACACTTCCAGGCTCATCTCGGTGCTATAACCCTTGATCAGCGGCACCATGAATTCATAGAACGCCTGGTTTTGCTTGCGTGTGTCGGCGTCTTCGTGGTGGTGTGCCGCGTCATAGGCAGCAGCTGCCACGCTGGACAGGGCGCGGCAGCCCTCGGTATAGGCACGCATGGTCATGAGCATGCGTTTGACATCGGGGTGGTGGATGATGGGGCCGGCCGCTGGCAGCGAACCGTCAACCGGGCGGCTCTGGATACGCTCCTTGGCAAACTCCACCGCTTTTTGGTAGGCCCGGTCGGCAATGGCGATGCCCTGCACACCGACGCCGTAACGCGCGGCGTTCATCATGATGAACATGTATTCCAGGCCGCGGTTTTCCTGGCCGACCAGGTAACCAACTGCGCCGCCATGGTCGCCAAACTGCAGCACCGCCGTGGGGCTGGCCTTGATGCCCATCTTGTGCTCAATTGACACGCAGTGCACGTCGTTGCGCGCGCCGATTGATCCGTCGGCGTTGACCATGAACTTGGGTACCACAAACAGGCTGATGCCCTTCACACCTTCGGGTGCGCCAGTGACACGGGCCAGCACCAGGTGGATGATGTTGCCGGCCATGTCGTGCTCACCCCAGGTGATGAAGATCTTGGTGCCAGCCACCTTGTAGCTGCCGTCCGCCTGGGGTTCTGCCTTGGTGCGCACCGCGGCCAGGTCGCTGCCGGCTTGCGGCTCGGTCAGGTTCATGGTGCCGGTCCATTCGCCGCTGACGAGTTTTTCGAGGTAGATGGCGTTGAGTTCCGGGCTACCTGCCGTGAGCAGCGCCTCAATGGCGCCGTCGGTGAGCAGTGGACACAGGGCAAAGCTCAGGTTGGCCGCGTTTTGCATTTCACCCACGGCTGAGCCGATGGTCTTGGGCAGGCCCTGACCACCGAAGTCGGTGGGGTGTTGCAGGCCTTGCCAACCAGCTTCGGTGTATTGCTTGAAGGCGTCCTTGAAACCTGGTGCGGCCGTGACCATGCCGTCTTTCCAGGTGGACGGGTTTTTATCGCCCTCCCAGTTCAGGGGCGCGAGCACGCCCTCGCAGAACTTGGCGGCTTCTTCGAGCACCGCTTGCGCGGTTTCCAAACCGGCGTCTTCCATGCCGGGCATTTGCGCGATCTGGTCAATACCAGCCAGATGCGCGATGTTGAAGAGCATGTCTTTCACGGGGGCGATGTAGCTCATGGGTATCTCCTAATCAGTTGGTGTCAGAGCACGTCGCTGCGCGAGTGGTCTGACCCGCAAGGTATCAAAGCGCTGCCACCAGTTCGGGCACCGCCACAAACAAATCAGCTTCCAGACCGTAGTCAGCCACGCTGAAGATCGGTGCCTCGGGGTCTTTGTTGATGGCCACAATGACCTTGCTGTCCTTCATGCCGGCCAGGTGCTGGATGGCACCCGAAATGCCCACGGCAAT